>NZ_MDUX01000046.1 GCF_014736495.1 Candidatus Dactylopiibacterium carminicum
TCCGGCTCAGGCGCCCAGTGCTCAGTCACGGGCTTCAAACATCCCAGAGGCCGCTCGGGCTACCCGAGCCGGTCCGAGGCTTAAAGATACAAGGAGTCGGAACGGATTTCGTTCAGACAAGCCCGTTGCCGCAACCCCGTTCGTGCTGAGGGATCGAAGCATGAACGGGCGCCGGCCGCTGCCCGGATGCAGGCCGAAGGCCGGAATCCGGGAGGATGACGGTGCCTGAGCCTCCAGATTCCGCTGCACTGTATCCGGGCTACGGGCCCATGGCGCGGCAGGCGTTCGCCGGAATGACGCCTGTTCCCACACTCCACTCTCCAGCCGCCCCGGGTAATCCAGCGCCACGAACAGCAGGCGCGCAGCGAAGCCGAGAATGACCACGCCCATGGCGCGTTCGAACCAGTGGCCACTCTTCAGGAAGCGCTGGCGCACAGTGGCGCGCGAGAACACCAGGCTCACCAGTACGAACCAGCTGGCGTTGACCAGGCACATCCACAGACCGTACAGCGCCTGCACCGCCAGCGGCGTGCTGTCGCTCACCACGGTGGTGAAGGCGGCAAGGAAGAACAGCGTGGCCTTCGGATTGGTGGCGTTGGTCATGAAGCCGGTGAGGAAGGCGCCACGCGAATCCTGCGCAGCGCCATCCGTGTTATCGGCCGGGTCCTGATCGGGGGGGCGCAGGCCGGGCACGCAGGAAGTTGAAGCCAAGATAGATCAGATAGAGGCCGCCGACGATGCGGGCCGCGAGCAGTGCCCAGGCACTGGTGTGCATCAGGGCACTCACTCCGAGCAGGGTATAGGCCACGTGTACCGAGATCCCCGCGCCGATGCCCAGTGCGGTCAGGGCGCCGGCACGCGTCCCGTGGCGCAGGCTCTGCCGTACGGTGACGGCAAAATCCGGCCCCGGTGCGACGACGGCGAGAAAGTGGATCAGTGCAAGGCCGAGGAATTCGTGCCAGTAGCTCGCCAGCATCTCAGTGGCTCCCACAGAGGGAAACGCCGGGGGCAACTGCGGAAGCGCCGATCAGACAATGACCGCGGTGGATCAGGGGGCGTGTGTGTGGCATGGACTTGTGCTCTTCGCGATACGGTTTTTCCATTGTATTGAGTGTTCATGGGCGAGATAATCCACTAAATACTCAAATGATCTGTTCCTCATGAGCACAAATCTGGCATTGGGCCTGCTGGCCGAAATGGCTGTCTTTGCCAGGGTGGTGGAGACCGGCAGCTTTTCCGAAGCGGCGCGGCAACTGGCCTCCACGCCTTCGGCCATCAGCCGTGCCGTCGCACGGCTGGAGAAAGCCCTGGGCACGAGGTTGCTGCAGCGGACCACGCGCAAGCTGCGCCTGAGCGAGAGCGGCAAGGAAGTGCTGGCGCACTGCCAGGAAATGGTGGCCGCCGCACAGGCCGCGCTGGATGTCTCCGGCCAGCTCAGCGACGAGCCTGCGGGATTGATTCGCGTCAGCGTACCCAAGGCCGTGGGGCGCTTCGTATTGCATCCGCATATCCCCGAATTCCTCGCGCGCCATCCCAAGGTCGACGTACTGATGCGCCTGGAAGATCGCACGGTCGACCTCATTGATGGCGACATCGACCTTGCCATCCGCATCACCGATCAGCCGCCACCGGGGCTGAAGGGCCGGCGTCTGCTGGAAATCGACCATCTGCTGTGCGCCACGCCACGCTATCTGGCCGAGCAGGGCACGCCGGCGCATCCGCATGATCTCAAGGAGCACAACTGCATCTATCTGGGTGAGGAGCCCGGCGATTCCCGCTGGAAATTCCGCCAGGGCAGCAAGCAGATCACCGTGCAGGTGCATGGCCGTTATGCCGCCAACCACACCGGCGTGCGACTGGATGCCACGCTGCAGCACCTCGGCATCGCCAGCCTGCCTTACTTCACGGCGCGTCATGCGTTGCAGCAGGGCCTGATCGTGCAGGTGCTGCCGGACTGGAGTTTCAGGACGAACTACTCCGGCGCTGCCTGGATCCTCTATCCGCCCACCCGGCATCTGCCGCCCAAGCTGCGCGTGTTCATCGATTTCCTGGCAGAGCGCCTGCGCCGCGAGCCGACCTTGAACAGACTGGGTGGCGGTATGGCAGATGGGTACGAGGTGCCAGAGGCGGGCCTCCGGGAGGGTTACGCCGGCTGAACGTCTCTGGCGACAAGCGGACGCCTGCCCCGGAACGGATCCGGAGCAGACAGGGCAGCGCGAGTATCAGGCGGCTTGAGGGGCTTTTCTGGCAGTGCGGCCTTCAGGGTCACGCAGGATGAACCAGACGCAGAAGACGGCACACAGATCCAAGCAGGCGAGCACAAAGAACAGCGGGCCGAAGCCGAGGGTGTCGGCCAGCGCGCCGACGACCAGGGCGAACAGCGTGGAGGCCGTCCAGGCGGCCATGCCGGTCATGCCGTTGGCTGTGGCGACTTCGTTCTTGCCGAACACGTCGGACGACAGGGTGATCAGTGCACCTGAGAGTGCCTGGTGAGCGAAACCGCCCACACAGAGCACGGCAATCGCGATGTAGGGGCTGGTGAAGAGGCCGATAAGGCCGGGGGCGATCATCAGTACGCCGCCGAGCGTGACCACCAGACGACGGGAGACGATCAGGGTGACGCCGAAATGCTTCTGGAAGAAGGCCGGCATGTAGCCGCCGAGCACACAGCCCAGATCGGCGAACAGCATGGGCATCCAGGCGAAGAGAGCGATTTCCTTCAGGTTGAAGCCATAGGTCTTGGCCATGAACAGAGGAATCCAGGCGTTCATCGTGCCCCAGGCCGGTTCGGCGAGGAAACGGGGCAGGGCGATCCCCCAGAACTGGCGGTTGCCCAGGATCTGGAATACCGATGCCTTCTTGGCATTGCCATCCTTCAGACGGGCTTCCTGGCCGCTGAGGATGTAATCACGCTCTTCTTCGGACAGATGTTTCTGCTCCGAGGGCTTGCGGTAGTTGCAGAGCCACAGTGCAGCCCAGGCCGCGCTCAGGATGCCCACCAGCACGAATGCCATCTCCCAGCTGTGGATCATGATTGCCCACACCACCAGGGGCGGCGCCAGCATGGCGCCGATGGACGAGCCGACATTGAACCAGCCTACGGCTTTTGGCCGCTCTTTGGCAGGGAACCATTCGGAGGTGGCTTTCAGACCGCCCGGGATCATGGCGGCTTCTGCCGCACCGACGGCGGCGCGGGCGAAGGCCAGCCCTTGCCAGCTGGTGGCAAAGGCCGTGGACATACAGAAGATGGCCCACAGCACGGCGAATAGGCCGTACCCCAGGCGGGTGCCGAGCAGATCGAGCACGTAGCCCGCAACCGGTTGCATGAGGGTGTAGCAGGCGGAATAGGCTGCCACGATGTAGCCGTACTGCTGAGTTGTCAGTTCCATGGTGTGCTGCAGCTCTGGCACGGCCACCGCAATCGAATTGCGTGTCAGGTAGCCCAGCACGGTTCCCAGCGTGACCAGACCGATCATATACCAGCGCAGGCCTTTGATTTTCTTCACAACAGTGATCCCTTTCGACGATTTTTCAGACCAGTTTTCGCAGTGTTTTTGGTGCTGCACTCTGGCTCTATAAGTTTGTCTATTGGGGTAATCATCCTGACTTGTTAGACAAGTAGCAACAAATGTAAATATTTGTTATACAAGTAACGATCAGATAGATTAATTTGTCTGACTATTGCTAAGCGGCTGAAGCTAAACCGCAAGTTTGTGCGCAAGGTGCCAGACACGCTTGAAAATCCCGGATCAGGCCCATGGATTTCGGACTGTTGGATAGGAAAATTTGATGCCTGGATGTTTTTTGGATTGACGAGAGTCAAGCCCGTCAATCATCAAAAGCCATTGTTTTGAATATGGTTTTTGTTTTTGATGGCAGGCTTCAGAAGCAGTCAGAAAAGCTTTCGAGCATTCTGGGGTATTGCTTCAGAAATTCTGTTTTTCCTGGCTTTTCAGTGGTTTGTATTGCACTTGAGTCAGGTCTTGAAGCCTCGCTCGTCATGCTTTTTATTGTCTGACATATTTTTGTGAGCAAAGCAGGCCGCCGGGTCTGATCTGTGCGCCGGAGGCGAGGCACAAGAAGGCAAGCAGGCCCCCAGGGCTGGAATCCCTGGGGGCGGATTGCGTGTCAGAAGAGCTCCAGTTCGCCTCCGACGACTTCCTCGACGAGTGGCGCCGTGGCGAGATCTAGTGTGGCCTCGGGAGCGACACAGAGGCAGAGGATGAGATTGAAGGCGACGGCTTCGGCAGGTTTGACGCGATAGGCGAGACATTCGGCCGGGGCGAGCTTTTGCAGGTGCCTGCGGCAATGGGTTTCCAGTGCGAAGGGCGTGGACATGCCGGTGCGCAGGGCTTCCGTGGAAAGCAGACGGTTTGCAGTGCCGCTGAGCATGTTGACGTATTCGGAGAGCACGTCAGCCAGGGCCTGTTCGGCGAGTTTTGCGTCGCCGTTGCGGAAGAGCCGTGCGAAGTAGGCCTGCGTGGGGGCGTCCAGCCGGAAGTCGAAAAGCAGCACGATGCGGAACAGGTAGGAAGACAGGGTGAGCGTGAGCAGGCGCCGTTCGCCACTGCCATCCAGGGTTTCCAGCGTTTGGCGTTCCAGGGCTGGTGCTGCTGCCTGGCCGGCACCCGAGATCTCGCGCAGCGCCTGACGGAAGGCTTCTTCGAGCGTGGTGAGCGTGCGCGGCGTGATCAGTGCAGGCATGGGGCGCTTCCATGGTCGGCGATGCGACGGCCGATCTGCTCGTTGGCGGCCTTCAAAGTGAGCACGGCGGTGCGGATCATGCTGCCGCTGGCCTGGATATCCTGAAAGGTGGTGGTGGTGATGAAGTCGTTCTTGTCGAGGTTTTCCTTGTAGTGCAGCGCCCAGCGCGAGGCCGTGTCGGCCAGGTCGCGCACGCCGTCGGCCACCACGGCAAAGCCCAGACCGTGCTCGCCGGCGCGGGCGGCTTCGATGGAGGCGTTCAGAGAGAGGATGACGACATGTTTGACGATGCGCGAGAACTCGGCGTTCTGTTCGCGCAATTCGTCGTTGTTGCTGAGAATGGCCTGCATCTCGTCATGCCAGCGCTCGACAATCTTCATGATGTCGAGCAGGGATTCGATGTTCCGCGTGACTGCCTCATGCTCGGCGAGCAGTGCCCTGCGCAGGCTGATGAGTTCGCCCTCATGGGCGCGCAGCAGATTGTCGGCGCGAGCCATCGCTTCGGTTTCGGCTTCGCGCCGGGCATCTTCCAGCGCCCGTTCGTGTCCGGCTTGCTGTTGCGCAAGGGCCCGGTCTTGCCGCGTTGCCGCGTCGTCACGCACGGCAGCAAGGCGTGTAGTCAGTTCCTCGGCGGTGATGCGTGTTGTCAGGGCCTGGATCTGCGCTTGCTGTGCTTCGTGTTGTTGCCTGCGCTTGCGCAGGAAGGGAGTAGCGCCGAGCGCAAGCAGGGCTGCGCCGGAAAGAGCGCCCGCGCCGTACAGCGCGAGGTTGGCGATCAGGTCGTTCATCTGTTGGTTGGTCTCGACTCGGATGTTGATGGGGTCGGGGTGGGGCGATGCCGTTGGATTGCTACCCTTGTGTCATCCTGGCCCTTCGGAAGGCTCAGGGCAGGCCGGGATTCAGACAGCGCTGCAGATTCGCTGGATTCCGGCTTCCGCCGGAATGAGGGCAATCCTGATGACGGCGTCGGGGGCAGGGCGCGGATCAGCCCGCTAGTTTCTTCAGAGTGGCGATCACTGCTGCGCCGTTGAAGGGCTTGACGATCCAGCCCTTGACGCCGGCAGCCTTGCCGCGTTCCTTCACGGAGGGGCTGTTTTCGGTGGTGAGCATGATGATGTTGACGGCCTGATTGCCCAGCTCACCACGGATTTTTTCGGCCATGGTGAGGCCATCCATGTTGGGCATGTTCACGTCGCTCACAACGAGCTTGATCGAGGGGTTGGCGCGCAGCTTGTCCAGCCCGTCCTTGCCGTCCAGCGCGGGAATCACGGAAAGGCCGGCATCCTTGAGGAAGCCGCAGACTTCGTTGCGCACGGTGCTCGAATCATCGACTACCAGTACTTGTGCCATGTGTGTCGTCCTTGTTCGGGGGATAAAAACAGGTTTCGGGAGGCTGCTCAAAATTTCGGTTCTGATACCCGTTCATGCTTCGATCTCTCGGCACGAACGGGGTTGGCGCAAGCATGACCGTTCGCCCCTGGATCCAGCCCGGGGCAGGCTTTGAGCCTGCCGAGGGAAAATCGATGGCAACGGGTGGTGCGTGCAAAGCCTTTTACGCGGCGGGTTGTATGCCGGGTACGGGTTCGTCCGCCGGCATCTCCGTGTGTGTCGGCTCGGTGGCCGCCACGCGCGTGGTTTCCGGTTTGCGGCCGACGCTTTCGGCGAAGTGTTCGGGCAGGCTGATCAGGGTTTCGAAGCGGCGGTGATCGGCACCGACGGCTTCGTCGGTGAAGCGGATTTCGATCTGTCCGCCTTCACGCCGGATGAAGTCCTGCACCGCGTCCATGCCGACGCCCCTCCCGGAGACGGTGGTGACTGCCTGCGTGGTGGAGAAGCCGGGGCGGAAGATCTGCTGCGCCAGCGCTTCATCGCTCAGCGTCTGCCCGGGCTCGATGAAGCCGGCCTGCTGCGCACGTTCGCGGATGCGGGCGAGCGCCAGACCACGGCCGTCGTCCGCGAGGCGGATGCGCAGCGCGCCGTCGGCCACGCACAGCTCCAGGCGGATCAGGCCGACCGGGTCCTTGCCGGTAGCCACGCGTTCCTCAGTGCCCTCGATGCCGTGATCCAGCGCATTGCGCAGCAGGTGCATGAAGGCGTTCTTGAGTGTGGCGCCGAGCTGATTCTTGATGACGGTGCCATGATCTTCGATCACCACACGCGGGGCGCATTTGCCGAGCTCTTCCGCCAGTCCGGGCAGCGATTCAAGGATGCCGGCGAGCGTTTCGCGGATCGATTCGGTGCCGAGCAGACGCAGCGTCTTGTGGATGGCATCGCGCGCGGCCACGAGTTCGTGGATGTTGGCGATGTTCACCGCTTCGAGGCGTTGCAGGGTTTCCTGGATCTGCGTCTTGTCGACCATCAGGTAGCGTTCCACACCGCCGCGCCGGCCCGGCCCTTTGCGGCCCAGACTGAGTTCGTTGATGCGCGCGTAGCGCTCCACGAAACGGCGCACGCCGGCCAGCTCGGCCAGCAGTTGCTGCTGATCCCAGGCGATCTCGGGGCGTGGCTGGCGCAGCGCCTCATAGGTCTGCTCGGCCTGGTGCACCACATCGGTGAGGTGCTGCAGGGCGTAGGTGCGGGCGTTGCCTTTCACCGTGTGCAGGTTGCGGAAGAGCTGCGCGACGGCCTGCGCATCCTGCTCTGGATGCTGGCGGACGAGCTGCTCGCTGTCGTCGATGAAGCGCAGCGTGCCACTGATGAACTCGTGGAACTTCTCCTGGCTCACGCCGAGGATCTCGCCGATGATCTCCAGCTCGCGCTTCTGCTCGGCGGTTTCGGCAGCGAGCTTGCGCAGCTCGGTGACATCGCGCACGCACAGCATCAGGCGCACGATGCTGTCCTGCCCGTCGGTGATTGGCGACCAGCTGATGTCCAGCACCTTGAGCGCGCCGGAAGGCATCTTCTTCTCGATCTCGCCGACCAGCAGATGCTGGTTGAATTCGAAGTTCATCAGGTCTTCGCCGAGGCAGGCAGCCACCGCGGCATCGACCTGCGCCAGGCTGTCGGCGCCGAGATTGCTGTTGGCGAAGATCAGCTCCATGATGTTGCGTCCGGCGATGTCGCGCGTCTCCAGGATGCTTTCGAGATGTGCGGAGTATTCGTGGTGCACCTGGCCTTGACTGGCGATGGTGAGGATGCCCTGCGGGATGTTCTGCAGCATGCTCTGGATGTCTGCGGTCTTTTGCCGCAGCTGCGCGGAGCTTTCCTCGATGCGGGCGATCATGCTGTTGAAGGCGGTGATCGACTGGCCGATCTCGTCTTCACGCGTCACCGGTACGCGGCGGGTGAAATCCTGGTTGGCGGCGATGGCGCTCATTTCTGCCTGCATGTGTCCGATCGGCCGGATCACCTGGCGATAGAGCAGCCCGCCTGCAAAGGAGAGCAGCAGCAGCGCGGCGGCCGTCACCCCCGAGAGGGCTCCGACTGTGCGCGAAAGGCTGTGGCGTAGCGCGGCGATGGCGGCATCCTTGCTGCGGTCCTTCTCGATGCGCAGGGTATCGATGATCTGGCCGAATTCGCGCTGGTATTCCGCCACCGTGGCGAAGAGATTGGCCTCGGCCAGCGCGGCCTGGCCGGCGAGCTTGAGCTGCGCGGTGTCCTCGATGGAGGCGAAGTAGTTCTCCAGGCTTTCCTGCGCCTGAATGACGAGACCGCGTTGAGTGTCATCGGTGGCGGCCTCCAGCTGACGCTGCAGAGCCTCGGCCTGCGCCGTCTTCTGCGCCGCGAGCTTTTCCTTGAGCTGGCTGGCGATCTCGGCATCGGGCGCCGAGACCAGCGCCATGATGTTGAGCTGGATGTCCTTGGCGCGCGAAACCAGGTCCGCCGAGGCCAGGGTGGTGGGAATCACGCCATCGGTGACGGATTCCACATGCTGCGCGTTGCCGCGCGATTCGGTGATGGCGTAGCCGCCGATGGCAAGGATTGCCACGAGCGTCATGATCACCATCGATGCGATGCGGTGACGGATCTTCATCTGCGATCAACCCCTGTTTCCGGAAGTGATAAATGCCTGCGTGGCCGGGTAAATGTCGGTCAGCCGTGTTGCGTCCGCATGACGCGGCAGAAAGCGTTGCCGAGGGGCATTCTCGGATGGGGAAGCTGCACACTTGAGGGGCGTGGCGCGAAGTTCGTACGACTTTTGTCTTACGCCAAGTGTTTGTTTCGGGGCCTGTTTTCAGTCATGAAGCTGAAATGTTCATGGGCTATGTCTGTGATGCCCAGGCCATCGAGTCAGCATGTCTGGCGCCGGCTGCGCTGGGTGAGCGGGCGTATGGCGCATACAATCATTCCCCTACTTCTGGAGGGGAAATTGATCATGAAGCTTGTGGTGATTTCGGGTGGATCGCGGGGATTGGGCGCTGCGCTGTGTCAGCAATATGCAAAAGCAGGCTTCGCCCTCATCGAATTCTCGCGTAGCGCTCCGCATCCGTTTTCGGTGGCCTGTGACTTTGCCGAGCCTCTGCAGGTGGCGCGGAAGGTCGCGGAAAATCTCAGACCGCTGGCCAGCACAGCGGGTCTCGAAGAAGTCGTGATCATCAGCAATGCGGCCATGCTCTCGCCCATGGGGCCTGTTTCCCGCAATGATCCGGCCGCAGTCCAGGCAAACCTGAACGCCAACTTCACCGCTGCCATCCTGTTCATGAGCGAGGCCATCCGTGCCTTTCAGGAAACTCCGGCGCGGAAGACCGTGGTGAGTCTTTCTTCGGGCGCAGCCACCAAGGGATATGCCGGCTGGTCTCTGTATTGCGCGGCCAAGGCCGGACTGGACAATTTCATGCGTGCGCTTGCCCTCGAACAGACCAGCGAAGCCCACCCGGTTTATGCCCTGATCATTGATCCCGGCATCATGGACACCGGCATGCAGGCAGACATCCGTGCGAGCAGCCCCGCCGACTTTCCCACCGTCGAGCGTTTCCATGGTCTCCATCGGGACGGCGCACTGCGCCAGCCAGCGCAGATCGCCAGCGCGATCCGCCGTATCGTCGCGGAGGCACAGACAGGCGGAGAACGTTTCGTCGCGGCCGAGTTCGTCTGACACCCATGGCGTCAGCCCCCAAGGCTTTGCAGGGCCACATGGGTGACCGCATGCCTTTCAAGCGTTTGCAGATGCCCAGGATCCAGAAGTCATGACATTGCTCGCCTCGTCAGAATTCGCCCGTTTTCTGAAGGCTGCGAAGCAGGCCACTTACGCAGGGCAAAATGATGCCGCGTCGGTGGCCCCCCTTCTTCCCGGCTCAAAGCAGCTCGAATTCGCCGAGGGGGATTTCTTCTATCGCGATGTCTATGTCGGGATGTGCCGTTTCGTTGGTCAGGAAATCGTTTATCTCTCGGGGAAGCCGGTCTGGTCCATGAGTTACTCAGGGGGTTTGCTACCCGACACGCCACAGGCAGCAGCGAAGGTGATTTATGCCTTCCTTCGCACTGCCTTACGGGCACTGCCTGCAGCATTTCCTGTTCGTGGCCCGGCTTCATTCGAAGTCGGGAGTTACCGCTATGTTTGCCAGTACTCGGGTTGTCTCGGAGCATTCCAAGGCCACGAGATCATTTCCGGAACTGGTTTTCCTGTTTACGAATTGCATTTTTCCGGAGGATTGCTGGCGTAGCCGCGCTTGCGTCAGACGTAGGTATCGCGTGCTATTGCGTCCTGCAGCCGGGCCGCCGATTGGCGCTCAGTTCAGCCCGAGCATGCGCGCGAGGCTGTTGTCCGGCGCCTCGTGCTCGACGCAGACGTTGGCCTCCAGCGTGCGCAGGTGCTGGTCCATGAGCGCCACGGCGCCTTCGGCGTCGCCTTTCTCGATCAGATCCACCACGCTGGCGTGCTCGTCGTGCTCACAGGCGGCATTGCCCGGCGGCTCGTAGAGCGCGACGATCAGCGAGCAGCGCGAGACGAGTTCCATCAGATATTGCTGCAGCACGGCGTTGTCAGCCACTTCGGCCAGACGCAGGTGGAAGGCGCTGGCGAGTCGCGCCCATTCCGGCTGGGCGAAGCGGTGCATGGCTTCGTGTTCCTGCTTGAGCTGGGCACGCAGGCTGGCGATGTCGGCCTTGCTGGCCTTGGCGGCGGCCAGGCGCACGATGCAGGCTTCGAGCTGGCGGCGGACTTCGAAGATCTGCCGGGTTTCCTCCGGCGTGGGGGCGGCGACGACGGCGCCGCGATTGATGCGCAGCTCGACGATGTGGTCATGGGCCAGGCGCTGCAGCACCTTGCGCACGGTGGCGCGGCTGACGTCGAAGAGTTCGCACAGCGAGGCTTCGGGCAGCTTGGTGCCAGGCTTGAGGCGCTGCGTCATCACGCTTTCGAACACGGTGTTGTAGATCCGGGTCTCGATGTCGTCACCCTGTTTCAGGCCCGGCAAGGCGGTCTTGAAGTCGGGGCGCGATTTGCTGCGTGTGCTGGAGGTAGCCATTTCGTCCGTCAGGGATTGTCGACAATCTGTCGCGGATTTTGGGTGACGGAGCATGCCACAGATTGTCGTGCCCGGGGGCGGCATGTCTTGTGGATGCATCGCTCATGAACGGATCGGAACGCTGGTCATGCGCGGAGTCCGTCCGCACTTCGAACTCTCAGTGCGAACGGACTTCGGTTTGCACACGGCCATGGTCACAACCCCGTTCGTGCTGAGGTATCGAAGCATGAACGGGCGCCCTAAGGTGGCTTCAGCCCTTCAGCTTCTCGCTGATCCGGATCGCCAGCCGGATCAGCGCCAGATCGCTGCCGGTTGGGCCGAGCAGGGAAACGCCCAGCGGCACGCCCTGCGCGTTGGCGAGCGGGATGCTGACCTGCGGCAGCCCGGCCAGCCCGGCGACACAGCAGATGCGCAGGGTGCGCGCGCGGATGTCGTCGATCTCCGCGCCACCGGCGGTGCGCAGCGGGGCAAGGCTGGCCGCCGAGGGCAGGATGGCGATGGCGTCATCGCCGAGTGCCGCGCGTACCTGCTGGCGGATCGCCTGGGCATGGGTTTCGGCGGTGGCGGCCTGTGTTGCCGTGATGCTGGCTGCGTGCTGCCAGCGCGCGGCGATGGCGGGTGCGAATACCGGCTGCTCGCGCGTGATCCAGTCGCCATGCACTTGCCAGCCCTCGAAGCCGCCCACGGTCACGTAGGTCTGGCGCCATTGCTCAAGTCCGCCTTCGGCGGTGATGGCGCACTCATCCTGCGCGCCCAACAGTTCGCCGGCGCACTGGAAAACCCGTTGCAAGGCGGGCTGGAAGTCGGCATCGGCCAGCGCCCAGGCATCGGTGAGGGCGATGGCGCGGTGCGGCTTGAAGTCGGTGGCCGGCAGCAGCGCCTGGCCGACGCGCTCGAAGCTGTTGGCCTCGTGGGCGAACCAGGTGGCGGTGTCGAAACGCGGATGCAGCGGCACCAGGCCCTCGCGCGAGAGCAGGCCGTGCGTGCTGCGGATGCCCCACACGCCGCAGTAGCTGGCGGGCACACGCGTGGAGCCGCCGGTGTCGGTGCCCAGCGCGAAATCCACCAGTTTCGCGGCCACGGCGGCCACCGAGCCGCTGGAGGAGCCGCCGGGGATGCGCTCGGGTGCGGCGCTGTTGCGCGGCATGCCGTAGTGCAGGTTGTCGCCGTGGATGCTGTAGGCGAGTTCGTCAGTGATCGTCTTGCCGCACAGCGTGGCGCCGGCGGCGAGCAGTTGCGCCACCACCGGGCTGTGCCGCGTCGGCACGGGATGGCTGGCGAGCCAGTGCGGATTGCCGGCGCCGGTGGGTACGCCGGCCACGTCGAACAGATCCTTGGCGGCAAAGCGCAGGCCGTTCAGCGGGCCGTTGGCCGTGGCGGGCAGGGTGAAGCGGCCGTGGGGCACCCAGGCCTGGATGCCGTCTTCGAAAGGGAGCGGAGCGAGTGTCGGGGTCATGGTGTTTTCAGCGGGGTTGCAGGGTGTCGACATGGCGGCAGATCGCGCCAGGCGTGGTGATCCAGATTTCGCCGGCGTCGGGCGCGGCGCAGAGGTGTTCGAGCGCGCGGCGCAGATGGCGCAGGCGATAGGGCTGGCCGACGAGGTAGGGATGCAGCGCTACGCCCATTACCAGCGGCTGGCGGCGTGATTGCTCGCGCATTTCGTCGAAGTTGTCGACGATCATCTGCGCGAAATCCTTGCCGTCCATCTGGCGCGCGATGATCATCGGAATGTCATTCACTTCCTGCGGGTAGGGAACCGCCCAGAGCGGCTGGCCGCCTCGGGTGCGCATGAGGATGGGCTGATCGTCGTGGCACCAGTTCAGCGTGTATTGGTAGCCGGTTTCGGCGAGCAGGTCCGGTGTGGCGCGGCTCTCCGAGATCCACGGGGAAAGCCAGCCGGTGGGGGGCGTGCCGCTGCATTCGGCGATGCGCGCGCGGCAGGCGGCGAGCAGTTCGCGTTCCGTCGCCTCGCTCAGATCACCCTGGCGCACGGCATTGCTATGGCCGTGGCCGATCAGCTCGTCGCCGCGCGCGGCGAAGGCGGCGACCAGTTCCGGGCAGTGGTCGTAGAGCGCGGTGTTGATCAGCGCGCCGGTGGGCAGCCCGAGCTGGTCGAAAAGCGCCAGGCAGCGCCAGGCGCCGACGCGGTTGCCGTATTCGCGCCAGCTGTAGTTGAGCACGTCCGGTTGCGGTGAGACCGGGCCGATGCAGGCCCCCAGGCCTTCGCCGAAGGCGAAATGCTCCAGATTGAAACCGAGATATACCGCCAGCCTGGCGCCATTGGGCCAGCAGTAGTCCGCCCGCCGGGTGATCGGGCTGTAGGCGAAGCGGCCGCTGTCCGGCAGCGGGGCGAGCAGGGTACTCATTGCGCGGCTCCCATCGGCGAGGGCCAGGGCGCGGCGAGGCCGGCCCGCACCAGCATCCATTCCGCGCTGTCGTTCCACACGTCCATCTGCACGATCCGGCTGTGGCGCACCACGTAGCGATCCACGTAGCGGTTGCCCTCGAAGGGCGTGCCGTCCGGCCAGGCGCCATAGAGCGTACCGATGTTGTAGACCACGGCCTCTTCCTCGCTGGCGCCAGCCATCACCTCGGTGCGCTCGAAGCGTTTCTTCACCCAGGCATAGCGGCCGGCATTGAAGGCGCTGCAGTCGGCGGGCTCGTGCATCTCGCGGCCACCCGTGAAGCGGATGCGCAGCGCCGGCGCTGTGAAGACGCGCGCGCCTTCGGGGTCCGGAATCATGATGATGCGCAGGAATTCCTCCACCAATGCGGCGGCCTGTTGAACGATGTCCGTGCCCGGTTTTGAAGCAGGATTCATGGTTGATCTCCAGTTTTTGCACTGAATATGTGCGGTTTTATGCCGACTTGGCGTGTGTGGTTATGTGAGCATGCGCTGTGCCAGATTGTAGACAATTTGTTTTTCAAGGTGTGTTCATGATTGTTATTTGTTTGGATACATCTGGCACGTTTCCTGCATTGCCGATGTAGCGGGCTGCCGCCTGTTTCTGAACCACTGACTGGAGATTTCCCCATGATTCCTGCTACCCGACGTACTTTCCTGTCCGCCGCGATGGCGGTCGCCGCGAGTCTGGCGCTGCCCTGTGCGATGGCCGCCGAGCCGATCAAGATCGGGCTGGTGACGGCGCTCTCCGGCCAGTCCGCACTGGCGGGCGAGGCCATCACGCGCGGCCTTACCGTGGCCATCGACGAGGTGAACGCCAAGGGCGGCCTGCTGGGCGGGCGCAAGTTGCAGCTGGTGCGCCGCGATGATGAGGGCAACCCCGCCAAGGGCGTGACTGCCGCGCGCGAGCTGATCTACAAGGAAAAGGTGGCGGTGCTGTTCGGCGGCCTGGATTCGCCGGTGTCGGTGGCGATTGTGCAGATGGCCAACCAGGAGAAGGTGCCGTTCATGGGCCCCTGGGCAGCGGCCACGCCGATCACCAAGAACGGCGCCAATCCGAATTTCCCTTTCCGCGTGTCGGCCGTCGACGAGATCGTGGATCTGGGCATGCTGGCCTATGCGCAGAAGACTTTCGGCGCCAGCAAGCCGGGGATGATCCTGGTGAACAACGCCTGGGGCGAATCGAACGAGAAGGGGCTGAGTGCCGCGCTGCAGGCCAAGGGCATCAAGGCTGCCGGCATCGAGAAGTTCGAGGATGGCGCGGTGGATGTGGTGCCGCAGCTCTCGCGCCTGAAGGCTGCTGGCGCGGACGTGTTGTTCCTGGTCGGCAACGTGGGCCCGTCGGCGCAGGTCGTGAAGTCGCTCGACCGTATGGGTTGGAAAGTGCCGGTGGTGTCGCATTGGGGCCCGGCGGGCGGCCGTTTCACCGAACTGGCCGGCCCGAATGCGAAGAGTGTGCACTTCGTGCAGACCTATAGCTTCTTCGGCAAGCAGGGGCCGGTGGGCAAGCGCGTGATCAAGGCGCTGATAACCAAGTATCCTGACGTGAAAGGCGTGGAGAACATTACCCCGGCGGTGGGCGTGGCCAATGCCTACGACGGTCTGCAGCTTGCCGCGCTGGCCATCGAGAAGGCTGGCTCCACGCAGGGCGACGCGGTGCGTCAGGGCTTCTACAAGATCGACCGCTATGAAGGCCTGATCAAGACTTACGTGAATCCCTTCTCGCCGCAGGTGCATGACGCGCTCAACGAGAACGACTACGTGTGGGCCTATTTCAACGGCGATTACATCCTGCCGGTGGGCATGAACAGCAAGTGATGCAGCGTTCGCGTCTTGCACGCGTAATCGAGATGGCAGCGTCATTCCGGCGCAAGCCGGAATCCAGGGTTTTCGTTCCTCCGTCTGGATCCTGGTGTTCGCCGGGATGACGCCCATTGGCGGGTTTGGCGCATTTTTCAACCCGGCATGTATCGGACAGCACCGTTCGCCCTGAGCTTGCCGAAGGGCGTTGGTCCTAAGCGGGCCTCGACAGGCTCAGCTCGAACGGCCGCCGATAGCCGGGGTTTGTGGGGAATGTCCCTGTTTTTTTCTTTTCGATCACCCCGAGAGACTTCCATGCTTATCCTCTCCGCTCTGATCTCCGGCCTCGGCCTGGGCGCCATGTATGGCCTCATGGCGCTGGGCTTCCATGTGACCTACGCGGTGTCGGGCACCGTGAATTTCGCCCAGGGCAGCTCGATGATGCTCGGTGCGGTGCTGACCTTCGCCTTCGCGCGCGGGCTGGGCTGGCCGATCCTGCTCGCAATCCTGCTTGCGCTGGCGCTGTGTGCGCTCTACGGGTTGGTGGTCGAATTCATCGCGGTGCGGCCTTTTGCCAGCCGCGGTTCGGATGCCTGGCTGATGTCCACGGTGGCGCTGGGCATCGTGCTCGACAACCTGGTGATGTTCTCCTTCGGCAAGGAGCCGCGCTCGCTGCCTTCGGAACTGGCACAGATGCCCATCGAACTGGGGGGACTCGGGCTCGGCGTGTATCCGCTGCAGGTGCTGATTCCGTTGATCGGGCTCGCCCTTGCCGCGCTGCTGCATTTCGTGGCGCGGCGTACGCGCGGCGCGCAGCCTGCTGGCCGACGCGGACGAACTGCTGGGCGTGGGCGGGCTCACCACCGGCTACGGCGCCGAACCGGTGCTGCACGCTGTGGATTTGCAGGTGCGCGAAGGCGAGATGGTGGCGCTGCTGGGTGCCAACGGCGCCGGCAAATCCACCTTGATGCGCAGCCTGAGCGGCTTGCACCGCCCACTGCGGGGCGGCATCCATCTGGGCGGCACGGAGCTTTCCGGCCTGCGCGCCGAGCAGATCGTGCGCCTGGGGCTGGTACTGGTGCCGGAAGGCCGCCAGGTGTTCCCCGAGCTCACGGTGCTGGACAACATCCGCCTCGGCGCCTTCCTGCAACCGGAAGACCGCGAGCGGCGCGTGGAGGAAATGCTCACGCGCTTTCCGAGACTGCGCGAGCGCCTGCACCAGCGTGCCGGCCTGCTGTCGGGCGGCGAGCAGCAGATGCTGGCGATTGCCCGCGCGCTGATGAGCAAACCGCGTGTGCTGTTGCTGGACGAACCCTCGCTGGGGCTGGCACCGAAGATCATCGAGGAATTGTTCGCGGTGCTGGACCGCCTGCGCGGCGAGAAGATGACCCTGCTGCTGGTCGACCAGATGGCGGCGTTGGCGCTGGCCCTGGCGGATCGTGCCTATGTGCTGGAGAACGGCGCAGTGGTCGCGCGTGGCAGCGCGGCCGAGATCGCCGCCGATCCGGCACTGGCCAAGGCTTATCTCGGAGGGCATTGAGCATGGCGATGGAAATCAACCGGCCGACCGTACTGGACGAGGTGGAGGCCGCCTTCGCGCGCTACGAGGCAGCGCTCACCGGCAATGACGTGGCCGTGCTTGATGCGCTGTTCTGCGACAGCCCGCTCACCGTGCGTTACGGGGCTACCGAAAACCTCTACGGGCATGCGCAGATCCGGGCCTTCCGCGCGGTGCGTCCCGCCAAGGGGCTGATGCGCAGCCTGCGCAACACCGTGATCACCACTTACGGCGAGGACTTCGCCACCGCCTGCACCGAGTTCACCCGTGAAGGCGTGGTCCGCATCGGCCGCCAGACGCAGACCTGGGTGCGCCTTCCCGAAGGCTGGCGCGTGGTGGCGGCACACGTTTCCTGGATGGATTGAGGATTGGGCGTGCCCGGCACACCGCCTCCTCTGGCGGTGCGATGGCGCGTAACCCTGAAGGTAAAGATAGGCGCTCGGCGCATGCCACGCATCCGCCGGGCGCCCTTGGCTCAATGCCGCGAGAACTTGTCCAGCAACTGGCCGAGTTTTTCCTGTTTGCGGCGTTCGGCCACTGCTTCCTTTTCGGCCTTCTCGCGTGCGAGGCGGGCAGCCTTGTGCACTTCGGCACGCTTCTGCTCGCGCTTGGCATGCTCTTCGGCAGCCATGGCCTGCTGTTCGCTGCTGACTTCGCTGGCCGGGCTGCCGTCCAGATTGAAGCGCTGGCTGGCCTGTTTGAGCGTCTTCAGGTAGCGCAGCGACTTGGTGTGCATGCCCAGCGCGATGCGCAGCAGCTTGCGGTCGGTGTCGGGGCGGGCGGCGAGGATCTGTTTGTCAATGCCGATGGCCAGCGGCTGGTGCTCGCGCAGCACGGCGAATTCGGCTTGCAGGGTCTGCAGCAGGGCACGTGCGGGGTTGGGCGTGTTCTTTTGCGGGCTGGCGGTGTTGGCTTCAGTCATGGTACGCGGATGGAGGCGAGGAATTACGGAAACGGAGCAGAGCGCGCAGTGTACCCAAGCGCACGGGGAATGCGGGCGACCTGCTGACAAAAATGCCCTACGCTTGTTGCTGCCGCGACGGCACTGCCGCTTTTGCTCGGCGACAAAACCCCCGGATGGCCCTTCAGATGAAGCGTTCACGCATCAGGCGAGCCTCCCCGCCATGACAGGGCCGGGTTATCATGCATCCTTTGTTCCCACCCACGGGCTCGCACCATGTTTTCCAGACAAGACACCCTCTCCCGCATCGACCCAGAACTGTACGCTGCCATCGCCAAAGAGAACCAGCGTCAGGAAGATCACATCGAGCTGATCGCTTCCGAAAACTACGTCAGCGCTGCCGTCATGGAAGCGCAGGGCTCGCAGCTGACCAACAAGTATGCGGAAGGTTACCCGGGCAAGCGTTATTACGGCGGCTGTGAGTTCGTGGATGTGGCCGAGCAGATCGCCATCGACCGCCTGAAGGCGCTGTTCGGTGCCGATGCGGCCAACGTGCAGCCCAATTCCGGCTCGCAGGCCAACCAGGCCGTGCTGATGGCCTTCGCCAAGCCTGGTGACACCATCATAGGCATGAGCCTGGCAGAAGGTGGTCACCTCACGCACGGCATGCCGCTGAACATGTCCGGCAAGTGGTTCAACGTCGTTGCCTACGGTCTCAACGAGAAGGAAGAGATCGATTACGACAAGATGGAAGCGCTGGCCCGCGAGCACAAGCCGAAGATCATCGTCGCCGGTGCCTCCGCCTATGCGCTGCGCATCGATTTCGAACGCTTCGCCAAGATTGCCCGCGAAGTCGGCGCGATCTTCTGGGTGGACATGGCGCACTATGCCGGCCTGATCGCCGCCGGTTACTACCCGAATCCGGTACCGCACGCCGATGTGGTGACCTCCACCACGCACAAGACGCTGCGCGGCCCGCGTGGTGGTGTGATCCTGATGAAGGCCGAGCATGAGAAGGCCATCAATTCCGCCATCTTCCCCGGCCTGCAGGGTGGCCCGCTGATGCACGTGATCGCGGCCAAGGCTGTTGCTTTCAAGGAAGCGGCCAGCCCCGAGTTCAAGAAGTGTCAGGAGCAGGTTGTGGCCAATGCCCGCGTAATGGCGCGCGTGCTGGCCGAGCGTGGCCTGCGCATCGTTTCCGGCCGTACCGAGAGCCATCTCTTCCTGGTCGATCTGCGCAACAAGAAGATCACCGGCAAGGAAGCTGAGGCGCTGCTGGGCAAGGCACACATCACGGTCAACAAGAACGGCATCCCGAACGACCCGGAAAAGCCCTTCGTGACTTCCGGCATCCGTATCGGCAGCCCGGCGATCACCACGCGCGGCTTCACCGAGATCGAAGCCGAGCGCGTGGCACACCTGATCGCCGATGTGCTCGATGCACCGGCCGATGAGGCCGTGCAGGCCCGTGTGCGCGAGGAAGTCTCGGCGCTTTGCCGGAAATTCCCGGTCTACGGCGCCTGATCGGCGCCCTAATGTGACAGGTGATATGTGATGAGTGACAGGTCAGACGCAAACAGTTCCTTCGCCCCGCTTATCGCCCGTCACGTGGCACGCATGACGCGCGCGGAGCGCGTGTCATGAAGTGCCCCTTCTGCGGCGCGCCTTCCACGCAGGTAACCGATACCCGCGAGAACGAGGAGGGCGACATCATCCGCCGGCGTCGCCGTTGCAACGATTGCGACAAACGCTTCACGACCTACGAGCGCATCGAGCTGAAGATGCCGCAGGTGGTCAAGCGTGACGGCAGTCGCGTCGAGTTCGAACGCGACAAGCTGCTCTCCAGCATGAAGCTGGCGCTGCGCAAGCGCCCGGTGATGTTCGAGCGCGTGGAGGCTGCGCTGGATCGCATCGAAGGCCGGTTGCTCGCCATGGGCGACCGCGAGATCCCCAGTGAGGCTCTGGGCGAGCTGGTGATGCAGGAACTCAAGCGCCTGGACAAGGTGGCCTACATCCGCTTCGCCTCGGTGTACCGGAATTTCGAGGATGCTGCGGAATTTTCCGAGGCGATCCGCGAAGTCAGCGGCCGCTCCCGTTCCCGCCGCAGCACCGACTGAGATGCTGCCGCAGGACAGGGATTTCATGGCCCGAGCCCTGGCGCTGGCGGCTCACGGCCTCTACACCACGACGCCGAATCCCCGCGTGGGCTGTGTGATCGTGCGTGACGACGGCTGCATCGTCGGTGAAGGCTGGCACGTCAAGGCCGGCGAGCCACATGCCGAAGTCCACGCTTTGCGCATGGCGGGTGAGGCCGCACGCGGGGCCACGGCTTATGTCACGCTGGAGCCCTGCAGCCATTTCGGGCGTATGCCGCCGTGTTGTGAGGCGCTGGTGGCCGCTGGCGTGCGCCGCGTGGTGGCCGCCATGCAGGATCCCAATCCGTTGGTCGCCGGACGCGGTCTGGCGCGTCTGCGCGAAGCAGGGATCAATGTCAGCAGTGGTGTGCTGGAAGCCGAGGCGTTGCGCCTGAATGAGGGGTTCATTTCGCGCATGACGCGTGGCCGGCCCTGGTTGCGCATCAAGGCAGCAGCCTCCCTGGATGGCCGCACGGCGCTTGCCAATGGGGAGAGCCAGTGGATCACCGGCGAGGCTGCGCGGGCGGATGCCCACCACTGGCGCGCGCGCAGTTGCGTCATCCTCACCGGTATCGGTACGGTGCTGACCGACAGGCCCAGGCTCACCGTGCGTGGCATCGACACGCCGCGCCAGCCGTTGCGCGTGATCGTCGACAGCCAGTTGCGCACGCCGCTGGACGCAGCCGTGCTGGCCGACGGTAATGCCTTGATCGCCACCGCACTGACCGATACTGCGGGCTTCGCACCGTATGAGGCACGGGGTGTGGCGGTGCTGAGCCTGCCCGGCGAGGCAGGGCAGGTGGATCTGCCTGCCCTGATGCAGGCGATGGGCGCGCGCGGCATCAACGAAGTACTGACCGAGGCTGGCGCACGGCTCAATGGGGCGCTGATCGCCAGTGGCTGCGCCGACGCGCTTCTGCTCTACCTGGCGCCCAGCCTGCTGGGCAGCGCCGCGCGTGGGCTGTTCGATCTGGGTTTGCTGGAATCCCTGACGCAGCGGCATGCGCTGCGAGTCGATTCCGTCGATACCGTGGGCACCGATCTGCGCTTGCAGGCACGCTTCGCCACTGCCTGAAGACGGCCTTCAGGCCGCGCAACGTTCCTTTCTTCCATTCGCGTACAGACGCCTCATTTTGTTGTCTGCTTAAAGATTCATTTTTGTTAAATCTTTAAAAAGATTCTCTTAATATGAATCTTATGCGGCGTCATCCACAGCCGCCTCTCATGGAGAATTCCGGCATGAAATCCTCACGCAGGCTCTGGCAATGGCTGGGCGTCGTGTTTCTGTTGTCTTTCGCTGCCCTGGGCTGGATCGGGCGCGAAATCTATCTGGCAGCACCTCCGGTGCCAGAGCGTGTTGTTTCCGAAGACGGGCAGGAAGTATTCGGCCCCGGCATGGTGATGGACGGGCAGGTGGCCTGGATGTCGGCCGGCGGGCAGCAACTGGGCTCGGTCTGGGGGCACGGCAGCTATCTGGCGCCGGACTGGTCGGCCGACTGGTTGCACCGTGAGGCGTTGGGGTTGCGTGATGCGATTGCGCAGAGTCTGCAGGGCAAGCCTTTCGACGCACTGGATGCCGACGGGCAGGCCGTGGTCAGTGCGCGCGTGAAGGCTGAGATGCGCCGCAACACCTACGATCCGGCCTCCGGCGCGATCATCCTGAGCAAGGAGCGCACGGGCGTGGTACGGACGCTGGCTGCTTACTACAGCGGTCTGTTCGGCAATGAACCGGCATTGGATGGTCTGCGCGAGCAGTACGCGATGGTGCGGCACACGCTCAAGGATCCGGCGGAATTGCAGGCGCTGCCGGCATTCTTCTTCTGGACCGCCTGGTCGGCAGCGGCCGATCGCCCGGGCCAGGAAAACATTTCCTACACCAGCAACTGGCCGCACGAGCCTCTGGTGGGAAATGCGCCGACCACGGGCAACGGCATCTGGTCCATGGTCAGCATCGTGCTGCTGATCGCGGGGATCGCCGTGATGGTGCTGGTACATGCCGCGCAGCCGGAGGATGGAGAAGCCAAGGTGCCGGAGAGCGATCCGCTTTTCAGCCTCAAGCCCACGCCGTCGATGCGCGCCACCGCCAAGTATTTCTACATTGTGATCGCCCTGCTGCTGTTGCAGATCGGCATGGGCGTGGTGACCGCGCACTATGCGGTGGAAGGGCAAACCTTCTTCGGCCTGCCGTTGGCCGAACTGCTGCCTTACGTCAGCAGCCGCACCATCCATACCCAACTGGGGGTGCTATGGATTGCCACGGCCTGGCTAGCGACCGGCCTGTACATCTCGCCGGCTCTGGCGGGGCAGGAGCCCAGATTCCAGAGGCTGGGCGTGAATGTGCTGTTCTACGCACTGGTGCTGATCGTCGTCGGTTCGCTCATCTGCGGCTGGGTGGGTACGCAGCAGCGTCTGGGTAGCAGCTTTGCGTTCTGGCTTGGCAATCAGGGGCTGGAGTACACCAGCATGGGGCGCATCTGGCAGTACGGCCTGTTTGCCGGGCTGCTGATCTGGCTGGGCCTGATGGCGCGCGCGCTGTGGCCGGCGCTGAAAAGGCCTTCGGAATCCCGTGGTCTGATCGCCATGGTGTTCCTGTCGGCGGCGTGCATCGGTGCGTTCTACGCCAGTTCGTTGATGTGGGGCCAGCGCAGCCATTATTCGATGATCGAATACTGGCGCTGGTGGCTGGTGCATCTCTGGGTCGAGGGATTCTTTGAAGTCTTCGCCACTGCTGTGATTGCGCTGATCTTCGCGCGTCTGGGCCTGATCCGCACGGCTACGGCGAACGCCGCGATCGTGATGGAGACCATCGTGTTCCTGTTCGGCGGCATCCTGGGAACCCTGCACCACCTGTACTTCACCGGCACGCCGACCTCGGTGATCGCCATTGGTGCGGTGTTCTCGGCGCTGGAAGTGGTGCCCCTGGCACTGGTGGGCTTCGAGGGCTGGCGTACTTATCGTCGTACTCGGGCCGCGCCCTGGGTACAGCACTATCGTTGGATCATCCTGTGCTTCGTCGCTGTCGGCTTCTGGAACACCGTGGGTGCCGGGCTGCTGGGCTTTGCGATCAATCCGCCGATCTCGCTGTATTACGTGCAGGGGCTAAACACCACGCCGGCACATGGTCATGCGGCGTTGTTCGGGGTGT
Source organism: Candidatus Dactylopiibacterium carminicum (assembly GCF_014736495.1). Lineage (GTDB taxonomy): Bacteria > Pseudomonadota > Gammaproteobacteria > Burkholderiales > Rhodocyclaceae > Uliginosibacterium > Uliginosibacterium carminicum. The sequence goes on from NZ_MDUX01000046.1 coordinate 23,055, forward strand.
ATGGCATGCTGGGCATCGGTCTGCTGCTGTTTTGCCTGCGCGGTCTGATGCCGCGCGAGCATTGGCAAGACAAATGGTTGCGTATCATGTTCTGGGCACTGAACGTCGGTCTGGCGATGATGGTGTTCATGTCGCTGCTGCCCGCGGGTATCTATCAGGCTTGGGCAAGCGTCAGTGAAGGGCTCTGGTACGCGCGATCCGTGGAGGTCGTGCAGTCCGAGGTGATGCGGGCGCTGGTCTGGCTGCGCGTGCCGGGCGACGTGGTATTCGGGCTGGGTGCCCTGGCGTTGGCCTGGTTCGCGTTGCGACTGTTGAAACCCAGTAAATGAGGTGATCCGGGGCGCGGCGCCATGGCGTGCCCCCGGATTGCGCGGAATGTTGCATGCTTTATCTCACGCTCAAGCAGATCCATTTCACGGCAGCGATGCTCAGCATTGGTTTGTTTTTCCTGCGCGGCAGTCTGCAACTGGCGGGTGTGCCATGGCGGCGCTGGTGGCCGCTTCGCTATCTGCCGCATCTGGTGGATACCGTGCTGCTGGGCGTGGCGATCAAGCTGGCGGTGCTGATTCACCAGTATCCATTGGTGCATGGCTGGCTTACCGCGAAGCTGGTTGCCCTGCTGGGCTACATCCTGCTCGGGCACTGGGCCCTGCGGCGTGATCAGCCGAGGCGGCGCGCCGTGGCCGCGTTCATCTCGGCCTTGCTGTGCGTGGGTTACATCGTGGGTGTCGGGCTTACAAAATCGGCCAGCTGGCGCCTGCTATAGTCCCTCCGCCATGAAACTCACCACCTATACCGACTACACGCTGCGCGTGCTGATGTACTTGGCGCTGCGGCCGGAACATCTTGCCACCATCCAGGGGATCGCCCAGGCCTACGGCATCTCGGAGAGCCACCTGATGAAGGTGGTCCAGCAACTGGGCAAGAGTGGTTTCGTGGAAGCCTTGCGTGGCAAGGGCGGTGGGCTGCGCCTGGCGGTGCCTGCGTCGCAGGTCGGGCTGGGGGTGGTGGTGCGCGCGGCGGAGGGGGATGGGCCCATTGTCGAGTGCTTCGTGGCGCCCGATCGCTGCCGCATCACGCCGGGTTGCCGTCTGGTTGGCGTGCTGCATGAAGCGCGTGAGGCTTTCTATGGCGTCCTGGATCGCTACACGTTGGCCGATCTGGTGTGCGATCCCGCACCGCTGGCCCATCTGCTGGGCATCCCGGTGGTCAGCGTGCCACCAGGGCCGGCAGGCGTTCAGCGGTAGGCGATGTCGAGGATGTCCAGCTCGCGCAGGCCACCAGGACTGGCGAAACGCACGGTGTCGCCCACACGGGCCTTGAGCAGTGCGCGCGCCAATGGCGAGATCCAGCTGATCAGGCCGCGACCGGCATCGGCTTCGTCCACACCGACGATCTGGTAGATGGATTCTTCGCCGTCCTGATCGCAGACCGTCACCGTGGCGCCGAAGAACACCTGATCGACGTTCTCCTGCGCTTCTGGATCCACCACCGTGGCGATTTCCAGGCGTTTGATCAGGAAACGGATGCGGCGGTCGATTTCGCGCAGGCGACGTTTGCCATAGATGTAGTCACCGTTTTCGGAGCGGTCGCCATTGGAGGCTGCCCAGGAGACGACCGAGACCACTTCCGGGCGCTCGACGCGCAGCAGTTGATCCAGCTCTGCCTTCAACCGGTTGAAGCCATTGCGGGTGATGTAGTACTTGCTGCCGGCAGGCAGCGCGGGCGAGAGCGCGGGATCGTCGTCGTCCTCGCTCAGATTCATCGCATCCTCCAGATCGCGACGAAAACGCGAGGCAGCATCGCCAGCAAGCAAACCACCGCGCGCCGTACGTTTGTCGATGACTTCGATGGCTCCGACGGATGGGTAGTCCACGACATACAAAACAGGATTGTTCAATACGATGTTCATGGCGACCCTCCTGGCTTGGGGTTGGCTAGCGCTACTGTCAGGCTGCGATTATTGCTGCCCGTGTTATCAGATATCGGTGCCGGGCGGAGAATCTCAAGCCTGCGGTGTTACGAGTTGTTTCCGGCCCACTAGGTTCCCGGCCACGGGAAATCCTCACTAGGCAAAAGCCGGCACCGGTAGCATGCTGGTCATATAAGAAACAGGAGTGATCCCGATGAGCGACATGTTCGAAGAAGCCATAAATTTGCGGCATCGTCTCGATGTGCTGCGCGCGGAGCATCGCGAACTGGACAACGCCATTTCCCGCCTGTCCTGCGCGCCGGATGAAGACGAACTGGCCATGCGCCGTCTCAAGAAACGGAAGCTGATCGTGCGGGATCGCATCACGCTGATCGAGCGCGTGCTGCGGCCGGAGTCTCCGGCCTGAAAAACCCTGCAGGCAAGGCTCCCTTCAAGGATGCCTTTGTTGCCGATTCGAGCGATAATCCGCCGCTCCTGTGTCGCGCATGCCGTTCCTACGGCGAGGGCGGCGCGGCAACATCGGGAGGCTTTTCATGCGTCTTGCCCAGGAACTCGTTGCAGGGCAGAAACACCTGGCGACCCTGCCGGACCTGTATTACAAGTTGCGTCAGGCATTGGCCGACCCTGAGGTCAGGGTTTCGGAGCTTGCGCGTCTTATCGAGAACGATCCCTCCCTCACGGCGACCCTGTTGCAGGTCGCCAACAGTGCTTTCTACGGATTCCCCCGCCGTATCGAGACGGTTTCACGCGCCATCAGCCTGATCGGGCTGGATCAGGTCGGCGAGATCGTGCTGACCGCCACGCTGGCCGGTGCCTTCCATGGCATCCGCCCGCGCCGCATGGATATGGACCGCTTCTGGCGCGGCAGCATCCGCCGGGCGTTGATGTGTCGGCAATTCGCCCGCCACCTGGGCGCACGCGAGGCCGAGCGGGCCTTCGTCATCGGCCTGTTGTCCGACATGGGGCATCTGGTGATGTACCACGCCGTGCCGGACCTGATGGGCATCGTGCTCGATATGGGGCAGGAAAACCTGAACGAGCTGGCCGAGAAGGAACGCAGCATCGTGGGCTGCGACTTCGCGGAAGTCGGTGCGGCACTTTGTTCGTCCTGGCATCTGCCGGAACATATTGGCCAGGTGATCGGCGCCCAGCTGGATCCGCTGAGCGCACCGGAAGGGCTGCACGAGGAAGCCGCACGGCTCAATCTGGCGATTTCCGTCACCGAACTCCTGGCACGCGGTGAAACGGTTACTGCCGGCATTAGCGTGCTGGACGAAGATGCACCGGAGCTCTCGGGTGTCGATCTCGCGCTTTTGCCGGTGCTTGCCGAGCACTGCGAAGCGCAACTGGATTCGGTGCTGCGTTCGCTGGGTCTCTCCTGAATCCTTGCGCGCTTTCGCGGTCCACCCTGCGTAGTCCATCCGTACTGCCAGAAGGTCTGGAAGGCACCTCCCGCCTGGCTTTGCTGAATCCTTTTGTGGCTGTATTTAGTTATTTGATTCTGGCTTGCTACTACCCGTAGTATGCTCGGCCCCGGTTCGCCGTTTCGGCGGCAGCTGACCCGTCATAGAGACCATAAGCCCTGGGGAGCCCGAAAAATGGATGCACAGATCCGCGATGAAGCTGTTTCCACCCTGACCGAGCAAGAAATTTCCGGCGAGATCCTGCTGGAAAAATACGCCAAGGGTGATGAGTCTTCGGTCACGGATGTACGCCGGCGAGTGGCCCGTGCGCTGGCTTCGGTCGAGAAGGAAGAGAAGCGTGCCCTCTGGGAGGAGCGTTTCTTCGAGGCCCAGGTTGCCGGTTTCATTCCTGGCGGCCGTATCAACTCCGCTGCCGGAACCTCGCTGGCTGCCACGCTGATCAACTGTTTCGTGCAGCCCGTGGGGGATTCCATCACCGAAGAGGTCGACGGCCGCCCAGGTATCTACACGGCGTTGTCGCACGCCGCTGAAACCATGCGCCGTGGCGGTGGCGTCGGTTACGATTTCTCCTCGATCCGCCCGGTCGGTGCTGCGGTACGCGGCACACAGAGCCGTGCTTCCGGTCCGGTGAGTTACATGCGGGTGTTCGATCGCTCGTGTGAGACGGTGGAGTCCGCCGGCGCTCGTCGTGGCGCGCAGATGGGGGTGTTGCGCATCGATCATCCCGACATCGAGGCCTTCATCCACGCCAAGGACCAAGGGGATCTCACCAACTTCAACATCTCGGTAGGCGTCACCGACCGGTTCATGCAGGCCGTGGAGAAAGACGGCGATGTCGAGCTCGTGCACAAGGCCGAGCCTGCCACCGACCTGAAGAATGCGGGGGCCTATCAGCGTGAGGATGGTCTGTGGGTGTTCCGTAAGGTACGCGCTCGCGATCTGTGGGACCAGATCATGCGTTCGACCTACGGCCACGCCGAGCCGGGCATCCTGTTCCTGGATCGCATAAACAAGGATAACAATCTCAACTATTGCGAGACCATCGAGGCCACCAATCCCTGCGCCGAACAGCCGCTGCCGCCCTACGGCTGCTGCTGCCTAGGCTCAATCAATCTTACCCGCTTCATCAAGTCGCCCTTCACGAAGAAGGCGAGATTCGACGAGGCCGCTTTCGGCAAGGTCGTCGCCACCTCGATCCGCATGCTCGACAACGTGCTCGACGCCACTCACTGGCCACTGCCGCAGCAAGCCCAGGAGGCCGCCAGCAAGCGTCGCGTCGGCCTGGGCTTCACAGGCCTGGGCGATGCCCTGATCATGCTCGGCCTGCGCTACGACACCCAAGAGGCGCGCGACATGGCCACGCACATCAGCAAGGTCATGCGTGACGCCTCCTATCTTGCGTCGGTGGAGCTCGCCCGCGAACGGGGCGCTTTTCCGTTGTTCAATGCCGACATGTATCTCTCGGGCGGAAATTTTGCCTCGCGTTTGTCCAATGAAGTGAAGGACGCCATCCGCAAACATGGCATCCGCAACTCGCACCTGCTTTCCATCGCGCCCACGGGCACCATCTCGCTGGCCTTCGCCGACAATGCTTCGAATGGCATCGAGCCACCGTTCTCCTGGACCTATACCCGCAAGAAACGCATGGTCGACGGCACCCACAAGGAATACGCCGTGGAGGACTACGCCTGGCGTCTGTACCGCCATCTCGGTGGCGATACCTCCAGGCTGCCGCCGTATTTCGTGACTGCGCTGGAGCTTTCCGCTGCTGCACACAAGGATATGGTGGCCGCCGTCGCGCCCTATGTGGATACCTCCATCTCCAAGACGGTGAACGTGCCCGAGGATTATTCCTATACGGATTTCGAGGATCTCTACATGAGCGCCTGGAAGGCCGGTCTGAAGGGGCTTGCCACCTATCGCCCCAACAGCGTGCTCGGCTCCGTGCTGTCGGTTGCGCCCAGCGCGCCGGCGCCGGACGGCAAGAAAGCCCCGCAGGATGTGCAGGTCAGCGACGCCAATCGCCGGTTGTCCATTCCGCATCTGCCCGCGCCGGTACTCTCCAGTCTGCGCTGGCCAGGCCGGCCTGACATGCCGGATGGCAACCTCTCCTGGACCTACATGCTCAACAGCCCCACGGGCAGCTTCGCGATCTTCGTCGGCCAGGCCGAGAACGGTCGTCCCGGGCACAGCAAACCCTTCGAAGTGTGGGTGAACGGTGCCGATCAACCGCGTGGTCTCGGAGCCGTGGCCAAGACCCTGTCAATGGACATGCGCTCCAACGACCGTGCCTGGCTCAAGCTCAAGCTCGACATGCTCGCCCACACCGTTGGCGAAACGGCTTTCGAGATGCCATTCCCGCCGCATGGCGAGCATCGGCGTGTGCCCGGCGTGGTCTCCGCCTTTGCCCAGATCGTGCGCCACCGCTGCGAAACGCTGGGCGCCTTTGAGGAAGAGGGCGAGACGCCGGTGCGTGATGCCGTCTTCTCCGTAGCCGAACCCAAGACCGGAGCTGATGGCACGCTCTCATGGACTGTCGATATCCAGAACCCGGCAACCGGCGAGGACTTTGTGCTCGGCCTGAAGGAAATCACGCTGCCCAGCGATGGTACGGGGGGCCTTACAGGCGTCACCCGCCCGTACTCCATGTGGCTTTCGGGCAACTACCCACGCGCGCTGGACGGGCTCTCGCGCCTGCTCTCACTCGACATGCGCGTGGTCGATCCGGCCTGGATCGGTATGAAGCTGCGCAAACTCCTGAACTATCCAGAGCCCCTGGGCGACTTCATGGCCTTCGTGCCAGGCACTCGCCGCCAGCAGAACTGGCCCAGTACCGTTGCCTACCTCGCACGGCTCATCATCCATCGCTACGCCATGCTCGGCGTGCTGGACGAGAACGGCTATCCGACCCGCGAGATGGGCATCCTCGAAACGCCGCGCGAGCAGGATGAGCCCAAACTCATGCAGGGGCGCGCCTGCCCTGAATGCGGCAACCACACCATGATCCGTAAGGATGGCTGCGACTTTTGCACGGCCTGCGGGGCGGTGGGGACGTGTGGGTGATCCGTCAAAATGCAACAAGGCGCCGGAAGGCGCCTTGTTTTTGGCGCTGTCGGAGTTAGCTGTTGCAGGTTCTAAACTGAAAGCATGAATGGGACAG
>NZ_MDUX01000047.1 GCF_014736495.1 Candidatus Dactylopiibacterium carminicum
TGAAAAACAGTATTTCATGAAGCTCGGGGCTGTCTAGGAAACCCGGGGCGATTCACTGATCCTTCATGAAGCTGGCGTTACTGCTTCCGGGCAAAACGGCGCTCCAGGAAATCGTCACGCCGTTTTCCGCCTGGGTCGTCCCTGTAGCGGCGCCTTTCTTGACGTCAACGATCCCGTCGTAAGCCTTGTAGAAGGAGCAATGGTAGATCCAGACACGACCGGAAGCGCTGCTGCTGTCACCGATGGTGATGTAGTCCCAGTCGTTCTTGTCGTAATCGCCCTTGGTCAGTTCATCCCACTCCCAAAGTTCATCAAAGGTCAGATTGCGGATGATCAGGTTTTCACCTGCCTTGATATTGAAACCAGCATGGCGAATGGTGTGGCCTGTCTTGGAATAGATGATCAAACCGTTATAGGCCTTGATGTCGATCGAGCTGACGCCAGTGGTCAACAACGTCGGGTGCATCAACGGAGCATTCGCGGAGGTGAAGAAACTATAGGTTGCCGTCGTGGCAGCCCCGCCCGCCTCTTCGTAGCCGAGGTCCAGATCGGCGGCGATCTCAATGACCTTGTAGACGGTCGAGGCCGTCTTGGTTGAGTACTTGATGTTGTTCAACGCAGCCAGAAACTCTGCGGCCGTGGTGACCTTGATGTATTGCGAGCTGCTTTCGTCCAGAACGCCACCGCCAGTAACTTCGGCGACAGCTGCGTAGCCATCCACGTTGAAAAGTGCCGCATCCACCGAAGTGGTACCGGAGGACGCAGAGGATGCTGCGGAAGACGAAGTCCCGCTCGAAGACGCTGCAGAAGAGGACGCAACGCTGGAGGAAGAAACAGAGGATGAAACCGCGCTAGACGCCGCACTGCTGCTTACCGCCGAAGAAGAGCTGCCCGACGAATCTCCTCCACCGCCGCCGCCACCACAAGCGACCAAGAGCATGCTCAACACCACCGCGCTTATGGCTGCGGCCTTGCCTGGATACTGCTGCTTCATTACTACTATCTCCTCGAAACCGCATGTCGTGCGGATTTAGCAAAGCGGTCTGCGCCGTTTAATCGAAAAACTTCCATCTGATGAACCTTGGCTATGAAAAAGAGCAATCCCTGCCCCTTTTCCATAGCCACTCCATGCCCTGCCGTTATGTAAATACGCGCAGGCCACATGGATTTTTACCGAACGACAAGTGTTATAAAAACACTCAGCATGTATAGGAATTTTTCGTACATCGGCAGGCATGCTACTGAGCTGCCCATAAGGGTGCAAGCGGTAACATCGTCGGAGTAAGTCGCCTGTGTAAGGACTTCACAACAGCGGACAGGCCTCGCTACAAGGCGGACGCAGCATTCATCCGCTTATCGCACGACACGATAAATTGAAAGAATTTACACTCCAAGGCCCGTCACATAGGGTCAGTCATGCCATCAGCGGCTTTCTGACACCTTGAAACGCTGCAATGTGCGTTCCCGGGCGATCGCGTGATCAATGCTCGGCACCGGATAGTCTGTCGGAGGTGATGCACTGAGCCAGGGTGCGTGGATATACCGGTCTGATAAGGCTGCCAGTTCCGGCAGATAGCGGCGGATGAACTTGCCCTGCGGATCGAATTTCCGGGATTGCGTCACCGGATTGAAAATGCGGAACCAGGGCTGGGCGTCGCAGCCCGTGGAAGCCGCCCACTGCCAGCCACCGTTGTTGGCGGCAAGATCGAAGTCCAGCAGCCAGCGGGCGAAGAAGGCTTCCCCCAGACGCCAGTCGATCCCCAGATCCTTGGTCAGGAAACTTGCACTGACCATGCGCAGGCGGTTGTGCATATAGCCGCTCTGCAAGAGCTGGCGCTGCGCAGCGTCCACCAGCGGATAGCCGGTACGCCCCTCGCACCAGGCTTGAAAATGTGCCTCGGCCGCGCTCCCTTGCTCCCAGCGGATGTCGTCCATCTCCGGCTTGAAGGCGTGCTCCACCACGCGCAGATGATTGGCCAGCAGCTGTTGATAGAACTCACGCCAGATCAGCTCGGACAGCCAGATCTGCGCGCCTTCGCTGGAACGCGCCACAGCTGCGCGTACCAGTTCGCGGATGGAAACCGTGCCACAGCGCAAATGGGCCGAGAGATAGGAGACGCCTTTGATTGAAGGAAAATCGCGTGCCTGGTCATAGTGCTGGATGCGGGTCAGAAATTCTGCCAACAGGCGCGCACCGCCTTGCATGCCGGGCTCGAGCAGCAGAGACGTTGCCGTGAAACCGATCTGCGCCAGCGAAGGCAGGCCATAGCCTTCGGGGGGGCGGGCCAGATGCTCCGTGAACTCGGCCACCGGCCAAGCGAACAGCGCCGGGCTGGGCCTGCTCTGTCCCAGACGCGCCAGCCAGGCACGCTTGTAGGGCGTAAACACCGTGAAGGGCTTGCCGCTGCCGGTGAGAATCTCGCGGCGTTCGAAAATCACCTGATCCTTGAAACTGCGCCAGGCAATGCCTTGCTCACGCAGACGAGCTTCTACCAGTGCATCTCGCCGGATCGCGGCCGGCTCGTAATCATGGTTGGCGTAAACCGCCACCACCTTGAGTGCATCAGCCAGGCGGGGGATCTCTTCGTCGGCACGGCCGTGGCAGACGATCAGGCCGCCACCGCGTGCTCGCAGTGCGGCATCCAGCTCGGCAAGGCTCGCATGGATGAAACTCACGCGGCGATCGTCCCGATCCTGCAACGCGTCGAGAATCGTGGTGTCGAACACGAAACAGCAGAATACCCGCCGGTGTGCCTGCAGGGCGTGCGAAAGCGCGGCATGATCGTACTCGCGCAGATCGCGGCGGAACCACACCAGAGCGGCAGGCAGGCGTGCAAGCGAGGTCATGACAAACTTGCTCCACAGGCGGGGCGGCCCCGCGACCCAGTCAGGTTAAAATGGAAACGTGCAAAACGTGAATCTCACCCACCATTTTCTGATCGCCATGCCGGGACTGGCGGAATCGCCGTTTTCCCGTGCGCTCGTCTACCTGGCAGAACATAACGACGACGGCGCCTTGGGCATCGTGATCAATCGCCCGCTGGAGCTCACCCTGAAAGAGTTGCTCGAGCGTATCGACATCCAGCTCCAGCATGGAGAACGCGCAGAAGAGCCCGTATTCTTCGGCGGCCCGGTACAGACCGATCGCGGCTTCGTGTTGCATCGCCCGCTGGGCGAATGGCAATCCAGCCTGCGTGTGACCGAGGAAATCGCGCTGACCAGCTCCAAGGACATCCTCCATACCCTCGCCACGGAAGGCCAGCCCGCCGAGCTGCTGATCGCATTGGGCTATGCCGGCTGGGGAGCCGGCCAGCTGGAAGAGGAGCTGGCCCAGAACTCCTGGCTCACCGTGCCTGCCGAGCCGCGCGTCATCTTCGACACACCGCCCGAGCAACGCCTGAATGCTGCCATGGGGCTTCTCGGCATCGACTTCACCAATCTCTCAGACACGGCAGGGCACGCCTAATGGCCACACTGCTGGGTTTTGACTTTGGCACCGCGCGCATCGGTGTCGCTACGGGTGAGACCGAAACCGGCCTCGCCCAGCCGCTTACTGTAATCCGTGGCGAAGCCAACGTGCTGCGTTTCGGCGAGATCGAAAGGCTGATCGCGCAATGGCAACCCGAGCGCCTGATCGTGGGCCTACCCACGGCCCTGGACGGTACAGAAACGGAAATGACCGCGCGCTGCCACCGTTTTGCCAACCAACTACACGGTCGCTTCAACCTGCCCGTGGAGCTGGTGGACGAACGCCTGTCCTCGGCCGAGGCCGAGGAGATGCTGCGCGAAGTCACACGCAACTGGCGCGAGCGCAAACAGCATCTCGACGCGCTGGCCGCGCAGCGCATCCTGCAAAACTTTCTCGACCTGGAATCCCGTCATGACCCTGCCTGACGCAGAACAACTCTGTACCCAGCTTGCAGCCCAGATCCGCCCGCACCTGCGTCCGGACTCCGCACTGGTCGGCATCCATTCCGGCGGCGTATGGATCGCCGAACGCCTGCGAGCCCTGCTCGGCTCCGAAGTAGCGCTGGGCAGCATCGACATCTCCTTCTACCGTGACGACTACGGCTCGCGTGGCCTGCACCCGCATCCGCAAAAGTCCGGCATCCCCTTCGATGTGAATGGCCGCCATCTGATCCTCGTCGATGACGTGCTCTACACCGGCCGCACCACGCGCGCCGCGCTCAACGAACTGTTCGACTATGGCCGCCCCGGTTGCGTGGAGCTGGCCGTACTGGTCGACCGTGGCGAACGCGAGCTGCCGATCTGCGCGCGCTATTGCGCCCACACCCTGAGCGAATCCCTTCCCGCCGGCACGCGTCTGAGCCTGGTCCAGGACGACGCCGGTCACCTGCGCCTGGAGAGCACAAGTGCATAACCCCCAACTCGGCGCCGATGGGCGTCTCAAGCATCTGATCACGCTGGACGGCCTGCCTAAGTCCGTCCTCACCGAAATCCTCGACACTGCCGCACCCTTCACCGAAGTGGCCGAACGCGAGGTAAAAAAGGTGCCGCTGCTGCGTGGCAAGAGCGTGTTCAACGTGTTCTTCGAGAACAGCACGCGCACCCGCACCACCTTCGAGATCGCCGCCAAGCGGCTCTCGGCCGACGTGATCAACCTCAACGTGTCGACCAGCTCCACCAGCAAGGGCGAAACCCTGCTCGACACGGTGGACAACCTCTGCGCCATGGGCGCGGACATGTTCGTGATGCGCCACGCCTCCAGCGGTGCGCCCTATCTGCTGGCGCAGCACCTGCGCGCCACCGGCCGCGACCACATCAGCGTGGTGAATGCCGGCGACGGCCGCCACGCCCACCCCACCCAGGGGCTGCTGGACATGTACACCATCCGCCACTACAAGCAGGACTTCACACGCCTGACCGTGGCCGTGGTGGGCGACGTGCTGCACTCGCGCGTGGCGCGCTCAGAAATCGCCGCGCTGACCACGCTGGGTGTGCCCGAAGTACGTGTGATCGGCCCCAAGACCCTGCTGCCCACCGATGTGGAGCGCATGGGCGTGCGCGTTTTCCACGATATGGAAGAAGGGCTGAAAGGCGTTGATGTGGTGATGATGCTGCGCCTGCAGAACGAACGCATGCAGGGCGCATTGCTGCCCTCCAGCCAGGAATACTTCAAGTTCTACGGCCTCACCCAGGAAAAGCTCGCGCTCGCCGCCAAGGATGCCATCGTGCTCCATCCTGGGCCGATGAACCGCGGCGTGGAGATCGATTCGGCGGTAGCGGACGGCGAACACGCCGTGATCCTGCCGCAGGTCACCTTCGGTATCGCGGTGCGCATGGCCGTGATGAGCATGCTCGCGGCGGGGAACTGAACAGATGAACATCCATATCCGTAACGGCCGCCTGATCGACCCGGCCAATCAGGTCGACACCCAGCAGGATCTTTTCATCGTCGACGGCAAGGTCGCCGCCATGGGTGCCGCCCCCGCCGGCTTCAAGGCCGAGCGCGAGATCGACGCCGCCGGCTTGATCGTCGCCCCCGGCCTGGTCGACCTCTCCGCACGCCTACGCGAACCGGGTTTCGAACATAAAGCCACGCTGGAATCCGAGATGCAGGCGGCGATGGCCGGCGGCATCACCCGCCTGGCTTGTCCACCGGACACCGATCCGGTGCTCGATGAGCCCGGCCTGGTCGAGATGCTGTGCTTCCGAGCCAAGAAGCTCAACTGTGCGCACGTGTACCCCATCGGCGCACTCACCACCAAACTCGAAGGCAAGCGCATCACCGAAATGGCCGAACTGGTCGAGGCCGGTTGTGTGGCCTTCTCGCAGGCCAACACACCAGTGGTCGACACCCAGGTGCTCATGCGTGCCATGCAATACGCCGCCACCTTCGGCTTCCGCGTCTGGCTTCAGCCGCAGGACCCACATCTGGCGCGCAACGGCGTCGCCCACGATGGCGAAGTCGCATCCCGCCTGGGGCTGACCGGTATTCCCGTCGAAGCCGAAACCATCGCGCTGGAAACCCAGCTCGCGCTCGCCCGCCTCACCGGTGTAAAGCTGCACATCACACGCGTCTCCTCCGCAGCCGCGCTGGAATGCATCGAACGCGCCCGAGCCAGCGGGGTGGACGTCACCTGCGATGTCGCCGCTCATCATCTGCATCTGACCGAGATGGATATCGGCTACTTCAACCCACAGTGCTACGTGATCCCGCCGCTGCGCAGCCAGCGCGACCGCGCAGCACTCCGCGCGGCACTCGCGACCGGCAGGATCAACGCCGTCTGCTCCGACCACACGCCGGTCGACGATGACGCCAAGCAGGCGCCCTTCGCCGAATCGGAAGCCGGCATGACAGGCCTTGAACTGTTGCTTTCGCTGGTACTCAAGTGGGCGCAGGAAGACAAGCTGCCGCTAACCGATGCGCTGGCGCGCGTCACCAGCAACGCCGCTGCCATCATGGGTATCACGAAGGGCGGCCACCTGGGCGTGGGCGCGCGTGCCGATGTGGTGATCTTCGATGCCCGCGCCGAGCGCATCCCTACCCGCGAAAGCCTTCGCAGCCAGGGCAAAAACACTCCCTTCCTGGGCCTGCCGCTGCCAGGCACGGTGCGCTACACGTTGGTAGAAGGCCGGGTGATGTTCGGCTGAGCGCACGTTCAACGCAGATTTGAGCCAAGCCCAAGATTTTTGACGGAGTTTCTGTAAAACTGCGGTTTTCAATCCCCCGCGCAGACTGCGCAACCCATCTAAGGAAAAGCAATGGCAAAACTGTTCATCGAAGATCTGGATCTGGCCGGCAAGCGCGTGCTGATGCGCGTCGACTTCAACGTGCCGGTCAACAACGGTGTTGTCGAGAGCGACAAGCGTATCCGCGCCGCCCTGCCGACCATCAAGTACGCGCTGGACGAGGGCGCTTCCGTCGTCCTGATGTCCCACCTCGGCCGCCCCGATGGCAAGGCCAACCCGAAGTACACCCTGGCCCCCGTCGCCAAGCGCCTGGAAGAACTGCTGGGTAAGCCAGTGAAATTCCTGCCCGACTGCGTCGGCCCCGAGATCGAAGCCGTGACCGGCAAGCTCGCCGCAGGCGAAGTCGTGCTGCTGGAAAACGTTCGCTTCCACCTGGAAGAAGAAGGCAAGGTCAAGGACAAGGAAGGCAACGTCACCAAGGCCACGCCTGAAGCCATCGAAGCTTTCCGCGATGCGCTCTCGCGCCTGGGCGACGTGTTCGTGCTCGACGCTTTCGGCACCGCACACCGTGCCCACAGCTCGGTGGTGGGCGTGAAGCTGCCGCGCGCTTCCGGCCTGCTGCTGAAGAAGGAACTCGACTTCCTGGGCGAAGCCGTGAACAAGCCGGTGCGCCCGCTGGTTGCGATCATTGGCGGTTCCAAGATTTCCGGCAAGATCGACGTGATCGAGGCTCTGCTGCCCAAGGTCGACAAGCTGCTGATCGGTGGTGGCATGGCCTTCACCTTCCTCAAGGCCCAAGGCCTGGAAGTCGGCAATTCGCTGTGCGAAAACGACAAGGTCGAACTGGCCAAGAGCCTGATGGCCAAGGCTGGCGACAAGCTGGTACTGCCGATCGACACCATGGTGACCAAGAAGCTGGATTTTGGTGCCCGCACCCTGGACGGTCTGGTTGAAGTCGATTCGAAGGCGATTCCGTCTGATCAGGAAGGTCTCGATATCGGCTCCAAGAGTGCTGCGCTCTACGCCGACATCATTCGTGGCGCCAAGACCGTGTTGTGGAACGGCCCGATGGGCGTGTTCGAGATCGATGCCTCAGCTGTCGGCACCTATGCCGTTGCCAATGCACTGACCGAAGCCACCGCCAAGGGCGCGATCACCATCGTCGGTGGTGGTGATTCCGTGGCTGCCGTGGAAAAGGCCGGTCTGGAAGACCAGGTCTCGCACGTTTCCACCGGCGGCGGCGCTTCGCTCGAATTCCTCGAAGGCAAGGCTCTGCCAGGCGTGGAATCACTGAGCAACAAGTAATCCGCACAGTTAGTGGACGCACCAAGGCCCGCCCATCCGGCGGGCCTTTTTCTTGCCGATCACACCAAGAACGCGCTACCGCCCCGGGCAAAACGCTGCGCTACCTGCTCATTTAGGGCATCTGTCGCAGATTGCTCATGGCGCCACGCCGCAAGGCATCCGTCAGGCTGCCGATCAGTTCGGAATTTAGCGCCCAGGCATGCCAGTAGAGCGGCACATCGGCCACCGTGCCAGGGGTGACGTCCACCAGTGCGCCACTGGCCAGTGCTTCGCGGCATTGCGGCTCAGGCAGCATGCCGTAGCCAAAGCCATGCAAGGCCGCCTGCAGATAGGCTTCGTAGGCAGGGATGTAATGGCGGGGAAACTGCGGCGAGCGCCAGCGCAAATGGCGGCCGATATGTTCGTCCTGCAGCGCATCCCGCCGGTTGAACACCAGGGCCGGCGCATGGCGCACCGAGGCACGGTTCAAGCCTCTCGGGAAATAGCTCGCGACAAAATCCGGCGAAGCCAGGCAGTGATAACGCATCACACCCAGCGGCACCGATCGGAACCCCTTCGCCGCCACGGGCACCGAACCGATCGCACCGACCACTTCACCGCTACGCAGCCAGTCAGCCGTATGCTCCTGGTCGTCGACGACGAACTCCAGCATCGTGTCGTGCGCCCTCACCCAGTCGGCCAACGCGGGCAGCACCCAGCTCCCCAGGCTGTCTGCATTCACGGCCAGACGCAGCTGGTCCCGCACGGCGTTGGCATGCATTTCTGGCAGAAGCTCCTGGGCCAGCAGGCGGGCCTGACGCGCGAAACGCAGCAAGGGCTGCGCCGCCGGCGTAGGCCTGACCGGACGTGTACGGAACAGCAGCGGCAGGCCGACTTGTGCCTCCAGTTGGCGGATGCGCTGGGACACGGCGGACTGGGTGATGGCGAGCGCCCCCGCGGCCTTGTCGAACGATCCCTCGGTCACCACGGCCTCCAAGCATTCAAGCAACGCGAAGTCGACGTTCATTTCTATCAGTTTCGCTAATGAAACCTGAAATATATTCAACAAACTGATCTTTATCCAGTCTTCTCCCTACACTTGCCTCAAGCAACTCGCCAGCCTCTTCAAGGTGGAGGATGGAAAACCGGGCGCACATCCATCCGTAGCGCACTGCGCCATGGCAATACACAAGGCAGGGGGAAAGACATGTATTTCGACGCGTTCATCCACGGCTTCTTCATCTGCGCAGGGCTGATCATCGCCATCGGCGCGCAGAATGCGCACGTCCTGCGCATGGGGCTGACGCGCCAGCATGTCGGCCTTCTGGTGCCCATCTGCATCGCATCCGACGCACTTCTGATCGGGCTGGGCGTCCTGGGCGCCAGTGCCCTGGTCACCCGTTGGCCCGCCGCGCTGGAAGTCGCCACCTGGGCTGGCGCGGCCTTCCTGCTCTGGTATGGCATCAATTCGCTGCGCGAAGCCTTCCGCACACGCCAGTTGAGCCTGGGGGGCATGCCGACGCCGATTAGCCGGCGCAAGGCGGTGCTGCTGTTGCTAGGTTTCACCTATCTGAACCCACATGTCTATGTGGATACCATCGTGCTGATCGGCTCGCTGGCCACACAGCATGCCGTCGAAGCGCGGATTTCGTTCTGGGCCGGCTGCGTACTGGCCTCGGCGGTCTGGTTCGTACTGCTGGGCTACGGCGCGCGCTGGCTGGCACCACTGTTCAACCGCCCGCTTTCCTGGCGCGTGCTGGATGGCGGCATTGGCGTGGGCATGACCTTGCTGGCAGTCAGGCTGGTGCTGCACTGAACGCTGCGCGGAACGCCGCAAAGACGCAGAGGGACACTGAGCACTCGCCTATATCAATCAAACGCTGGAATATCCGATTCGGCGTCATCCCGGCGGAAGCCGGGATCCAGCGGATCAGCCTGAAAACACTGGCTTCCGGCTTCCGCCGGAATGACGACATTGCCTTGACCGAACGGTATTGAGCGGCTGATCGCTTTTCTCTACGGCCCTCTGCGCCTCTACGGCGAAAGGTTTTCAGCGCAGGTTTCATACGCTTGCCCTGGCGGCGCAACTGCCGCTGTGGCGTCCCAGCTCCGGCCCGTTACAATCCAAGGTTCGTTTCTCCCGGACATCCCCATGCGCCAATACGTCGACCTGATGCGCCACGTGCTCGAGCACGGGGCAGACAAGACCGACCGCACCGGCACCGGCACCCGTTCAGTGTTCGGCTGGCAGATGCGTTTCGACCTCGCCGAGGGCTTCCCGCTGGTCACCACCAAAAAGCTGCATTTGCGCTCCATCATCCATGAGCTGCTGTGGTTCCTGCAGGGCGACACAAACATCCGCTACCTGAAGGAAAACGGTGTGCGGATCTGGGATGAGTGGGCTGACGAGAATGGTGAGCTCGGCCCCGTCTATGGCAAGCAGTGGCGCCGCTGGGAGACGCCGGACGGCCGTGTGGTGGATCAGATCACGCAACTGGTGGAAAACCTGAAGAAAAATCCGGACTCGCGCCGTCACATGGTCAGCGCCTGGAATCCGGCCGAGGTCGACAGCATGGCGTTGCCGCCCTGTCACGCCCTGTTCCAGTTCTACGTAGCCAACGGCCGGCTATCCTGCCAGCTCTACCAACGCAGTGCGGACATCTTCCTTGGCGTGCCCTTCAACATTGCCAGCTACGCGCTGCTCACCCACATGCTGGCGCAGGTCTGCGGCTATCAGCCGGGCGACTTCGTGCACACGCTCGGTGACGCGCACGTATACGCCAACCATCTGGAGCAGGCCCGCCTGCAGCTCACGCGCGAACCGCGTGCGCTGCCTCGCCTGGTACTCAATCCGGAAGTGAAGGACATCTTCGGTTTCCACTTCGAAGACATCGCCATCGAAGGCTACGATCCGCATCCGCATATCGCCGCGCAGGTGTCGGTATGAGCAAACCAGAGCTTGCGATCATTGTCGCGCGTGCACGCAATGGCGTAATCGGCCGTGGCAACACACTGCCCTGGCGCTTGCGCGACGATCTTCAGCAATTCAAGCAGCGCACCCTTGGCTGCCCGGTGATAATGGGCCGCAAAACTTGGGAATCGCTCGGCCGCCCGCTGCCGGGCCGCCACAACATCGTGATCACACGCCAGGCCGGCTATGCAGCGGCAGGTGCCACGGTGGTCGGCACGCTGTCGGCAGCCATCGCCGCCTGTAATGGCGTGGAGCGTGCTTTCATCATCGGCGGCGCGCAGATCTACGCCGAAGCCCTGCCGCTGGCGGACGTGCTGTGGATCAGCGAGATACAGGCGGACATCGAGGGCGACGCCCGTTTCCCTGAGTTCGACGAAAGCAGGTTCCGCGTGGCGAGCCGGCAATCCTTTGCTGCGTCCGAAACCAACGATCACACGTTCGACGTGGTCGAATACCGTCCGCTCGCCTGAATGAGAGACGGGACGATCCCCGTCCCGCACTTCCGTTCAGTGATGGCCGTGCGACATGCCGACGCGGGAAGATTCCGTCTCCGTGCCGCCACCGAATTCCCGCGCCTGTGCCTCGCGCCAGTCGATCAGCAGGCGCTCCACCGTGGCGCGCAACATCGGCGGGAAGGCTTCCTCCCCGGCGACGGAGTCCAGACGCTTGATCACGGCCGTCATGCGGCCACGGCAGACCCCGACCGTGGCCGAACGGGAGAGCAGATACAAGGCATCGGCCAGCAGGCTTTCATGATGCTCGTCGAGCAACACCCGTGGTGTTTCCGGGCTCATGAGGGCAGCCCCATCTCGCCGGCAATGCTCTTGAGCCAGGCGTCGACGCGCTCCTCGGTCAGATCGGCCTGATTGTCCTGATCCAGGGCCAGCCCGACGAAGCTGTCTCCTTGCAAGGCGCGAGAATCCGAAAAGTCGTAGCCATCCGCAGGCCAGGCGCCGACGACACGCGCACCATGCGCCGTGACAAACTCATGAAGGTCGGCCAGCGCATCGACGAAGGCATCGGGATAGGTCGCCTGATCCCCCAACCCGAACAGCGCGACGGTCTTGCCCGCCAGGGAGACATCGCCCAGGCGCTCCAGCGCTTCCTCCCAGTTCTCGTCGCAATCCGCGCTCTGCCCCGGCAACTGGCCATCGCCCAGCGTCGGCGTCCCCAGAATCAGGTAGTCATACGCGAGCAAATCCTCTGGCGAAGCCTTGGTGATGCGGACTGGCTCACTCATCGTCGCATCATCGAACCGGCTCTTGATCAGCTTGGCGACCTTGCGGGTGTTGCCGGTGGTCGAACCAAAAAACAGGCCTACTTTTGCTGCCATCATCGACTCCATTCAGATCAGTTGATCGGGCGTGCGCTGCACCGCACAAAAATAATGATAACAATTCCCATTCTTAAATCATGGTTTATTGTCCGGAATTTGATCCAGATTCAGATTCCGGCATCGATCGCCCTCCTCTACGGGCAAGCGCAGGGCACTCCCGGAGATGGTGTAATGCCCCATCGCATGACACGAAACAGAAAGTGCCGATGATCCAGCTTGAGCACATCGCGATCTGGGCGGATGACCTCGATGCCCTGTGCGCCTTCTATGCGCGCTACTTCGGAGCCGAGACAGGGCCGCGTTACGAGAATTCCGCCAAAGGCTTCAGCTCGCGCTTCCTCGGTTTCGGCCACGGTGCGCGCATCGAGGTGATGCAGACCACTGCGCTGGCGCTTGCCCGCCACGAGTCCGGCGCACAGCGGCATGGGCTCACGCATCTGGCCCTGTCGCTGGGCTCGGAGTCAGCGGTGGACGCCCTGACCGCGCGCTTGCTGGCCGATGGTTACTCCGTACTCGATGGCCCACGCCGCACCGGCGACGGTTATTACGAGAGCGTCGTGCTGGATCCCGAAGGCAACCGGCTCGAACTGACCGCCTGAAGCAGGCCCGCGAAGTGTTTCTTGCTTCGAAAGCAGGAGACTCGTCCGGAGACCAGATCATGTCGCTCCCGCTACCGCAGCGTTCCAAAGCCCTGTTGATCGATCCTGTCGGCGTACTGCACGTGCAGGACTCGGCCATTCCCGGTGCGGTAAACGCGCTCGAACACCACGCGTACGCCGCGTGCCGCACTGGTACGGAAACTCACCGCCATGGGCTTCGTGATCACAGAGGAAGATGGCTTCACGGCGGTACACGCCACCCGCAATCATCTGGCACAGCCGGGGCTGAAGCCGCATCTGTTGATCCATCCCGACATCGCGGCAGAAATGGGGAGCAGTGCCACCGATCCGGATTGCGTAGTACTGGGCGATGCCGCCGACGGATTCAGTTTTGCAGCGATGAACACGGCTTTCCGCCTGCTGATGCAAGGCAAGCCATTGATCGCGATGGCACGCAACCGCTATTTCCAGAAACAGGAGGGTCTGACGCTGGACATGGGCGCCGATGCCTGCACGCTCGAATACGCGGGGCCGGCATCAAGACCTGCGGCACTGCCTCCGTGCTGGTACGGAAAAATTCCGCGCACAGGACGAAACCGACCCGCAGATCAGGCCCGCCCGGGTCGTGGATGATTTCGCGGCAGCGGTTGGCCTGCTGCCGGGTTGAGACCGAGTCAACCTGGGCACCGGAAGCTCGGCGCCCGGCAGCCGGTCAGTTGTCTTCGGGGTAGCCGACTTCCTTGAGGATCTCGCTGACGCCGATGTGGCGCACGTCGCGACCGCGCACCAGATAGATGGTGTATTCGGCAACGTTCTTCGCGTGGTCGCCGATGCGCTCCAACGCCTTGGCTGCGAACAGGATCTCGATGCTGCGCGACAGGATGCGCGGGTCTTCCATCATGTAGGTGATCAGCTGGCGCATCACCGACTTGAATTCGGCGTCCAGCTCACGATCTTCCTTCACGACTTCTGCAGCGGCATCGATATCCAGACGCGCCATGGCATCCAGGGACTTGCGCAATTGTGCCACGGCCAGCCCGCCCAGATGCTTCAGCTGCACGCGGGGTTTGCCCGCCGGCTCGTTCTGCAGCAGGCGGCGCACTGCCTTGGCGATCTTCTTGGCCTCATCGCCGATGCGTTCCAGATCGGTCACGGTCTTGGAGACGATCATGATGGAGCGCAGATCCTTGGCCGTCGGCTGACGGCGCGCGATGATCTGGGCGCAGGCTTCGTCCAGCTCGACCTCCAGCTCATTGACGCGGTGATCGTTCTCGATCACGCGTTCAACCGTCGCCAGATCCCCCTCCAGCAGGCCTTCGAGTGCCAGCACCACCTGTTGCTCGACATAGCCGCCCATCTGCAGCACGCGTGTGCGCATGCCATCGAGTTCGACGTCGTATTGGCGAACGGTGTGATCACTCATGTTTTTCTCCGGAAATGGGGCGGTCAGACCGACGATTGTCGCTGCGAAATATGACCGTAATGTTTCAAGACTTGCTTGCGATTCTACTTCGGCACGACCCCTGGCGGGCACGGGCTCAGCGTGTGCTGCTCACCACGCCATCCGCTGTCCCCAGCAGCAGCACGTCGGCGCCGCGCGCCGCGAACAGCCCGTTGGTGACCACGCCGACGATGGCATTGATGCGCGCCTCCAGCGCCACCGGCCCGGTGATCGCCAGATCATGCACGTCCAGGATGTGGTTGCCGTTATCCGTCACCACACCTTCACGCCATACCGGGCGACCGCCCAGGGCAACCAGTTGACGGGCCACGGCATTGCGCGCCAGCGGAATCACCTCCACCGGCAACGGAAAGCGCCCCAGCACGGCCACCTTCTTCGAAGCATCGGCGATGCACACGAAACGCCCGGCCACGCTGGCCACTATCTTCTCGCGGGTGAGCGCGACACCACCGCCCTTGATCATGCAGAAGCCGCCATCGATCTCGTCGGCCCCATCCACATACACCGACAGGTGCTCGACCTCATTCAGATCGAACAACCGGATGCCCTGCGCCGCCAGACGCTTCGCGCTGGCTTCCGAACTCGCCACCGCGCCCTTGATGCGATCACGCATGCCAGCCAGGCCATCGATGAAGAAGTTCGCCGTGGAGCCCGTGCCGACACCGATGATTTCACCTTCCGGCACGTAGGCCAGCGCGGCTTGCGCCACGGCTTGCTTGAGTTCGTCCTGCGTCATGTGCATCCCCTGGAGTGAGTTCCGTATTTTAGCCCGGAACCCGGCTGGCCCCGCCCGTACAATCCGCCCATGTCAGCAAGCACCGAACCCCGTACGAACTATCTCGCCGCTTACCCGGAGCAGCTCGTCGCCCAGGTACGCCAGCTGATCGCCGACGGCAAGCTCGGCGCCCTGCTGCTGCGCCGCTACCCGCAGGCCCACACCGTGCGCAACGAACGCGCGCTGCAGGATTACGTGACCGCGCTGAAGAATCGCCACCTGAAGAGCGCGCCGCCGCTGGCCCACATCGGCTACGACAACCATCTGCATGTGCTGCGCAACGCGCTGGGCACCCATACCGCCATCTCGCGGGTCCAGGGCTCGCGCCTCAAGGCCAAGCGCGAGCTGCGAATCGCCAGCCTATTCCGCGTGGGGCCGGAAGAATTCCTGCGCATGATCGTGGTACACGAACTGGCGCATCTCAAGGAACGCGAACACGGCAAGGCCTTCTACCAGCTCTGCTGCCACATGGAGCCGGCCTATCATCAGTACGAATTCGATCTGCGCGCCTACCTCTGCTGGCTGGATGCCGGCGGAGCACCGCCATGGTGCTGAAACGGCTCTGAATACCCGGCCGGCACCAGGGCGCGACCCCGCCTTATTCCGGCCGCTGCGCTGCTTATGGGGAACGCGTCTGCGGCATCCCTTCACCCTCCGGGTGCCCACGGGTAAACTGGCGCCCCGCACCCATCCGGTGCGATCAGAACAACCCATAAGGTTTCCCCACGTGATCGACTTCCATCAGGTCCACAAGGCCTACCACGTCAACGGCCAGGCCATCGCCGCCCTGCAGCCGTGCGACCTGCACATTGCACGAGGCGAGGTGTTCGGCATCATCGGCCATTCCGGCGCCGGCAAAAGCACCCTGCTGCGTCTGATCAACCGCCTGGAGGCAGCCTCTGGCGGGCGCATCGTGGTCGATGGCGAAGACGTGACGGCACTGGATGCGGACGGCCTGCGCAGCTTCCGCCGGCGGGTCGGCATGATCTTCCAGCATTTCAACCTGCTGGCCTCGAAAACCGTCGCCGACAACGTGGCCCTGCCGTTGAAACTCGCCGGCGAACTGGATGCTTCTCAAATAGATCAGCGTGTCGCCGCGCTGCTGGCGCGCGTCGGCCTCACCGATCAGGCTCGCAAGTATCCGGCCCAGCTCTCCGGCGGACAGAAGCAGCGCGTGGGCATCGCGCGCGCACTGGCCACCGAACCGAAGATCCTGCTCTGCGACGAAGCCACCAGCGCGCTGGACCCGCAGACCACGGCCTCGGTGCTGGCACTGCTGGCCCAGCTCAACCGCGAGCTGGATCTCACCGTCGTGCTGATCACCCATGAGATGGACGTGATCCGCCGCGTCTGCGACCGCGTGGCGGTGATGGATGCCGGCGTGATCGTGGAGCAAGGTGCGGTGGCCGATGTCTTCCTGCATCCGCAACACATCACCACACGCCGTTTCGTGCAGGAAGCCGAACAGGTCGACGAGGATGCACAGCGTGACGATTTCGCCCACGTGCCCGGCCGCATCCTGCGCCTGACCTTCCGTGGCGCATCCACCTACGCGCCGCTGCTGGGCAGCGTGGCACGCGAGACGGGCGCGGACTTCAGCATCCTCGCCGGCCGTATCGACCACATCAAGGATTCGCCTTACGGCCAGCTCACCCTGGCGCTGACCGGTGGCAACACCGATGCCGCGATCGCGCGCTTCGCCTCGGCCGACGTACATCTAGAGGTGATGCGTTGATGGGTGCCCTTTTCCCCAATGTCGACTGGCCCGAAATCGGGCTGGCCAGCCTCGATACGCTGAGCATGCTCGGCGGCTCCCTGCTGTTCACCGTGATCCTCGGCCTGCCGCTGGGCGTGCTGCTGTTCCTCGCCAGTCCCCGCCAGTTGCTGGAGCAGCGCGCGCTGTACGGCACGCTGTCACTGGTGGTGAACATCTTGCGCTCGGTGCCCTTCGTGATCCTGCTGATCCTGATGATCCCGGTGACCGTACTGATCACCGGCACCTCGCTGGGCGTAGCCGGCGCGATTCCACCATTGGTGGTCGGTGCCACGCCCTTCTTCGCACGCCTGGTGGAAACCGCGCTGCGCGAAGTGGACCGCGGCATCATCGAGGCGATCCAGGCGATGGGTGCCTCCACGCGCCAGATCGTGTTCCACGCGCTGCTGCCCGAAGCTTTGCCCGGCATCCTCGCCGCCATCACCGTCACCGCGATCACGTTGGTTTCCTACACCGCGATGTCCGGTCTGATCGGCGGCGGCGGCCTGGGCGACCTGGCTGTGCGCTATGGCTACCAACGCTATCAGCCCGACGTGATGCTGATCACCGTGGCCCTGCTGCTGGTGCTGGTGCAAGTCCTGCAGACCGCCGGCGACTGGCTGGTGCTGCGTTTCTCCCGCAAATGACCTTCTTTCATCCCCTACGGAGCCTTCCATGAAAAAGCTGCTCGTCACACTCGCCGCCGGTCTGGCCTTTTCCGCCCAGGCCCAGACCCTCAACGTGGCCGCTACCGCCGTGCCCCACGCCGAGATCCTCGAATTCGTCAAACCCGCCCTGGCCAAACAGGGCATCGAGCTGAACGTGCGTGTCTTCACCGACTACGTGCAGCCCAACGTGCAGGTCGCCGAAAAGCGCCTGGATGCCAACTTCTTCCAGCACCAGCCCTACCTCGACGAATTCAACAAGAGCCGCGGCACCCAGCTGGTAACCGTGGCCGGCGTGCACGTCGAGCCTTTCGGCGCCTACTCGAAGAAGGTGAAGTCGCTGGCCGCACTGCCCAAGGGCGCCAACGTGGTGATCCCCAATGACGCCACCAACGGCGGCCGCGCCCTGCTGCTGCTGCAGAAGGCCGGGCTGATCACCCTGAAGGATGCGAAGAACATCCTCGCCACGCCACGTGACATCGCCAGCAACCCCAAGGGCATCAAGGTGCGCGAGCTGGAAGCCGCCACGCTGCCGCGCGTGCTCGACCAGGTCGACCTGGCGCTCATCAACACCAACTACGCGCTGGAAGCCGGCCTGAACCCGGTGCGCGATGCGCTGGCCATCGAAGGCAGCGACTCGCCCTACGTGAACATCCTCGTCGCCCGCCCGGACAACAAGGACAGCGCCGCGATCCAGAAGCTGGCCGCCGCGCTGAAGAGCCCGGAAGTGAAGACCTTCCTGCAACAGAAGTACCAGGGCGCCGTCGTCCCGGCCTTCTGATCGCCTGGCACCATCGGCCCGCTCCGTGCGGGCCGGCTACTCTCAGGGCGCGACGCAGACGCGATCACGCCCTGATCGTTTTGCACGATAGAGCGCCTCATCGGCGCGTTGCAGCAAGCTGTCCGGCGTGTCATCCGGCCGCAGCTCGGCCACCCCGGCGCTCAGGCTGAGCCGGTGCCCGAGACCGAAATCCCGGCCGCCGACGGCATCGCGGATACGTTCGGCACCAATCTCCGCCTGCGACAATCCGGTCTGCGGGCACAGCACCAGGAACTCCTCTCCACCCCAGCGCCCCACGCTGTCGCTCTGCCGCGTGCGCTCGCGCAATAATCCCCGCGAGCGCCACCAGCACCCGATCGCCAGCCAGATGCCCGTGCTCATCATTGACCTGCTTGAAGTGATCGAGATCGAGCATGATGACGCTCAGGGGATGGCCGTGCCGGCGGGCGGCGGCTGCCGCCTCTTCCAGACGCTGGTTCAGGGCCAGCCGGTTGCCCAATCCGGTCAGTACATCGGTGAGTGATTGCTGCTGCAGACGCGCGTTGGCGCGCCGCAGGCGCTGTATCCAGTACAGGTTGGTGCCCAGCACCAGCAGGAAGACCACCCCCACCTGCAGCAGCAGACGATAGTCCGCCGCCTCTTCGATGCGGATCGGCACATGACGATTGACGATACGCGCCACCTCGTCCGCCTCCAGTGTCGCCACGCCACGATCCAGCCGGTCGCGCAGGGCTTCGTGCCCGCGCACCACACCGATACGCATCGCATTGGCATAGGCCGGCAGGCGTCCGGCGATCTTCAGGTTGAACCAACCCTCCATGCGGATGGTACTGGCCGCCACGGTGAGAGACCTCAACGTCATGTCCGCCCCACCGGCCTCCACCATCGTCAATGCCTGGGTTTCGGTATCGGTCAGCAGCACCGTCAAGTGCGGATAGTCATGCCGGATACGCTCCTCGACCATGGTGCCACGCGGCAGCGCGAGGCTTCCAGGCTCTCCTCTCAGCTGGCCGTGGGCACGAGCTCCAGCTTCACTTCCGCACGACGGGCCACCAGCTGCAGCAGATCGGCAGCGATTCCCTGATGCCGTCCCTCCGGCGTGATCACCTCGAACGGCGCCCAGTCCGGATCCACGCAGAATCTGGCGGAAAGCACTTCACCCTGCCAGGCCAGAGGCAGCATCAGCAAGAAGACCGGCAGCAACGCGCGAGACAGGGTACGAAGTATTGACATGGATACCAGCCGATCACGAAATACTTTTCGCATGAAACCTTGAAAGGCATTCACTCCCGCCAGTATGGCAAGCGTACCGGGCACGAAGCCATCGCGGGCTACATTCAAACGCAGCCTAACAGGCCACCAGCCTGGGATACAGCCTATCCCATCCCCCACTTGACACTTCGGCCTGGCCACACCCATCATCACCCGATGCTCAACGCGCTTCCTGCCTCTCTCCGACGTAACCGCCCTGCCCGCCGACCCGGCAGGCCGTGGCACGTGCGTGCGGAAAACGCAGGGAAACCAGCCATCTCAGGCTGAGCAACAACTCCCCGATTTCCCGCAACGGGCCACGGTTTCCACCGTGGCCCGTTTTTTTTGTCGCCGGGCCGTCCCAAGACAAAAAAGCCCCCTTGGGGCAGTGGCCCCGCGTAGCGGGAAAGCGTGGGGGTCTTTTTTGCCCTTGCTCTCGAAAGGATCTGCCATGACCAGCCCACTCCCTCCCAATGCATTGATGCCGATCACCCCACGCCCCGATCTCGTCTTCGTGCGTGGCGAAGGCGCCTGGCTGTTCGATGCCGAGGGGCGAAGCTATCTGGACTGGGTACAGGGCTGGGCCGTGAATGCGCTGGGCCACTCACCCAGAGCGCTGGTGGCAGCGCTGACGGAGCAGGCCGCTCAGCTGATCAACCCCAGCCCGAGTTTCTATAATCAACCCGCGCTGGCGCTGGCCGGTTGGCTCACCCAGCACTCTCGTTTCGACCAGGTCTTCTTCACCAGCTCGGGCGCCGAAGCCAACGAAGGCGCCATCAAGCTCGCGCGCAAATGGGGGCAACTGCACAAGCACGGCGCCCACGAAATCATCACCTTCCAGGACAGCTTCCACGGCCGCACGCTGGCCACCATGGCAGCCACCGGCAAAGCCGGCTGGGACACGCTTTTCGCCCCCGCAGTACCGGGCTTCGTCAAGGCCCGCTACAACGACGCGAATTCCGTACGCGCACTGATCGGCCCGCAAACCGCGGCGGTGATACTGGAACCGATCCAGGGCGAAGCCGGCGTAATCCCCGCCACGCCCGCATTCCTGCAGACGCTGCGCACCCTGTGCGACGAGCACGGACTGCTGTTGATCGCCGATGAGGTACAGACCGGCTGCGGCCGTACCGGTGTGCTGTTCGCCCACGAACTGCACGGCATGCAGCCGGACATCATGACGCTGGGCAAGGACATCGGTGGCGGCGTGCCGCTGGCTGCACTGCTGGCGCGTGCAGATGTCTGCTGCTTTGCCCCTGGCGACCAGGGTGGCACCTATTGCGGCAATCCGCTGATGTGCGCCGCTGGCCTGGCGGTGATGCGGACGCTCGGTGAGCCGGCCTTCCTCGCGCAGGTACGGCAGACCAGCGAACTGTTCCGCCAGAGTCTGCAAACGATCAGCGCACGCTTCGGGCTGGGAGAAGTACGGGGAGAAGGCCTGTTGCTGGCACTGGCACTGGAGCGCAACATCGGCGCGCAACTCGTGCAAGGAGCGCGCGAACACGGTCTGCTGCTCAACAGCCCGCGCCCGGCACTGTTGCGCTTCATGCCGGCGCTGAACACCACGCCGGAAGAAATCGCACTGGGCATGGAACGACTTGGCGACGTACTGGCGGAATGCCTGGCCTGACGGCCTTCAGCGCCGGCCCCGGCAGGCGTCTGGACCGGTCAGCCCGGTCCGGTGATCGGCACAAGCGCCCGGGCCGGGCTGACAAATCGGTCTTCCGGCCGGAGAGATCAATCCAGGCTCGCCCGCAATGCTTCTTCCACTGTTTCGTGCTGGAACACGAAGCCCTCGCCCAGCAAACGCTCGGGCAATACCCGCTGCCCGCCCAGCAACAGATAGGCTCGCTGGCCGAGCATCAGCCGCAAGGCACAGGAAGGCGCAGCCAGAAACGCGGGCCGTTTCAGGGCGGCCGCCAGCGTGCGCGTGAAATCGGCGTTGCGCACCGGCTGCGGCGCGCACAGGTTGTAAGGGCCGCGCGCGCTCGTACTGTCGAGCAGATGGAGCACGCCGGCAACCCAGTCTGTCAGCTGGATCCAGCTCATCCACTGGCGGCCGTCCCCCAGACGCATACCCAGCCCCATGGCAAAGGCCGGACGCATGCGTGCCAGCAATCTCCCTTCGTGTGCCAGCACCAGCCCCGTGCGCAGCAGGCAGACGCGCGTCCCCAATGCTTCAGCACCCAGCGCCGCCGCTTCCCAGGCGTCACAAAGGCGCGCGCCGAAATCCTGCGCGGGCTGTGCTGGCCCATCCTCGGCACAGATCAGCTCGCCGCAGTCCCCATAGATGCCGACGGCCGAACCACTAAGCAATACCGCCGGCAAGACCTCGGCCCTCGCCATCACGGCAACCAGCGCCTGCGTCAGCTCGACGCGGCTGCCCCACAGTTGCCGCTTGCGCGCCTCGCTCCAGGCATGATCGACGATGGGGGCTCCGGCAAGATTGATCACCGCATCGAAACGCCGCGCCGGCGTCCACTCCGACAGATCGCCGATACCGCGCACGCCTTTGCCGCACAGGCGGGGCACGCGCAGCGGATGCCGGCTCAGCACTGTCACATCGTCGCCACGGGCCTGCAAGGCCTTGCACAAGGCCCGACCCAGCAGACCGGTACCTCCCGTGATGAGGATTTCCATACCCGGACCTCCATCAGCCAGATGCGTCAATCAATCCGCAAGCTCAGGCGCAGGATCTGCCCGCGCGATTCGTCGGTGGCGAGATATAGCCAGCCATCCGGCCCCACGCGCACATCACGCACCCGCTTGCCGACGGGAATCCGCTCGACGCCAGTGATGCGCGTGCCCTCGCGGGAGAACCGATGCACGGCCTCGTCCTTGAGTGCCGCCACGAAAAGGTTGCCGCGCCAGGCCGGCACCTGGTCCGCCGTGTAGAACGCGAAATTGCCGGGCGCGATGGATGGATCCCAGTAGCACAGTGGCTGCTCCAGGCCGGCACGTTCGCGCCCTTCACCGATGCGCGTGCCGGTGTAATTCACGCCGTAGGCAATCACTGGCCAGCCATAGTTGCGCCCTGCGGCCAAAAGGTTGATCTCGTCACCACCACGCGCGCCATGCTCGATCAGCCACAGGGCGCCGGAAGACGGCTCCAGCGCCATGCCCTGCGGGTTGCGATGGCCCAGCGTCCAGATCTCGGGCAGCCAGGCCGGATCACGCGCGAAGGGGTTATCCGCCGGAACCCCACCTTCGGGCGTCAAGCGCACCACTTTGCCCAGACTCTGGCGCGGATCCTGAGCCGGATCGAATTTCTGCCGCTCGCCCAGCGCGGCGTACAGCATGCCGTCCCGGCCGAACACCAGTCGTGCGCCGAAGTGGCCGTTACCACTGACCTTGGGTGTCTGCCGGTAAATCACCCGCACTTCTTCCAGGCGCAGCCTGTCGGCCGCCAGCCTCGCCCGTGCGATGGCCGTGCCCGCGCCGCCCTCGCCAGCCTCCGCGTAGGCGAAATAGACCAGGTTGTTACGGGCGAAGTCCGGATGCAGCGCCACATCCAGCAGCCCGCCCTGCCCGCGCGCCTGCACCGCCGGCACGCCATCCAGGGGTGCCGAGACCTTGCCCTGTGCATCGATCAGGCGAAAACGCCCGGGCCGCTCGCTGACCAGCATGCGGCCATCCGGCAGGAAGACGAAGGCCCAGGGGTTTTCCAGCCCGCTGGCAAACTCACTGAGCTGGGTACGCCCCGGTGCGGGCACCAGCGCGGCGGCATCGCAGACTGGCGCCGCCGCCTGCGCCGGAATGGCGAGGGCAAGAAGTACGGTGGAAAACAACGCGGGGGCAATGCGCGGCATGAGGGCTCTCCTGTCGTGATCGGGGCGTGCGGCACCGCAGGCGGCAATCTGGCGTCGCCGGCACTACGGCTTGCGGCATTTGGAGTCAGCCTAGTGCGCTTGGTTCGCCCGTGCCGGCAGCGCTCAGCCAGCCGGCGCCAGACGGCCCTGCCGGTTGATCCGCAGCACCATGACGGCGGCAAGCAGACACAGTACGCCGCTGAACATCGTCGCCAGGGTGTAGGTGCCCAGATTGGCGCGCAGCACACCGCCCAGCAAGGCGGAGAAGGCCGCGCCGAGCTGATGGCCGGTCACGATCCAGCCGAACACGATGGGCGCATCGCGACTGCCGAATACGTCGGTGGTCAGACGTACGGTTGGCGGCACGGTGGCGATCCAGTCCAGCCCGTAAAACACGGCGAATACCGGCAGGCCGAAGTAGCCGAGGCCGAAGGCAGCCGGCAGGTAGAGCAGCGCCAGCCCACGCAGGCCGTAGTACCAGAACAGCAGCACGCGGTTGTTGAAGCGATCAGAGAGCCAGCCCGACGCCGTGGTGCCGACCAAATCCAGCGCACCCATGGCGGCCAGTACCGAGGCGCCCTTGACCGGATCCAGACCGTAATCGCCGCACATGGCGATGAAGTGGGTGCCGATGTAACCGTTGGTGGTTGCCCCGCAGACGAAGAAGCTGAAGAACAGCAGCCAGAAATCGCGCTCCTTCACCGCACGCCCCAGCACGCTGAACGCCAGCGCTACCGGATTGCGCCGCGCCTCCACCGGTGCCGGCGGCGTTCCCTCCGGCTCGCCGTATAGCGCCAGCCCGACCTGCGCCGGACGCTCCGGCAGCAACAGGAAGACGAAGGGAATCGCCACCGCGATGGCGGCAGCCACGCTCAGCACCACCGGGCGCCAGCCACTGCTTTCCACCAGGCTGGCCAGAAAGGGCAGGAATACCAGCTGGCCCGTGGCCGAACTGGCCGTCAGGAGCCCCATGGCGAGCCCCCGCCGCGTCTTGAACCAGCGGTTCACCACGGTGGCACCGAAAGTCATCGCAGTAACGCCGGTGGCGCTGCCCACCAGCACACCCCACAGCAGGGACATCTGCCAGCGCTGCTGCATCCAGTTCGACAGCGCCACGGCCACCGCCAGCACGAACAGCGCGACCAGTACCGTACGACGCAGCCCGAAGCGTTCCATCGCCGCCGCCGCGAACGGCCCCACCAGCCCGAACAGCGCAAGATTGATCGACAACGCCAGCGAGATGCTGATGCGATCCCAGCCCAGCGACTCCTCCAGCGCCACCATCATCACGCTGGGTGTGGCTCGTGTTCCCGCCGTGATCAGCATGATCAGAAAGGCCAGCGCCACGGCGACCCAGGCATAGTGGAAATGCGCGCCGAGCCGTCGCTGGGCCCAATGGGTGACTGCCTGCATGTTGAAAACGCTCCTGCCAGGAATCCACCAGCCCGGCATGGATGCCTGACGGGGAAAGGATCATGAATGAATGTGTGACTGATCGGTCACACCATTTGCGATCCTATGTACCGAGCGGTAACATGTCAAGCAGGATACAGACAAGGAGACACGGATGACCCAGACGGAAACCGGGTCCAGAACACGCCGCCGCCCGACGACGCACGCGCTGGACGCACAGACGCAGATCCTGGAGGCCGCCGACACCCTCTTCTATCGCGAGGGTGCCAGGGCCGTGGGTGTGGATGCCGTGGTGAAGCTTGCGGGGCTCAACAAGATGAGCCTGTACCGCCAGTTCGAATCAAAGGACGCATTGCTGCTGCATTACCTGGAGCGCCGCGCCCAGCGCTTCTGGGGCTACTTCGAGGCCAGCGTGGCCCGGCACCCTGGCCAGCCGCGCGAACAACTGCTGCAGTTCTTCCGCGATCTGGCGACGCGCGCGACCCACCCCAGCTACCGGGGCTGCCCTTTCGTGAACATCGCTGCGGAGTTCCCGGACCCAACACATCCCGCGCGCCTGGCGGTTGCCACCAACAAGACCCAGCTCATGGAACGCCTGCGGGCACTGGCGCGTGAGGCAGACTCCCCGGCACCGGAACGCCTTGCCAGCGGTCTGGCCCTGCTGATCGAGGGCACCTACGCAGCCAGCCAGACCTACCCTCCCGGCCATCCTGTCGTCATGGCAGCCGTCGATACGGCCCGGACCCTGCTGGATGCGCTGGCCCCCGGTACGGCCTGATGGGTTTCACCGCACGGCCCGCCAGATAAAAAGCGCCTCTAAAAGGAGCAATGCCGTTCACTTAAGCCCCGATCCTTGCGGGTCGGCGTCATCCCGGCGCAAGCCGGGATCCAGAGGGGCCCGAAAACACTGGATTCCGGCTTGCGCCGGAATGACGACATTGTCTTAACTGAACAGTATTACCTCTAAAAGAAGGCGCTGCGGGCTGTATTCCCCTCCGCTCAGAGCGTCAGGCTGAGTGTGTTGTCCGCCGGCGCGGCGTCATTCCACAGGCTCAGCACCATCTGCCCGATCAGGGCGGTATTGGCATCGGTACTGCCTGCCATGGCCTGCAGCGTGGCCAGCGTGGTGGCATCCGTCAGGGCTTCATCGCCTGCGTAGTGAGCGACCATCGCCGGCACGATCAGCGGCAACACCTGCGCCACGGCTGCCGATGGCAAGCTGTAGGGCGCTGCCTGCAACATTCCGCTGACCAGCGTTTTCAGGCCGGTGCTCAGGTACTCCTGCGCATACGCCTGGAAATCAGCACCGTTCACATAATCCGAGGCGCTGTTGGTGACGGTGATGTCATCCACCACGGAAGTGGCGATGCTCAAGGTGCCGGCAACGGTATCCAGTGAGCATAGGCGGTACGGGCAGGGCGCCGTCACCGTGGAGCCGGTTTCCACATCGTGGATCGTCTTGCCATCGTAGGTGGCCCGCACCAGGTCGTTGGCATGGAAGTGGCCGGTGAACATCACGCCCAGCCCTGCTGCGGCCAAGGCGGCGGCAACGGCGGCACGATCGTCCACCAGATACTCCGGAAACAGCAGGGATTGCCCGGCGAAGTGCTCGATCAGGCCGTGGTGCATCATGCCCATCACCTGCTTGCCCTGGGCTCGGGCTTCGGCCAGCTTGCCGGTGAGCCAGGCCAGCGTGGCGCTGCCGATCGCCCCCGAGGTGACCGGATGACCCAGGCTGAGGTTGTCGGCGTACTTGCAGGAATCGATGGCGAACAGCCACAGCCCTTCCGTCGGTTCGACGATGTAACTCAGCGAATCCGGATCGGTATGAATCGCTGTGCCATAGCCGCAATCGGCATAGAGGCTGCGGAATTCGGCCGGGCTGACCTGCGCCACGGCAGTGGTCGTGCTGCCGAAGCCCTTGGCGTCCGGATTGTTGACGTCGTGATTGCCGGGGATCACGTAGACCGGTTTGCCGAAGTCCTTCAGGTAGGCCGCGAGCAACTCGTGATTCACGCGCTCGTCATCCTTGGTGAGGTCGCCAGTGATCAGCAGGAAATCCACATCCTGCGTGGCGATATCGTCCATCGCGGCGGCGAAGATCGGCACACTTTCCTTGATCATCTTGCGGTCCAGCGTCAGATAGGCAGCCAGATCCGCGTTGCTGCCCAGCGCGTCGATGTCATACAGATGGATGTCGCTCAGCACCGCGAATTTCGCCGTGCTCTTCGCACTGCTGCTGGCGCTGCTTGAACTGCTTGAGCTGCCGCCGCCCGGCGTGGTGGCCTCATCCCCGTCGGAGCCGCCACCGCAGGCGGCCAGCAGTGGCGGCAGGCTGAGTACCGTCGCCGCCAGCAACGTACGTTTGATGAATGTGCGACGCGCGCTCTGCTGTGCGTCGGTTTCCGGTTTTCTTGCCGTCATGCGCTCACCTCGTGGTCTGTCCGAACGGAAGCCACGATTGGACTTGGCAGACATGACAGCCGCGTTTCACGCCACGCGACTTATGAGCTGCGTCAACGGCCGACGGCACTCACCCGATCAAACCATCCCACAGCAGCTTCAGGCCTGAGAGCCCCAGCGCCGCCGTCGCGATCAGATAGAACGGCCGCTCGGGAATGTGGCGCAGCAGGCGGATACCCAGCCAGACGCCCACCGGCACCAGCGGCAGCAATATCGCGGACATGGTCAGCGTCGGTACGGAAAACAGATCCAGGCCGATGTAGAAAGGCAGCTTGGCCAGATTGATGACGGTGAAGAAGAACACCATCGTCGCCACGAAAGTTTCGCGCGGCTGTTTCCAGCTCAGCAGGTAGATCATCACCGGCGGGCCGCCGGCATGCGCCAGCGTGCTGGTGAAGCCCGAACCGGCACCGCAAAGCCAGCCGAACCAGCGCGGTGGCCGTGCATCCGCGCTTTGATCCTTGCCCTTGCGCAGCACGCGATCCAGCGCGAACCCCACCGCAATCAGGCCGATGGCCAGTTTCACCGCACGATCCGGCAGAATGCCGAAGACCAGGGTGCCGCCGATGATGCCCAGCAACGCCCCCGGAATCAGGATCTTCAGTTCGCGCCAGTCCGCCTTGCCCCGCCAGGCACGAAGACCGGCGAAATCCATGGCGATCAGGATCGGCAGCATGACTGCCGCCGCGTCGCGCGGCGAAATCCACATCGTCAGGAAAGGCACCGCCAGCCCGCTCAAGGCTCCGCCGAAACCCGACTTCGAAATCCCCGTGAGCAGCACCGCCAGCGCTGCCACGATCCAGCCCGTCACATCCAGGTTCATCTGCAATCCTCCGGTACAAAGGGTAGC
This sequence comes from Candidatus Dactylopiibacterium carminicum, assembly GCF_014736495.1. Taxonomy (GTDB): domain Bacteria; phylum Pseudomonadota; class Gammaproteobacteria; order Burkholderiales; family Rhodocyclaceae; genus Uliginosibacterium; species Uliginosibacterium carminicum. The sequence continues at coordinate 28,067 of NZ_MDUX01000047.1, forward strand.
GCAGCGGCTCACGGCGGAGCCTGCATTTGTGCGGATATCGCGTATACATCCAGGCACTTGTAAATAAATTCAAAGATCCGCCAGGCTGTCTAAAACAATCCGCCTCCCCTCCGATAAACCTGCTACAGCTGCACCATGCACAAGAAGGGAGGTAGAAGATGATCATCGGCCAGACGAACGACCCCGTCGCCCAAGCGGCCCCCGTCAAAGCGCCTCCGGCAGCCACGCCCCCGGCTGCGGACGGCAGCACGGCCGCTGCGGACAGCGCCAGCATCAACGTCTCCGATTCGGCCCGCCTGATGGCCCGCGCCGATGACAGCACCACGCTGCCCGCCGCCACCGGGGAAGGCAACACGGAAGAAGGTCCGGTGGAATCCTTCGTATATGGCGCATTGGGGCTGGACCGGCCCAGCGAGCAGCAGAAATCCGAAAACGGCTACTACTCCGCCGGAAAATGGCTGGCCGCCGCCGCCACGGTCGGCACCATCGTGTCACTGCTGGTCTGAATCCCGAACGCACAAACGTTCCAGCACCGTTCGCGACTTCTGCCTAGAATTCCGGCGCAATGGCGAGCGAAAACTGGATTCATCATGCGCGGGATGCCGAAACCGGCCTGGAAAGCCTGCGCGCCCATTTCAAGGGCCACGCCTACGATCCGCACTGGCACGACAGTTACCTTGTCGGCGTCACCGAGCAGGGCGTGCAGCAGTTCAACTGCCGGCGCGCGCGCTTCCACAGCCAGCCAGGCCACGTCTTCACGCTCAACCCGGGCGAAATCCATGACGGCGACGCGCCGCACCCGGAAGGCTTCACCTACTCCTGCTTCTATCTGGACCCGGCCTGGCTGCGGCGCGAGCTCTGCGTGCTCAGTGACGACGCCCGCACAGGAGAGCCTCTGTTCGCCGAAACGCTGACGCAGGATCTGGCGCTCGGCCGGGCATTCGTCGAAGCCTTCGGCGCCTGGTCCGGCCAGGAACTGCGCATCGTGCGCCAAGCCATGCTCGACCAGTTGCTCGCCCGCATGGCGCCCCATCTGCACTGGGCGGCCCGGCCGGATCCCGATCCGCGCCTGCCTCGCGTGGCACGCCTGGGGCGAGATTTCCTGCACGCCAACCTGACGCGGGACGTCGGGCTGGACGATCTGGCGGCAGCCTGCGGCGTCGACCGCTTTCGTCTCACACGTGCCTTCAAGGCAGCCTTCGGCCTCGCCCCGCACGCCTATCTGGTCCAGCTGCGGCTGGCCAGGGCGCGCCATCTGCTCGCCCAGGGACAGACGCCAGCAATGGTTGCCTCCACGCTCGGCTTCGCCGACCAGAGCCACCTCGGCCGCTGGTTCCGCCGCGCCTTCGGCCTCACGCCGGCACAGTACGCCCGGCGCAGCCCAGGCATGCCGCAGCGCTAGGGCGTGTTCACAGTAGCCAGATATAGGCGCATGCGAGATGCAAGAAGGCG
>NZ_MDUX01000003.1 GCF_014736495.1 Candidatus Dactylopiibacterium carminicum
GACTAACCAACAAAACGCCCTTGTACCTCCCAGGTACAAGGGCGTTTTACTTTGTGGGCTGGCGTAACATCTCCAGCCCACCGCATGCTCTGCGGTACACTTCCCCATCAGCTTCACTCACGATTCCCTCATGGCCCGCTCTCGAGACAAAGCGTTTGAAGGCCCTGCTGTAGATCCTCAGCTCGCCGCGATCAAGCTCCCCCCCCATTCACTAGAAGCAGAGCAGTCGCTGCTCGGCGGAATCCTGCTGGATAACTCCGCGTGGGATCGGATCGCTGACCTAGTCGGCGAAGTTGACTTCTATCGAGACGAGCATCGCAGGGTATTCAAGCAGATCGCTGGTTTGATCGAGCGTGGCAAGCCGGCTGACGTGGTCACGGTTTTCGAAGCGCTGGAAAAGAATGGCGAGGCCCAGCATATCGGTGGTTTGGCGTATCTCGGCGAACTGGCGAACAACACGCCTTCTGCGTCGAACATCCGTCGCTACGCAGAGATCGTCCGCGAGCGCGCCATTCTGCGCAAACTAGTAACGGTCGGCGATGAGATCGCTGCTGGTGCGCTTACACCTTCAGGGCGGGATGCAAGTTTGATCCTGGATGAGGCCGAGTCCAAGATCCTAGCGATCCGCGACGAAGGCTCTCGCCAGAATTCCGGCTTCATCGCTATCCAACCGGTACTGACACAGGTGGTGGACCGAATCCAGGAGCTGTACGATCGGGACAATCCTGCTGCTGTTACCGGCGTGCCTACCGGACTGGCCGATCTGGACAAGATGACCTCTGGCCTGCAGGCCACCGACATGATTGTTGTGGCGGGGCGTCCAGGTATGGGTAAGACCTCCGTCGCGTTGAATATCGCCGAAAGCGTTGCGCTGACTGCACAATTGCCCGTGGCGATTTTCTCCATGGAAATGCCGGCTACTCAGCTCGTGATGCGTTTCATTTCCTCGGTCGGGCGACTTGACCAGCATCGGCTGCGCACCGGGAAACTCAATGATGATGAATGGCAGCGTCTGTCATACGCGCTGGGCAAACTGCATGAGGCTCCGATCTTCCTTGATGAGACGCCGGGGCTGAATCCGATCGACCTACGTGCTCGTGCACGGCGCCTGCATCGACAATGCGGTGGCAAGCTGGGATTGATCGTGATCGACTACTTGCAACTGATGAGCTCTCACAAGGAGAGCGACAACCGTTCTGCCGAACTGTCCGAAATCTCGAGATCGGTAAAATCCTTGGCAAAGGAATTGCAAGTGCCGATCATGGCGCTGTCTCAATTGAACCGAAGTCTTGAGCAGCGCCCCAACAAGCGTCCAGTCATGAGCGATTTGCGTGAATCTGGGGCTATCGAACAGGATGCTGACATCATCATGTTCGTGTATCGCGACGAGATCTACAACCCTGACACTCAGGACAAGGGTAAGGCGGAACTGATCATCGGCAAGCACCGGAACGGCCCGACAGGCACCGTACCTCTGACCTTCCTGGGGGAATACACGCGGTTTGAAAATTACGTGCACACCGATCCCTACTGACCAAGCCTTGCGCTGCATGGGCGGATTATCCGCGAGCGGCCGATTCGTGTCGTATCATCCCGCATAGGAACATATTGCACCTAAAGGCGGCGAATTGCCGCTTGCCAGGGAGGTAGGGTGACGCGGGAAGTGATTTTCGGCTTGATCGGCGTATTGCTGCTTTACGTATGCTGGCAGTTGCTGCGGCTATGGTTTATGGCAAGACGCAGATCAGCAGCGAAGCGCGACGCAGAGTCATCCCAGGCGATCCATTCCAGCATACTGGGTGCCGGGACGGGCCCTAGCTTTTCATCTGTGCATTTTGATGCCGATCTGGAGCCTGAGACAGTGTCTCCGTCCTCCCTGGAGCCTCGGCTAAGTGCTATCCCTCCTTTGCATCGCCCCGTGGAGCCGGATCCTACCGAGTTTTCCTTCGATGCTTTGCTCGAGATGCGGCAGACCCGGCATCGACTAGATGAGTTGTTCGGGCGACATGAGAGCCTGGAGGCCGAGGTCGTCGCCTTGCGTAAGGCTTTGGCCGAAGTCCGGGCATTTGCTCAGGTCTCACCCATGTATGGCGAGGCTGTCGCATTGGCGAGACGTGGCTTCAGCGTGGATGCCATTGCGGAACGGTGTGGAATCTCTGTGGCGGAGGCCCAGCTGGTCAATGCATTGAGCATTGACCCAACTACAGATGAGAAGGACGACGAACGTGGCTGATTTCCGGCAGAGTGGTGATGAAGAGTCCGCTTCGAAAGCCCGGCGTGCAGTGTTCTCGCGGGTTGCGCTCGCTTTCGTACTGATTATTGGCCTGTTGGGGGGCTGTTATATTTCGAATCCAGCCAGAATGTAGGCTCCCCGGTTCCTGCGGTGAATGCCAGTCTTCCGCCAGCAATTGGTATCAGCGTGAGCAAGCCAGGCGTCCCGGAGGCCGCTAGTGCGGTTGTAGAAAGTCCCAAGAGCGAACCTGCGGAGGAGTCCGCACTCGCTGAGCCGCCCCTGGTGCCTGCGACGGAGGGCGTACCTGAAGAGACCGCTCTACCAGAGGCTCCGCTAGCAGAGAGTAGTCCTTCAACGAAAGCCAAGGGAGTTGTGCACGCGGCTGCGAGCAGTAGTTCTCGCACCGTCTCAACCGGCCAGACAGACCGTGTGATGATCACCTCTGAAATGGAGGCGCCAGCGCACCGTCCTGCGGCAGAGGCGGGCCGGAGGAGTGCGAGTGCCAGCGTTGTCCCTCCGAACTATCTGCTGCAGCTTGGCGTTTTCGCCAATCAACATAACGCGGAAGAGCTATACAACCGTTTGCGTACTGCGGGTATCCCCGCGCAGCTCGAAACACGGGTACAGGTCGGCCCGTTTGCCTCGCGTGAAGAGGCTGCGAAGGCACAGGAGAAACTGAATGCCCTCGGGGTCGGGCGGGGAATGCTGGTGCAGCAAAACCGCAAGCCGTGAGTAGATCTTCATTCCGGGATCTGTTTGATGATTCCGCGAGTGACCTGTCTGTGTACAGTGTTGTCTTGACTCATTGCAGTTCAAGTTCAGGAGAATGAACCATGAAGATTGACAGTCCGCGCTTCGGCACGCTTGAAGTGGAGAGCAACAAACTCATCGAGTTTCCGCTCGGCCTTCCGGGGCTGGAAAACTGCCGAACCTTCAGCATGCTGGAGATGGAGTCAGCCAAACAGGTCGTGGCTGTGCTGCAGAGCATGGATGACCCGGATGTGGCCTTTTCCGTGACCACTCCGGATCTGCTTGGTCTGCATTACGAATTCGATCTGACAGAAGATGAGGAGCGCCTGTTGGGGGTCAGCAAGGTGGAGGATCTCGCCGTCTTGTTGATCCTGCGGGCGGGAGAGAAGGACGGCGAATCGGTGCATGCCAATCTGGTCGCGCCATTGGTGATCAATATGGAAGGGCGCAAGGGCCTGCAGAAGGTGATGCACGCCTGGGGTGTGAGTTGACGCTCAAGCCTTTGAACTGAGGTGGGCCATGGGCGTTTACAATCGCCCTATTCCTGTCCACGGAGGTTGTGATGACGCACCAAGCCATATCCAGCACGCAGGCGCCTGCCGCGATCGGTCCTTATTCGCAGGCGGTCCGTGCGGGCGATACCGTATACCTGTCAGGCCAGATCGGTTTGGAACCCGAAAGCGGTCAGCTGGCGCTCGGTTTTGAAGCACAGGTATTGCAGGTTCTGCGCAATCTGCAAGCGGTTGTCGAGGCGTCCGGGGGATCGTTGGCGCAGATCGTCAAGCTGAACATTTATCTGACGGATCTGGGCAAGTTCGCGTTGGTCAATGAGCTGATGCAGACTTTCTTTACTGCGCCATTTCCCGCCCGGGCAACGCTTGGGGTTGCGTCGCTGCCTCGCGGGGCAGAAGTCGAGATCGACGCCGTTCTGGTCCTTGAGTGATCCAGCTCCCTTGAGCGAGACTCCTTCGCCCAGACGGCGACGGGCAGGCAAGAGCAAGCAGGCGGAGAGTCGTATGGCCGGCAATGGTCCGGTCAGGAAACCCGCATCTGCACTGACCGGCCGACTGCACAAACTCGGTATCTACAATGATGCCGACATGCTGCTGCACCTGCCGATGCGGTATGAGGACGAGACGCGTCTGGTGAACATCCGCGATGCGGCGAGTGGAGCCTCGGCGCAGATCGAAGCAGAGGTCGAGCACGCAGAAGTCACCTTCAGACCGCGCCGACAACTTGTGGCGCGTTTGCGTGACGAGAGCGGCACGCTCTGCCTGCGCTTTCTGAATTTCTATCCAGCCATCCAGAAATTGCTGATTCCCGGGCAGCGTGTGCGCGCCTTTGGCGAGGTGCGCAGCGGCTTCTGGGGGCCGGAGATGATCCATCCTCGCTTGCAAGCAGTTTCCTCGGGGGATGCTCTTCCGCAGGCGCTCACCCCCATTTATCCTGCGACTGCAGGCCTTGCCCAGGCGGCCATGCGCAAGCTGGTGCTGCGTGCTTTCGGGCGGGCAAGTCTGGCTGAGTTGTTGCCTGACGCCTTGCGCAAGAGTCTGAAGCTGGCGGGTTGGGAGCGCAGCCTGCGTTATCTGCACCAACCACCGCCGGATGCCCGTTTGCCAGCTTTGGAAGACCGTAGCCATCCTGCCTGGCGAAGGATCAAGTTCGACGAGTTGTTGGCCCAGCAGATCCAGCTGCGCCGTGCGTATCTTGAACGTCGCTCACACACTGCAGCAGCCATTCCTGCGCTGGGGAGACTTACCGCCTTGTTGATCGCAGCCTTGCCATTCGCGCTGACCGGAGCGCAAGCGCGTGCGGTGGACGAAATTGCGCGCGATCTTGCGCAGCCATGGCCCATGCAGCGTTTGTTGCAGGGGGACGTGGGAAGCGGCAAGACCATCGTTGCTGCATTGGCAATGCTGCAAGCGGCAGAGAATGGGCTGCAAGCCGCGTTGATGGCACCCACCGAGATCCTGGCCGAACAGCATTTTCGCAAATTGGCGGGTTGGCTTGAGCCGCTTGGCGTTACCGTGGCCTGGCTGTCCGGTTCACAGAAGAAGCGCGAACGCACAGCCATGCTGGAGAGAATTGCCAATGGTGAAGCCTTGCTGGTGGTGGGAACGCATGCATTGATCGAGGATTCCGTTGGGCTGGAAAACCTGGGGCTGGCGGTTGTCGACGAGCAGCACCGCTTTGGCGTGCGTCAGCGCCTTGCCTTGCGCGAGAAAGTCAGCGGGCGTTTGCCACACATGTTGATGATGAGTGCAACACCGATTCCACGCACGCTGGCCATGAGTTACATGGCGGACCTGGATGTCAGCGTACTCGACGAACTGCCGCCCGGGCGTACGCCCATCGTTACGCGGCTGGTGGCCGATGCGCGTCGCGACGAAGTGATTGCGCGCGTGCGTGACGCCTGCCGTGAAGGGCGCCAGGCATACTGGGTGTGTCCACTGATCGAGGAGAGCGAGACGCTGCAGTTGCAGACCGCCGTCGAAACCCATGAAACCTTGGTGGCAGAGCTGCCGGAGTTGCAGGTCGGGCTGGTGCACGGTCGCCTCAAGCCGGATGAGAAGGCGAGCGTGATGGATGCGTTCCTGCGCAACGAAACGCAGGTGCTGGTGGCCACCACGGTGATCGAGGTCGGTGTCGATGTTCCCAATGCCAGCCTGATGGTGATTGAACACGCGGAGCGTTTCGGATTGGCGCAACTGCACCAGTTGCGTGGTCGGGTGGGAAGAGGGGCAGCGGCCTCTTCCTGTGTGTTGCTGTATGCCTCGCCGCTGTCACAGAACGGGCGTGCGCGCCTCAAGGCGATATACGAGACAACCGATGGATTCGAGATCGCGCGTGCTGATCTGCAATTACGTGGGCCGGGGGAGTTCGTCGGTGCGCGCCAGAGCGGCGTGCCTTTGTTGCGTTATGCCAATCTGGATACCGATGTCGATTTGATCGAGGCCGCGAAACAGGCCGCGGAAGAGCTGCAGGCACGCTATCCGGAGGCTGCCGATGACTTGCTGCGTCGCTGGTATGGTGGGCGTTCAGAGCTGCTCAAGGCCTGAGCTTTCCGTGGGGGATTGCGTTTCGGGATGCTTGACAAGTCCTCCAAAGGCGCTAAAATGCGCGGCTTCCGTTGCGGGAGTAGCTCAGTTGGTAGAGCGCAACCTTGCCAAGGTTGAGGTCGCGAGTTCGAGACTCGTCTCCCGCTCCAGAGTTTTCAGAAAAAGCACGGCAGCTTTTTCTCAGGCGTAAAAGCCGGACAAGTCGAATAGGGCGCGATAGCAAAGCGGTTATGCACCGGATTGCAAATCCGTGTAGGTCGGTTCGACTCCGGCTCGCGCCTCCAGGTGTATGCGGGAGTAGCTCAGTTGGTAGAGCGCAACCTTGCCAAGGTTGAGGGTCGCGAGTTCGAGACTCGTCTCCCGCTCCAATTGAAGGGAAAAAACTGATGCCTTTCCCCTTTTTGTTTTTCTGCATCGGGCTTCCTGGGCTTGATGTCATGCAGGCGTCACCATTCCGTCAGCGCCTCGTCACGTCTCCGTCGTAGTTTTGCTGCACCGAAACTGTGGAGGTTCCGTGATGGCTATTCATCTGACGAAGGCGTCGCTGCACTTGCGTTGCCTGCAATGGCTGCAGCGTGTCGAATGGCTGCCGTTAGAAAACCTCATGCCGATTAACTTTGTGCCCGATCTTGGCGTGACCGCGGACGACTTCAGTGCAGATCTTCCTTTGCCGGAGGCAGAGGCAGCACATTGATGCCTTCTTCGAGCAGCGTGATGGCTTCGTGTGCGGTGGCGATGCCCCGTACCGGACGCTGTTCGGCCTCGCCGGCTTGAATGCGGCGTACTTCCGCGACGAATCCGTCGCCTACGTCCTCAGAATGTGCGGCCACGTTGCGCAGAGTCTCGAGCAACTGACCGAGCAATTGAGCGGGCTCCGGATCGCCATGCGCCGGTGGCGAGACCTCCGAGCCCGAACCACGCCCTACATGAGCGGCCGAAGGCAGGCGGCGAACCGGATGGACGCTGCAGACAGGGCAGCTGATCTGGCCCGCGGCATTCTGCTCGGCGAAAGCTTCGGGCGATGCAAACCATCCCTCGAAGCGGTGTCCCTGGGGGCATTCCAGATCCAGCACGATCACTGCGCGATCCACCCATGTCTTGAGAAGCCGCGAAGATAGCACGGGCTTGTGGGGCTTCGACGGACAAGCGCGTAGAATCGCGCGCCTGTTTGTGTTGATTGGCCTGCAATGGGTCGGATCCTGCTTGCTCCGATGGAAGGTCTGGTGGACGCGTCTATGCGTGACGTGCTCACGCGTGCGAGCCACTATGACTGGTGCGTGACCGAATTCGCGCGAATTTCAGCCAGCGTGCCGCCAGCGCGTTTCTTCACCCGCATCGCGCCCGAATTGCTGCAGGGCGCGTGCACTGCATCCGGTACGCCGGTGCGCGTGCAGCTGCTCGGTTCGGACCCGGAGCGGCTCGGCGCCAGTGCTGCGCGGCTCGCCGCTCTGGCACCTGCCGGCATCGATCTCAATTTCGGTTGCCCGGCGCCGACGGTGAATCGTCATCGTGGAGGGTCTGTTCTGCTGGCGGAGCCCGACCTCCTGTTCCGCATCATGCGTGCCGTAGCTTCCGGCATTGCCGGTCGTATACCGCTGACCGCCAAGATGCGCTTGGGGATTTCCGATTATTCGCCGGCGTTGGAGGCTGCCCAGGCGTTGGTGGAGGGGGGCGCCGAATTGCTCGTGGTGCACGCCCGTACCAAAGCCGAGGCCTATCGCCCCCCCGCGCATTGGCATTGGGTCGCACGGGTGGCAGAGGCTGTGAATGTGCCAGTGGTGGCGAATGGCGAGGTGTGGTCTGTCGCTGACTGGAGCGCCTGCAAGGCAGCCTCGGGCGTACCCGATGTGATGCTGGGGCGGGGGGCTGTGGCCGATCCGTTGCTACCGGCGCGCCTGCGTGGTGATTTGCCCGAGCAGATCGAGCCGGGCGACTGGCTGCGGTTGTGGCCCCTGCTCGCAGCCTACTGGCAGGAGGTGATGGCGCGCGTGCAGGCCCGCCACGCACCGGGGCGCCTGAAGCAATGGCTGAATCTGTTGCGCCGCAACTACCCGCAGGCTGAAGTGCTCTATCAGGCGATACGCCCCCTGCGTCACAGTGCGGACGTGGATGCAGCGATGTCGGCGGCAAGACCGGTCTGATGTACGCCAATTCACGCGACATCCGCAGTGCCCAGGAAGGGCCGCACGAGAAGTTGCTCCAACTGCTGACTCGGCAGCATGGTCAGGCTTTTCGCAAACCCGTAGCACCCTGGAATCAGGCCGCATTCGAATGCGCACTACGCGCCTGGGGAGGACAGTCGCCGCTGATTCTGGATGCCGGATGTGGCGTCGGGTGGAGCAGCCTGCATCTTGCGCGGACTTATCCGGATCATTTCGTGCTGGGGGTAGATCAAAGTCAGGATCGCATCCTGCGCGGCAAACCGGGCGAAATGCCGCCCAACCTGCATTTTGTTCGCGCCGATCTGGTCGACTTCTGGCGGCTGCTGCATGCGGCGGAAGTCCGGCTGGCACGCCACTTCATCCTGTATCCGAATCCTTGGCCGAAGATCGGGCAGCTGTCGCGCCGCTGGCATGCACATCCGGTGTTTCCGACTGTGTTGGCGCTGGGCGGTGTGCTGGAGTCACGCAGCAACTGGCGCATCTATCTCGAGGAGATGGCGTTGGCGCTGGACTTCCTGCTGGGTGTCCAGGCTGGGGTGGAGACCTGGGTGCCCGTGCATGCGCAGACGCCTTTCGAGCGCAAATATCAGGATTCCGGTCAGCCCCTGTTCCGCCTCTGCGCCGACCTGGATTGCCGATGAGCCTGCCCGATGATGAGCCTTGCCTGTCCTGCGGCGCCTGCTGTGCCAGCCTGCGCGTGAGTTTCCATCACAGTCAGTTGCTGTCCGAGGGCGGCTACGTGCCGGACGTGCTGGCCAATGCCGAAACCTGCACTACCTGGCGCATGCGGGGGACCGACGAATCCCCGCCACGCTGCATGGCACTCGAGGGCTCGGTGGGGGATGCGGTTCGCTGCAGTATCTACGATTGCCGGCCTGATCCCTGCCGCGAATTCGCCCCGCATGGCCTCTACGGCATCAGCAACGCTGAATGCAGTCGTGTGCGCCGCCGTTACGGCCTATCGCCGCTCCCCGCACCTGAAGGACTGTCGTAGTCTTCCGTGCCAGTGCCAGCTTGTTGCGGCGCTGCAACTTGTTGTTCACCGCTGTGCCGTCTATCCAGAAAGAGGTAGTCAGCGCGAAGGGGAATCACATGGAACAGCTCTGGAACACGCCCGAGGCCACAAGCGTGGCATCCTCCGACAACGCTCCATTGCGTGCTGGCGAGCCCGCTCCGATGTTCTGCCTGCCAGACGCGGAAATGGACATGTTCGATCTTGGCGAGGTGCTGCGGGACAAACTCGTGGTGCTGCATTTCTATCCGCGCAATGCGATGCCCTCGAGCCAGAAGCAGGCCATTGCGTTTTCCGAACGTGAGCGCGAGTTTGCCCGGCTGGGCGCCGCGGTGGCTGGCGTGAGTTTGGACGAGTGCCTGACGCATGCGGATTTCCGTGATGAGCACGGCATCTCGATAGCGTTGCTGTCGGATCCGGACGGCGAGGTATGCAGGCTTTACGGCGTGTGGCAGGATAGGACCATCGACGGCGTGATACGCCCGGCGGTGCACCGTGCCACCTTTGTGATCGACCGCGATGGCCTGTTGCTGCACGCCGACTACAATGTCGACCTGCGGTCCCACACTGCGGACCTGCTGGATCTGTTGAAATCATTAGGGAGAAAGAATGGAAATCCTCAAGAACACCGTCGTCACGCTTGACTACACCGTGCGCGATCCGGAAGGCAACGTGGTCGATGACGGTGCCAATCCGCTGGTCTATCTGCATGGCGGGTACGACGCCATCTTCCCCCTGCTCGAAGAAAAACTGCATGGCCTGAAAGTGGGCGAAAAGCTCAACATCAAGCTGCAGCCGGACGATGCGTTCGGTGAATACGACGAGAGCCTGGTGCTCGTCGAGGACCGGGAGCTGTTCCCCTCCGATATCGAGGTCGGCATGGCCTTCGAGCGTGTGGGTGACGATGGCGAGGACGATATGGTCTTCCGCATCACCGATATCGCTGACAAGAAGGTCGTGGTCGACGGAAACCATCCGTTGGCTGGCATGGCGCTGGTCTTCGACGTGACCGTGCGCGAAGTGCGTCAGGCCACCACTGAAGAGCTGGACCATGGTCATGTGCATGGCCCGCACGGTCATCACCACCACTGATCGCCGGGGTCGGATGCAACACAGCAGGCCGCCATGTGCGGCCTGTTTTTTGCCGCCACCCCTGGGGGGCTGCGAGTCCCCATAGAGGAAGTGCGTAGGGGCCCTTTTGTCGGGAATGGTCGTTAAACTGGGCAACCCGACAGCATTGGAAATGCCATGTTTGCGAATACTCCAGGCATAGAGACTTTCCAGTCGTTTGCCATTGCCCTGCTGCTCGGCGCCTTGATCGGCGTGGAGCACGAGAAGCACAAGGTCGATGCGCAAAAACCTTCCTTCGCCGGCATCCGCACCTTCGTGCTGCTGTCGGAGGCCGGCGCGCTGAGCGCCTGGCTGTCGCAGCAGACAGGAATATCCGGAATCTTTGCCGCTGCCCTGGCGGGGCTGGTGGGGTTGATCGTGGCCGCATACGTGCTGGAAAAACGCGCGGATGCGAGTTCTGTCGGCCTTACCACCGAGCTGGCGGCCCTGACGGCATTCCTGCTGGGGGCTGCCGTGATGTTCGGCCATGTGGCGATCGCCGTTGCACTGGCTGTGGTGAATACCTCATTGTTGGCATTCAAGGATCCTCTGCACGCCGCCGTACAGAAACTGGGCAAGGACGACATCTTTGCCGGTCTCAAACTGCTGATCGCCAGTTTCATCGTGTTGCCATTGCTGCCCTCGCAAACGGTGGATCCCTGGGATGCGCTCAATCCCTACAAGCTATGGCTGCTCGTAACCCTGATCTCTGCCTTGTCACTGGTCGGTTACGTGGCCATTCGTTGGCTGGGGCCTGCACGTGGCGTGGCCGTCACCGGGCTTACGGGTGGGCTGGTATCCTCGACCGCAACCACGTTGTCGCTGGCCCGAGAAAGTCGGCAGAAGGGCGACGCAGCCATGGACGATGCCTACGCTGGTGGCGTGTTGATCGCCTGGTCGGTGATGTTCGTACGTATCCTGGTGATGGTGGCGATCATCAATCCGGGGTTGATCCCGGTGATGCTCTGGCCTTTTGTCTTCATGCTGCTGGTGAACACCGGCTTCGCGCTGACCTACTACTGGCGCAGCCAGCGGTCTGCGCGACACCATCCGGCCAGTGTCAGCGAGGTTCCGCTGAAGAACCCGTTCAGCCTGTGGTCTGCCAGCAAGTTCGGCATGCTGTTCGCGGTGGTGCTGTTGCTGGTGGGCATCACACGCCAGCATTTTTCATCTTCAGGCATGGTGTTGGTGGCGATTCTGGCCGGCACCACCGATGTGGATGCGATCACCCTGTCGATGGCCGATCTGGCCCGTGAGGCTACCCACGTGCCGATCGCATTGCAGGCGGTCGTGGCTGCGACGCTTTCCAATACTGTGGTCAAGGCCGGCATGACGATGCTGCTCGGTAGCCACGGGCTGGGTCGCCGCATGTTGCTGGCGACGCTGGCGGTGCTGGTGACAGGATTGCTGACGCTGCTCTGGCGCTGAAATCGCTCAGCTGCGGCCGATCGTACCCAACTGGCGCTTGAGTGCCGTCGCGCTGGCGAACTGGCGTTCGACGATGCGGGCCACGTTACCACAGACGATGTCGCATAACTCGAAAGTCGCTTCGTCGGCGATGGCATAGAACACGCTGGTACCCTGCGCGCTGCGAGTGACCAGGCCGGCCTCGAACAGCAACGCCAGATGTTTGGATACGTTGGCCTGGCCGCAGCCCGTCAGCTCCGTGATCTGGCCCACATTCTTTTCGCCATCGCGCAGGGTATTGAGGATGCGGAGCCGCGTGGGCTCCGAAAGTGCACGGAAGTAGGCTGCGAGGTGGGTGAGGGCGGAGTCGTCCAGAGCTTGCATGATGTGACGTCTTTCCGGAAAGAGGGGCGCAGGGCGATATGGGCCATTGTAGCGTCGCCTCGGGAGGTTGCGCCGATTTGGCAATATAACCATAGGGAGATATGGCGTGCGGTGATCTGTCGTGCTGCACTGCAGCCTTTCGGCAGGGTGAAAGAGCTTCTATCCTGAAGCAGGAGACTGCGCGATTCTGCGCAAATGCATGATCCAAGTGACGGCTGGCCTGCCGCCATGAGGCCTCAACGGTTTCTGCTTGTTGATGTGTATGCATCGGCAGGCATGAAAGGGGAAGCGGTCCCTCGATCGCAGCCCCCAATTCGCAAGGAGGAGACATCATGAAGAGAAACGTCGGAGGAGTGGATCGCGCGCTGCGCGTGACGATCGGACTTGCACTGGTGATTCTGGCGGCTATGGGAATCATCGGCGCATGGGGGTGGATCGGGTTGCTGCCGATAGCTACAGGGCTGGCCAGTTTCTGTCCGCTGTATTCGATGATCGGCATCGACACCTGCCCGCCACCGCCCAAGAAGAGCTTGGAGTTCCGTGAAAACCTGCCGGAGAGCTTTCACAACGAAGTCAGCCACGGCAGTTGAAGTTCCTCGTCTCCCGCCGGATCGTTTCGGCGGGAGGCGAACCTATTGGCGAGCCCCGCCTCCAATGGCAACATAGCGCATCGCCGTCGTGCGTTTCGCACGATCCCCCTACAGGAGTTACCCAATGAATACCGTTGCAACCGAACTGCCGGATCCGATCCTCTTCACGGACGCCGCTGCCAACAAGGTCAAGGAATTGATCGACGAAGAGGGCAATACCGAACTCAAGCTGCGTGTTTTCGTCTCGGGCGGCGGCTGCTCAGGCTTCCAGTATGGCTTCACGTTCGATGAGGAAGTCAATGAAGACGACACCGAAATGAAGAAGAACGGCGTTACGCTGCTGATCGATTCGATGAGCTATCAGTATCTGGTCGGCGCAGAAATCGATTACACCGACGGCCTGGAAGGCTCTCAGTTCGTGATCCGTAATCCGAACGCCACCACGACTTGCGGATGTGGTTCTTCGTTCTCGGTATGAGTGGCAGCCAACGCCACAACGAAAAGGGCTCCCGTCGGGAGCCCTTTTTTATTCCTGAAGAAAATATCAATCCTTTTGAGCGACCTGCACCGAGGCGTTCTCCAGGCGTGCGATCAAACTGGCATTCTGAGCCTTGAAAGCCTGCAGGCGTCCTCCGGTCAGCGGCGGGCGTCCCGGCAGATCGACACGCATCGGATCCTGGTGAACGTTGTTCTTGCGGAACTCGTAATGCAGGTGCGGACCGGTTGCCCAGCCCGTTGCGCCTACAAAGCCGATCACATCGCCCTGGCTGACGGCTTGCCCTTTGCGCAAACCCTTGGCAAAACCGTTGAGGTGACCATAGGCAGTGGTGTAACCCCCGTCGTGTTTCAGGACGATGAAGTTGCCGTAGCCGCGCTGTGATCCCACGAATTCCACCCGGCCATCGGACGAGGCACGAACCCGCGTGCCCGTCGGCGCAGCGAAATCGGTGCCGCGATGCGCACGGATATCCTTGAACAGCGGATGCTTGCGATTGTTGCTGAAGCCCGATGAGATCCGTGTGAACTCCAGCGGGGAGCGCAGGAAACCCTTGCGCAGGCTTTGCCCGTTAGCGTCGAAATACGCCCCGCGGCCATTGCCTTCGTCAAACCAGAAAGCGGTGTAGCGCTTGCCCGCGTTGACGAACTCCACGGCCTTGATGCGGCCGGATTTGAGTTGTTCTCCCCGGAATTCCATTGATTCATACACCACCGTGAAGCGGTCATCGCGACGCAGGTCGGTATTGAAATCGATCTGGCTGGCGAAGATATCTGCCATGGACAGCGCCAGTGCGTCGGGTAACCCCTGCGCATCGGTCGCCGCAAACAGCGAACTCTGGATGCTGCCTTGTGCAAACTGTTCGGTTGTCTGCACGTCCAGCGTGTAATCCTCCAGCGCGAAATCGGTATCGCTGCCGCGCTGGATGCGCGTGGCCAGTTCACTGCCCGGCGAGCGTAGGCTCAGCCATGAAAGCGCCCCTTCCCGATCCGTCGCGGATTCGATGATCATGCCGGGGCGCAGGCGGCGCACGATGCGCGAGGCATCCGGATCGTTGATCAGGTAGGTGCGCAGAGCGGCATCATTGATGCCCAGTTCGGCCATCAGTGCGGGTACGGTATCGCCCGGGCGGATCTGGGCTTCGCGCATGAAGAGTTCGGGTTCCGTGCTGGCTTCTGCCTGTGCTTCGAGCGCGGCCAGTTCGATGACGACCGGGGTCTGCGTTTCACTGTTGCGGCCAGGGCTGCTGACCGCAATGGCTGTCACGGCGCCGGAGACGGCGAGGCAGAGACCGGCAACGATGGCGAGGTTGGAACGGGAGCCGCGGAAGCGATGAAGCAAGGGCGATGAAACTGGTGGCGTGGGCGGCTGGTTCGTCATTGCGTGGTTCGGCCTGTGAATTTTCAAAAAGTGTAACAAGATTCGCGGGTTGCGCGTGAGCCAATACCGCCGTCCGGTGTGATTTCCAGTTTTTGCGGCAGACTCCCGCGCTAAACGACCGCCACCTTCCGACGATGGTTCCGTACAGTCGAATGATGTCGCGCAAGGGTTGCGAGCAGCCGTTGCGAAAACTCACAGCTGCGTGCGTAGGGGAACTGGATGATTTGTTACGTTATGCAAAATAATCCATCCGGAAGGTACGCATTATCGCCGCGCTGTTGCTTGAGGGCATGTCGTGGCCGGCGGATTTGAGCGAACTTTCCCTATGCCGTAGAGTCTTGCCTGGGGATTACAACCTTTGGGTTGTATCTTTTTCCATCCAATCGATTACAGGAGACAACTCATGCAGAAGAAAATCGCCATTGCCGCCTTTGCAACGTGGGGCATGTTCGTGGCGCCTGCCATGGCTGCAGGTGTGCTGCTCGAAGCCGAAGCGAATTCAGCGACCGGGGGCGGCAGTTTTACCATGGCTACCGACCGTGCGGCTACATCCGGCGGCAAGGCCCTGATTGGCTGGGATGCCGATGGGCAGTGGATCGAATGGGCCTTCGAGGCTCCAGAAGCCGGGGATTATCAGATCACGTTGCGCTACGCGTCCGGTCGTGGCTGGGATATCTGGCGCGAGCTCAAGCTCGATGGGCAGGTGCCGGGTGAGGCTTTTGCCAAGCTCACGCTGAAGACTACTGGTGGCTGGGGGCGTGCCGCTTCGGAATGGCAGAACCTTACGCTGGCCGGCGCCAATAGCCAGCCGCTGACGCTCAAACTCACCGCGGGCAAGCATGTGCTGCGGCTGACCAGCTTGGGCGGTGATGGTGCCAATGGTTCGGCTAACCTCGATGCTTTGGTGCTGAGCTCCAAGGGAACGGATCCGCAGACCCTGTTCAAGCCCTGATCCGGTCGGTTGTCCGAAATGCGAAGCCCGGCGTGGAGCCGGGCTTCTTGTGTCATGCCTGCGCGGCAGTCACTGCAATCTCTACGCGCCAGTCGGGGTTGGCAAGACGGACGACCTGCACGCAGGCACGGGCGGGCGCGCAACCCGTTGGCAGCCAGGCTGTCCAGGCTTCGTTCATGCCTTCGTAGTCGGCCATGTCCACAAGATAGAGCGTCGCCATCAGCAGCCTGTCCTTTCCTGACCCAGCCTTCTCCAGCGTGGTTTCCAGCTGTTCGAGCATGCTGGTCGTTTGGGCACGGATGTCGCCAGCCTCGACGGCGGGCACTTCTACGGCGTGGATGAGGCCACAGAAGCCGGTGGCGTCGGCGTAGCGGACCGCCGGATTGAGGCGTTCAATGGGGTGGCTCAAGGTGTTGGTCCTCCGGGGACTGCCCGGGAAAGCAGGTTGAGGAAACGTTCCGGAGGCAGGAAGCCTATGGCGCGCAAGGCGGGCTGTTCCTGACCGCCGGCGTCAAAGAAAAGGATGCCGGGCGGGCCGAAAAGGCCGAAGCGTTTCAGCAATGCCCGATCCTCTGGCGTGTTCTGCGTCACGTCGGCCTGCAGCAGCGTGAAACCGCCCATGCGTTCAGCCACGCGCGGATCGCTGAAGGTGCGGTATTCCATTTCTTTGCAGCTCACGCACCAGTCAGCGTAGAAATCCAGCATTACGGGGCGAGGGCTGGCAGCCAGGCGGGCATCCAGCTCGGCATTGCTGCGCACGCGTTCGAAACGTGGTTTGGCGTGTTGCGCGGCGGTTTCGTCTGCACCGAATGCTGCAAGCGGTTGCAATGGATCGCGCCCGCCCGCCAGCGCCCCAGCCAGCATTGCCGCACCCGCGAGAAGCAGGATCAGGCCGATGCCTTTCAACAATCGGAGCAGAGGTGGCGCATCGGGTGGCAGCGGGTCGATGGCGCGCAGGAATACGCCCCCCGTCAGCAGCAAGGCGCCCCAGCCCAGCATCGGCAGCAAGGGCGGCAGTACCGGAGAGACGAGATACAGCGCGGTAGCCAACAACAGGAAACCGAAGAAGCGCTTCACCCCTTCCATCCAGCGACCGGGTTTGGGCAGCCAGTGGCGAGCGGCAACGCCCACGATGACCAGAGGCAGCCCCATGCCCAGCGCCAGGGAAAACAGGGCGAGGCCACCCAGCAGTGCGTCACCGGTACGGGCGATATAGAGGAGGGCTCCCGCCAGTGGCGCCGTGATGCAGGGGCCGACGATCAGTGCCGAGATCGCGCCCATGATGGCTAACTGACCGACCGAATCGCCGTGGTGATGGGCGCTGGTCGAGAGCCGGTGTTGCCAGCGCGAGGGCAATTGCAGGTCGAAGATGCCGAACATCGCCAGCGCCAGTGCCACGAACATCAGCGCGAGCGCCCCCAGCACCCAGACGTTTTGCAGCCAGGCCGACAGCAACTGGCCCGAGTATGCTGCCAGCACGCCAGCGGCGGCGTAGGTCAGTGCCATGCCCAGCACGTAGGCGGTGGATAGCGCAAAAGCACGCCCTCGCGAGATGCCGTGACCGTGACCGACGATGATGCCGGAGAGAATCGGCAGCATCGGCAGGGTGCAGGGTGTGAACGAAAGCAGCAAGCCGAGCCCGAAGAAGGCCGGCAGGATCAGCAGCAGGTGGCCCCCGGCAAGCAGGCCGGCGATGCCGTCCTCCGTGTCGGAGGATGGTGCCTCGTTCGCCGTGCTCGTGGGGGTGCTCTGTGGTAGTGGCGTTGCTGCAGGCGCATTGCCCACGCCTTGCAGCCAGCCCGGTGTGCTGCGTTGCCCCAGGTCCGCCACGGGTTGGGGTCTTGCCGGATGCAGGGTGATGTCCGTGGGCGGGTAGCAGATGCCGATATCGGCGCAGCCCTGGAAGCGCACGGTGAGCGCGGCCTCTGCGGGGAGCTGCCGGTCCACGGGGATGCGGATGCGCAGGCTGTCACGATAGATCTGCTGGCGGCCGAAGAAGGCATCCTCGTGCGCCAGCCCTTCCGGCAGCTCGGCGGTCGTGGGCTGGCCGTCGAGCTGGAAGCGGAATTTCTCGCGATAGAGGTAATAACCGGGTTCGATGCGGAAACTCAGCTCCACGCTGGTGGTGTCCGGCTGGACCGCGCTGGCGCGGAAGGCCTGGTCGGGGGGCAGCGGTTCCGGGTTGGCGCTGGCGATCAGGCTCCAGCACAGCAGGCACAGGGCGAGCAGGCGGCTCATGCGGCACTCTCGTTGCGAACCCAGTCCAGATAGGCCGGCAGGCCAGTGCTGACCGGCAGCGCAATGATTTCGGGCACGTCGTAGGGATGCAGCTCGCGGATCATGGCTTCCAGCGCGAGATAGTTGTTCTGTGTGCTCTTGATCAGCATGGGGTGTTCATCGCTTGTTTCGATATTGCCCTGCCAGCGATAGATCGAGCGGCAAGGGGCGAGCAGATTGACACAAGCTGCGAGCTGGCGTTCCAGCAAGGTTTGCGCGATCCGCTCCGCGGTGACGGCATCCGGGGCGTTGCAAAGAATCAGGAGCACGGTGTCCGGCATGGTGCTGGAGCCCCGTTCAGGCAACCGGCACGGTCTGCGCGAAGCTGGGCCGCTCGGACAAGCGTGCGGCATAGGCCGCAAGCGTCGGCCGGCCGTTGCGCCAGGCGTATTGCGGCAGGCGGAAATCCAGCCACAGCAGGCAACAGGCCGCCGCGATGTCGGCCCGTGAGAATCCATCGGGCCGCAGCCAGTCGTTGTCGCCCAGCTGTTGCACCAATGCATCCATGCCGCGTTCGAGTTTGGCGAGCTGGCGATCCACCACGTTTGCGTCCTGGCGTTCGGCTGGCCGCCGTGTTTCCGTCAGCCAGATCACCCCGGCTTCCGTGACGCCGTCGGCGAGTGCCTCGAGCTGGCGCACATGCAGCGCATCGAGCGCATCGGTGGGCAGGACGGGTGCTGCCGGGTTGATGAGGTCGATGAAGTCTGCGATCACGGGCGAATCGAAAAAGGCTTCGCCAATTTCGGTCACCAGCGTGGGCACCTTGCCCAGCGGATTGAAGGCGGTGACGCAGGTGTCGGGCTCGTAGGGCGAATCGACCACCAGATCGAAAGGCTGGCCCTTTTCCAGCAGGAGTACGCGGATCTTGCGTGCGAAGGGGCTGGTCAGCGAGGCGATGAGCTTCATCGTGGCATCTCCTTGGCCGGAGGCCTCCGGCTTCAGTGTCGTTCGCAGAAGGCGCGATTGACGATGTCGCGCAACACCTGCAGGCGTCCGTGGAAGAAATGGTCTGCGCCCGGCACCACCAGCACCGGTACGCCGATCGGCTCGGCCCAGGCCAGCACGTTGGCGAGCGGAACCGTTTCGTCCTTCGAACCGTGGATCACCAGGGTATCGGGGCTGACCGCCTCGGTGACGTAGCTGCGCGCGCCCTCCACGTAGCCGGACGCCGTGCCCACCAGTACCAGGCGTCTGGCGGGCTTGCCGGCGGCAGCCAGGCGTTGCGCGACACGCGTCTGCACGAAGGCGCCGAAGGAGAAGCCGGCCAGCACTGTGGCTTGAAGCTCCGGCCAGCGGGCATGTGCCCAGTCCAGCACCGCGAGCATGTCCTCGGTTTCCGCGTTGCCATGATCGTGTGCGCCCACCGAGCGGCCAACGCCGCGGAAATTCGGCCGCAGGGCCACGTAACCCAGATCCCGCAGCGTTCGTGCCAGTGTGTGCGCGACCTTGTTGGTGTTGGCTCCACCGAACAGCGGATGCGGGTGGGTCACCAGCGCGATGCCTTTGGGATCCGGCGGGCATTCGACAAGCAGCTCGATGGCGCCATCCGGACCGTCGATCAGCAGGTTTTCGGTGCTTTGAGGCTTCATCGTTTCAGGCGCTCCACGATGCGACCGTGTTGCAGATGCTCAGTCAGGATCTCGTCGATATCCGCTTCTCTGTCGAAGTGATACCAGGTGCCTTCGGGGTAGATCACCAGGATGGGGCCATCGTCGCAGCGGCCCAGGCAGCCGGCGCGGTTAATGCGGATGCGTCCGCCGCGGGCCAGGCCGAGGGTCTTGGCGCGATCCTTGGCGTAGGCGGCCAGTTCGGAGGAGCGGTGGTTGGCGCAGCAATCGGCGGGGGCTTCGCGTTGATTGCAGCAGACAAAGACGTGGTGCTTGTAATAGTTGTCCATGCCGACTCTCTGTTGTGCGGGCAAGCGCAGATTATAGGCTTGCCCGCCCGGGAGGCTACCCTCGGCATGAACCGCCCCTGTGGCGAGGCCAGAGGAGATGCTTCCGAACCTGTTCCTGATCTTGCTGCGACCCCGTCCAGCGTTGATGCGCTGCTCGGTTTGATGTTGCCTGTGCCCCTGGTGGGGACTCTCGCGACAGACCCGGAACAGGTGTTCAGTGGATCATTGCCCGGCGATTGGCCACAGCAGGTGATCCAGGCTCTTCTGCGTGTCTGCCGGCAGGCCGGCGAGGATCTTCGCGTAGTTGCCCGTCCTGTAGGCGCGTTCGGCCATCAGCAGCACGGGCACCATCGGTTCGAAGTTGAGTTTCGGCTCTTCCTTGGTCGCCAGTGTCCAGGATGAGGGATTGGCGGTTGCATTGGCCAGGAAGTCGATGCCGCGCTTGAGTGAGCGGGCGTCGATCTCGAAATTCCACACGTCGATCGCACAGCGGAACTGTGGATGCACGCAGTGCGGGTCGCGTCAGCCTTCAGCGTCATGCCCGGCATGCTGACCTGTTCGCCATAGCGTGCGATGCGCAGCGCGGCCTCCAGATTGAAGGCGCTGTAATGGAAGGGGCGGGTCCGCTCGAGTTCCATGTGCTGGCGGCCGTCGGTGGCGATCTGCGAGGCGATGCGGCGGGTCTGCGCATCGAAAGTACGGCGGGCTGCGCCTTCCGCATTGCCGATGAAGAGCAGGTAGTTGATCAGCTGGGCGTCGTAGAACATGCCGTGATTGTTGTGCCAGACATCTTCTTCGTGTCCGGTTTCGCTGTTGACCATCCAGTCCGCGAATTCGGCAAACCATGCGCGCAGCGTCTGCAGTTCCTTGGCGCTGAAACTGTCGCTCGGGCCGATCAGTGCCACGGCATCGATCACCATCCACATGTTGCGGGTGTCGATCAGTCCGATGCCACGGCCGTCAACCACACCCGGGATGGCCTGGGCGAAGCGCAGGCTGGGATTCATGCGGGTCTTGGGATCGACGAACCAGGTCCGCAGCTGCGCTGCTGCGCGTTCGGCATATTTCTTGTCGCCGGTGAAGTAATAGGCCAGGGAAAGATCCCGCACGCTGGTGTTCATGCGTTGCAGGCGGGCAGAGTCCAGCCCGTTGCCGCGGACTTCCGGGTTGGTCTGGCCGTCGCGCCGGACGTAGGGCAGTTTGTTCGGCGTATCGGGGTTGGGCCACCAGTAGGGCCCCATGCTCATGTAGTCGCGCTTGTCGCCGGAAAGCGGCGTCATGTCCTTGGCCGTCACGGTCTCCAGCTGTCCGCCCAGTGCCTTGTTGGCCGAGGCGAGCAAGTTATCGTAGGCCGGCTTGAGTCTGGTGTCGCCAGCCCCATCGCCAGGGTTTTGAGCAGGGTGTTTTCGGACATTCTCGATCCTCCTTTGGTGGCTTCATGCGGGCTTCGATGCCCGGGCTTGTCGAAGGCGAGTATAGATCCAAGTAAAACGTTTATCTTAAAAGAAAATATTTATGCGCATGAGGCTCTCTGTTCAGATGAATATCGTTTAATTGCCTGTGCCTTTCCAGGGCGTTGGCTGCGTCAACCTGCCTGGCCCTGCCGAAGCGTTTCATCCAGCGCGGCGGGCGCCAACCAGTCCTTGAGTACACGCTGCAGTGTATCCAGCGAGACCGGCTTGGTGATGTAGTCATCCATGCCCGAAGCCAGGGCGAGGGTCCGGTCGTCGCGCATGGCATCGGCGCTGACGCCGACGATGCGTGCCTGCACGCCACGCGTGCGCAGCGCGCGGGTGGCGGAGAGGCCATCCAGTACCGGCATGTGGGTGTCCATGAAGATCAGGTCATAGTGCTGCGCGCTGCAGCGTTCTAGCGCGAGCTCGCCGTTGGCGGCCGAGTCGACATGCTGGGCTCCGAGCTTGGCCAGCAGACGGCTGAGTACCAGGGTGTTGACGTTGTTGTCCTCGACGATCAGCAGTCTCGATTCCGGCGGGATCTGGCTGTCCGGCGCGTCCGGCATGGCGGGCGGCGCAGCGGGCGCGGCAATGTCCAGCCAGACCGTGAACCAGAATTCCGAGCCTTTCCCCAGCTGACTGATGACGCCGATCTCGCCCTGCATCAGGCCACACAGCATGCGGCAGATGGAAAGACCGAGGCCCGTACCGCCGAAGCGGCGCGTGGTGCTCATGTCCGCCTGCTCGAAGGGCGTGAAGATATGGGCCTGCTTGTCGGCCGGAATGCCGATGCCCGTATCGCGCACACGGGCGCGCAGCTGCACACGCTCGCCTTCACGTTCGCCCTGTTCGAGGGAGACCGAGATGCTGCCATGGGTGGTGAATTTGAACGCGTTGCCGACGAGATTGACCAGGATCTGCCGTAGTCGCGTGGAGTCTCCCGCCAGCGTGGGTGGGATGGCCGGATCGAGATGGCACTGGAAATCCAGATTCTTTTCCTGAGCCAGCGGAGCAAAGAGCTGCTGAAGCTCGGCGAGCTGGGGGCCGAGTCCGAAGGGGGCATGTTCCAGGCTGAGCTTGCGGGCCTCGATCTTGGAGTAGTCGAGAATGTCGTTGATGATCGCCAGCAGGGCCTCGCCGGAGCTGCGCATGGTGCGCACGTAATCCTCCTGCTCGGCGTTGAGCGGAGTCGCTGCCAGCAGTTGTGCCATGCCGATGATGCCGTTCATGGGGGTGCGGATTTCGTGCGACATCATGGCCAGGAAGTCGCTCTTGGCGCGGTTGGCTGCGTTGGCGGTATCGCGTGCGGCGATCAGCTCCTGCTCGCTGCGGTAGCGGTGGGTGATGTCCGTGAAGCAGTACACGCGGCCGATGATCTGTTCGCCGTGGCGGGCCGGGCGCGAGGTGCATTCGAAAATGCGTCCGTCGCGTAGGGCCATCGCATCGAAGGTGTCGCCATCGGTGTCGGGCGGGGTGCGGGTGAACAGGTTCGAGGCATCCTCGCCGGGGGCGATGCTGCCACCTAGCCAGGCCAGCAGACGACCATCTTCATGGCTCAGCAGTAACTCGTCAGGTAGTTGCCAGAGTTGGGAAAAGCGCCGGTTCATGTTGGCGATGCGGCCCTGCCGGTCCAGCACCAGGATGCCGTCCGCCGTGGCTTCGAGCGTGGCGCGTAGTTGCGAGGTGGTGCGTGCCAGGGATTCCTCTGCCTGCTTGCGCGCGCCCTGGGGTTGAACGCAGACGGTGATCCAGCCGGGAACGCCGGGCAAGCGGCGGACGCTTTTCAGCGTGATGAGCATCTCGCCGTTTGCGCGCTGATGCAGCCCCTCTGCGTCGATCAGTTCGGCATCGAAGTAATAGGTTACGCGCCGGCGCGGGCTGAGATAGTCAAACACCGCCAATGGCAGCTGGATGGGGCGGATCGCCTTGCTGATACTGATGTCGGGCTCCAGTTCGAGGTCAAGCATGATGGCCTCGTCCTTGGGCACATCCGGGTCATAGATCAGCACCCAAGGGCGCAACGGTTTCTTCGGGTTCACCGACTGTACCAGCGCCAGCGCATCGTTGGAGAGTTTGACCACCGAGCCCGGCGGATACACACCCAGGCTCTTGATCAGCAACTGCAGCACGCGCGTGTCGAAACGGCTGCGGCGCTGCGCATACATCAGCGAGAGTGCTTCGTGCGGTGTCAGCGCGCGTGTCGGGTTCGTCGGATTGCACAGGTTGTCGTAATGATTGACCAGCGCCAGGATGCGCGCGCCGGGATGGATCGCGTCTCCCCGCAGCCCCTGCGGATAGCCCGAACCATCGACCATCTCGTGGTGCTGGTAGATGATCTGCTGCACGGTCTCCGGCAAGCCTATCTTCTGCGCCAGGCGCAGGCCGTGCTCGCAGTGCAGCTTACGCAATTCGTTTTCGGCGCCGGTGAGCTCCTCCGTCTTCTTCAGCACACGGTCGGGGATTTCCACCAGGCCGATGTCGTGCAGCAGCGCGCTCAGCCCGAGCTGGCGGGCCTCTTCGCTGCTGATGCCGAGGTCGCGTGCCAGCATCAGCGAGAGGATGGAGGCGTTCAGCCCGTGGAAATAGACATCCTCTCCGCCTGCCTTCTCCCCCATCACATGCAGGGTGAGTTCGGGGGCTTCGAGAAAAGCCTGGGCCATTTGCTCCACCAGCATGCCGAGTTCTTCAAGGCATTCGCGCGGTCGCGAGAGCAGGCCCCGATTGACGCTGCGCATGATGCTGCCCGCCTTCACGAAGGCGCGCTCCACGTTGATGATCTGTTCGCGCCGCGCTTGCAGGCGGCGGATGCGTTCGCGCTTGGCGGCCAGTGCCGGGTCGTCGGCCGGGGCCGGGCCGGCTGTGCCTTCGTCGGAGTGATCGCCATCGCCCGTCAGGTCCAGGGAGGATGCGATGCCGGCAGTTGCGGTCAGGCCGATGGCGGGGAAGTCCGCTGGTACTTCGCTGCGGTCGGGGTCGTAACGGAAATGCTTGACGCCCAGATGGCGCAAGGTCTCGATCTGGTCGTCCGAGCGGATCTTGAAGCTGTTGAAGCTGAAAGGATGGCTGAACCAGGGCAGGTCTACGAACACGAACAAGCCGATGCACAACTGCTCGGGCGTGACGAAATAGTCCTGGCTGGCCGGACGCGGGCTCTCCATGGTCGGTCGCTTCTCGGTCGAGGCTGTCTGCCTATATCGGCGGCAGGGCGTACCGGTTGAGTGATTGTGCCCGGGCTTCCGATCCGCCCGGGCCCGCCAGGATGGCGCGCGGATCGCCTGCTCAATAACCCGTGGTGGTTCCCAGGCCGCTGGGCAGACGGCTACTGAGCTGGGCGGGGGTATAGGCTTGCCGCGTCCAGATCAGCCAGTCGAGCGTACTTTTGTAAGTGGTGTCATGTGCATCGCCGAAGGCAATGTGGTTGTCACCCTGGCTGGTACTGGCGCGCAGTGTGCCGCTCTGCGTCAGCAGGGGCGTGCTGCTGCCATCGACATAGACCGCGATGCTGCCGCTGGAGGCGCTGGTGAGCGTGAAGTTCAGCTGGTAGGTGTGCAGCGCCTTGCTGGCCGTGGTGGCGCCGTTCCAGAGTTCCAGCTGCACACCATCGCCGCTCTTGCCGATGCGCAGTTCGATCTGGCTGCCTGCAACGCCGCTGTCGGCCAGGGCAAGGCGTACATCCAGACTGCGATTCAAGGTGTAGCTCGTGCCAGGGGCGAGGCGGAACAGCACGCTGCCGGATTTCGGATAGCTGCCATCCGCAGGCCAGGCATTGGCGAAACTCGCCAGCGGTTCGGCACTGGCGATGTTGATGCTGTTCAGGTGCAGGCTGCCGTCGGTGATGCTGAAATAGCTGCCGGTGTTGCCGCTGACGCTGAAGGGGGCGTGGCTGCCATCGGGCAGGTCGAGCGCCTGTGCATGGTCGGGGAGGCGGCTGCCGTCGTAGGCATACCAGGCAATGCTGCTGGAACTGGAACTGGAACTGGAGGAGGACGAGGCGCTGGAGGACGGCTGTGAGGACGCCGAGGATGAGTTTCCGCCGGAGGAATCACCGCCGCCACCGCCGCCGCAGGCGACCAGCAGGAGGCTGAGTAGCAGGGGAAAACCGAGCGCGGCGCGAAGCGATGCGGACATGTCTGTTCCTTTCATGGGGGGCGATCAGGCCGGCAGCCCGAGGAACAGCCGGTAGGCCGGATTGGCTGTTTCCTCGCTGTATTCGTAGCCTAGACGGTCGAGGAAGTGCTGGAAGGCCGCGTAGTCGCTGCGCGGCACCTGCATGCCGACGAGCACGCGGCCGTAGTCGGCACCGTGGTTGCGGTAGTGGAACAGGCTGATGTTCCAGTCCGAATGCAGATGATCGAGGAAGCGCGCCAGCGCGCCAGGCCGCTCGGGGAAGGTGAAACGGTACAACAGTTCGTTGTCGACCTGCGGGGCACGGCCGCCGACCAGATAGCGCAGGTGATCCTTGGCCATCTCGTCATCGGTGAGATCCTGCGTGGGGAGCCCGGCCGCACGTAGCTGGGCGATCAGCGCGTGGCTCTCGGCGCGGTCACGGATGGCGACGCCGGCGAAGACGTGGGCCTCGCTGGGGTCGGCATAGCGGTAGTTGAACTCCGTGACACTGCGTGCGCCGAGCAGGCTGCAGAACTGGCGGAAGCTGCCGGGGCGCTCGGGGATGGTCACGGCCAGCAGGGCTTCGCGTTGCTCGCCGACCTCGGCACGCTCGGCGACGAAGCGCAGGCGGTCGAAATTCACATTGGCACCGCTGGCCACGGCAGCCACCTGCGCGCCGGGCCGGCCTTCGCGCGCCAGCCAGGCCTTGGCGCCAGCCACGGCGAGTGCACCGGCGGGCTCCAGGATGGCGCGGGTATCCTCGAATACGTCCTTGATCGCGGCACAGATCTCATCGGTATCGACGAGGATGGTTTCATCCACGTACTGGCGGGCCAGCCGGAAAGTCTCTTCGCCGATCTGTTTCACAGCCGCGCCGTCGGCGAACAGGCCCACACTGGCAAGGCGCACGCGCTCATTGGCTTCCAGCGCACGGGTAAGCGTGGGGGCATCCACTGCTTCCACTCCGATCACGCGGGTGTGCGGACGCAGGCGCTTGATGTAGGCCGCCACGCCGGCGATCAGGCCGCCGCCACCGACGCAGCAGAACACCGCATCCAGCGCACCACGGTGCTGGCGCAGGATTTCCATGCCGATGGTGCCCTGGCCGGCGATCACGTCCGGATCATCGTAGGGGTGGATGAAAACCAGCCCTTCGCTGGTTTCCAGCTCGCGCGCACGGGCATAGGCGTCGTCGAAGGATTCGCCGGCCAGCACCACCTCGGCGCCGCGTGCCCGCACGGCCTCGACCTTGATCTCCGGCGTGGTCTGCGGCATCACGATCACCGCACGCACGTTCATCCGCTGCGCCACCAGCGCGACCCCCTGGGCGTGGTTGCCCGCCGAGGCGCAGATCACGCCCCGTGCGAGTTGCGCCGGGGAGAGCTGCGCCATCCGGTTGGCCGCGCCGCGCAGCTTGAAGGAGAAGACGGGTTGCAGATCCTCGCGCTTGAGCAGGATGTTGGCGCGCAGACGTTGCGAAAGCTTGGGCAGTGGGTCCAGCGGCGTTTCGATCGCGACGTCGTAGACCTGCGCGTTGAGGATGCGCTCAAGATAATCGATGGGCATGCCGGGCAGCCTTGCAGGCAAAGGCGGCATGGTGCGGCGAAGCCGCCCGGCATGCAAGCCGTCCGACGTCAGTCCAGGCGCTGAACCTGGGCGTGCTCGAAGTGGCCGGTCTGATAATCCCGCAATGCCTGCTGGATCTGCTCGGCGGAGTTCATCACGAAGGGGCCGTATTGCGCGATCGGCTCGTTCAAGGGCGCACCTGCCACCAGGATGGCACGCGCGGCCTCTTCCGCATGGATGTGCACGCCGTCGCCGGTGTTGGCGAGGATTGCCATGTGGCGATCCTTGACCCGCGTGTCTGCGGTTTCGATGGCGCCGCGATACACGTACAGGAAAGCGTTGTGAGCCGCGGGCAGCGGCTGCTCGAAACGGCTGCCGGCGGGCAGATGCAGGTCGAGGAATAGGGGTTGCGTCACCGGGCGCTGCATGGCACCGGCCACACCATGGCTCTCGCCGGCCAGTACGCGCACGGTCACGCCTTCCGGCGTGGTGAGTTCCGGAATCGTCCTGGCGGGGATGTCGCGGTAGGCCGGCGGGCGGAGTTTGTCCTGCGCGGGCAGGTTGAGCCAGAGCTGGAAGCCTTCCATCAGACCCTCTTCCTGCTCGGGCAGCTCGGAGTGGATCAGGCCGCTGCCGGCAATCATCCACTGGGCGCTGCCAGGACCAAGCAGACCGGAATTGCCGCCGCAGTCGTGGTGGCGCATGCGGCCCGCAAGCATGTAGGTCACTGTTTCGAAGCCGCGATGCGGGTGGTTGGGGAAGCCGCCGATGTAGTCGTCCGCATGCTCGTTGCGAAAGGCGTCGAGCATCAGGAAGGGGTCCAGCCGGCGTTGCAGGTCGTGGGTGAGCACACGCGTGAGCTTGACGCCGGCACCATCCGAAGTGGCGATGCCAGCGACCAGGCGCTCGACCGGACGGGGCGAAAGGATTGGGGTCGGGGATGTCATTGCAGTCTCCTGTCGGGGCTGCCGTCCACCCGTCTGTATGCGGGCGGTACGGCGAGGGAGCGGGCTACGAGCTCAGAGTGCCAGGGTGGCGATCTCGGCGTCGGCGTCGGCAAAAGCCTTGGTCGCTGCGTCTTCACCCAGGGACAGGCCTTCGGCGTGAATGAAGGTGATGTCTTTCATGCCCAGGAAGCCCAGCACGCTCTTGAGGTAGGGCACCTGGCTGTCCGCCGGGGTGTCCTTGTAGAGGCCGCCGCGCGCCAGTGCGATATAGACCTTCTTACCCTTGAGCAGGCCTTCGGGGCCGTTCTCGGTGTAACGGAAGGTGGTGCCGGCGCGGCAGATGGCGTCGATCCAGGCCTTGAGCTGCACGGGCACGCCGAAGTTGTACATCGGCACGCCGATCACGATGGCGTCAGCCGCCTGGACTTCGGCGATGGTTGCGTCGTCGATGGCGGCGCGCGCGGCCTGTGCCGGGCTGCGTGCATCGGTCGGCGTGAACAGGGCGCCGAGCGCGGCTTCGTCGAGGATGGGCTGGGCGCTGGCATCGCGCAGCGTGAGGCTGGCGGCAGGCGAGAGCGCTTGCAGGCGGGCGGTGATGGCGCTGGCCAGGCGGGTGGAGGCGGAAGCGACGCCGCGTACGCTGGAATTCACTTGCAGGATGTTCATGATGATCTCCGTGAGGGGTGAGGCAGACTATAGGCTGATCACGGATGAGACAGAAGTACCTAATCTGGATATCATCGTTCCAGATATGGAACAATTGATCCGGACTTGATCTCCGTATGGAACTGGACGCCAACGATCTCCTGCTGTTTGCGCGCGTGGCCGAAGCCGGGAGCTTCTCCGCCGCGGCAGAGCGTGCGGGACTGCCAAAATCCACATTGTCCCGGCGTATCGCGGCGCTGGAGAACCGCCTGGGCGAGCGTCTGTTCACCCGTAGCACCCGGCGTCTGCAGATCACCGATTTCGGAACCGGCATCCTCGAACACGCCCGCCGCCTGCTCGAAGAAACCGAAGCCGTGCAGGCGCTCGCGCAATACCGGCAGGCTGCGCCACGCGGCCGCCTGCGTGTCTCGATGCCGCCGGATTTCGCCGAGTGGTTGCTGGCGCCGCTCTTTCTGCAGTTTGCCGCCAGCTATCCGGAGCTCAGGCTGGAGCTGGATCTTTCCTCACGCCGTGTCGACATCATCGGCGAACAGTTCGACCTTGCCTTGCGGGTCACCACCCGATTGCCGGATGACGCCACCCTGGTGGCACGGCGTCTGTTTGACCTGCACAGTGGCTTGTACGCCAGCCCGGCCTATCTGCAGCGCTTCGGTACGCCGACACGCCCCGAGGAATTGCTGCAGCACACCGCCTTGGGGTTGATCGGCAGCAGTGGCGAAGCCCAGCGCTGGCAACTCGGCAAGGCAGGCGCGCACTGGGAGGGGCTGCCGGCGGGGCCGCTGGCTGCCAATTCGGTCAACCTGCTGCGTCTGCTGGTCTGTCACGGACTGGGCATTGCCGGGCTGGCCGAGCGTTTCGTGGCCGATTCCGTGGCTCAGGGCCTGCTGGTACGGGTGTTGCCTGAGTGGCGTCTGCCTTCCGTCACCGTTTGGGCCGTGATGCCCGGACGCAGACTGATGCCGGCGCGCACGAAGGTGTTTCTTGATGCTTTGCAGGGCTGGCTGGCACGATAGCGGGCAAATCATCCACAAGAGGAGACTCGCGATGGCCATCATCCGCAAACCCATCAATCGCGGTGGCATCAAATCGGCGGGCTATGACCGTGCCAGCCGCATCCTGGAGATCGAGTTCTCCAATGGCAGGCTCGTGCAGCAAACGAATGTCGGCGAAGAGATCGCGACGCGTTTTCTTGCGAGCAGCTCACCGGCCGGCTACTACCAGGACAAGATCGAAGAGGAATACGCCATCAAGCGTTGAGCCTTGCCGTGAAGCGGGCTTCGCGGCAGCATGGCTGCTTCCTGATTACGGCCCTTCGCCATGGCATATCCGATCGAAAAGAAACTGGTCATCGGTGTCGCGTCCAGCGCGCTGTTCGATCTTTCCGAGTCCGATGCGATCTTCCGTGCGCAAGGCGTGGAGGAATACCGCAGGCACCAGGAAGCGAATCTCGACCAGCCGCTCCCCAAAGGCGTGGCCTTTCCCTTCATCCGCCGCTTTCTCGGCATCAATGCGGCCTTCCCGAAGGAGCTGCCGGTTGAGGTGGTGCTGCTTTCGCGCAATTCACCCGAAACGGGATTGCGCGTGTTCCGCTTCCGCCATTACGGGCTGGACATCACGCGTGCAGGGTTCATGGCAGGGCATGCGCCCTATGAATACATTCCTGCCTTCAATGCTTCGCTGTTTCTCAGTGCCCATGAGGATGACGTGCGCCAGGCCGTGGCGGCCGGCTATCCTGCCGGGGCGGTGCTGCCTTCGCAGGTGCCGGATGACGAGACGGATGGACAGTTGCGGGTGGCGTTCGACTTCGATGGCGTGATCGCTGACGACGAGGCTGAGGCGATCTTCAAGAAGAATCACGATCTGGACGAATTCGAGGCTTACGAAACCAGCAAGCGCGCCATTCCGCACCGGCCGGGGCCGCTGGCGGACCTCTTCCAGAAACTCTCGGCCTTGCAGCAATTGGAGCAACAGCGTCTGCTGCGCGAGCCCGGTCACCGCAAGATCCTGCGTATCTCCATCGTCACCGCGCGCAATGCGCCGAACCACGAGCGCGTGGTCACCACCCTGAAGAGCTGGGGGGTAGAGGCTGACGAAGCCTTCTTCCTCGGGGGCATGGAAAAATCCCGCATTCTTTCGGTGCTGCGCCCGCACATGTTTTTCGACGACCAGCGCAGTCATCTGCGCAGCCCCGGCGACGATATTCCGATGGTGCATGTGCCGTTCGGTGTGGCCAACCCCGTGGCCTGAGCGCGCCCAGGCCTTTGGCCTGCCTGAGTGGGCACATGGGATTTTCCCCGGCATTGTCGATAACACCGCCAGGCCCGCCCCGGATGCGGGCTGCAGGCGTGTACGCCATGCGCCGGAGGCTTCAGCCTGCCATCCTCCCGCAGCAACGTGGCGACTCACCCGTCGTCCATGAGAGCCGGCAGACAGATCAGGGAGCGTCCGTCATGCGTCTGACCATCACCCATCGCCTTGTCATCATGATCACTGGTGCCGTACTTGCCCTGTTGCTGGTGGGAGGTTCGGCATTCCGGGCCATCACCGATCTGCAGGTGAGCCTGACGGATACGAACGAGAACGTGATCCCGAGCATCAGCCTGATCGATGATGTGCAGGTCCAGATGCTGCGCCTGCACCTTGGGGTGGTGACCTATGTCCTGACGCCGGACACCAGTTCCAGGGGACAGGCCGAGGGGCCGTGCGGCAGGTGGAGGAATCCCTGGCGAAGAGCATCGCCGCCTATGAACCCTTGGTCTCCGATGCCACTGACCGGGCCAATTACGACAAGATGAAGAGTGCTGCCGCGATCTACGTGCAGATGCTGCCGAAAGTACTCGAACTGGCTCGAACGGAGAATTCCCCTGCGGCGGCCGATCTGCTGCGTACGGAAATCACCCCCGCAGGCAATGCCGCGTTCGAGGCACTGAAGATCGTGACCGATTACAACCGGCAACTGGGGCAGAGCATGCAGAGCACTTCGGCGGAGACGGCCAGGCATAGCTACTGGCTGGTGCTGACAGTGATCGTCGTCGCCGTCCTGGTGGTGGTGGGTACGGGCTGGCTACTTATCCGCAGCATCGGCCTGGCTGTGCAGGGCATGCAAGACACCGTGAAACGGATCGAGACCACCCCGGATTTCACCTTGAGGGCGCCAGTACGCCACCACAATGAAATCGGTGAGACGGCGATCGCACTCAACAGTCTGATTGTGCGCATGCAGGAGAACCTGAAGGAGATCGCGGGCGATGCGCAGCAATTGGCAAATGCCTCCGAACGTCTGTCAAACACGTCCAATGAAGTGGCGGAGGCCGCCAACCAGCAAAGTTCGGCGGCAGCCTCCATGGCGGCCACCATGGAAGAAATGACGGTGAGTATCAATCACGTGGGGGATCGTGCCACCGAGGCCAACATGCTCTCGGTTGAGTCTGGCCGGCTGGCGGAGGATGGTAGCGAGGTCATCGGTCAGACCGTGACCGATATCAATGAGATCGCCCACGTGGTGGAGGATGCTGCCGGGCAGATCCGGGCGCTGGAGAATCATAGTCAGAACATTTCGCGAGTGATTGCGGTCATCCGGGATGTCGCCGACCAGACCAACCTGCTGGCGCTCAATGCTGCTATTGAGGCGGCGCGTGCGGGCGAACAGGGGAGGGGCTTCGCCGTGGTGGCCGACGAAGTGCGCAAGCTGGCCGAGCGCACTTCTTCCTCTACCCAGGAAATCACCAGCATGATCGATGCTGTGCGCAACGGCGCCCAGCAGGCCGTTACCGGCATGGCGCATGCCGTCGAGCGCGTGAGTGCAAGGGTCGACCGTGCACGCAACGCCAGCCTCGCAATCCAGCAGATCAGCACGGGCAGTCATAGCGCGGTGGAGATGGTGGGCGAGATCACCAGTGCGATCCGTGAGCAAAGCGCGGCCAGCACCAGCATCGCACAGCAGGTGGAGCACATCGCCACCATGGCCGAGCAAAGCAGTGCGGCTGCTCATGGCAGTGCCGAAGCCGCGCGCCAGCTTGATCAATTGGCCGAGCGCATGCAGCGGATCGTGGCAGGCTATCGGCTGTAGGGGCCCAGCCTCAAACAAAACGCCCGACACCTTGCGGTGGCCGGGCGTTGTTGTGTATGGGAAGGCGGGATCAGGCGCTCAGCGCCAGCCGCATCTTCTGCATGGCTTTGGCTTCGATCTGGCGGATGCGCTCGGCCGAGACGCCGTATTCGGCAGCCAGCTCGTGCAGCGTGGCAGGATTGTCCTCGACCAGCCAGCGGCGCGCGACGATGTTGCGGCTGCGCTCATCCAGGCTGGCCAGCGCGCCTTTCAGGCCTTCATCGGCCAGGCGTTCGGCCTGCGCGGTGGCGAGCACCTCGACCGGTTCGGCGGAGTCGTCGGCCAGCCAGTCGATGGGCGCCATGCGTTCATCGTCCTCGTCGCTGCCACGATCGATGGCGACTTCGCCTCCGGCAAAACGGGTCTCCATCTCGACGACCTCTTCGGGCTTCACTCCTAGCTTGCCGGCGATGCCCTGCACATCCTCCGGCGACAGTGAACTGCCCTCGCCGCGCAGGCTGCGCAGGTTGAAGAAGAGCTTGCGCTGAGCCTTGGTGGTGGCGATCTTCACCAAGCGCCAGTTGCGCACGATGTACTCGTGGATCTCGGCCTTGATCCAGTGGATGGCGAAGGAGACCAGGCGCACACCACGATCCGGGTCGAAACGCTTCACCGCCTTCATCAGGCCGATGTTGCCTTCCTGGATCAGGTCGGCGTGCGGCAGACCGTAGCCGAGGTAGTTGCGTGCGATCGACACCACCAGGCGCAGGTGCGAGAGCACCAGCTGGCGGGCGGCATCCAGATCGTTGTCGTTCTTCAGGCGCAGAGCCAGGTCATGCTCCTGCTCTTCGGTGAGCAACGGGTAGCGATTGACGGCCTGCACATACTGATCGATGTTGCCCAGTGGATTCGGGACCGGGAAAGCCAACGCTTGCGTCATGTTTCTACTCCTGGAAACAGTGTGGGCGGCGCCCAACTGAAATTTAGCACTCGCGACCTTCGAGTGCTAACAGGGCAGATTGTTCGCTCAGTCGAGCAGATTTTGCAAGCAAGTCTCTTTATGTCCGGGCTGCGGATGTTTATTCCGCGGCCCGGTCATGCAGATGGCGGCGCACGGAAAGCCCGGCGCCAAGCCAGCCGAGCAGTGCGGCAAAGATCAGCAGCGCGGCGATCTGCAGCACGTCGGCGCCATGCAGGTCGAGCACCACGTTGTAGCTGCGTGCCAGTGCGATCAGGCGTGGCGCGAGCAGGGCCAGCGAGCCGCTGACCAGCCCCCAGGCGAGCAGACCGCCAAGCAGCCCCTGGAGCAGACCGAAATAGAGGAAAGGCCGGCGCACGTAATTGCGCGTAACGCCCAACAGCAGGCTGACGGCGATTTCGTGGCGCTGCGTGAGGATCTGCAGGCGGATGGTGTTGAAAGTGACGATGACCAGTGCCGCGCCAAGCAGTGCGCCCAGCAGCAGCATGCTCCAGCGCGCCAGTTGCAGCATGGCGTGCAGGCGCTCCACCCAGGCGGAGTCGAGCTGCACATGCTCGACTTCCGGCATGGCCGTGAGGGCTGTGGCCAGTGCCTTGAAAAGTTCAGGGTCTTCGCTGCCGGGTTCGAGCACGAAGGCATCGGGCAAGGGGTTGTCGCCCAGGACTTCGGTCACGTCGGCGAAGCCGCCGCGCGCAGCCAGTTGTTTGAGGGCGAGGTCACGCGGCACGAAGCGTAGCGCTGCGATTCGCTTGTCCGCACGCAGACGGGTTTCGACGGCCTGAAGCTGCGTGGGTGCCACGTTCCTGTGCAGGAAAACGCTGATTTCCGGCTTGCCAGACATGCCATGAGCCAGACCGGAAAGGTTGTCGATCAACACATAACCCAGCGCCGGCAGGGTCAGTGCGATGGCCACCACGAGGCTGGAGAGCAGGGTGCCCAGCGGTTTGCCGAGCAGGCGGCGCAAGGCTTGCCGAAGTGCCATGCGGTGCGGGTGGAGGTTGATCATGGCAGCAGCTTGCCTTTCGCGAGCTCGATTCGGCGCGCGCCGTAGGGGGAGAACAGGGTGTCGTCGTGGGTGGCGAGCAGGATGGTGACGCCGGCTGCGTGGAAACTGCGGAACAGGGCTGCGATCTCGCGTGCGTAGGCCGGGTCCAGGTGTGCGGTGGGTTCGTCGGCGATCAGTACAGAGGGGCGGTTGACGATGGCGCGTGCGATCGCCGCACGCTGCTGTTCGCCGCCAGAGAGCGTGACCGGCATGGCACGTTCGAATTGCGCCAGACCGACTTTTTCCAGCGCGACGCGCACGCGCTTGGCGGCATCGGCTGGCGGGTAACCGGTGACGAGCAAGGGCAGCATCACGTTGTCGAACACCGTGCGGTCCATCAGCAGGCGATGCTCCTGCATCACCAGGCCCAGGCTGCGGCGCAGATAGGGCAGCTGGTTGGGGCGCAGACCGTCGACATCCTGCCCGCTCACCCAGACCTTGCCGGCCGTGGGTTTTTCAAGCCCGGCGATGAGCTTGATCAGGGTGCTCTTGCCCGCACCGGAATGGCCGGCGAGCACCAGCAGCTCGCCGTGGCGGATTTCCAGACTGACGTCGGAGAGGCCTTCGTGGCCGCCGGGATAGCGCTTGGTGACACGCTCGAATCGGATCATGGCTGCGGGGCAGGCAGGGCGCAAAGCGGGCAGTTTAACCGTGCGCCGGTCGGGCTGCTCGCCCGAGTGTCGGTGGCGGGGCGCTGTGTTACATGCCGAGGCCGCGCAGCAGATCTTCGTGGTCGTCGTTACCGCGGGCAGGAACATGAAGCGGTTGCGGGCGAGCAGCCTCTTCCAGCAGCGCGTCGGGGTCCGGCGCTTCCTGCGGTTCGAAATCGTAGAGCTGGATGAACTCGGTGCGGTCGACCGCCAGCTCCAGGTAGAAGATGGCGTTCTGTGCCGTGAAGAAGGTGACGCGGCGGGATTCCGGCTGGTCGAGGTTGGTATCCACGCTCAGCATCACCTGCTTGTTGATCACCAGCATCTTGGGCTGGCTTTGCGTGATGTGCGTCTGCAGTTGGCGCGAGACCTTGCCGCTGAATTCGCCGACGATCTGGTTCATCAGCTCGCCCATGACGTTGCTGACTTCATCCGAGGTGTAGGTGCTGGCCAGATCTTCGCGGCTTATGCCCATGTTGAGCATGTAACTCTGATACAGCTCCATTGCGGACTGTGACGAGAAGTTGAGTACTACCAGGCCGGAGAAACCGCCGTCGAAAAGCACGAAGCAGCCGATATCGGGGCGCAGACAGGTCTTGGTGATGCGCTGGACCATGCCCGAATAGCGGATCGGGCTCTGTGTGGCAAGGCTGAGCACCTTGGTGACGGAATCGCACAGGCTGACGAGGAGGTCCTCGGTGCCGAAAACGGGGCTGGTTTGTTTGGTCATGACGGCTTGGTCCGGTGGAGGTTCGGTGCGCGCGATGCGCCATGCTGGCTTTACGGTCTGGCGACGGGCTTCTGAACCCCTTGTGAGGGAAGAACCGGAGCCTTCGTCCGTCGGCAGAACGGGCATGTAATCGGTGCGATGAACAGAACCCACTGGCACTCCCGCCACCCGGCTTCCACAATGAAGGGACTTCCCCTTGAGCACGGAGACCGACGATGAGTGCCATGAAGACCCACGCCCGCCGCCATGCCAGACCTCGTACCGATTTCCAGCCCATCCCGCTGGTCGAGGTGTTCCGGTCCTTGTGGCTGAAGCGTCGCCAACGCAAGTCACAGACGCCCGCTCCTGACCCCGACTGGGAGAGCAAGGAGCCCATGAACGGGCTTTCCTGATCTCCATCGATCATGGACAACCCTGTGTCAGGCCTGCGTCCGTGCGTGCTTTCAGTGCGGACGGGAGGGTGAGGGCGGGTGAGCCGATACGAAATCCGTTCGTGTCGAGCAGCAACGCGCGGGTGGATTCTGCTGCGGGCATCTGTAAACAGATCGAAATGCTTCCGCAGACCTAGAATCGGATTCTTCTCCGCCACAGGAATGACCGTGAGTCCCGAACCGACCCCTTACGATGCGCTTGGGGGCGAGGCTGCCATGCGTGCGCTCGTCGATCGTTTCTACGAATTGATGGATGAACTGCCCGAGGCGCAGCCCGCGC
Source organism: Candidatus Dactylopiibacterium carminicum (assembly GCF_014736495.1). Taxonomy (GTDB): domain Bacteria; phylum Pseudomonadota; class Gammaproteobacteria; order Burkholderiales; family Rhodocyclaceae; genus Uliginosibacterium; species Uliginosibacterium carminicum. The sequence goes on from NZ_MDUX01000003.1 coordinate 36,613, forward strand.
GGCGTTTGCATCCACAGGATCTGGGCGAGGTGCGACAGAAGCTCTTCGAGTATTTCAGCGGCTGGCTGGGTGGGCCGCCGCTGTTTGAAACGAAGTACGGGCATCCGCGCATGCGTGCGCGGCACATGCCGTTCGCCATCGGCAGCGCCGAGCGGGACGCCTGGCTACTGTGCATGAAGCAGGCTTTCGAGGAGGTGCTGCCGGCTGGCGAGGTGCGCGACGCCTTCTGGCGGCGTGTGCTGGGCTTGGCCGATTTCATGCGCAACCAGGATTGATGGCCTGGTGGTGACAGGGCTTGGGCCCTGCCACCACCAGGGGCTTATTTAAGCTTTTTCGCCAGATCGCCCAGCGCCGGTGTTTCCTTGATGCCTTCGGCCACCATGGCGGCCACAGCACGCGCACCGGCTTCCTGGAAGTGCGTGGTGTCGGGGCTGTTCAGCGTGCCGGACGATTGCGTGGCGTAGTAGGGCCATTTCGCCGGATCGGCCGCCAGCCAGTAATTCTTCCAGTCGGCTTGATGCGCATTGACGAAGGCTATGGTCTTGGCCTCGATATCGATGAAGGGCAGCTTGTTGGCACGGGCGGTGTCGCGGATGGTCTGGCTGTAATCGCCGACGAAGGCGTATCCCCCGTTGCCCTGACCGGCAAATGTGAAATGGTTGGGAACCACCGGGAACTGGCCAGCTTTGCGATCCTTGTTCCAGACGCGTGTGGTGGGCGTCATGATGATGGGGATGGCTCCCTTCGCGCGTGCGGCCTGCACATAGACTTCCAGCGAATGCTGGAAGCTCATTTCGGGCATGCCCACCGGGAATTGCCGGTTGCCTTGCGCGTCGTTCGGATAGGTACACATGTTGCGGGTGTCAGCCTGACCGCGCTGGGGGCGCTTCTCGTCGCAGTTCTGATCGTTGTGACCGTGATGGATGATCACGTAATCGCCGGGGCGCAGGTATTGCGCCATCTGCCGGAAGTAGCCCTGGTTGTAGAAGTTGCGTGAGCTGCGACCCGATTTTGCGTTGTTCAGCACCTTCACCCGGGCGTCCGCCTTGAACAGATCCTCGAAGACCTGCCCCCAGCCCATGCGCGGCAGGCGTTCGCGCTCGTAGGTGCTGGCGGTGGAGTCGCCGACAATCAGCACGCGCGTGTAGCCCGGATCCTTCGCACGTGCCAGCGCACGCTGGGCATGGGCGAGCTCCAGCGGCTCCTTGTCGGCCACGTTGCGATAGTCAGCATCCTGCAGCGAAGTGCCGCCGGGTACGCCGGTATCGTTGTCATACCCCCGGTTGTGTACCAGCACGCGCAGCACGGCATCCACCCCTTTGCCGTCCGCCACCATCGGCGTGCGCACCGGGTCGAAGCGTTCTGCATCGGAGACGCCGGCGTCCTTCAGTGCCTGCAGCACGGGGATGCGGCCAGCGGCATTCCGGGCCGCGATCAGCGCGGCGTCCAGGCCGGCGGTGCTGCGCCGGTCCAGCAGATCCTGCGGGCCGCGCAGCTTGAGGCTGGAGGCCACGGCGCTGACGGCACGGTCGCTGAGCGCGTTCAGGTTGGCCACGTTGGCCTGATCCGCTTCCAGCACGGGCAGCAGGGCGCCGACGCACTTCGACCATGGGCGCGTGCTGTCGCTGCAATTGTCACCGCCGGCTTCCACGGCCAGCAGCATCAGCGGCGCTTTCAGGCCACTGGCATCCACGCTGTAGCGCCCCTGACTGTCGGCACGGGTCTGGCGGATCTAGCCGGCGGCATCGCTGATGGTGATGCTGGCGCCCGCCATCGGGCCTTCCAGTGCCGCCACACCGCTCAGGCGTACGGTGTTTGCGGGGGAGGCCGGCGTCTGGCCGGGTGTGGTGCTGCAGGCGATCAGGGTCATGGTGATACTGGCGCATAGCGCCGTCTGGCGGAGGAAACGGGTGGACATGGAGGTGCGCCCCGGGGTGAGAGGAAGGCCATATTGTTGGCTGCACGGCACGGCGGCGTCCTGATGGCGATTGCTGATCTTTGTGCTCGTTTGCAGATCCTGCTACCGGGGATGCGCGCCGGCCGGCCGCTCATCCAGCGCTGGAGCCGGGAGACCGGGTGCTGCGGTTTCTTGGGGTACAGTCGCCCGATTGTCTGTATGACTTTCGGTTAAACGATGCAAATCGGGTTAAGACCCCCGGGGTTTGGTCGCCCATCAAGGAAATCCGCCATTACTGCGGCGCATGACGGGCGCAGATGATGGCTGGTCTGCCAGACCGGTCGCGCAAGGCTCCTGATGCTGAGTCATTTTTCGTACAAGTCTTCTCCGCTGTTCCGGATCGCCGGGAATGACTGGGTCGCGGCGACCCGGCGGGGATTCCTGTTGACCCTGCCGCTGATCATGGTCGGTGCCTTTGCGCAGGTGCTGCTGAGCGTGCCATGGATTTCCGCCATGGATGGCCAGGGGCGCTGGCTGCAGATATTCGTTCTGGTCCGGGAGTCCAGCTCGGGCGTCATTGCGTTGAGTCTGGTGATCACCATCAGCCATGTGCTGGCCGGGTTGCGGCAGGTGAAGCGGCGGCTGGATTTCAATCCGGTGGTGGCAGTCACCGTGGCCCTGATGTCTTTTCTGGTGTTGATGTTGCCCGCAGGAGATGAGACAGCGCGCAATCCTTTCGCGGTGCAGGCCGTGTTCCCCGCGATCCTGGTGGCTTTGCTGGCTACCGAGTTGTTCATCCGTCTGCTTGGGGTCCGCCTGCTGGATTTGCGTGCGTACCGTTTCAACGATGGCGATCTGTTGCTGCCCGGCATGTTGCAGGCGATCCTGCCGGCCAGCCTGTGTATCGCCTGCTTCGTGTTCGTGCAGCAGATGCTTGGTTTGGGCGGTGGTTCGGTTTCCTCGCTGCTGGCCGGATGGACAGATGCCTTGTTCGCTCCGCTGGATTCGCCATTGCTTCGCATGCTGATGTTCTGTCTGCTCAGCCAGTTACTGTGGTTTTTCGGTGCTCATGGCAACAATATCCTGGGTGCGGTGGAAGCCCGCTACCTGAATGCGGCTACGGATGCGAACGCGGCCGCCGTGGCTGCCGGCGCGGTGCCGACCGAGATATTCAGCAAGCCGTTGTTCGATGTGTTCGTGCTCATGGGCGGTTCGGGCACGGCCTTGGCGCTGCTCATCGCCGTGCTGCTGTTCTGGCGTGGCAGCCATCAGGCACGCCTGGCTCGGTTCGCGTTCGTGCCGGGCCTGTTCAATATCAGCGAGATAATCGTGTATGGGTTGCCGGTGGTGCTCAATCCGGTGTTCTTCATCCCTTTCGTGTTGAGTCCGCTGTTGCTGGTACTCGTCAGTGGATTCGCCACATTCAGCGGTTTCATCCCCCCCATCCACCAGGCAGTTCCCTGGACTACGCCGCCTCTGTTGGGGGGCTACCTTGCGACCGGGTCCTGGCGCGGGGTTGCCCTGCAGTTGTTCAACCTTGCATTGGCCGTTGCGGTGTACGCGCCTTTCGTGCGTGCCGCCCGCCGCCAGTTCAACGAATTGCGCCAGCACGAATTCCACGAGTCGCTGCGCAAGATGGAGGCTCTGACCACGAATCCGGGCGCCAACCTGCTGATGCGCCTCGACACCGTGGGAAGCCTGGCGCGCCAACTGGCGCAGGATCTGATGCTGGACGCGCTGGAAGGCCGGCTGCATCTTCAATACCAGCCACAGGTCAATGCGGCCGGGCGGGTCGTCGGCGTGGAGGCGCTGCTGCGCTGGGATCATGCGGTATTCGGTGCGGTGCCGCCCAATATCGCCGTGCTCATCAGCGAGGAAGCGGACCTCATCTGCCCGCTCGGCGAGTGGATCGTGGATCAGGCGCTGCGCCAGCAGGCCCAGTGGTTGGCGCAGGGGATGACCGGCGTGAGGATGTCGATCAACATCTCGCCCATCCAGCTGCAGGACGCGAGGTTTGTCCCCCGCCTGCAGGAGGCATTGGCGCGCCACGGTCTTGCCGCCGGCAACGTCGAGCTGGAGATCACCGAAGGGCGCGCGGTGGCCCATGACGATGCCACCGTGCAGACAATGATTGATCTGATGACCATGGGCGTGCGCCTTGCCATCGATGATTTCGGCATGGGCTACAGTTCCCTGCTCTACATGCGCCGCTTCAGTGTGGATGCGATCAAGCTCGATGGTTCGCTGACTCGTGAAGTTTCGGGCAACCGCAATTGCCAGGAGATCATCGAGACCATCTCGCATCTGTGCCGCACCAAGCAGGTCCGCATGGTTGCCGAGTTCGTCGAGACCGAGGCCCAGCGGGATCTGCTCGCCACGCTGGGTTGCAGCGAATACCAGGGGCATCTCTACAGCAGGCCCTTGCTCCCCGAGGATTGCCGGCGGTACATCGCGCGATGCAATGCGGGTTTCGAGCCCCCTGCGCCGACGGAAGGGGCCGAAGTCAGCCGAATGTGAAGGCGAAGGCCTGCACTCCAGGGCCCAGGAATTCGATTTCGAACGTCATTTCCCTGATTGCACCGTGCTGTCGCACGAGCTGGTAGAGGCGCTGCTCCGTGACGATGCCCATGCCTTGTGCGTCGATATCCCCACCCCGGTCTTCGCCGGGGGCGGCGCCCTCCAGCCGGACGCGGAACCGTACCGGTTGGCCATCCGGCCCGGGCCCCATGACGAGATGGAGGTCGCGGGCCTTGAAGCGGAAGGCGATGCGGCCGGAGTGACCGATCAGGGTCGCTTCGTCGTAGCCCACCCGCCAGTCGCCGCCCAGGCCCCAATCGTTCAGCGCGAAGGCGAAAGGAAGCGCGTAGGTGTGCGTCGCATCCTTCACCTTGCCACCGCGAGAGGCGAACGTCGTCACGCGCTCATGATCGTTGTCGGTGGGCCTGTAGCCGATGTAGGTTTCGGGTGAGCGCACGGACAGCCAGTCCGATTGCAGGCCGACGCCCTCGGTCACCGCGCTGACGATTCCCGTGTCCACGCCTTTCTGACCGGCTTCCGCCAGTAATTGCTGGATGACTCTTTCGGACTGCTCGTATTCCCCTTCGCCGAAGTGACGATAGCGCAGCCGTCCCTGCGCGTCGGCGAAGTAGTGCGCAGGCCAGAAGTGGTTGTCGAATGCGCGCCAGATCGTGAAATTGTTGTCGATGGCCACGGGATAGTGAATGCCCAGTTGCCGCACCGCGCGGCGGACGTTGTCGAGATCCTTCTCGAAGGCGAATTCGGGGGCATGCACACCGATGATCACCAGCCCCTGATCGCGATACTTGTCTGCCCAGGCGCGCAGATAAGGCAGGGTGCGCAGGCAGTTGATGCAGGAATAGGTCCAGAAATCGACCAACACGACCTTGCCGCGCAAGGCTTCGTTAGGGGCGGCGAGTTCAGCCATTCGACTGCGCCTGCCAGCGGGGGAAGTGGCCCTTCCACGGGCAACGCGGACGCATCTTCGCCCACGCCTGCCGAGGGGCCGCTGCCCGCGAACGTTGGTGCAATTCGCGAGATCAGCGCCTGTTCGACGCGATTGGTGCCTGCCAGGGAGAGTCGCGCCAGCAAGCCGGTATCCAGCCCAAGCGAGATGGCGACGACGCCAGCGAGCACGGCAGCGCCCAGCCCGCGCCGGATCCATTCGCCGGAGCCCAGGCCACGCCTGAGTGCGGCATGTACCTTATTGCCCGCCAACAGCGCCAGCCCCAGGGCGCTGGAAGCCCCCGCGGCATAGGCCAGCAGCAGCGAGGAGGTCTGGGCATTCGCGCCCTGCAGTGCCGCGCCGGTGAGGATCAGGCCCAGGATGGGGCCGGCGCAGGGTGCCCACAGCAGGCCCGTGGCAAACCCGAGCAGCAAGGATGTCGTTATCGGCGATCCGGTGCGGGATGCCGGCGATGACAGCCGCGCGCCCAGTGCCACGAATGGCCGTGCGAGCCGCGCCGCGAGCCCCGGAAACAGCAACGCAAGCCCGAACAGGCCGAGCAGCACCATGGCCACCGCCCGGCCGTACTGGTTGGCTTGAACCGCCCAGCCCCCTCCCACGGCTGCCAGCGTGGCGACCAGGGCAAACATGATCGTCATGCCCGCCAGCAAGGGCAGGCCGTTGCGAACGAAAGGCAGGCCGGTGCGTGCGAAGACGAAGGGCAGTACGGGCAGGATGCAGGGGCTGAGGATCGTCAGCACACCGCCAAGGTAGGCCAGCAACAGAAGAATCATGTCCATCCGCCTCGTGGTTACGGGCAGATTCTCAGCCCGAGGTCCGACGGAAGACCTGGGTCGCGAATGCCTTGCCCGAATCAAGCATGGTCGTGTATTCGGCCTCCTGTGTGAAACCATGCAACGTGGCACTGGCAGCCAGCTCGTCGGGGGGCACCAGGCGCATCAGGGGGGGCAGCGTCTGCAGGCTCCGGTAGGGGGAGGGGGACACCGCATGGAGCTGCTCTGCCGGTAATTGTAGCACGCTGATCAGGTGACCACCCGGCTGGCATGCCTGCGCGAGATGCCTCAGGGCTGTCGGCAGCGAGACGTATTCGAATACCAGTGCGGCGTAGAGGAGTTCGACCGGCTCGAACGGCAGCGGGCCTGCCTGGATGTCGGCCACATGAAGCTCCAGACCGGAAATATGGGCTCCGTAGCGGGTCGATGCGGCTGCGATGTAGTCCGGGTTGATGTCGACGCCTACTACCCGCCGGGTCGAGGCCGGAATCCTGTCGAATCCATTGCCGCCTGCACAGCCGACGATCGCCACGGTGTCCGGCGTAAACCGCTGCAGCGCAGTCACCAGTCCGTCTGCCAGCATCTGCGCCTGGGCGATGGCCGGCAAGGCCATGTGGGATTCGTAATCGGTGAGCGGTATTTCAAGCCAGGGGTTGGTCATGGCGTGATCTCGGGGAGTCAGCTTTTCCCCATCGCGATCAGGACGATGGCGACGATGGCCAGCACGATACCTGCCTGATTCAGGCGGGAGAGGCGTTCGCGGAATGCGAAGACGCCGACCAGCGTACCGAGCACCACCACGCCGATATTCATGCTGGCGAATACCACGGCGGGCTGAGCGCTCAGGGCGCGGTGGGCGAGGATGTAGAAGAGTATGTTGCAGAAATTCAGCGTGCCCAGCAGCAGGCCGGCCGCGCAGTTGCGCAGCGTGAGTCCGGCTCCGCCACGTGCCGCGCGCACGCCCAGCCAGGTGGCCATGCCGATGAAGGCGAGGCCGAAGCTCAATTGCAGCGAGGCGGCAAAGGGCGTGCCGGCCGCCGCGATGTGCTTGAGCATCACGTCGACCAGCGCGAAGCCGGTCCAGACCGTGAGCAGTGCCGGCCAGGCGCTTACGCCGCCACTGCCGGCAGCCTGCCCCGGGCGGGCGAGGATGCCCACCACGGCAAGCAGGCCGAGGCCGAGGCCGGTGAGCTTGAGCGTGCTGGCCGTCTCGCCGAAGAGCAGGAAGGCTGCGAGCAGCGAAAGCAGCAGTGATAGCCGCTGGGCGATGTCGGTCAGCACGATGCCGGCACGGCGCACGCAATGCGCCAGCACCAGAAACAGGGTCGGCAGCACCACGGCCAGGCCCAGCAGCGAGGGCCAGGGCGTGCCTGGCTGCTGCAGGCTGTGCAGTGGCGGCTGCAACAGGAACCAGCACAGGATGGAGGCAGCAAGATAGTTCCAGCCGATGGCCTGGGCCACATCCACCTCATGGCGGCGGGCGATCTTCAGCAGCACGGAGACCAGTACGCTGCAACTGGCGGCAAGCAGGACGTAGAACATGAGAATTCGTCTGGGCAGGGGAACGGGGGCGCCATTGTGCCATTCACCCGTTTCCTTCCGGGCGGTGGCCGGAAACCTCGGCACCGGCAGCCGGCGGCAAGCGCAGGAACTGGCAGGCGGCCACCAGTGCAAGCAGGCCGCTGAGCAGGAAGGCGATGCGGAAGTCGGTGAGATCGGGCTGCGCATGGCCGCGCAGTGCCGGCGTCACGTGCAGCAGCAGGGCGGCCAGCGCCACGCCCAGCAGCATTGCCAGCTGCTGGAACATGCTGGTCAGCGTGCTGGCCGAGCTGCGGTCGCGCGCATCCACATCGGCAAAGGCGAAGCTGCCGAGCGCCGTGAATTCCATCGAGCGCGTGAGGCCAGCGAAGAACAGGCTGGCGAACATCCAGCCGTGCGCGGTTTCCTCACCGAACAGGCCACAGGCCGCGATCGACAACCCGCACAGCACGCCATTGAGAAACAGTACGCGGCGGAAACCGAAAGCGCGCAGCGTGCGTGTGGTGATCGCCTTCATGCCCAGGTTGCCGGCGAAATAGGCGAACAGGAAACTGCTTGCCCCCAGCGCGCTGAGCCCGAAGGCCATCTGGTAGAGCAGCGGCAGCAGGAATGGGGTGGCACTGATCGCGATGCGGATCCAGGTGCCGGCCGAGAGTGTGGACAGGGCGAAGCTCTGGATCTTGAAGGTGCGCAGGTCCAGCAGCGGATGGGTCACTCTGCGCAGGTGGCGTACCGCGAGCAGGCTCAGTGCGAAGCCGGCACCGATGAGCAGCCAGGGTAGCGGGCGGGCGATCGCGCCATGCCCCAGGGATTCCAGCCCGTACAGCGCCAGCCCCAGCGCACCGGCGGTATAGAGGAATCCGCTCCAGTCGAATGCGCCCGGGGGCTCCACCTGCGTGTGCGGCAGGAAGCGCGAGGCAAGCAGAAAGCCGACCAGGCCGATGGGCAGGTTGAGCAGGAAATTCCAGCGCCAGCCTGCGTAGGTAGTGATGAACCCGCCCAGCACGGGGCCGAGCACCGGGGCAAACAACGCCGGCCAGATCAGCACGGCGCTGGCCTCCAGCAGTTCCTGCTTGCTGGCCTGGCGCAGCACGATGATGCGCCCCACCGGCACCATCATCGCACCGCCCACGCCCTGCAGCATGCGCGCCAGGATGAATTGCGGCAGGGATTGCGCCAGCGCACAGGCCAGCGAACCCAGCGTGAATATCAGGATGGCGCCGAGAAATATGCGCAGGGCGCCGAAGCGGTCTGCCAGCCAGGCGGAAAGCGGCATCAGCGCTGCCACCACCAGCATGTAGGTGGTGATCCCGGCGCTCATCTGCACAGGTTTTACCCCCAGGCTTTGTGCCATCTGGGGGAGTGAGGTGTTGAGGATCGCGCCGTCCAGCATCTGCATGAAGGCTGCGCTGGCAACGATCAGCGCGGTGCGGCGTGTCAATGGATTGAGCGTGCTCATGAAGGAATAGTCGTCTGGAGGGGGCATGCGTGTCGCTGGCGCAGCGGCAAGCGTATCCTGCTCCAATTTAGCTGTCGGGAGGCCGGCATGCATCTCGAATCCCTGCTGAAGGAAGTGTCCGCCTGCGATCATGGCTTTCTGCCGATACAGCAGGCGGCAGATGAAATCCATGCTGCCCTGTCCGCCAGGGACTGTCTGGTACTGGCGCGCCAGATCCTGGTTTCGGAGACCCCGCCGGAGCGCTCGCTCGCAACCTTCCTGCTCGGGCGACTGGCTGCCGGCTCGGCCGAGAGCCTGGCGACGATGCGTGAGGTGGTCAGCCAGGATGCCGACTGGCGTGTGCAGGAGATTCTGGCCAAGGCGTTTGACCGTTTCTGCGCCGATCTCGGTTACGAAAAGGCTTGTCCGACGATAGATGACTGGCTTGCCGATGCTTGCGCCAACGTGCGCCGTGCCGTGACCGAAGGCCTGCGCATCTGGACCGGCCGGCCGTATTTCCGTGAGCATCCGCAGGAAGCCATCCGTCGGCTGGCGGCCTTGCGCGAGGATCCCAGCGAATACGTACGCAAATCAGTGGGCAACGCGCTACGCGACATCAGCAAGAAACACCCGCAGGCTGTCGCGGACGAACTTGCCAGCTGGGAGCTGGATGACCGGGGCGTACGGCAGACCCACAAGCTGGCCTGCGCACATCTGCAGAAGCGGGCGGGCGGCATCTGAGCCCGCCCCCCCCTTGCGCTAGTTGCTGGAGGAGCCGTTCCCCGAGGCGACCTCCTGAACGATCTTCCAGCCTGCGGGGCCTTCATAGCGCAGAACCAGGCGCTTGTTCACATCATCGTTGTAGTTGGATGAGCGATAGCGCTGCGCGAAGCTGACCTCGCAGCTGTTCTCGCTCAGCTGCTTGACCTGCAAGCCGTTGAGGCTGACGGAGATCTGCTCCTTGTTTAGGCGCTCGGCGCGGAAGCGTTTCCAGTCTTCCCGGTCGGCACGCGTCATCGGCTGGAAGTTTGTGGAGTAATAGCCGAGATACTTGTTCAGATCGCGCGCGGACCAGGCTGCCGCCCAGTCATTGGCGGCGAATTCGCATTGTGCGGGCACCGGCCCCTTGTCGCTCGGGGGAAGGGCCGCCTGTGGTGCGGGGGGCGGTGTTTGCATCGGGGCCGCCGGGAGGATTGGCGCCGGAGGCGGCAGGCTAAGAGGTAAGGCCACTTCCAGATTGATCGCCGCGGCGTTGCGCTGCTGGCTGCAGTAGGCCACGGAATCTTCCGGATCTTCCTCGTCTCCGGGCGGAACGCCGGCTGTCACCGGAGCCAGGCCAAGGCTGGGCAGCAGGCGATGCGATGTGGATAGCACCTGGAATTCGGCTTGTTGCAGATCGAACTGTGCCGCCGCGTAGGCCCGGCGCGCCTGGAATAGTTCGTTTTCGGTATCCAGCAGGTCGAGCAGGGTGCGCTGGCCGATGTCGAACTGCTGGCGGTAGGCGTCGCGTGCCCGTTGCGTGGATTGCAGGTTCTGGTTCAGGAAGATCATCTGCTCGCGCAGTTTGCGGATGTTGCTCCAGGCGATGGAGGTTACTTGGCGGATGTCGCGACAGCTTTTTTCGCGGGCGGCGAGCGCCGTGTCGAAGTTCTCGAGGGCCTGTCGTATGCGGGCACTGTCTGCGCCGCCCCGATACAGGTTGTAGTTCATCATGAGCTGGACCGCGCCGGAGTTATAGCTGCCATCGAAGCCAGAACGGTTGCGTTCGCTGCCCGCCGAGGCGCGGAATTCTAGCGTGGGTGATCTCGCTGCGCGGCGTACATCCGTTTGCGCGCGTGCTGCACGCAGGTTATAGACGGCGGCAATGAAGCCGGGGTTGCTCTGCAGCGCGTCGTTCAGCGCAGTCTGCTCGGGCGGTAGCTGGCCGGTCAGGTTGGGCGCATCGGCCAGCACTGGCGGTATCTCGCCGACGACCCGTTCGAAACGGGCGCTCACGTCATGAAGATTGCTCATGTCGGTCAGCCAGTTCGATTGAGCCAGAGCCAGACGCCCACGCGCCTGTTCAAGGTCGACCCGACGCCCGACTCCCGCCTGGGTACGTTCGTTGATCTGGTCGTAGATTTCCTTGTGGATCTGCCAGTTGTCCTGCGTCAGTTCGAGCAGTTGGCGATAGCGCAGCACATCCAGATAGGCGCGCGACGACTCGAAGGCCACGTCGTCGGCGGCCTGTAGCAATTCGTAATAACGCGTGACCCTGGCATATCCAAGACGGCGGATGTCACCGCGCGTGGCGCCGCCGTCGAACAGCAACTGGCGCAGCTCCACGATGGCGCCCGGGTGGTTGAAGTAGTTGCTGGTCCCCGCATCCGGGTCGTAACGCTCGCGGCCCGCGTAGGCCTGCACGTCGATGCGCGGGCGCAGGCCACCGCGTGCGGCATCCTGCTCGAAGCCGGAGGCCTTGTACTCATGCTGCTTCATCTGCACGTCGGGGTTGCGCGCCAGGGCACGCTCCGCGATCTCTTCCAGCGTGGCGGCATGCAGGTTCATGCCCAGCAGGGTCAGCGATAGGGCGAGTATGTTCTTGTGAAACATGAGGAGTCTCCGGTTCGATGCGTTCTTCTGGGATTGCCCGCGGCAAAGGCCGTGGTGCCGGCTGCTTGTTGCTCTCTGTTTTCTGGCTGGGGGCTGTCCGGGTATCCCAGGTGGGTCTCCGGTGGCATGCGGGGCTTTCTTTCCTGTTGCGGTGCGGCCGTTGCGGAGAGGGCCACCGGGCGCCTCGATTCATTCAAAGTCATTCCCCGGCAGATGCCGTCCGTCATGCCTTGACGTCGGTATATCGTGTCCGCAGGTACGGGCCGGTGGCCATGTCCCCGGGATCGGGCATGGCCACCCCGTGTGGGCTCAATCCACGTGCAATTTGCCCTTGTTGAGGAGGTCCTGGATGATGGACTGGTCATTCGCCAGGCTGCCGCCGTTGCTCAGATCCACCCCCTGCAGCACGATCTGCTGATCGACGGCGGCGGCGTTGTAACCGTTGCCGAAGGCGCCCTGGCTGCTGATCTGGATGGTGGTGCTGCCCGCCGCGACCGTGAAGTGCAGGTAGTTGGTGAGGTTGCCCAGATCCGTGCCGGAATGCTGCTCGCCCTGCAGCAGGTCGCGCAGGTTCAGTGCATCGCCGCTGGCGGTGGTCTTGTCGAAGTCCGTGATGGTGTCCACCGCAGGCGTACCGACCGTGCCGCGATCACCAAGCTGCCAGACGAATACATCCGAGCCGGTGCCCCCTGTCAGGACGTCATTGCCGGCGCCTCCGACGAGGCGATCGTTACCGGAACCTCCGTTGAGGATGTCGTTGCCATGACCGCCGAACAGGAAGTCATCGCCACTCCCTCCGTTGAGGATGTCATTGCCGTGGCCACCGCTGAGCAGGTCGTGCCCGGCGCCGCCGTTGAGGACGTCATTGCCACCACCACCGGATAGCTGATCGTTGACGTCCGTGCCATTGAGCGTGTTGTTGCCATCATCCCCGGTCAATGCGTTGGTGTAGCTGCGCAGCGTGAGCGTGCTGCTGCTGGTGTCGCCGTCGCTGTCCGTCAGCGTGTAGCCGATGACGACTGGTGCGACCACCGTGTCGCAATCGTCCGTCAGGATGGACTGGTAGCTGATGCCCGAGATGCGTGCATAGGTGTCGGACGCCGCCTGCACCTCGACCGAGCCTACGTTGCTGAATTCCGGGGGCAGGGTGACCGTGCCTTCGTCGGTGCTGGTGAAGGTGCCGAGCAGATGGCCGTCGATGTGGTACACGCTGTAGGTCAGCGAGCTGGCTCCGCCCACGCTGGTGCGATCACCGAGATTGCTGTTGTCCGCATTGATGACGAAGCGCAGATTCTCGACTCCGTGCGGATGCGTGGCGCTGTTGAATGTGAACACCATGGTTTCGAGCGCATCCAGATAGCGGTTGGGGCTGTTGCGCACATCCGAGCTCATGGCCGAATTGTTCACCCCCTGGCCTGTGACGCCCGCGCCGTTGTTCCAGAAGGTCAGCAGATTGTTGGGATAGGTTATCGAGGCGTTGTTGCCGTTTTCGTCACGACCGGTGACGCTGAGGCCGCTCGATGCGCTGGGGGTCCAGTCGAGGTCGACCGAGATGGTGCTGGACGTTGGCGGGTTGGGCAGGTCGGCCTTGGCCGGGGTGTAGTTGTAATAGCCCGCGCTGTTGAATACCAGGCTGGAGCCATTGGAGGCGTGCGTCCAGGTCAGTGTGCCGCTGGCATTGACCGTGTAGCTGCCGCCGAGCACGTTGCCGCTGTTTGCCGCGGCGAGATTGAAGGTATGCCCCTGGAACACGATGCTCGTCACATGAGCGTTGTCGACGATGGTGTCGGCACTGGAGCCACGCGCGGTGAAATCCGTTACCAGCGTGCCTTCGGCAAGCCCGGAGTTAGTATCCAGCCCGGTGATCACGTTGCCGGTGAAGCTTGTGCCGTTGGGGGCGAGGGTGTCGAAATCCGGGCGTGCGATGGGGTGCCCATCCACCACTGCGAAGGTCAGGGTGGTGGGCTGGGTCAGGTCGCCATCGCCATCCGTCGCCACGAAGCTCAGTGAGAAGCTGCTGCCTTCAGAGGCGGAACCACCGGTGTAGTAGGTGTAGCCGCCAGTGGCGAAGTTGAAGTTCAGCGTGCCTTGCGTGAAGCCACGGGCGCTGGTCAGGTTGAGCGTGTCACCGCTGATCGGTGAGCCTGCTGGGTGCCCCCCCGCCCAGGAAATCTGGTGGGAGTTCGCGTTGTAGCTGAATGTCACGTTGGTATCCGCCGTGCCATTCGCGTCGGTATCCAGCTTGACCGTAAGCGTCTTGATATATCCGCCATCAGCACCCAGCGCACTGGTCAGTGAGCCCTGGCCATCGGTGATCACGTTGCCGCCATAACCCGTCGGGACTGAATTGGTCAGCGTACCCGACAGATCGTTGAGGTCCGGAATGATGATCGCGCTGTCGCGGGTGCCACTGCTGTCGGCATCCACGTTGTGGATGGTATTGAGTGCGGTGGAGGCGGTGATGCCTGAGCCGACGCCGATGGCGTAGGACTGGATGCCGTTATTGGCCGTGAAGGTATTCCAGGCCGAGGTGGCGGTATTGGTGTTGCTCGAGGTCGGGGCTCCATCCGAAATGAAGTAGCTCACGGTCTGTGCGCTGGTGTTGTCCACCACTCCGTTGCTGTTGGCATCCAGCGCCTTGCGTGCGGCAGTGAGCCCGGCCTCATAGTTCGTGCCGCCGTCGGCGGAGACGGAGATGCTGTCGATCGCTGCGAGTGCCGCCGTCTTGCTGGTGAAGGTCGTTGTGCCGCCGTAGCTCACCAGTGTGCCGGAGGGGCCGAAGGTGACCAGATGCACGGTGACGCTGGAGGCCTGGTCGAAGTACTGGCTGATGAGGTTCTTCATGGCTATCTTGGCCATGTCCAGACGTGTGGTCAGGCTCACCGAGCCACCTGCGGCCTGAGACTGAACCACGCCCCCGGCTTCCGCCAGCGTCATTGAGCGCGAGGTGTCGAGTACCAGCAGCAGGTTGTAGTCGGGCTGCGAGGCCTCCGCCACCTGTACCGTGCGGCTGACGGTCTGCGGACGGTCATCGATGATGCTGACCTGCAGATGCGCTGTGCTGCCATTGCTGGTGGTGTAGGCGATGCTCTCGGTGAGGCTGTTGTTGTTTGCCGGCGCGCTGTTGTCGGCGAGCGACTTCAGCGTATAGACGTAATCGCCGGAGCCGCTGCCGCTGGTATTGACGACGAGGTGGCCGTGCGCCGTATCGATGCCGATATAGCCGGCGCGGGTGTCGGTGTCGTTCGCCGAGCCATCCGTAACGCCGGCCACGCTGGTGATCGAGGCCGAGGTATTGCCGTCGTTGGCCAGCAGGTTGCCGGTAGCCACCGTCGTGCCACCGCCTGTCCCGCCGGGCAATGCACTTTCATAAACGGTCGCCAGATCGTCGATGCCGGAGTAAGCGGTGATCGAAACCGTGGCCGTGCTCGTCTGACCGTCATCGTCGGTCAGGGTATAGGTGAAGCTGCCGGTGCCGGTGCCGGTGCCGATGGCCGAGGGGGTGAAGGTCCAGGTACCGTCTCCGTTATTCACCAATGCTCCGCCGGATACCGACCCCGTGGCCGTGATCCGTGCGTTATCGAATAGCGTGTCGTTGGACAGCAACTGCGCTGTGGTCAGCGTGATCGGCGTTCCCAGCAGGGTGGAGAAGCGATCCCCCACCGCCACCGGTGTGCCATCGTCGACCGTCAGCACATTCAGGTTGACCGTGGCAGGCGTTGCATCACGCAGCCCCAGATTGTTCTGTGCGGCGTACTGGAAGCTGGCGTTGCCGCTTTAGTTAGGTGCGGGCATGAAATATACCGGGCCGCTGACCAAATCCCCCGCTGAAATCTGATGGGTCATCGCTGCATCGGAATACAGGATGCCATTGCCGGGCAGGCTGGAAATGACATAGCCAGAGATCGTGCCATCCACGTCGGATCCGTGCAGGTTGATCGTCAACCGGGTGTCTTCGTTGCCGGAGATATGGAGGTCATCCGTCGTCGGCGCATCGTTGGTGCCGGTGACGGTGATGGAAAGCTGTGCGGTATCGGAGCCCCCCTGACCGTCGGAGACGGTGTAGGTGAAGGTATCGGTCGCGGTAGCCCCTGCGGCCAGCGCATCGGCCCGGTTGGCGACATAGACGTAGGAGCCATCGGCATTGAGGGTGAGGGTACCGTAGGTGCCCACGAGCGCAGCGCCCACGGTGCCGGCAGTCCCGCCCCCGGTCTCGGTCCCGGTACGCACGGCGGAGACACTCAGGGAGTCCCCATCGGGGTCAGAGTCGCGGCCTGCGGCCGTGCCTGCACTCTGGATCACGCCATTGGCAGCGGAGACGCTGAGAGTGGCATCCTCGGTCACCGCACCGGTGTCGTTGTTGGCCGTGGGCGCATCATTGACGGCGGTCACTGTGAGATTGACCGTTGCGGTGGAAGTCCCGCCCTGACCGTCGGAGACGGTATAGGTGAAGGAAGCCGGCCCGTTGTAATTGGCGTTGGGCGTGAAGACCACGTTGCCACTGGCATCCAGGGCCACGGTGCCATTGACGGCGCCCTGCACGGAGGTGAGGGTCAGCGGATCGCCATCGGGATCGGTGTCGTTGGCCAGCAGCGAAGCGGCAGTGATGGAGACCGGGGTGTCCTCGGCCGTGGTCAGCGTGTCGTTGTTGGCCGTGGGATTGTTGTTGGTGGGGGCAGGGATGTCGAATTCGCCGGAGTCGGTGGCCGTGCTTTGGTTTCCGGCTGCGTCGGTGCCGCTGGCGACCACTGTGTAACCGCCTTCGGGCAGGGGGGCGGGAACGTCTGCGCTATAGCTGCCATCCGGCTGGACTATGGCCGTGAACTGCTGCGCATTGCCGTTGGCGTCCGTCACCGTCAGGCTGATGCTGCTGCTGGTAGGCAAGTCGGTGCTGCCGGTGATGGTAGGAGTGGAGTCGTTGGTGAGCGCGGGGGCGTCGACGGTGATGGACGGGGCCGTTACGTCCACCTGGTAGGCATGTTCTATCGATGCCGGCGTTCCGGGATTGCCTGCTGCGTCCGGGGCAGGGGTGATCGTGGCTGTGATCTGGTCATTAGCTGCCAGTACACTGCCCGGAACCGGAATGCTGTATTGGTTATTGGAGTCGACCACACCGGAGTAGGTCTGGCCACCGATGGTCAGCGTGACCGTATCGCCTGGTCTGGCGCTGCCGCCGACCGAGCCTGTGATCGCGATGTTGCCCTGGGCTTCGCTTTGGTTGACCGTATTGTCTGACGTGATCGGATCAAGGCTGATGGTGGCTGTTGGCGGTGTGGTATCTAGTGAAGGGGAACGAGATAAATCCGGGGGGTGGTGCTAGATAAATCCGGGATACAGCGGGACGTATCGGGATTTGACGGGACCGGCTCCGCAAATTGATTGCGTGGGATGCAATCAGTCGGAGTCGGTGGTGTCTTCGAAGAGGCGGGGCTGGACGCGCGGGAGTTCTCGGGCGTGGACGCGGGCGATGAGCTTGCGGAGTCCGCGCTCCGTCATCCCTGTTTCTTTCACCAGCTCATGGTAGTTGTCACCCCGGAACCGCCGATAGATGGCGAGATCGCGAGCAGCCAGCTTATAGCGATAGTCCTTCGGGAAGTTCAGGTTCTGGCCTCCCCAGTGCTCAGCGAGAAAATCCGCGATGGCGACCGCGACCTGCTCTGCCACATCTGCAGGCAGGCCGTGATCGATGCAGATCCTGCGACCGTGCGATTCCACGTCTGACAGCAGCTCGGTACGCAGTGCCTCGGTCTTTGTATTAATCGCCATCTCGCAATTCCCCTGCCTTGCGCAGCACCTGCTCGAACCGTGCCTGGTGCTGCTGGATCGGATCGACGCGACCACCGAGCGCGGCCTCTGCCACCGCCAGGCACCGCTCATGCTGCACAGCCAACTCGGCCAAGCTGGGCGTCATCGAGAGACCGAGCGCCTGCCAAAGCGCCCGCTGCCGCTCGGTGAGGATGCGGTTGCGCCACTTCTTCATGTGCTCGATCACGCTGCTGGCCTGCTTGCTTGAGAGCCACTGCAACGCCTCGATCTTTGTATGCCTGCAGACGAAGGCAGCCATGGCCTGCTCTGACGGATCGCGGATGATCCCCATGCCGTGCAGCTCCAGCCAAATGCCACGGATCATGCGGCTCTGATCGTCATCTGCCATGGCTCGATTGCCGCCCCGGCGCTGTGTGCCAGCGCTGGCATTCACCTTCACCTTGAAGCCTGCAGACTTGAGATGCGCGATCACCCGCTCCAGCTGAGTCACGCTGCAATCCGCCGCGCTGTCATGCGCGCCGCGCGTCTTTTCGCGGATGATGGATCGATAGGTATTTTCATCCATCGCAAGTTCGCGGCGCCCGACGTGGATCAAGCGGATCAGGCGGATGCGGTCATCTGATGATGTCGTCGCCATCGCATTCACCACTTGATGAGCTGGCCCGCGAGCCAGACCACGCCAGAGCATTCCGCCTCCGCATTGAAGAATGCGAAAAACGCTTTCGCATCAGCAAAGCCATCTGCGCGGGCCAGCTCTTCGATTTCGTCTTCGAAGAGCGGCATGCGGACGCCAGCCTTCTGCAGCTCCACCGCGCCCGCGCTCGGATTGATCGCGATCGACTGCACGCTGCGGCACACGGCCACGCCTAGGCGCTCGCACCCGGCTTGCCGCATGCCTGTAAACATATGCAGCTGATCGCCCGCCTTGTACTGCCGGCGCGGGCTGAAGCGGATGGTCTGCAGTTTCACAGCTTCCCCGAGGAACGGCTCGCGCCCTGCGGCCCGCACCGCCAGCCCGGCGCGCACGGCCGGGGCGAACTGTTTCTTGAATGACAGAGAAGGCATCACGCACCCCCAATCATCAGCGGCACCGACGCTGCGCCCATGCCCTTGTTGAGTTCGGCCTCGCGGCCGGCGTCCTTACCTGCCGTGAAACTGGCGTATTCCTTGTTACTGAACTGGCGGCCGGCGTTGCGGTCGCGCACATCGAGCGTGCTCGTTTCCGGGTGATTCACCTTCATGTATGCATCCAGCGCCTCTTCGGTGGCTACCGATCCGGAGAGCGGCGCAACCTGGAGCGCGGCAGTCTGCACCCAGCCCTCGCAGAAGAGATCCGCCAGACGCGTCTTGTTCGATCTCTTGTAGCGCTTGAGCACATCCTTGATGTGCTGCTTGCGGGCACGGCTAGCCTGGCGGAACAGTACTTCGAAGGCGTACTGCGCCACGTCGTTGGCGGGATAAACGCCGATAAAAGACCACTCGGGCACGTAGCCGAACGAACTTAGCAGGCTGCCCGAAAACATCAGGCGGCAACCTAACACGTTGGCAATATGTCCAGCCAATTGGATCTCCCAGCGCGGCGGCGCTTCCGTAGCTCCAGCCCGAGCACGTGCCTCACTCACGCCAATAGCCAGCATTTCAGCTTGAGTGATACCGCAGGACTCCATAAGTGCTCGCGCCTGACGCAGTGCAGTGGCAGCCTCGTGCTCATTGCCGCTTTGAGCCAGTGCCATGCACTTCTTGATCTTGTCGAGGATCTTGGCTTTATCCTCCATCACTCGCCCTCCTCATCCTGTTTGTCATCCGTCGCAGCCTTGAGCAGCGCGTCGACCATCTTGTCGACCGCGCTGTCGACGGGGCGGATCAGCAACACGTCGCCGCCTTCTATGACGTTGATGCCCAAGCGCTTCAGCTCGGCGCCGGTGAGGTTTGCGAGCGCGTCCTTTGCCGGCTTCTTGCTTGTAGCGATCAGCACGTCGGCCTGCTCGGGGAAGTGGCGCTCGATGAGGAGCACAACGCGGTCCGGATCGTCGAATTCGATCTTCCCCTTGCTCTTCTGGAAGCCGACCTTGATGCCGTGCAGGACGCGTGATTTAGGTTTTGCGAACAGATCCGGAGCCTCTTCGATGAGCGCGCGCAGCTTGTCGTGTTGCTCGCTTGCGCGGCGGATGGCGCGGCGTATAGCGGGCAGGCGGTCGGATTTGATGGCCTCCGTCGTTGCCTGCAGCTCCGTGAGCAGGCCGGCGAGCGTTTCGCGCGCTTCGGAATAGCGCTCGGCCTGGCGTTCGATGTCGTTCATTGCAGTCATGATCAAACCTCGTTT
This sequence comes from Candidatus Dactylopiibacterium carminicum, assembly GCF_014736495.1. Lineage (GTDB taxonomy): Bacteria > Pseudomonadota > Gammaproteobacteria > Burkholderiales > Rhodocyclaceae > Uliginosibacterium > Uliginosibacterium carminicum. The sequence continues at coordinate 56,425 of NZ_MDUX01000003.1, forward strand.
TCAGGTTTCGGGATCGACCACACAAGCTCGGCGCCGCACCAGTGCGTGCGCGCCTCCAGCAGCGTGTAGTCAGGGCGGGCGTTGGGCTGCAGGGCAGCGGTAAACGCTGAGGGGCGGATGCGGATCGTCGGCGGTGCATCTGTCGGCCCGACTTGCACGGAGAGCACCTTCACTTCGTGATCCAGCAGTGCGCCCAGGGCGTTCTGCGCATCACGCATGCGCGTGGAGAGGACGTTTGCGTGCATCAGGCATGTCCTCCCGAAAACACAACTCCGTCGCTCGACTTCTTGCCGTTGCCCTTTGCGCACCAATTCAGCCACGCGGCCAGCGCGTCGGCCTTCTTTCTCTGACCAGACGCTTCAGGAACACCAGGAACCAAGAGCTGGCCCTCATAGCCCCGACGAGCGAGAGCAGCTAATGTTCCCTTCAGCGCGAATTTCGGCCCGGCGCAGATCTCAATCGCACCACCACCGTCTGGAGCGTCAGCAGGAAGCTGGTCGCCGATCTCGATCAAGCCAGACGCCCAGCACCATGCGACCTGCGGCGTCATGTCGAAATAGGAGCGGCAGCCGCATTTCGGGCAGGTCTTCTCAGTGCATCCGGAAAAGCGTTTGCTCGGGATATTCACCCAATCAGAACTCGGGCATTGATGCCGGCAGCGGGTGCATTTAACAGTGATATCCATCACTCACCTCCCATCGCAAACACGACGCTGCCATCACGCAGACGGCAATCTGTCAGCATGTCGATCTGTGCATGCGCGTGCTGCACCGCCGCCTCGGCGGCGGCCACGGTGGTGTCTGCTATAAGCAGCGCGGTGTCGGCCTGGGCCACGCGGGCGGCCATCAGCTGATGCGCGGCGATGAAACCGGCGCCGAACATCAGCAGGTTGATCACCGTGTGCGTGGTGCGGCGTGAGCGGCGGGTATGCGGGGCGCGCGGGATCATGACTGCACCTCCTGACCACCGTTGAGCAGATCGAGCACGCTGGCATTGGCATGGCTGCGACGGATCACCGGGCGCTTGATCGGTTGCACCATTGCGAGCACAGGATGGCTGTTCGGAATGCGCACCTCGACGCGGACGGCGTCCGTCCCGAAGATCGGCGCCGCGCGCACCAGGCCGCCGGCCCGCCATGAATCCCTTGCAGGTTATAGAGCCGCCCCTTGAATTCGATGGTCAGATCCGAGCGCACGGTGCGGTTCGGCAGCGCGGCAGTCCAGGCGGCCATTTGCTTCTGCGTGAGGCGCACATGCTTGTTTGACTTGTGCATGTCAGCACCCCGCAATCACGTCAGCGGTCACGCGGGGCATCGCCACACCGGCGGCGGCGTTCAGCGCGCGTGTCACCAGGTTGTTCACCACCAGCGGATAGCAGATGCTGCGCCCCTCTGCGGCGCTGCCGCCACGCGGCAAGCGGGTCAGGCGGGCGCGGATCGCATCAATGGCACCATCAGCCAGCGCATCGGCCACATTCGCCCCCACGCGGGAAAACTTGTGGCCCAGATAGACAGGCAGATCCTCATCCAGTGGCAGCATCTCGCGCCGCTCGCAGCGCTGCACGATTTCGCGGACTGCCGGATCTTTATCGTTGAGCGTGTTGTCCAGCTCCGGCTGGCCGATCAGCACCACACCCAGTAGCCGGCGCAGCCCCGTCTTCAACTCCATGAAGCCCTTGAGCGCGCGCAGCGTGCTCACCGGCATGCGGTGCGCCTCTTCAATGATCAGCAGATTGCGGTAGCCCGCCCGCTCACTCTCGGCGAGCAGCTTGTGGACCTGATTGTTCCGCGCCTGCGTACTACTGCGGATGCTGGCGCCGGGGTCCAGCGTGTGGATGATTGATTCCGACACCTGGCCCGCCCACATCGGCTTGCCCTTGCGCTCGGTCTTCTCCATCTCCATCACGTACGGCTTGATGATGATCACCTGGCGCTGCTCAATGCGGATGCGCTCTTCCAGCTCCTCGCGCAGCGTCGTCTTGCCGCTGCCTGATTCACCCACCAGCCGCAACATCCAGGCCTTTCGCGTGCGCTTTGCCAGCGGCTTTCGTGTGACCGCGCTGTCATCCCGGCCGGAGAACATCCACGGCCTGCAGGGGCTGGTCGACATCGATGAAGCGGCACTGCACAAGGATGTGGGCGGCGTGCTCGAATCCGCCACGGCGCTGCTGATCTGGGGCGGCAAGATCCGCGTGTGGTCTACACATCGCGGCAAGAAGAACCCGTTCAATCAATTGGTGCAGGATGTGCGCGCCGGGCGCTACGGCAAGCGTGCAAAGGTCATCCGGATCCGGTTTGATGATGCGGTGGCCAATGGCCTCTATGAGCGCGTGTGCGCCATGCGCGGCAAGGTGGCCACGGCCGAAGGCAAGAAGGATTGGTACACGGCGATCCGCGCGGCATACGGCCCGCGCAAGGCCGCGATGCGCGAAGAGCTGGATGTGATCCCCCGCGATGGCGAGGGCTCCGCAGTCCCTGGCGTGTGGATCGAGCGCGCGATGCCCGAGGTGCAGCCCGTGCTGCGCATCGTTTTCGATGACGACTTCCCGCGCCGCCCCGAGCGTGAGCGCGAGACCTGGTGCGCCACCTGGATCGCCGTGCACCTGCAGCCGCAGATCCAGGCAGCGATGGCCGGCTTCACCGGACGCTGGGCGATCGGCATGGACTTCGCCAGGCACCGCCACTTCTCGGTCATCACACCGGCACGCGTCACGCAGGATCTGCGGCGCGACGTGCCGTTCCTGGTCGAGCTGGCCAACGCACCGACGCGGCAGCAGGAGCAGATCCTGTGGGCGCTGCTCGATGCGCTGTCGAACTGGACGCTGGCAGGCGACGCGACCGGCCCGGGGCAAACGCTCATGGAATACACCGCCGACCGCTACGGCCGGGCGTCGCTCGACAAGGAGACCGGCACCTACAGCGGTGGCCCGGTGCATGAGGTAACGCTCTCCCGCGCGTGGTACAGCCTCTGGATGGGCAAGTACATCTCGCTCTTCGAAGACGGCTTCATCACGCTGCCGCGCGACGCATCGCTTGAAGATGACCACCGCGCCGTCGAGTACATCGACGGCGTGCCCATGGTGCCGAAGATCGAGCGCAAGGATCTGAAAGACCCGGACCTGGTACGCCACGGTGACGGCGCTGTCGCTGGCGCACTGATGGAGTTCGCGGCGCTCAACCCCGTCGGCCAGTGGGAAAGCGGCTGGACGCCGGCACCCAAGGGCGGCGTCTTTTCACAACATGGCGGCGACGATGACGACGACGCCAGCACTTCGACAGGTGGCGCATGGTAGGCATCAAGGGGTTGATCGGCCGCATCTTTGGCAATAGCGGCAATGCGCTCGAGGAGCAGCAAAGCTCGGGCGACGCGCGCATCGGGCAGCTCAAGCGCGAATTCATGGAGCACCCCAGCAAGGGGCTGACGCCGGCTAAGTTGTACCAGATCCTGGAGGCGGCCGAGCAAGGCGACCTCAAGGCGCAGCACGAACTCTTCGAAGACATGGAAGAGAAGGATCCGCAGATCGCGGCGGACCTGGGCAAGCGCCGCCAGCTCGCCGCAGAGCTCGAGTGGCAGATCGCAGCGCCGGACAACGCCACGCCCGCCGAGCAGCGCGCCACGGACCATGCGGTTGAAGTGTTCTCCGGGCTGGACGTGGAGGATCTGATCATCGAGATGGGGAGCGGCATCGGCCACGGTTGGGCGAATCTTGAGCTGCCCTGGGCGCGCGATGGCGCGCTGCGCTACGTTGAGCAGCCGGAGTGGCGGCCGCATTCGTGGTTCCGCCTGAACCCCGAGGATCAGAACGAACTCCGTCTGCGCGATGCCAGCGCCATCGGTGCAGAGCTGTGGCCGCTGGGCTGGGTGCAGCACCGACACCGCGCCAAGGCGGGCTACGTGGCCCGCGCCGGCCTGCACCGGGTACTGGCCTGGCCGTACTTGTTCCAGAACTACGCGCTGGGCGATCTCGCCGAGCTGCTTGAGCTGTATGGCCTGCCGATCCGCATCGGCCGCTACCCCTCTGGCGCGAGCGAGAAGGACAAGGCCACGCTGCTGCGCGCGGTGGTGGGCCTGGGGCACAACGCTGCCGGCATCATCCCGGATAGCATGCGCATCAACTTCCAGGACGCGGCCGATGGCAAGGCCGATATGTTCCTGGCCATGCTCGGCTGGTGCGAGCGCGCCAAGGCGCGGGCCATCCTGGGTGGCACGCTCACCAGCGGCACCAGTGGCGACAGCAACACGAACGCCCTGGGCAACGTGCATGAGCGCAGTCAGATGAGCCTGATCCGGTCTGACGCGCGGCAGTACGCCAGCACCATCAATCGGGACATCCTGTGGCCGATGGCCGCCCTCAACTTCGGCATCGAAGACCGCCGCCGCGCGCCGCGCTTCTTCCTGGACACAGGCGAGGCCGACGATCTGAAGCTGCTCGCCGAGACCCTGCCGACCTTCGTCGGCATGGGGGCGAAAATCCCGGTGTGGTGGCTGCATGAGAAGAGCCGCATCCCGCAGGCCGGCGAGAAGGATGCCGTGCTGATGAGCACGCCCGCCATGACGGGCGTAAGTGCGCTGAAACGGGGGCTGGGTGCGGGCGTGGTCGCGCTCAAGGCCGACACAGGCACCGCCGCCACGGACCAGGCGATGCTCGATGCCGCGATCGAGGCCATCGGCGCCGAAGCGCTGGACGCCCAGGCGCGCGAGCTGCTCGCGCCTGTGCTCGAGCGCTTGAAGGATGCAGGCGACCAGGATCCGGCCAAGCTGCTTGGCTGGCTGGCGGAGACCTACCCGACCGAGGACGGTGGGCAGCTCGAGGAAAGGCTGGCGCGCCTGCTGTGGGCTGCGCAGATGTGGGGCACGCTCAATGGCGACGCGTGACCCGGCGGTACTGCGGGCGCTCTTCGGGATGGAGCCGGAGGCCGCCGTGAAGTACCTGGAATCAAAAGGGCTGCGGGTAACCGAGCGCTGGCAGGAGATGCGGGATGAAGCCCAGGCCCGCGCATTCACCGTGGCACACGTGGCCAGGCTGGATGTGCTGCAGGATCTGCGGCGCGGCGTGCTCGATGCCGCGCGCGAGGGCAAGACGCTGCGGCAGTTCTCGGACGAACTCACCCCGCTGCTGCAAAGCAAGGGCTGGTGGGGCAAGCAGGTCGTCGTGGATTCAGAGGGCGGCGCCGAGCTTGTGCAGCTGGGCAGCCCGCACCGGCTCAAGACGATCTACCAGACAAACCTGCAGTCAGCCTACATGGCCGGGCGCATGCAGACAGCGATGGAGGCCGAAGCCTTCCCCTATCTGCAGTACGTGGCGATCGAGGACGGGCGGACGCGCCCCAGCCATGCCGCGCTCAATGGCCAGGTGTTCCGCAAGGATGACCCGATCTGGCACACGCACACGCCCCCGAACGGCTTCAACTGCCGCTGCCGGGTGCGCCCGCTCACCGCTGGCCAGGTGCGCCGGGAGGGGCTCACTGTGCACGAGAGTGAAGGCGAGCTGGAGACCCGCACGGTAGAGGCCGGCACCGATCCACGCACGGGTGAAGTCTTCGTTGCCGAGCAGACGGGCATCCGGACCGGCAGCAACGGCCAGGGCAAGATGATGTGGACGGACCCGGGCTTCAATTCGAGCCCGCTGGCGGGCCATAACTTCGACAAAGTGCTGCTGCGCAAGGCGCAGGCCGCGCTGGGCGATGATGCGGCGTATACAGACGTACAGCGCGTGGTGACCTCGGCGCCGCGCCTGCGCGCCTGGGATGGTTTTGTAGGCAACACCTTTGCGCAGGGCACAACGCAGGGCCAGACGATGACGCTGGGAGTGCTGCCCGCGCAGCTGGCGCAAGCCTCGGCAGCATCCGTGCTGTTCGTCGAGGACCGGCTGCTGGTCGGCGCCAAGGCTCGCCGGCATGCCAGTCGAGGGGATGCGCCGACGCGGGCGCAGTGGGAGGCCATGCCCCGGCAGATGCCAGCGGCGCGCTGGTACCGCGATACCGAGACGGGCAACCTGGTGGCGGAGCTGCCGGAGGGGCTGTATGTGATCGTCTCGCCGGCGGGCGCCGTGGATTCTGCGTACCGGGACGCGCAGGCTGCACGGAAGATCCGGAGCGGGCGCTGGGTACTCGTGTGAGAACAAGGCGGTGCCAGGGTTCGAACCGGCCATCTGGCTCCTGCTGGAGCCGCCTCCCCCAGGGAGGATCACCGCCTATGCATGAAAGGTAGCACACATGAACGGGATATCCATCGACCTGCCCGGCATGGACGGCGCAGCGCCTGCAACGCTGGAAGAGCTGCGCGCCGCGCTAGGCGATACCGAGCCGCTGATGCGCGACGTGGAAGCCGTGCTTGTCTCTGTGAGCGAGCGTCAGTTCCAGACACAATCCGGGCCGGGTGGCCCCTGGCCAGCGCTCACGGAAACCACGCTTGAGCTGCGCGCCAGGCGCGGTGTTGCCGGTTCGCCCATGTTGCAGCTCTCGGCCGGCGGTCTGGCCGCGTCCGTGCAGGGCGGGCATACGGATGCAGCGGCATGGGTATCGAGCAACAAACCCTACGCTGCCATGCAGTTCTTCGGCGGCGTCACTTCGCCGCAATCCATGATCCCGAACCGGCGCATCTCCGCGCGTCCCTACATGCCTTTCGACACGGCGACAGATCAGCTGACGCCCGAGGCCGAAGAGACGATCATGGATGTGCTGGAGCATCACATCGGGCGGGGATAAACCGGTGAATTGAAATACGCCCGTAGAGCGTTTTGAGCGGACCTCTGTGCCGGATGCTGCCTCGACAGGACTTTTTGGGTCTTGCAAAGCTTTATAAAGCCCCTCGTGCCCTATTCGCAGGCCACGCAAGAGGCTGCCATTGCGGGAATCTCCTCGCAATGATCTACTGGCTCCCAGTCTCGGGCGCTCATCTGGTCTGGTCTGCGCGCTCTGTGCAGTTGTGAACCAGTTCCGAATACTTCGCCGACTCGTGTCGCCACACTCGGCGACATGCCTGCACCCCTCGCTACCTCTCTCGCCACAAAACCGCGCCTGAATGCCTCGGGCCTGGTCGTGCTCTCGTTCGATGTCGCTGCTGCCACATCGGCGGCGGGGGCGGCTCGCGCTCCTCTGTGTCAGCTCACCCCTGATGGCGTGTTCCGTTCGAAGGACGGCCGCCCGGAAAAACTGAAGGGCTGGCGCATGAATCCGCAGGTCGCCGAGCGCGTGCTGGCGACGCTGAAATCGCGGACCAATCCCATCGTCGTCGATTACGAACATCAGACGCTCTTGGCGGAACAGAACGGCCAGCCCGCGCCGGCGGCCGGCTGGATTGATCCGGCCTCAGTGCAATACACCCCCGGCGAGGGGCTGTTCGCGCCGATCCAATGGACTGACCGCGCTCGCGCCTGGATCGAGTGTAACGAATACCGCTACCTCTCCCCGGTCTTGCTGACCGACGAAGACACCGGCGACGTGCTCGAGCTGCTGCACGTCGCGCTTGTGAATGATGCAGCAGTCGACGGCATGGACCGAGTCGTCGCGCTGCGTGCGCGTTTCGCGCCCCCGAGCAATGCCAGCGGAGGGGCTTTGGCCTCCGCACCCCACGTGGAGGATGTTGAAGTGAATGAACTGCTCAAGAAGCTGGTGGCCGCGCTGGGACTCCCGGCAGACACCACCGAACAAGGGGCGCACGACGCGGTCGTTGCGCTCAAGGCCCGCGCCGACCTGGTGCAGGAAGTGCGCAGCGCACTCGGCGTCGCCGAAGGCGCGAACGTGTCCGATGCGGTGGTAGCACTCAAGGCCAAGGCGGCAAGTACTGCGCCGGATCTCTCCGGCTTCGTGCCCAAAGCCATGTACGAAGAACTGCGCGGCCAGGTGGTGGCACTGAAGGCGCATGGCGACACCGCCGAGATCGATCGCCTGATCGACGAAGGCCTTGCCGATGGCCGCATCGCTGGCAAGGCCACGGCCGACTACCTCCGCCAGGGCGGGCTGGTGGCGTTGAAGGCGCACCTGGCGGACGCCCCCGGCATCGCCGCGCTGAAGGCCACGCAGACCCAGGGCCGCAAGCCCGACGGCCAGGGCGGCGGCGATGAACTCAGTGAGGCTGAGCGCCGCGTGCTCGCCAATACCGGGGTGTCGGCCGACCAGTTCAAGGCGGCCGCGCGCTGATCAACGCCACCAGGAGAACTTGAATGACTGCCCTTACCAAGAATCGCAACACCCCGAGCCGTGGCACCGTGCGTGCCGTGCGCGGCTACCCTCTGGGCGCGGCGGCGCGTGCTTTCGCCGGCGGCATCGCCGTGCTGAACGCTGCTGGCTTCGCCGTGCCCGCCACCACCGCCACCGCCCGCATCGCGCTCGGCCGCTTCGCCGCCGAAGTGGACAACAGCGCTGGCGCCAACGGCGCGGCGTCGGTTGAAGTCGAGCGCGGCGTGTTCCGCTTCGACAACTCCGCCGACGCCGATCTCATCACCCTCGCTGACGTGGGCAAGCGCTGCTACCTGGTCGATGACCAGACGGTTGCGAAGACCGGCGCCGTCGTCGAGAGCGCTGCCACGCGCAGCGTTGCCGGCTACGTCGATGACGTCGACGACCAGGGCGTCTGGGTGCTGCTCGACCCCACCAGCGGCGCGTCCGCCTGATCCTCACTGGAGAACATCAATGGATCTGACCAATCAAAACCTCAAGGCCCTGGCCACTGCCTACAAGGCCAACTTCGCCCAGGGCTTCGCATCCTTGGGGGACGCCGGCTCGCTGTTCGAGCAGATCTGCATCGTGGTGCCCAGCACCACGGCCGTCGAGGTGTATCCCTGGCTCAAGAGCCTGCCGAAGATCCGCGAATGGATCGGCGATCGCGTGATTCATTCGCTGGAAGGCGCGGAGTTTTCAATCAAGAACCGCAAGTTCGAGCTGACCGAGGGCGTGGATCGTGACGCCATGGAAGACGACACCTATGGCCTGTACTCGCCGGTCTACACCGAGATGGGCCGCAGCTCCCGCGAGCACCCGAACGAACTGGCGGTCGAGGTGCTGCAGGCGAACCCGATTTGCTACGACAAGCAGAACCTGTTCGACAGCGATCACCCGGTGCTGGACGCCAAGGGCAAGGAAACCTCTGTCAGCAATGACATGGGGGGTGCCGGCCCGGCCTGGTACGTGATGGACCTCTCGCGCGCAATCAAGCCGCTGGTGTTCCAGAAGCGCCGTGACTACAACTTCCGCGCACTCACCGATCTGAACGACTCCGAAGTGTTCCTCAAGGACAAGTTCCTATTCGGCATTGATGCCCGCGTGAATGTAGGCCCCGGCCTGTGGCAACTGATCGTGCGCAGCAAGCAGACCTTCAACGCCGAGAACTACGCCGCCGCTCGCCGCCGCCTGCAGACCTTGACGGGCGACTACGGCCGTCCGCTCGCGCTGCGCCACACCCACACCATGGTGCCGGGCAGCATGGAAGGTGCAGCTCTGAAGGTGCTCAACAATCCGCTGGCCAGTGGGGGCGAGACCAACGAATGGGCTGGTACCAGCAAGCTCATCTTGAACCCCTGGCTGGCCACGGCCTGAACCAAGGGCCTGCCATGAGCACAAAAGCCACCAAGCCCAGGGGCAAGACTGCATCGAAAGCGACCGCCGCGCAGGTTGAAGACAAGGTGGTTGCATCGGCGGAAGGGGCGGCCGCTACGGCGGCTGCCCTGGATGCCACGCAACCGGCTACGTCTGACGCCACTGTTTCCGAAGCAACTGGAAACACCCCCAACGGGGGCCGCAAGATGGTTATGCACGTGCGCTCGCTGCTGCCCACCGGCCATCGTCGTGGCGGCCGGCGCTGGGGGCCGGAGTCGGTGCCGGTGGATACGGCGGAGTTCGGCGAGGATGACCTGCAGGCCATCGCAACAGACCCGCGCCTGCATGTCGCGCTCGAGGAGCAATGAGCATGTACGTCACGCTGCAACAGCTCTCCGATCTGCCTGGTGCGCTCGAGCTTTCACAGGTGGCGAGCGATCGCCATGGCGCGCTGGTGGATCCGGAGCTGCTGGATCTCTCGCTGACCGGCGGCGATCGCAGCGCCTACACCGCCGAGGAAATCGCTCACGCGGACCGCGCGATCGAGCGCATCACGAATGCGGTCATCGAAACGGGCGGTCTGATGGACGGCTACCTGGGCGCGCGCTACACGTTGCCGCTGACCAAACCGCATCCGCTGCTGGTGACCTGGGCGCGCGCGATCACCCGTTACAAGCTCAATGGCGAGCGCGTCAGCCGCGAGTACACCGATCCGGTGGTGCGTGACTACAAGGATGCGATCCGCTTCCTCGAGCAGGTTGAGAGCGGCCGGTTCAGCCTGGGCATCGATGACCCGGTGCAGGCATCCAGCGCGGGCGGCGTGCAATTCGTCTCCGGCCGCCACGACTTCAAGGGGCGGGTGGCATGAGTTCCGCGCCCTTTGATATCGACCTTGCCATCCAGCGCCTGGCCGGCGAGCTCGGCAAGGCACTGCAACAAGTGCGCGGCGCTGCGGACTACGCCTCGATCACGGACTTCCAGAGCTTCCGCCCGCCCGAGGCATTCGCGCTCCTGGTCAATGAACGCGCCGCGTCTGGGCAGGCCGCCGGCTCGACGGGCTCGGCATCAACGGCCAAGGCACGCCAGCCCGCCATCGTCGAGTTCGGCGTGGTGCTGGCTGTGCAGAACGCCCGCTACCAGCGCGGCGCACCAGCTGTGCGCGATGCCATGCCATTGATCGGGAAAGTACGCGACGCGTTGATCGGCTGGCAGCCTCCGGGCCTGTCGCTCGCCCGGCCGGTGATGTGGCGCAGCGGTCGTGTGATCGGGTACGACGCGGGCGTGCTGCTCTGGGGCGACGTTTTCACCACGCAACATTCAATCGGGAGCAAGCCATGACAAAAGACGCCGCGCCGAAGCAGGTCGCAACGAAGCTCGATGTGACGCTGCTGAAGCCGCACACCCACGCCGGTACGCGCTATGCCACCGGCGACAAGATCCAGGTGACCGAGCCCGAGCGCGATTGGCTCGCTGGCGCCGGCATCATCAACAAGCCAGCCGCGCAGGCCAAGGAAGGTGCCAAATGAAGCAAGGTCTTTACAGCCTGCAGGGCGAGTTCCACTTCGCCAAGCGTCAGGCCAACGGCAAGCCGGGCATCTCGGTATGGGCCGGCAACGTGGCCGAAGCCACGCTCAACCTGGGCGTGACGGCGGTCGACAAGAAGGAGACCTTCAGCGGCTCGCGTGGCCTCTACGGCCGCATGTATTCGGATAAGACAGCAACGCTCAGCGGCGTGCTGGATGAATGGAGCATCCGTAATCTGGCCCTGCTGCTGCATAGTGAATCGATCGACGAAGCTGGCGGCAGCGTGACCGGAGAGGAGTTTCCGGATGATCTGGTGGATGGCGACATCATCATGCTGGATCAGCCGTACGCCTCCGGCCTGGTGCTCACAGATTCCGCAACACCCACGGCCGCCACGGTCGATACCGATCGCTACGAGTTCGCAGGCCACAATCAGCGCGCCATCCGGCTGCTCGATGTGAGCGGCCATGTACAGCCATTCAGCGCGGCTTACACGGCAGCTAGCTACGACAACATCGGCTTCTTCAAAAACGTGCCGGAAGAGATCTATCTGATTTTCGACGGTATCGATACCGAGAGCGATCAGCCGGTGATCATCGATTGCTTCCGTGTGCAATTCGATCCGGTAGCCAACCTCGCGCTGCTCAACCCGGAGTACGGCTCGCTGCCCTTCAATGCGGCATTGATGTACGACCCGCGTAATGCGGCCGATGGCGGCTATGCCCGCCTGCTCGCCAAGAAGTCGAGCTGATCATGGCAAGGAAGATGGCGCCAAAACCGGCTGCGCGCCGGAGCCGAAAAGCCGCTGCGCCCGCCGACGATCTCGCGGTGCTGTTCCCGGACCGCGAGATCACCGTCGCCGGCGTTCAGCTGACGGTGCGCGAGCTGACCTTCGAAGAGCAGGTTGCGCACCATGCGGTGCTGGCAGACTTGGCGGATGCGCTGGGTGCAATCCCGCCGGATGCGCTGCAGACCGAATCCGGCGTGAACGTGGTGCTCGATGTGCTGGCGGCACACTGGGAAGGCGTGCGTGGGCTGGTGGCGATCTCGACTGGCCAGCCGCTGGACTGGATCCGCGCGCTGGGCGGTGAGGACGGCGAAAACCTCGCGCTCACCTGGTGGGCTGTGAATCAGGGTTTTTTCATGCGCCGGCTGCTGCGCCCCGCGCTGATGCGTCGCGTGTTGCAGGTTGGGGCCGGATCTTCTCAACCCTCATCGAGCACGGCCACAGCCGCGCGGACCTCGGCGGCTACACCGCACGCCAGTTGACGCTCTTCTACCGCGAGGCGCTTGCGTCAGAAGCGCGGGCACAGGCCCGCGCATTGATGGCCACGAACCTCGGCATGGTTGGTGGTGATGCAGCGAAGGAGGCGCTGCGCAAGCTCGATCCGGATTGATCCCATCTTTCGTTTTCAAGGAATAGCCCGTGGCACGTGATATGGAACTCGCCCTGCGCATCCGCGCAGACCTCGCACAGGCCCACCGTGAAGTAGTGAACTTCACGGTGACAATCGAGGGCATCGGCGGTGCTGCCAAAACCACGAACTCCGTCCGCGTTGAACAGCACCACGAATCAGGTGGGCAAGTTCGAGGGCGCCCTGGGAAAAGCCAACGACGCGATGTCGGCCGCGATCAAGCTGGCCACGGCGTACGCTGGCCTGCGCACGCTGAGCTACATGGCACAGCTTGCGGATGCCTACGGGCAGAACGCCGACCGCATCCGCAACGCCACGGCCAGCGCAGAGGACTATGACAAGGTCCAGACCCGGCTGCTGAAGACTGCCAACGGCACGTATCGCAGTTTGGGCGAAGCGCAGGAGGTGTTCCTCGGCACCAGCCGCACGCTGCAATCGCTGGGCTACTCGCTCGACGACGTGCTCGACATTTCCGATTCGCTTTCGTATGCATTCGTGCGCGATGCTTCCACGGCAGAGAAGGCCGGCAGCGCGATGGATGCCTACTCGAAGAGTCTGGCGAAGGGCCGGGTCGATGCGGATGCCTGGGCGAGCATCATCGCGGCATCGCCGAGCATCATCGACAACGTGGCCAAGGCCACGGGCCGCACCGCGCTGGAGATCCAGAACCTGGGTGCGCAGGGCAAGCTCTCGCTGCAGGCACTGAACGAAGGGCTGCGCCAATCGCTCGCTGAGAATCAATTCGCAGCCGAGGCCATGAGCGTTTCAACGCGCGACGCGACGGTGCAATTCACGAATGCGCTCACGGTGTTTGCCGGCAAGGTGAATGGAGCCACGGGTGCCAGCAACGTCTTCACCGAGAACGTCGCCGATCTGGCGCGGCTGCTGCAGGATCCGGCGACGATCGATGCTGCGGTGACGATGGCCAACGGCATCGTGACTGCCCTGAACGGCATCGTGGATACCATCAAGACAACTGTCGACGTGGTGAAGTGGGGTACAGAAGAGATTGCCGCGCGAATGTATGGCGCGGCGGGCGACGATATCGTTCGCCTGGAGGATCAGCTTGAGCGCTGGCAGAACATGCTCGACAGACCTTGGGAGCGCTTCCGCGTCGGGGCCTCTCGCAATGGGCAAGCAGAACTGGTCAGCTGGTTTGGTGTTGACGAGATCAAGCAGCAGATTGATTTAACTGAGCAGCAGATCGCGCGCTACAAGGAAATGCGTGATCAGGCACCGAAAAACGGATCCGGCGCTCCTGCGCCAGCACCCGCAGTCACTACGCCCCCGAAGATCGTTCCCGCCGAAGCGCCCGACACGCCGAAGCAAGATGCGCAGGCAGAAGCCCGCCGTAAGGCCGCAGAGAGCTACGTCGCATCGCTCGAGAAGCAGGCCGCGACGGTCGGCATGACGGCCGCCCAGGTGCGGGCCTATGAACTGGCCGAGAAGAATCTCTCCACCGTATTGCGCACACGCGCCCAGGCCGCGCTGGATACCCTCGCGGCGGACGAAGCGAAGACCGAAGCCGAGAAGAAGGCCAAGAAGGAAGAAGAGGAACGCCGCAAGGAGATCGAGAAAACCCAGCGCGCGTATGACTCGCTGCGCGGCTCGCTGGCCACGCCGGCGGAGGCTGCTGTTGAAACCATTATCGAGCGCATCAAGACGCTGAACGAAGCGCTGGCTGCCGGCATCATCAACAGCCAGCAGTACAGTGCCGAGCTGGACAAGATCGGCGCAGCCGCTTTCACAAAGCCGCCGGAGTTCGCCGGCCTCTCGCCCGAGATCGGTGGCGTGGATAGCGAGCAGTACCGTCTGGATCAATCGAAGACGAAGCTGGATGAGTGGTACGCCGACCAGCTCGCGCGCCTGGCGTTGTTTCGCGAGCAGCGGGCGGATCTGAACGAGCAGTGGGATGCGCAGGAGCTGACGCTGCAGCAACAGCACGCGGACCAGTTGGCTGCGTTGCAGGAGGCACAGCAGCAGCTCACGGCGACGCAGATCGGCAGCTCGCTCGATTCGATGGTCGATGTCACGAAGACGTTCGCCGGCGAGCAGTCGGGCGTCTATCGGGCCATGTTCGCGGCCAGCAAGGCGTTCGCGGCTGCACAAGCGGCAGTTGCGCTGGCGCAGAACGTGGCCGAGGCGAGCAAGGTTGGCTATCCAACCAACATTGGCTTTATCGCTGCCGCATTCGCGCAAGGGGCGCAGATCGCCACGCTGTTGGCAGCGGCCAAATTCGCCACGGGCGGGCACATCACCGGCCCTGGCTCGGGCACCAGCGACAGCATTCCGATCTGGGCCTCGAACGGGGAGTTCATGGTGCAGCAGCGCTCGGTGAGCGAGCCCGGCGCGCTGCCCTTCTTGCGGGACTTCAACGCGCGCGGCATGGCTGCTCTGGATGCTTGGCGCGGTTACGCCGAGGGCGGCCTGATCTCTGCCGGCGGCGGCGAGCTGGCCGAGCCCGCGAAGATGATGGCGCCGAACGTGAACAACCGCATGTGCGTGTACCTGCTCAATAATGAGGACGAACTCGCGCAGCGCCTGGCGCAGCATCCCACGATGGAAAAGGCCGTGGTCGGCATCGCCAGTCAGAACGGCAATGCCATCCGGGCGGAGTGGTGAGCATGGCAGCGCGCGTGTGGCCGATCCCTCCCGACTGGACCAACGGCGTGCAGGAACGCCTGGAGTGGAGCACAGACGTATTGCGCGCCAGTGCAACGGCGCGGAGCCAGCATCGCAGCTTGCGCATCGGCCCGCGCCGCAGCCTTACGTTTGAGGTCTTCGACCAGGCGCAGGCCTTCCGCGCGGCTCGCATGCTGCTGGCCGGTCATAGTGGCCTGTGGCAGTTGCCTGTGTGGTTCGATGTGCAGTGGTTCAGTGCGCCCCTGGCTGCAGCGAGCAGCGAGATCCCGTGCGCTACGGCCGGCTTTGATTTCATTGCCGGCGGCCGTGCGCTGCTCTACACCTCAATGCGCGAGCATGAATTCGTCGAGATCGAGGCCGTGGATGCTGACCGCCTGGTGCTGGCCGCGCCCACGGTGAACGCCTATGGCGCGGGCTCTCGCCTTTATCCGCTGCGCCTGGCGCGTGTGGAGGCTGGCGCGGAGCAGCGCCTGAGCAACGCGCAGCTGGCTCGCTGCTCGCTGACGTTCGACTTCGTGGAGCCCTGCGACTGGCCGGCGCTGGCAAGTGCTACCGAATACCTCGGGCATCCCGTGCTCGAGGTGCGGCCGGACGAATCGAGCGAGATCTCGCAAAGCTGGGAGCGCATGCTCTCGACAGTCGATTACGGCATCGCCGCACCCGTGGTGCACGATCTCTCCGGCGTTGCGCTGCCGGCGCAGCAGAACCGCTTCATCGTGCAGGGCCGCGATGAGCATACCTGGCTGCGCAGCCTGCTCTACACCCTGCGCGGGCGCGGCACGCCGATCTGGCTGCCGAGCTGGGCCGACGATCTGCGCCCGGTGGCCGCGATCACAGGCGCGGCCATGAGCATCGAGTGGTGCGGCTATACCCGGCTGGCGGCGGGCAAGCCGAACCGGCGCGATGTGTGCATCGAGCTTTTCGACGGCACCCGCCACTATCGCCGCATCACGGCAGCCGCCGAGGCCGTGGGCGACAAGGAAACCCTTACGCTTTCGGCCGCCCTGGGCGGCACGATCCAGCCCGAGCACATCCGGCAGGTCTCGATCATGAGCTTGGCCACGCTGGCCAGCGACGCGGCCGAGATCGAGCACACTACCGACCAGGACGGCATCGCCAGCGTGAGCCTGGGCTTCTCTGCGGTGCTGCCCGATGTTTGACGCGCTCCAACGTGCGCGCTTCGGCGGCAAGCCGGTGCGCTTCTTCCTCTTCATCCGGCAGAGCCTCACCTGGCGTTACTGCACGGCTGACCGCGATATCACCCTCGGCGAGCACACCTGGCTGTCTGCCCAGATCAGCCGCAGTGACATCAAGCAGACGCCCGAGCCCGCGAAGGACAAGATCACCATCAAGCTTGCGTACCTGCTGGACCCCGCCGCCGAGAGCTACCCGGCAACGCAGGCGCTGGGCGACAACTGGCAACCCTGGGTGCCGGGTGACGACGTGCGCGTGATCTGCGCCGAGGGGCACTACGGCGCAACGGATTTGCCGGTGGCGCAATGGACGGGCGTGGTCACCGGCGTGAAGTTCGGCGACGTTGAGATGGAGCTGACATGCGAGCCGGCGCCCAATACCTCGAAGGCCATCAACCAGGGCGCGAAGTGGCAGATCAGCTGCTGGAAAACGGTGTATTCCACAGGCTTGCGCGGCTGCAACCTGATCCCCGGCCCCATCGCAGTCGTGGGCACTTTGACGGCGGTGGCCGGCAACAACATCACCGCCGCTGAATTCGTCGCGCAGGCGCGCACCTTCGTGGGCGGCACGGCCGCGTGGTTGGCGGATATGCCGGTGGCGCGCAGCGCCGTCGTAACGGCGGTGGCAGGCTCGACAGCGACGCTCGATGACGTGACCGACATCGAGGTCGGCACCGAACTGACCTGGCTCGATGGCGTCACACCGCGCGTGGCCACGGTGAGTGCGATCGCCGGCAGCGTGCTCACGCTGAGCGACGTGACCGGCCTGACCGTGGATGCCACGGTCGAGTGGGAGGACGTGGAAGAACAGGCCTTCAGCGCGAACATCACGGCACACGCCGGCACCACGCTGACGCTCGATGACGTGACCGGCCTCGCGGTGGCCAGCGTGGTCACGGCGTACACGATCCCGCTGTGGGTCGATGCAGTACTCACTGCTGTGGATGGCCTCACGCTCACTGCCGCCGAGTTCGCCGGCGCGTTGTTCACGCTGGCCGGTGGCTACCTCACGTACACGGCCACCAACGGCCTGTTGATCCGCCGAGGTATCGCCTCGCATGTGCTCGGCAGCGACACGCTGACGCTGACCGCCGGCGGGCCGAACCCCGGCATCGACACTGCCGTGCGCGCGTTGCCGACTTGCCCGCGCACCTGGGCAGCCTGCGCCGCACGCGGCAACACGCTTAATTACGGCGGCGCCATCTACAAGCCGGTGAAAGCACCGGAAGGGTCGAGCATGTCATGGGGCTGATCGCACGCATTCGCCGCCGGCTCAACATCTGGGCCTGGCGCATCCGTTTCTGGTGGCTGGATACCCCGGCCGGCGAGTTGGCACGCCGCTGGCTGGTGGTGCTCGGTTGCCTGGTGGTGCTGGTGCAGATCATCCGCGTGAGCATTGCATCGCTGATGCCCCTGCCGCCGGACCAGCCGGCAAAGTCCTGGATCTGGGTGGTAGTGCAACTGGTGATTGCCCTGGTGGCAGCCTACATGGCGTACGCAAACCAGCCGAAAGTTGAAGACAGCAGCGCGCAGAGCGGCACGGCACCAACCACTGAAGACGGGCAAGACGTGCTGCAGATCTTCGGCACCGTGTGGATCTCGGATCAGTTCGTGCTGGCCTGGAAGATGATGGGCACGGACGCGATCAGGAAGTGAGCCATGAGCCAGGATCTGATTGTCACCACTCGCCACCTGCTCACCATCCCCGGCTACAGCCAGCGCCCGGGCTTTTGCCGCACTGGTGCGCGCCCGTACTTCGCAATGCTGGGCTTGCCCTGGCGCGAGTTCGTGCGCAACGGCCTTCCGGCTGAACAGCTCACGGCCACCGGCGACCCGCTGGCGCTCGCCCTGGTCGAGTGGGCCCGCCGCTGTAACAACGAGGAGGCTCGCTGATGGGCAGCAGCAAGAAACAAACCGTCGGCTACTGGTACCGCCCGATGTTTCATCATGGTTTGTGCGAAGCGCCGATCGATGCGTTCCTGGAATTCCGCTGTGGCGACAAAACCGCCTGGTCTGGCGCCCTTACGCAATCCGGCCGCATCAGCGTGAATGCTCCGGATCTCTTCGGCGGCGAGAGCGATCAGGGCGGCATCGTGGGCGAGCTCGATGTGATGTTCGGCGAGGTCGATCAGCAGCCGAACGATTACTTGCTCTCGGCCCTGGGGGAGCAGGTGCCAGCCTGGCGCGGCCTGGCCACCGTGGTATGGCGTGGCGGGCGCTACGGCGCGATGTCATCGTATCCGGCGGCTGCCAGTTACAAGTTGCGGCGCGCGGTAAAAGGCTGGGCGGATGATACGTGCTGGTATGAGAGCCGTGCCGCAATCGCCATGCGCCTGGGGGCGAAGGTCGCCCTCTATTTCGCCATTGATCTGTCGGGCTCGATGGCCGGTACCCGGCTGACGAACATGAAGACCGCGCTGATCGCCGTGCTGGATCAGTTGGGAGATTCGATTGACGGCACCTCGCTGGACATCATGTTTTCCGGTTTCGGCACGGCGCAGACCATCATGCGCCGCGACTGCACAGCGGATGATATTGCAGACCTGCAAGCCTGGATTTCCGCCCGCACGGCATCCGGGGGTACAAACTTTGCAGTGGGCACCCAGGGGATGCCTGCCTTCTATGCCGGCGTGAGCAGCACCAGCGCCCAGAAGCTGGCTTTTTTCATCACGGACGGTGAGCCGGATGCACCGCAGGAGGCCACTGCGCTGGCCGCTCGCGCCTACGTCGATCAGGTCTCAGGCCTGCTGTGCTACGGCATCAACATCGATCTGACCAACACCACCTACACCGCCATGGTGCACAACGTGGATGACGTGGATGTGGCTGTGGTCTCTGGCGGTGATCCGTCGGCAATGGTCGGCGTCATTCGTGGCGTGCTGTACAGTGGCCTGGCCGCCATGAATCTCGCCCACGTGCTCTACCAGGCCTGCACCGATCCGGGCATGGGCCGCGAGCCCGCCGAGAGCATGGACGATGCATCCTGGCGCACGGCGGCGGACTGGTTTTACGCCAACGGCTTCGGCATCTGCACCTCGCGCTCGCCGGCGCAGGAGAGCCTGGCTACCTTCCGCGAGCGCATCCAGAAGGTGGGTAACTGCAGCGTGCAGCGCAGCGCGATCGACGGCAAGCTGCGGCTGAACATCGCTAACGGCGAGTATGACCTTGAGAGCCTGCCGGTCATCACCGACGATGACATTCTCGAATTCAGCAAGCAGCCGACCACGCTGGTCAGTGCCGTAAACAGCCTGGCGGTGAAGTACTACGATCCGGACCAGAAGCGGAACATCACCACATCCCCGATGCAGGCGCCGGAGTTGATCGACGCCTTCGGCCTGATCCACCAGGTGGTGGAATATCCCGAGATCCCGACGGCGGAGCTGGCCCTGCGTGTGGCCGAGCGGGATCTGCGCGCCAAGATGTCGCCCCTGCAGGCCTTCGATCTCAAGGTGATGCCGGGCGCGGCTTATGCGCTGGAGCCGAATGCCTACGTGCGTCTGCAGAGCCCGAAGCGCCGGATCGCGGACATGGTCTGCATCGTCTCCGGCAAGCAGGAGGGCAACTTGAAGAGCGGCGCTATCGCGTTGCAGCTCACGCAGGACGTCTACAGCCTGCCGCAGACCACGGTGCTCGAGGTCGAGACCGGGGTGGATACCTCGCCGCAGGCGCCGACGGCAATCGTCGATCAACGCGTGTTTGAAGCGCCGTACATCAACGTCTGCGCAACACTCCCGCGCGCTGAATTGTCGGTGCTGCCCGCCGATGTGGGGTACGCGCTGGCCGTGGCGTCGGACCCCACCCGCAACTTCGGTTACGTGATGGCTGTCTCCAGTGGTGGCCCCTCGTTTGCGGAAGTCGATCGCGAGGAATGGTGCCCGACAGCCACGGTTGTGGAGGCTGCGGGCTACATGAATACCGTATTCACCCTGGCGGCCGGCAAGCTGCTCGACAAGGTCACCGTCGGCGCCGCTGTGCTCTGGGATGGCGAGATTGGCCGCGTGGACGCAATCGACGTGGCGGCCGGCACGATAGAGATCGCACGCGCGTGTGCGGACACTGTGCCGCAGGAGCACGCCGCCGGCAGCCGCTTGTGGTTCTGGCAGGTAGCCGCCGCGAGCGATGCCACCGAGTACTCGGATGGAAAAACCATCGACGTGAAGCTGCTGACGAATTCGGGGAGCCAGTTGCTGGCCGAGTCAGCCGCCACGACCCAGTCCCTTACCTTCGATCAGCGCCAGGTGCGACCGTATCCGCCTGCGAACATGCAGGTGAATGGGGAGTACTTCCCGGATGAAGTCGGTTTGAGACCTACCACTGACGATATTTTGATCACCTACACATCACGCAACAGGGTGCTGCAGGCGGACATGCTGGTCGCCTTTACTGACAGCGCCGTCGAACCGGAGGAAGGTACGCTGTACTCGATCCGCCTGCTCGCACGACCAGCGTTGACCGAAATATATGCTGCAGACAACGTGTCTGACTTATCGCACGCGTTTTCGCCAGAATTTGGCGGTGACGTGCGGTTGCAGGTGTGGTCTACGCGTGCTGGTCTGCCCAGCTATCAAAAGCTGACGTGTGACTTCTATCTTGACGCCACGCCCCCTCCGATCGCTCAGGTATTAACTTGGATCACCCAGGGGACATCTCCGGGCGCAGTGATCAGCAATGGCGGCAAAACGTTTACAAGCGGTCCGAATGCACCAGCGAATTGGCACAAGGGGAAAGCCAACGTACAGCACGTTGCCAGTTCGGGAAGCTGGTATTTCGAAGTTACCGTGGATACGGTAAATGCTGGTGCTACAGCAATAGGCATCGCAGTTGCTGGCACCTCCACGACGTCAAGTTCTGGAAGCACAAGCAACGCTGGCGACGGCGGTCGGTACCAGTATTTCGACAGTGGTCAAAAACGCAGCAACGGCACTTATAGCGCATACGCACTGGGGTTCTCCACCGGAGACATCATCGGAGTTTCTATGCAGGTCGTTTCCGGGACCACAAGGGTACATTTTTATAAGAACGGGATAGACCTTGGAGAAGCATTCTCGGTCGCGGGGGCGACGGGCAGCTGGGAGCCGCATATCTGCTCATACTCGAACACTTCATTGAACGTCTGTGCACTCACCTTCGCCGAGACATTGAAGTACCCGCCCGACGGGTTCGCGCCATGGTGACATCCATGTTTCTGCACGCATCGATCTGGCATCTGGTGGCCAACCTGCTGAGCCTGGCGATGTTCGCCCCGCGTGTGGCACGTGCCATTGGCTTGCTGCCTGCGGTGGTGCTGGCCAGCATCGCAGGCGAGTTGGCTAACCACTGCGCAGCGTGGCTGATCGAGCGTCCGGTGATTGGCGCAAGTGCCACAGTGTTCGCGTTGGCTGGCGCCCAGCTGCTGCTGTTCCCACATGATCATGCCGCACGCGCCGGCATCACACTGCTGATCGTCGTGCAGGCAGTTCTCTGGTTCGCCGCCCCGAACAGCTCAGTTGCCTGGTCGGCTCACTTGATCGGCGCGGCTCTTGGCTGGGCCGGCGCCATCTTTATTCACCGAGTCTCTCCTGGGCAGCGTGGCGCGCCACGATGCAAAGTCCGTCAGGAATAAGCCCCGAAATTCACTGAGCCACAGCAACTGGCGGCCAACACCAAAAGGAACTCAGGAACCGCCCGGGCGATCCGGGCTCAGGAGAAACGTGAGAAAGAGGGCGACGCCACCCGGTGCGGGAACACCAGGTAGCGCCACCCGTGTCCGCAAGCGCGCTGCAGATCGTGGCCAAGGCCCTCCCGCCTGTACAGGCAGGGCCAAGGCTATCACCAGATGCAAGGGATTTGCGCGTGATGCAAGTAGTTCGCTGTGCCGGCTGCGGCCGGAAACTCGCCCAGGCGGTCTATTCGGCACTCAACATCAAGTGCCCCCGTTGCGGGGCCATCAATCTTCTGAGGGCCGCGAGCCCCGAACCCGAACGCCATGGAGCGTCTGTCCGAAAGGAAGCGTTACATGGAAGTGCAACAGCAACACCCGAAGCTCTTTAACAACGTGAGGTACGTCGGTGTGCCTGGCGCAGATCTGTATCAAGGAGACTGCCTTGCGGCGATCCCGCAATTGGCCGGCGGATTCGATGCTGTAGTGACCGATCCGCCGTACTCCAGCGGTGGCCAGTCGAAGGGAAGCCGCGCCGCATCCACAGGCGCCAAGTACCTGAACAACTGCAGCTCCGATCTCCCGGACTTCGCTGGCGACAGCAAAGACCAGCGCAGCTATCTGCACTGGTCCGCATTGTGGATGGCGCTGTGTTACGACAAGCTGAACCCAGGCGGGCTGATGATCGTCTTCAGTGACTGGCGACAGTTGCCCGTCACCTCGGACGCACTGCAGGCCGCCGGCTTCACCTGGCGCGGCACAGGTGTCTGGGACAAAGCTGGCAGCGCCAGGCCTTACAGGGGAGGATTCCGGGCACAGACGGAGTTCTTCCTGTGGGGAAGCAAGGGGCCGTTAGCGGGTGTTACATACTCGCCCGGCCTGTTCCGGGTGCAGCAGAAACCCAGCGAGAAGCTGCACCAGGTCGGCAAGCCGCTGGCGCTGATGGATTCTCTGGTGGCCGCTTGCGGCCCCAGCATCCTCGACCCCTTCATGGGCTCCGCAACCACCGGCATGGCAGCACTGCAGGCCGGGAAGAAGTTCACCGGCATCGAGTTGAGTGCCCGTTACTTCGATGTGTCAGTGGAGCGATTGCGTAACCGCTGAGTGTCGGTAGCGACACAAAGCAGAAGACCGGCACTCGCCGGTCTTCGTTGTTTGCCCTACGCAATTTCATTTCGTGTGGCGCAAAAGTACGGCGCGACGATTTATCTCGTTTCAGCGTGCGAATTTATCGCGCGCGGCTTCAATCTAGTTGGGCGGCGGCGGATCCTGGGGGCGAGGAGGTTCCGTCCGGCGTGGTGACCACGGCGATGACCTGCAGTGTTTCGCCTTCTGCCGGGTAGGTAACTGTCGTGGTCCAGCCGTTGCTGAGATCTTCCGCAGTGATCGTGTGCGTCTGTGTGTTGCCCTGACCGTCCGTGATTGTCAGGGTGTCGCCGACGCTGGTTCCTGTGGGGAGGTCGATCTTGACCGTGGCGCTTCCGGTGCTGCCCTGCTCTGCTCGGTTGATGAACCCGTCGGCATTGCTGTCGGTGAGGATCTGTACGGTTGGTGCGGCAAGCGTCGCTTGCTGTGAGGCCGCGTCCGCCTGGGCCGCAGGCCTGTCGTCCTCCGTGGCGGGTGTGACCAGTGCAGTGTCGCCCGAGGCTTGCTGTGCAGAAAACTCGAACCCTTGTGGTGTGGTGTCCTCAACGATGCGCATCAGGCGCACGAAGCCATGAGCACCCTCGGCAGTGCCGGCTTCCGCGGCGACACCCGCCGCCGTGGGTTCCAGGACATTGAAGGGGTCTTGCCCTGCTTCCAGGGCGGCGATGACATTCTGTACTGCTGCGTCGGAGCCTTGTGCGACGGCGGCTTCGTTGCGATCCACGCCGGTGGGGGCCAGCATTTCCGCATCAGCGGTGAATTCCTGACCACCGGAGATATCGACAGCCCGACCGTTGTCCAGCATCACGACGAGTTGTCCTTGGGCATCGATCACGATGCGTTGGCCTTCTTCTATGCGATCTCCGGCCTTGATGGCCTGCAGCTGGCCTTGTTCGTTGCGGATGTAGGCATTGCCGTCGATGCGGATGACGACGGCGGAATGGATCGGGGCGTTGTTTTCCGTGGCCATGGTTTTCAACCTCTTGTCTGCAGTCTCCGTTGGGAGCTTTGACTCTAGGAGGTGAATTCCATATGGATACTGTACCTGGGTACTAGGAAGAGTTAGCAACTGTTACGCGTTGCAGGGCGTGTGATCAATTTCACAAGCGACAGCGCGTTGTCATGCTGCAAACACACCCATTCGGGTATGGATCGGGGTTTCCCCGGGGGCTCAGCGGATGCCGTGGATCTTCAGTGCGAGATGCAGGCGATCGTCCATCTGGATCTTCTCGAAGATGGTGGTCAGATGTGCCTTGACCGTTCGTTCAGTGATGCCCAGAGCCTGGCTGATGGTCAGATTGCTTTCTCCTTCGGCAACCCTGCGGGCGACCTCCTGCTCGCGCGGGGTGAGTTGCTCTGCCCAGCGTGCCGTGTTGACCTGATGTGTGCGGCTACCAACGCCTTTGAGCAGGCGGTTCATGAGGCTACGTCCCACCCAGAGCTCACCGCTGATGACTACATCCAGCACCTGGCGCAGCGTGGCATCGCTGGCAAGGGCATGGCAGTAGCCGGCTGCGCCCAGATCCAGCCAGATCAGCCCTTCGTCATCCGAGGGGTTTTTGCTGGCAACGATGAGGCGGTGGGCAATGCCACGAGCGCGCCAGCTTGCTTGCTGCGAGGCGGGCGGAGTACGTGCCAAGTCTAGATCGATGACGACGAGGCTACGTGCTGGCAGGGTGTCGATATCCCGGCTGTCTGCGCTGCGCATGGCGCGGTTCAAAGGCGACTGATGGCGGAAGCGCTCGAAGGTCGCATCGCTGGTGGTCAGGATCAGGCTGCTTGCATGGCTCATGTTTCAGCGCTCCCGTAGCGCGTTGGCGTGGGCGCGGAGGACGGGTTTCATCAGATAGGCGAGGATGCTTTTCTTGCCGGTCAGGATGTCCACCTCAGCCACCATGCCGGGGATGATGGGTAACTGCTGGTCGCCAATGGTCGGATTCAGGGTGCGGACTTTCACCAGATAGAAGGCGTTGCCCTTCTCGTCGATGATGGAGTCTGCGCTGATGTTTTCCAGCGTGCCTTCCAGCCCGCCATAGATCGAGAAATCGTAAGCGGTGAATTTGACCAGCGCTTTCTGTCCCGGTCGCAGGAAGGCGATGTCGCGCGGGAGGACGCGGGCCTCAAGCAGCAAGGCGTCGTCACTGGGCACGATTTCGACGATGTCCTTCGCGGGCTGTACGACACCGCCCAGCGTGTTGACCTGCAGACGTTTGACCGTGCCATTCACTGGCGAGCGGATCTCGGCCTGCTTGACGCGGTCTTCCAGCGCCACGCTGCCTTCGCTCAGCCGCCCCAGGCGTGAATTGACGTCGGAGAGTTCGTTGCGTGCCTTATTGCGGATCGATAACTCCACCTCCTGGATCTTGCGCTGCGCTTCGCCGATGGCTGCCTGGATGCGGGGGATCTGGGCGGAAGTCATGTCACGTTCGCCCCGGTAGCGGGAGACATCCCGTTCAAGGCGGAGCAGTTCCACGTCCGACACCGCACCGGTGCGGGTGAGCGGGCGGGTTTTCTCCAGTTCCTGCTGTGTCAGATCCAGCCCGTGCTGAGCGGTAGTCTGCCGTGCCATGGTTTCCTTCAGCTCCTGATTCCGCTGTGTCAGTTGTTGTTGTGCGATGCCGATGCTGGCTGCAGCTTCCGCGCGTGCGGATTCGTAGAGCACCCGTTCCTGTTCGGCGATCTCGGGGGCTTCGGTGAGCACCGGTTGCGGCGCCAGGAAGGGTTTGCCGTCGGCAAGCGCCTGCAGCCGCTCCGCCTTGGCGAGCAGCGAGAGGTATTCGGCGCGGTTTTCCTTCAGGTTGGAGACGAAGCGTGTTGGATCGAGGCGCAGCATCAGTTGCCCTTCCCGCACCTGTTGCCCCTCTTTGACAAGGATTTCCGAGACGATGCCGCCATCCAGGCTCTGAAGGATCTGGACCTGACGGGAGGGGATCACCCGGCCTTCGCCCTTGGTGACTTCGTCGAGCTGTGCGAAGGCGGCCCAGACAAGCATGATCAGCAGCCCTTGCGCTGTCAGCCAGACGACCGCACGCGCACCGCGCGCCTTCTGCTCGCGGATGGCCCAATCGGCATCCACGATGAAATCCTCGCTGCTGCCACCACTGGGCGGGTCCAGACGGTCCATTCCCCGATCGAACAGGGCGGTGAGGCGTGCCAGGAGTTTCATCTCAGCCGGCCCTCCCGATGCGGCCCTGTTGCAGGGCGTCGACCACCTGGGCTTTTGGCCCGTCGGCCACGATGCTGCCGTTGTCTATGACGATCAGGCGGTCGACGAGATCCAGCAACGAGGTTCGGTGTGTCACCAGCAGAAGGGTCTTGCTGGCCGCGTAGACCCGCAGGCGCTGCTTGAGCTGCTCCTCGCTCTGGTGGTCCATGTTGCTCGAGGGTTCGTCCAGCAGCAGGATGGGGCCATCGTTAAGTACTGCGCGGGCGATGGCTACGGCCTGGCGTTGGCCGCCGGACAACGATTCACCACGCTCGCCGATCTGCATGTCGAAGCCTTGCGGGTGCATGTTGGCGAATTCGGTCACGCCCGCAAGGTCGGCCGCGGTCAGGATGGCCGCATCGTCGGCCAGTGGCGAGCCCATGGCGATGTTCTGGCGCAGCGTGCCGAAGAAGAGTGTGGGATCCTGCGGCACGAAGCTGATTGCACGCCGCAGCTCGACAGGGTCGATCTGTCGCGAATCGATGCCGTCGATCAACACGGCGCCTTCCGTCGCCTGATACAGCCCGAGGATGAGCTTTTCCAGCGTGGTCTTGCCGGAGCCTACGCGCCCGATGATTCCGATCTTCTCGCCTGCCTTGATGCGCATGGATATCTTGCGTAAGGCGCGCTGGTCGGAGTTTGGATAGTGGAAGCCCACCTCGCGGAACTCGATATCGCCGTGGAATTGCTTGCGATGCAGGAAATCTGCTTCTTCAGGACGCTCCACGGGAAGCTCCATCTGGTTGTCGACCGAGGCCAGCCCGGTGCGGGCGTTCTGGAACTGCATCATCAGGCCGGCCACCTGCCCGAGCGGCGCGATTGCGCGGCCGGAAATGATGCTGGCCGCGATGATGGCGCCCATGGAGATCTGCTTGTCCGCCAGCAGATACACGCCGAGGATGATCGTGAAGACGTTGACGGCCTGTTGCACGCCTTGGGCGAAGTTGAGGGTCGAGGCCGAGAGCAGGCGCGTGCGTGAGGCCACCTGGGAGATGAAGTTTGTCGCCTTTTCCCAGCGCCGCTGGATTTCACCTTCCGCACCCAGTGTCTTGATCGTTTCCAGGCCGACGAGGCTTTCGATCAGTGTGGCATTGCGTTGTGCCGAGGCTCGGTAGGTGGTTTCCGTCAGTTCGTGCATCTTGCCTTGGGTGACCCAGGCGGCCATCAGGATCAGCAGGATGCCCACCAGCGAAGGCAGGATCAGCCAGGGGGAGATCCAGACAAGCACGAGCAGGAAAATCAGTACGAAGGGCAGGTCGACCAGTGCGGTCACCGTGGCCGAGGCAATGAATTCGCGTACGGCTTCGAAGGCTCGCAGGTTGGCGGCGAACGCGCCGACCGAGATGGGGCGGGCTGCAAGGCGTACGCCCAGCACACGTTCCATGATTCGTGCCGAGAGGATCACATCCACGCGTTTGCTGGCCGTGTCGATGATGTAGGCTCGGATGGTACGTAGCAGGAAATCGAAGCCCAGCACCAGCAGCACGCCGATGGAAAGCACCCAGAGGGTTTCGATGGCTTGGTTGGGTACCACGCGGTCGTACACGTTCATCGAGAACATCGGGATGGCCAGCGCGAAGATGTTCACCAGTAGTGCGGCGAACAGCACGTCGCGGTACAGGCGCCAGTTGGCGAAGATCGCGCTCCAGAACCAGTGCTGGCTGCGGATGCGGCGCATGTTGCGGGTGC
Organism: Candidatus Dactylopiibacterium carminicum; assembly: GCF_014736495.1. Classification (GTDB taxonomy): domain Bacteria; phylum Pseudomonadota; class Gammaproteobacteria; order Burkholderiales; family Rhodocyclaceae; genus Uliginosibacterium; species Uliginosibacterium carminicum. The sequence goes on from NZ_MDUX01000003.1 coordinate 84,413, forward strand.
GCGCATCGAAGATGAATCGCGGCTGCACCATGGCAAACACCCCGGTGTAGTCGGCCGCCAGCGCTTCAGCGGCGATCAGTTCCGAGGATTCCGGCGACTCCGGCAAGCCAATGCGCAATTGCCCGTCGGGCAAGTGCTCTAGCAGCAGGCAGGCACGCTTGTTTTGCAACAGGAGAATCGCGGGCAAAGCCTGCTTCGGGATCTCAGCCAAGGGTTTGCGCAGCAGGCGGGCGGAGAATCCGGCACGGGCTGCCGCGCGCGTCAGCTGGGAGGGCGGCAGAAGGTGTTCTACCCGCGCAAGCCCGGCCCCCAGAGCTTCTGCGGTCCAGATCTTGCCGTGCAGGCGGGTGATCTGGGCCAGGCAATGCAACAAGGGGTCTACGTGTGTGTTGTGTGGATGGACCTGCCAGTTATCCGCCTGGGCGTTAGATGACATCCTTGTCTCCGAGCAGATGGAGGGCATTGCTCAGACCACGCCTGCGATCCTTGCGCGCCAGCAGCTTCGCCTGTGCCTGAGGCGGCAGGTCGGTCAGGCGCAGCAGTCCTTTGCTGATCAGCGCATCGATCAGGTCTTCCATCACGCGGATGAAATCTGCGTCCAGACTGGAAAACTCGTCGGGCGGCAGCCCCAGGAAAGCACGCACTTCCGGTGTGGATGCAGGCAGGAATTCAGTGGCTTCCGGCTCTTCATTGGCGAACATCGCCGTGATGGTGCCGGTGGCGGATCGGCGGACGTAAGGCATGTTGGATGATGTCCGGGCAAGGCAGCCCCACGCGTGAGACGGTTGCAGGCTGCGGGTTACACATCATCGGCAGTGTGGATATGGCTTCGGCCTTTTGCCGTCGGCCTGCCCGGAGGGGAGCCAGCCAACACGTGGCGTGCAGGTGTCATCGTTCTGAAACAAACGGATCTCTGTGGCTTGCGGGATGCGTTGTGCATCGCTGCGAGCAAGCGGCTGGATGGGGCGCAAACCTTGGCTAACGGTGTGTTCTGGGTGGGTTTTTGTGGGGGACAGACTGTTTTTTGAGGCTTTGTGGGCAGTTATGTTTCCGAGAGGGGAATGCCTTGTTAGTACTTAGATCAGACCTGATGTTTGCCGCATAGCCGCTTCAGCCATTCTCGCGGGAGGTTCGATGAAACGGACGTCATTTGCCGGAGAGCCCCGGCGTACGATCTTGAAAGGCCTCGGTTTGCTCGCTGGTGCCTCGGCATTCCCTGCCGTGATGCTGCCGGCTTTTGCTGCAGCGGAGGCCGCGGATGATTTTGTCGTCATTTCCAGGATGCTGACTGGCCGGGAGGCTTTGTCGGCCGAGTTTGCCGCTGCATTGCTGCAGGTGTTTTCCCGTCTGGATGCTGACTTCCCTGCCAAGCTTGCACGTCTGCGTAGCTACGTGACGCAAAAGCAGGTGGATGCGGCCGCACTGGCTGACCAGTTGCAGGCAGATGCCGGGATGGCCGATCTGGCGGGGCTGCCAAAACAGATTCTGAGTGGCTGGTATCTGGGCGTGGTGGGGAGCGGCGCCCGTGCGATCTGCGTGACCTATACCGAAGCCCTGGCGCACAAATGTGTGGCTGATGTATTGCGTCCGCCAAGCTACGCCTATGGCGCCTATGGCACCTGGGCGGCCAAACCGTTCTGAGCTGCCGTGCGCCGGCAGGGTGTTTTCTGCCCGCGACGACAAGCAGATCCGTACGCTCTGACATATCAGCCTTGCAGTGCCCGACAAGGAAGGCCTTCCCTATATGGCAAACCCCGTTTCCACCGATGTGGCCGTCATTGGTTCCGGTGTGGTCGGTGCGCTGGTCGCGCGCAAGCTGGCGCTGGCCGGTCGTGACGTGCTGATGCTTGAGGCTGGGCCACGGATCGCGCGCGGCGAGATCGTCGTGAATTTCCGGCGCTCGCCCCGCAAGGGCGACTTCGTGGCTCCGTATCCGTATGCGGAGCTGGCGCCCTTCCCGATCTATCAGCCGGAAGACAACGGCTACCTGGATCAGCTTGGTCCCTATCCCTACAAGCCCGAATACCTTCGCGTTGTCGGAGGCACGAGCTGGCATTGGGCAGCACAGGCCTGGCGCCTGTTACCCAGTGATTTCCGGCTTCGGACACAGTATGGCGTCGGGCGCGACTGGCCGATCAGTTACGACGATCTGGAACCGTATTACTACGAGGCTGAAGTGCTCTGGGGCGTATCCGGTCCGCAGGCAATGGAGAAGTACTCTCCACGTGCACAGCCTTTTCCGATGCCTGGCGTGGCGCCATCCTATCTTGAGCAGCGGATTGCCGAGCGCCTGGCGCCGCAATTCGAGGTGTTGACCAACACTACCGGGCGCAACAGCCTGCCTTACGGCGGCCGGCCGCAATGTTGCGGCAATAATAATTGCATGCCGATCTGTCCCATCGATGCGCAGTACCACGGAGGGATTGCAGTGGCGGATGCTGAAAAGGCCGGGGTGAAGCTGCTTGCCAAGGCGGTGGTCTACAAGCTTGAACATGATGCCAGGGGTCGGATTACGGCATTGCACTATTTCGATTGGGACAAGGTGTCACACCGGCTCGAAGCCCAGGTCTTCATCCTGGCGGCGAACGCCATCGAGATCCCGAGGATCCTGTTCCTGTCGGCTGACGACAAGTTTCCCAACGGCCTGTGCAACAACAACGATCAGCTCGGGCGCCACCTGATGGATCATCCTTCGAACTCGGCGACCTTCTACGTTGACGAGCCGTTGTGGGCGGGCAGGGGACCGATGAGTCCGGCGTCCATCCAGACCTTGCGTGATGGCCCATGGCGGGATCGGCATGCTGCCTTCCGTATCGACTTTTCGAACTCTTCGCGCGTGGCCTCGATTACGGCAGCCGCCATCGCTGAAGGTCTGACAGGCAAGGCACTGGATGCCGCAATCCGGGATCGTGCCGCGCGCGAGATCAGCATCAAGAACGTGCTCGAGCAGTTACCCGACCCGAACAACCGGGTCACGCTCAGTACTCGCAAGAAAGATGCGCTGGGCCTGCCGACGCCAGCCTTTTCCTATTCTTTCGATGACTATGTCGAGCGTGGCATGCAGGCCTCACTGACTCAGTACGAGCAGATCGCCAGGCTGCTGGGGGCGACCGATATCCGGTACAGCAAGCCCGGTGTGTATGGAAACAACCAGCACATTACTGGCACGTTGGCGATGGGGGCGGATCCGCAGACCAGTGTCACGGATCCGTTTGGCCGAGCCTGGGATTTCGAGAATCTTTACATGGTCTCGACAGGCGTCATGCCTACCGTCGCCACCGCGAACTCGACGCTGACCGCGAGTGCGCTCGGGCTGCGTACGGCGGACGCCATCCTGGGGCGACTCAAGGGTGTGGGTGCATGATGAAAAAAGCCCTTTTCAAATTCATGGTGACAGTGACTGCGCTGCATGTGTCGGCGTTTGGCTCCGCAGCAGAAGGAGAAGCCACCGCCGACCTCGTCGCCCGTGGCCGCTACCTTGCGGTCGCCGGGGATTGCATGGCCTGCCATACCGCACAAGGCGGCCAACCCTTTGTCGGTGGGCTGGCCATCGGCACACCGCTAGGCAATATCTATTCGACCAACATCACGCCCGCGCAGGGCTCGGGTATTGGCGGCTATACGCTCGAGGACTTTCAGCGTGCGTTACGGCAAGGCGTGCGCAAGGATGGCGCCAGGCTTTATCCGGCCATGCCCTACGTCTCGTATGCGACCATCACGGATGAGGATGTGGCGGCGCTGTACGCCTATTTCATGAAAGGAGTCACCCCGGTCGATCAGCGCGGTCCGCAGACCGCGTTGCCCTTCCCGTTCTCGGTCCGGATGTCCATGATGGGCTGGAATCTGCTGTTCGCGCGCCAGAAGACCTTCATTCCGGACCCCGCCAGATCTGCACAATGGAATCGCGGAGCCTACCTAGCGGAGGGGCTGGCGCATTGCTCCACCTGCCACACCCCCCGTAATTTTTTGATGGCAGAAAAGTCTGGCGCGGCACTGGCAGGAGCCTCGCTGGGAACCTGGTTTGCACCCAACATCAGTTCCGACCCGCAGGCGGGGATCGGGCGCTGGAGCCAGCAGGATCTTGTCAGCTATCTCACCACGGGGCATGCCGGCAATGGTTCGCAAGCCGGAGGGCCGATGCTGGAGGCCATCAACCTGAGTTTCAGCAAGATGCACGTCGAAGATATCGAAGCGATGGGGACGTATATCCGCAGTGTGCCGCCGCAGTCTGCGAATGCTGCGCCTGGCCAAGTCCCGCGGCAGCCTCCGGTGCTGACGGATTTTGCACTGGCGGCTGGTACCTCAGAGGAAGGCGCCAAACTCTATGACGCCCACTGTGCCACCTGTCATCAGCCCTCGGGAGAGGGGACCCGACAATTGCCGGCGCTTTATGGCAATGCCGCGCTATCGCGCAGGCCGAATGCCGACAATCTTGTAATGGCGCTTCTTGGCGGACTTGCGCCTCACCAGGGGCAGGTGATGCCGGCTTTTGACGATGTGCTCAATGATGCACAAGTGGCTGCCCTGACAAACTATCTTTTTGCCACCCTGGGAGATGCCGGCGTGAGTACCACGGCAAACCGTGTTGCACAGTTGCGGGAGGGTGGTACGCCTTCCTCGTTGCTGGCCGTGGCAAGGGTAGGTGTCGGGCTATTTGCGGGGCTGGTGCTGCTGGTGACCGTTGCCGTGGTCATGATCTATCGACGCCGGCGTCGCTGAGTGGAGCCCCTGAAGCAGAACGCCGCGGATGGCCTGAGCCATGCGCGGCGTTTTTTCAGGCCGGGATCCGTATCAGGCTCATGAGCCCGATCTGGAGTCCAGCGCAAGGCCCCGGGTACGCCGTGCTTGCCCTTCGGCCGTCCAGCCGAAAGCCGTCAGCGGCAGCGCGGCCAGCACCATGGCCAGTACGGACACCAGCGCTACGTAGTGGGCACCTGCCAGCGGATCCCTCTGCAGCCAAAGTTGGGTGACCACGGGAGTCAGTCCGCCGAAGATCGCATAAGCGATGTTGTAGGAAAAAGAGAGACCGGAATAGCGGATGGCCGGCGGGAAGGCGCGCACGCCGACGATGGCCATGGTCGCGATGGAGCCGACGAAGAACCCCATCAGACCGTAGTTGAACATCAACTGGCCGGCCGTGATGCCACCGGGCAGTGCGGTGTAGAAATGGTAGGAGCTCAGTGCCAGGCCGCCCCAGCAGAACAGCAGGGTCAGGCGCATGCCGATACGGTCGGACAGCCAGCCGAAGAAGCCACAGCCGATCACCAGCATCAGCGTGCCCACGCAGTTGGCTTCCAGCGCGGCCGCAGTGGCGATCTGGTACATCTTCTGCAGCATGGTCGGCGTCATCAGGATCAACACCACCACGGCGGTGGATAGCGACCAGGTGTAGGCACCGGTCAGCAGACAGCCTGCGCGGTGCTCACGCACGACGGTCTTCACCGGCATTTCCTGGGCAATCGCGCGCTTGGCCGCGAGTTCCTTGAAGACGGGAGTCTCGGAGAGGAAACGGCGCAGATATACCGAGATGAAGCCGAACAGCCCACCCAGGATGAAGGGGATGCGCCACGCGTAAGCGGCAATCTCTTCGGCGGAATAGTTGCGGTTGATGAATATCGCGATCAGCGAACCCAGCAGGATGCCGCCGCAGATACCGGCCGTCAGCACACCGACGCTGAAACCGGAGTGACGATGTGGCACATGCTCAGCCACGAACACCCAGGCTCCCGGCATCTCTCCGCCGATGGCCGCGCCTTGCAGCACGCGCATTGCCAGCAGCAGCAGCGGGGCGGCAACGCCGATCACCTCGTAGGTCGGCAGCAGGCCGATGAGCAGCGTGGGGGCCGCCATCAGGAAGATGGAAAGCGTGAACATGCGCTTGCGGCCGAGCTTGTCGCCGTAATGCGCAATGATGATGCCACCCAGCGGGCGAGCCAGGTAACCTGCGGCGAAGATGCCCAAGGTCTGCAACTGGATGACCCAGTCCGGCAGCGTGTTGGGAAAGAACAGGTGGCCCAGCGTGGCCGAGAAAAACACGAAGATGACGAAGTCGTAGAACTCCAGCGTGCCACCCAGGGCGGAAAGGGAAAGCGTCTTGTATTCCTCGCGGCCCAATGTGTGGGACGGCGTAGGCGTCGGATCGAGGGTGCTCATGGTCTGTCTATCTGGCTGGAAAGCGCTTGCTCAGGGCGATGGGCGGAACTCCAGCCGTCGGGAATCTGTGCCGTGATTGCCGGGTGCTGATTTGCTGGACATGCCGCCAAGAAAGGCTGGCAACCCGAGGCGCAGCATTGCGGACAGGCATTGTCGCGCGCGGAAGGTTTTGAGCCGGGATGAGTCGACTGACTTTACTCCTTTCCGCCCGTGCCACGCAATTACTGCGGTGTGGCGGCGTGCTTCGCATGGCAAGCGCCTGGTGGCGCTGCGGCTCATCCGGCCAGAATGCTCATTTCAGGCCCGAGCGGAGCGCCCGATTGATCTTTTCCTGGTCCAGATAGCGCTGAAAGCCGCCAATCGCGGCATTCACCTCCGGGTTGGTCGTCAATTCCTGCATGGCCACCTTGCCCAGATGTTCGAAGGCTAGTTTGATCCCCTGGACACCCTCCGCCTGTGCGACGGCGTTCATTTGTGCGGGACATTGCTCCGCGATCAGGCGGGTGAAAAGCTCCCCCATGGTGCGTTGAGTCGCCTCGATGTCGGCCGCGTTGGATTTGGTGATGGCCGCGATCTCGGGGTGGGCAGACATGGCGACAAAGATCCATCTCGCCAGATCCTTCCTATCCTTACCGGTGGTGTGGTCGGTAAGGCAGTTGCTCAGCGCATCGGTCGCCGGACTGGCCTGGACGCCGATGTTGAAGAGCAGCACGAGGCAAAGTGTGGCCAGACGAGGTATGGACATGATGAAGTCTTTAAATGTTTTGACAGGTAATGATGACTCAAGCCGGCCGCCATGCGAAGCAAGCCTGCGTTGGCGGCATGTTCTGATGCTCAGGCCTGGGGCTTGCCTGCCAGCATCGCGCGCAGGTTGGCGAGTCGCGCGCGGCCTTCGTCCTGGCTGACGGGGACGTCGTCCTTGCTGGCGCGGCGCAGGCCGTCGCCCATTTCGTCTATGAAGCGTGAGGCCTCGATCATGCGGATCTCGCCACCGAAGCGGCGGCGTTCGCAGGCGGTGATGGTGAGGCTGCGCTGGGCGCGGGTGACGCCGACGTACATCAGGCGGCGCTCTTCCTCGATCTTGTCCTCATCGATGCTGGATTGGTGCGGCAGCATGCCTTCTTCCACGCCGATCAGGAACACGTGCGGCCATTCCAGCCCCTTGCTGGCATGCAGGGTGGCAAGCTGCACGGCATCGACCTCTCCGTCGTCACCCTTGTCGAGCATGTTGATCAGCGCCACGGTCTGCACCAATTCGTGCAAGGTTTTCTGATCCTCCTCGCCACGTCGGGCGAGCCATTCGACGAAATCGCGCACGTTGCGCCACTTGGTCTCGGCTTCCTTCACTTCGCAGCTTTCCATCAGCCAGGCCTGGTAGCCGATGGCGCGCAACAGTTCTTCGAGCAAGGCGCCTGCAGGTTCCTTGTAGGCCCGGTGGTCCAGCTGCTTGATGAAGCTGCCGAACTTGCGTACGACCTCCAACTGGCGTGCCGGGACGTGCTCGGCCGCACCCTCCTCGAAGGTGGCGTTGAAGAGGCTGCCATGGCGCCTGCCGGCGTAGTTGCCCAGCGCTTCCAGGGTGGCCGCGCCTACGCCACGCCGCGGCGTGGTGATTGCGCGGATGAAGGCGAGGTCGTCGTCCGGGTTGGCCATCAGGCGCAGATAGGAGAGTAGATCGCGGATTTCGGCGCGATCGAAGAAGCTCTGGCCGCCGGACATCACATAGGGGATGTGATGATTACGCAGCTGTTGCTCGATGATGCGGGCCTGGTGGTTACCGCGGTAGAGGATGGCGTAGTCGCGGAAGTGGGTTTTGAACTCGAACTTGTGCGCGGTGAGTTTCATCGCGACGAGCTCGGCCTCGTGTTCGGGGTCGCGCGCCAGCGTGACCTGGATCGGCTCGCCCAGGCCGTGATCGCTCCACAGTTTCTTTTCGAAGAGCTTCTCGTTGTTGGCGATCAGGGTGTTGGCGGCATTGAGGATGCGGTTGCTGGAGCGGTAGTTCTGCTCCAGCTTGATCACGCGCAGCTTTGGATAGTCGCGCTGAAGCAGGTGCAGGTTTTCGACGTCAGCGCCGCGCCAGGCATAGATGGCCTGATCGTCGTCGCCCACGGCGGTAAATGCGCCACGGTCCCCGGCGAGCTGGCGTAGCAGCTTGTACTGGGCGCGGTTGGTGTCCTGATATTCGTCGACCAGCAGGTAGCGCAGCTTGCCGCGCCAGCGTTCCAGTGCGTCCTCATGGCTGTCGAAAAGCCGCACGGGTAGCGCGATGAGATCGTCGAAGTCCACGCCCTGGTAAGCGCGCAGGGTCTTTTCGTAGGCTGGATAGAGCTTGGCTGCGGCGTGGCTGGTTTCGTCAGTGACCAGTTTCACGGCCTCTTCCGGCGGGATCAGGGCGTTCTTCCAGCCGGAGATGGTCCACTGGATGCCCTTGATGGTGGCCTTGTCGGCATTGCCGGAAAGCTCGGCGAGGATCTGTTGCAGGTCGCTGGTGTCGAGGATTGAGAACTGCGGTTTGAGGCCGACGTGTTGCGCTTCCTGGCGCACGATGCGTACGCCCAGTGCGTGGAAGGTGCACACCGTGAGCTGGCGTGCGGAGCGTTTGTCCAGCAGTTTGGCGACGCGTTCGTGCATCTCGCGCGCGGCCTTGTTGGTGAAGGTGATGGCCGCGATGTTGCGTGCTTCCAGACCGCATTGCTGCACCATGTAGGCGATCTTCTGGGTGATCACGCGTGTCTTGCCGCTGCCCGCGCCGGCAAGCACGAGGCAGGGGCCGTCGAGGTACTTCACGGCGTCGCGCTGGGGCGCGTTGAGCTGGTCGAGCATGGCAGGGATGGCGGCTGGCAGGGCTGCGGCGAAGCCAGGAATTCTACCCGCGCGCCGTCGGCCGGGCCGCGTGCGACAATGCACGGCATGAAAGAATCCTTCCTGCTCTACCGCCGCCTGCTGGCCTATATCAAGCCTTACTGGCGGGTTTCGGCCCTGTCGATCCTCGCCATGGCGGCCGTGGCGGCGGCCACGCCGCTGCTCTCCGCACAGTTCGAGCCGCTGCTTGATGAAAGCCTGATCGCACGCAACGCCGAGGCGATGTGGCGCGTGCCGCTGACCATCCTGCTGATCGCCTGCGGCAAGAGCCTGGCGGAATACATCTCCAGCGTTTCCAGCCAATGGGTGGCGAACAAGGCCATCGAGGATCTGCGCCGCCGGGTGTTCGAGCACCAGATGTTGCTGCCGGTCGCCACACATCAGGCACAGACCTCGGGGCGCATGCTGTCGCGCATCACCTACGACATCCCGCAGGTGGGCGCCGCACTGTCTACCGCCTGGATCGTGGTGATCCAGGACTCCCTCACCGTGATCGCGCTGCTCGCCTTCCTGCTCTACAAGGCCTGGCACCTGACCCTGATCATCTTCGTGATCGGCCCGCTGGTGGCCTGGATCATCCGCAAGGCCAGCAGCGGCATGCGCACCTCCAACCGTGCGCAGCAGCTGCGCATGGGCGAGATGACCAACGCCGTCGAAGAGCAACTGGCCGGCCTGCGCGAAATCAAGATCTTCGGCACACAGACGCACGAAGCTTCGCGTTTCGCACGCATCGCCACCGCCTTGCGTCACGAGACCATGCGCGTGGTGCGCATCTCGTCTGCCAATGTGCCGATGGTGCAAGTGCTGGCTTTCGCTGCTGTGGCCGTAGTGATCTTTGCCGCCTCCAGCCTGGTGGAAAGTGGTCAGCTCACACCGGGGCAGTTCGTGGCCTTCATTGCCACCATGGCGATGATCTTCGAGCCTATCCGCCGGCTCACCAACATCAATGTCACCATCCAGCGCGGGCTGGCCGGTGCGCAAAGCATCTTCGAGCTGCTCGACCTTGCCCCCGAGCAGGATGCCGGCCAGCGGAAGATCGAACGCGTGCGCGGCGAGATCCGCTTCGAGGGACTGCAGTTCGCCTACCCCAACCAGGCCAGTCTTGCCGTAGACGGCTTCTCGCTCACCGTTTCGCCTGGTGAGACGGTGGCTTTCGTCGGCGCCTCGGGCAGCGGCAAGACCACGCTGATTGCGCTGGTGGCGCGTTTCTTCGAGCCGCAGGCGGGGCAGATTCTGATCGATGGCGCACCACTGCAGCAGATGCCGCTCGTCACGCTACGCCAGCAGATCGCGCTGGTAGGGCAGCACGCCGCGTTGTTCGACGACTCCGTGGCGAACAACATCGCCTACGGCCGCCAGGGCGCCAGCATGGACGACATCCGCACTGCCGCTGCCCAGGCGCATGCGTTGGAATTCATCGACAAGCTGCCGCAGGGCTTCGACACCCGCATCGGAGCCAACGGCAACCTGCTCTCCGGCGGGCAGCGCCAGCGCCTGGCGATCGCGCGTGCCTTCCTCAAGGACGCACCCATCTTGCTGCTGGACGAAGCCACCTCCGCACTGGACAACGAATCCGAGCGCGTGGTGCGTGAAGCCCTGGTGGAGCTGCGCCGCAACCGCACGGTGCTGGTGGTGGCGCATCGCCTGACCACCATCCGTGACGCGCACCGCATCGTGGTGATGGAGCGCGGCCGTATCGTCGAGACCGGCAACCACGAACAATTGCTTGCCGCCAACGGGGCCTACGCGCACCTGCTCGCCAGCGGCGAGGACATCGTGGCGGACGAGGCCGCGCCTGGCGTTGGCTAGGCGCCTGTCGGCCGCGCGCCCTTCATGCGGCAGGCGTCCGGGAGCAGGGGGGGCCGGTGGCGGAATGCCGGCGATGCTCCCCTTGCCGCCTCCGGCGGACTACAATCACGCCTCCGGTTTTTCTCCTTCTCCCCTTTGGAGCCCAATGTGAAGCCCACTCTCAAGCCCAAGTGCCCGAATTTCTCTTCCGGTCCCTGCGCCAAGCGCCCCGGCTATTCGCTGGCCAGCCTGCCGTCCGATATCCTCGGCCGTTCGCACCGCAGCAGCCTGGGCAAGGCCCGTCTGGCGAAGTCCATCACCGAGACCAAGCGCATTCTTGGCATTCCGGCCGACTACCATGTCGGCATCCTGCCGGCGTCCGATACCGGTGCGTTCGAACTGGCGATGTGGAATCTGCTGGGCGCCCGCCCGGTGGACATCTTCACCTGGGAATCCTTCGGTGAAGGCTGGGCGACCGACATCGTCAAGCAACTGAAGCTGGCCGACGTGCGCCACATCAAGGGTGGCTATGGCGAACTGCCTGATCTCTCCCAGTGGAATCCGAAGAACGACGTGGTGTTCACCTGGAACGGCACGACTTCCGGCGTGAAGGTGCCCGATGGCGGCTGGATCCCGGCCGACCGCGAAGGCCTGACGCTGTGTGATGCCACCAGCGCGGTGTTCGCCATGGAACTGCCGTGGGAAAAGCTCGACGTTGTCACCTACTCTTGGCAGAAGGTTCTGGGCGGTGAAGCTGCCCACGGCATGCTGGTTCTGTCCCCGCGCGCCGTGCAGCGCCTGAAGGAGTACAAGCCGGCCTGGCCGCTGCCCAAGATCTTCCGCATCGCCAAGGGTGGCGAATTGATGACCGAGATCTTCGAAGGCTCCACCATCAACACCCCCTCGATGATCGCCAACGAGGACTATCTGGATGCGCTGGCCTGGGCGGACTCCATCGGCGGTCTGCAAGGCCTGATCAAGCGCAGCAATGACAACCTCGCCGTATTCGAGCGTTTCGTCGCCAAGACGCTGTGGATCAGCTTCCTCGCCAAGGAAGCGGCCAGCCGCTCCAACACCTCGGTGTGTTTCTCGCTGGATGCCACGCCGGAGCAGGTGAAGGCGCTGACAAAGCTGCTGGACAAGGAAGGTGTCGCCTACGACATTGGTTCCTACAAGGATGCGCCTCCAGGACTGCGCTTCTGGTGCGGCGCCACGGTCGAGGCTTCCGATCTCGAGGCCGTGCTGCCCTGGCTGGAGTGGGCCTACGCGGAAGTGACCAAGGCCGCCTGAGAACCTGTGTTCCCGTCATGAAAACGCCCGGCATCCGCCGGGCGTTTTGTTTTGATCGCAGGGCACCGCAGGCGGGTTTTCAGCGATCGCCTCCGCTGGAGCCTACTGTGGTGGTCGTGGAACTGATGGTGAAGCTGCTGCCCGAAGTACCGCCGGAGTGCGTGGCGCCGACGTATAGGCCGTTGAACGCGTCGGAGTAGCTGCTGACCGTACCACCGGTGTAGACGGTGTATCGCGTGCCCGTCGCAAGCGTCGAGCTGCTCAACAACACCGCGGTGGCACTGCTGGGCATGGTGTAGGCGAAAGCGGTGTTGCCACTGCTGTCGCGGATTGCCAGCGTGCCGGAGGAGACGCTGCTCAGTGAAACGGTGTTCTGCGTGCTGGTCGACGCCGTCACCGAGCTGTTTGCGCCTCCGATACCGATGAAGGTGCCGCCTGTGACCGAGAAAGTGTTCTGGTCGCAATCCAGCGCGCCTTCCGGCGAACTTGCGCCGATGGCCACCAGCAGGCCGCCGGTGATGCTCAATGTGCCATTGGAGTCCACCGCATCGTTGAGGCTGCTCTTCACGTAAATGCGTCCGCCATTGACGGCGAGATGCGTGCCGGCGTTGAGCCCGTCGTCCGTGGTGTTGATTACCAGGGAGCCTCCGTTGATCGTCAGCGTGGACTTCGATTCGATGCCTTCCGGGCTCAGCGAATCGGTACTGGTTTCATAAGGTGTGCCCGTGGTGGTGGTGGTGATCGTGCCGCCATTGATGGTCACCAGCGGATCGGGATCGTCTGCCGTGGTGGTGGTGTCGCCGTCCTCCGCTTCCCAGGAGGCCGTGATGGCCTTGTCGTAGCTGGTGATGCCGATCGTGCCGTCATTGATGGCGATGAACCCCAGTGGCGTGCTGTCGTCTTCCTTGCCTTCGACCTTGATGCCCTTGCCGGCACTGGTGGTGATGGTGAGCGAGCCACCGTCCATCACGAAAGCGTCATTGGCGCGGATGCCGTCCTTGGTTGTCGCGTTCAGGCTCAGCGTGCCGCTGACGAGCCGTACGTGCTTGTCGCTGGTGATCACGTGTTTCTTGGCTGCGCTGGCTGTCAGTGTGCCCGTGCCGCTGACGATGAGCGGCCCTTCGCTGAATAGCGTGGCCTTGAGATCCATGCTGCTGCCGTCGGAGAGCGTACGGGTGCTCCAGGTGCTGTGGGATGTGAGCGTGTTGCTGCCTGTCAGCACCACGAAGGCGCGAGTCTTGGTCTGGATGTTGATGGCTGGGCCGTCCGCACTCTGGATCGTCGCGTCATTGAGTGCGAGTTTGAAGTCGGTGCTGCTGAAAATCGTCACCGTTTTGGCATAGCTGCCGCTGAGCGCGAACGCCAGCGGCGTGCTGCCGGTGGCTTCCAGGGTGATGCCGTAGCTGTCCTCGGTCATGGTCAGCACCGTACTGCCCGATTGCGTGACCGGTGTGACGCCATTGCTCGCGGAGCCGACGATGAGGTCGCTGCTGGCGCTGGTGAGCGTGAGGGTCGAAAGATCCAGTGTCAGTGTGGCAAAACTGCGGGTGCTCAGCGCGTCCTCGCTGTTCGCTCCGGTGGAAAGGTTCCAGCCGCTGGCGCTGCTGCTCGTGCTGCCAGCGCTGCTGCTGGAGGCGCTGGCTGTTGTACTGGAACTGCTACTGGATGCACTCGTGGTACTGCTGCTGGCGCTGCTGGCGCTGCTGTTGCTGCTCGCGGTGTTTTCCGTGCTCGAGGTGCTGGCGCTACCGCCACCACCTCCACATCCTGTCAGCGCAGCCAACAGGAAAAGCAGAAGCCATCGGGTTTTCATTCGCATGTTTTTCTCCTCTGTTCGGCTGTCTTGAAAGACCGGCAGACAATGGCCGTGTGCCCGGGCAGCATCGGAGGAGCCCGCTGGGTGCGTCAATGTGAGAGGGGTTAAAAACTTGCAAAGGGAGGGGCTATGCCTTTGGGGTAACTTGCTGTGTTCGTGAAATGACGTGCGTCCGGTCGATGTTCAGCCAGCCGCGCTGAATGGTGCCGCGCGGCTGGTGGTTTGTCGTGCAGAGGGATCAGACGCTGAAGCGCTGGATCGCCGTGTTGATCTGTGTGGCGATCTCGCCCAGCTGGCGTGACAGGCGGTGCGATTCGCTGGCGGCCTCGTTGTTGCTGGTGCTGGCTGCGGCGATCTCCTCAATGTGGCTGGAAATGCTTTCACTGGCGGAGCTTTGTTCGCGGATCGCCATGGCGATGTCTGCCGTGTGTTGTGCGCTCTCGCGTGACAGGCGCTCGATCTCGCGCAGGTGCTCGGCCACCTGTTCGGTGCTGCCCACCCCCTGGGCGATCTGGTCGCTGGCCTGATGCATATCCTCGGCAGCCACGCCGGTGTCGCGTTGCACGCCTTCGATGCGGGCCTGGATGTCGACCGTGGCGGCGGTGGTGCGCTCGGCGAGCTTGCGTACCTCGTCGGCTACCACGGCGAAACCGCGCCCCTGCTCGCCCGCGCGGGCTGCCTCGATGGCTGCATTCAGGGCCAGCAGGCTGGTCTGGTCGGCGATCTCCTTGATCACCTGCACGATGTTGCCGATCTCATCGGAGCGCTGGTTCAGCGAATCGATGAGTTCAGCCGAGTGCTGGATGGTCTGCGCCACGGTGCGGATGTGGTCCGCCGTGGTGCGCGCCATGCCCACGCTGCTGCTGGCGGTGTTGGCGGTGCTCTCGGCCACTTCCTCCACGCTGGCGGCACGTTCGGCCACCTGGGCGATGCTGGTGCTGAGCTCTTCCACCGCAGCGGCCGTGGCGTGGGCGGAGCTGGCCTGCTGGCCGGACGCCTGTGTGACGTGCTCGGCCGTCTGGTACAGCGAATCGGCCGCCGTAAGCAGTGCCTTGGCATCGCGCGAGGCGACGCCGATGACATCGCCCATGCCGGACAGTAACTGGTTGATCGCACGCGAAGTCTGGCCGATCTCGTCGGTAGATTTTTCCGGCATGCGGCGGCTCAGTTCGCCGGAGCGCGCAATGTGGCCGATCTGGCGTTGCAGTTCGGCCAGGGGGGCGCGGACGCTGCGGATGATCAGCCAGCCGCTGACGATTCCCAGCAGGACTGCCAGGGCAACGAGTACCGCGCCGGTAGTCACTACTTCGCGGCGGATGTCCGCCAGCCGGTCATCGATCTGCTGGATGCGGTTGTTGGCGGCTTTGGAAATTTCGTTGAGTGCGCCGTTGGCGACTTGTGCATCCTGTTTGGCGGGCTCGAAGGAGTCATTGAGCATCAGCGAACTCATGAAGAAACCCACGCTCATGCCGGACATTGCCTTTGTCATGCCTTCGGAATAGGAAGCCATGGCGATGGTGGCCTTCTCGATCTGGGCCTGCTCTTCTTCGCCTGCCTTTTCGCCCAGTTTCTGCAGTGACTCACCGACCCGATTGACGGATTCGGTCCATTTCTTGTGGTATTCGTCGATATCATTCTGACTGCCCAGGGAGAGGAAAATGTCCTTCTCGTCACGGCGCATCTTGCTCATGCGCAGCTGCGCGCTTTGCACGGTCTGTAGCTGATTGAGATCCTTGGCCAGAAGTTCGTTCACTTCGCGGTACTGGCGCTGCAGGCCTTGCATGCCCACGGCGCCAACGGCCAGCATCAGCAAATTGAGAATGGCAAAGCCCAGCGCAACGCGCTGGGCGATGTTCAGACGAGACAGCATGATTTCTCCTGCAGGAAGGCGTGGATGCACACCCGTGGGCGGCAGTGATGACGCGGCTGAAATCAGCCCGCTTTCAGTTCGACGGCCTGAGAACGGAGAAATTGAGGGTATACCAGTAGTAAAACTTTGTTACACGGGAGAAATAAGTCCTACCTCGTCCGTGATAACACTATCAATGCCCCATGAAAACAAGGTCTTGACGCGTACCGGGTCGTTGGGCGTGTAGCACAGCACACGGAAGCTGTTGGCATGCGCGCAAGCGATGATGTCCGCATCCAGGCAATCGTGATTGGCATCCAGTGCGATGCAGCCCAGCCGGCGGAGCCTCGCCGGCCAGTCTTCGGGCAAATGATCGAGCAGCAATGCGCGCGGTAGGGCAGGGGCGGTCTGCGCGGCCGTGGCCAACGCCTCTTCCGAGAATGACGACAGCAACGGCGGGATACGCGTGCCTTGCCACAGCCGCCGTACATCCCGCGCTACCGCATGGCCGGTTTCCGCTTCGCGTCCGGGCATGGGTTTGATCTCGACGTTGACGCAGAAGTCGTTGGCTCGGGTGTAGGCCGCGATGGTTGCCAGTGCGGGCATCGTTTCTCCGGCATATGCAGGGCTGTGCCATGCGCCGGCATCCAGACGCTGCAGTTCGGCCAGCGTCAGCGCATCGGCGGGGCCGTGGCCGTTGCTGGTGCGTTCCAGCGTGTCGTCATGGAGCAGGAAACTGTGGCCGTCGCGACTAAGCTTCACATCGAACTCGAACGCGCGATAGCCATGCGCGGCGCCAAGGCGAAAGGCGGCCAGCGTATTCTCCGGTGCCAGTCTGCCGGCGCCACGATGGGCGATGGTGCGTGGGTAGGGCCAGGCGGGCAGAGTGGGCATGGTCGGATTCCAGGGTTATGCCGCAATCAGGCGGGCATGAAGCGCGGATTATCCGCGCGGGAGCTCAGATGTGCGTGCATGAAAGGGAATCAAAGCCCTTGTTGGCAGCATCCAAACAAACGATCCGGCCGAGTGTCTTGCCGGGGCATACTGGGGAAAACACAAGCACAGGAGAATCCCGATGCGTATCGCAGTTTTTGACACCCACCCCTATGACGAGCGAGCCCTGCGCGAAGCCAACGCGCATGGCGAGCATCAACTGGAGTTTTTCGAGGAGCGCCTGCATGACAAGACCGTGGAGCTGGCGGCCGGCTTCGATGCGGTCTGTCCTTTCGTGAACTGCCGGCTCACCGAGCATGTGCTGCAGCGTCTGGCCGAGCTCGGTGTGCGCCTGGTTGCGTTGCGCGCGGCAGGCTTCAATGGCATCGACATCGCGGCAGCCGAGCGTATTGGCATCGTGGTGGCGCGTGTGCCAGCCTATTCGCCCGAGGCCGTGGCCGAGCATGCCTTTGCGCTGCTGCTTACGCTGGTGCGCAAGACCCACCGTGCCTACAACCGGGTGCGCGAGCAGAACTTTTCGCTCGACAGCCTGGAAGGCTTCACGCTGCACGGAAAGACTTACGGTTCGCTCGGTGCCGGCCGCATCGGGCAGTGCGCGATGCGTATCGCCAAGGGCTTCGGCTGCAAGCTGCTGGCCTACGATCCGTACGAAAATCCGAAGATCGCCGCCGATGTTGGCTTCGATTACGTCAGTCTCGAACGTCTGCTGGCTGAATCGGATGTCATTTCGCTGCATCTGCCGCTCACCGAGCAGAGCCATCACATCATCAATGCGGCATCGCTGGCCGGTACGCGGCGTGGTGTGATCCTCATCAACACCTCGCGCGGTGGCCTGATTCACACGCCGGCCCTGATCGAGGCCTTGAAGAGCGGGCAGGTCGGTGGCGTGGGGCTGGATGTGTATGAGATGGAAGAGGGCGTGTTCTTACATGATCTTTCCGATCAGCCATTGCAGGATGACCTCCTGGCCCGTCTGATGACGTTCCCCAACGTGCTGATCACCTCGCACCAGGGCTTCCTCACGCGCGAAGCCTTGCGTGCCATTGCCGAAACCACGCTGGGCAATGCCCGCGCCTTCGAGCGCGGTGAGGAGGTGGTCAATCGCGTGAGTGCGGGCTGACGCGAGCGCGTGATACGTGCAGGGCGGCAGCTTCTGCCCTGCGTTAAAATCCGGCATCCCTTTTCTGCTGGACTCCTTCATGCCCTTCATTTCCGATCTTGTCGCCGCCTGGCAAAAGAACGACTCCCTGCTCTGCGTTGGGCTGGATCCTGATCCCGCAAAATTTTCGGTCCATCTGCAGGAGCGTGAGGACGCGATCTACGAGTTCTGCAAGGCCATCGTGGATGCCACGGCCGATCTGGCCTGCGCCTTCAAGCCGCAGATTGCCTATTTCGCAGGGGAGTCCGCCGAGGCCCAGCTCGAGGCGCTGATCGATTACATCCATGCCGAGCATCCGGATATCCCGGTGATTCTCGATGCCAAGCGTGGTGACATCGGCGCCACGGCTGCGCAATATGCGCGCGAGGCTTTCGTGCGCTATCAGGCCGACGCGCTCACCGTGAATCCCTACATGGGATTCGACTCGGTCGAGCCTTATCTCGAATACGCGGATTGTGGTCTGATCGTATTGTGCCGCACCTCCAATCCTGGGGGCTCCGATCTACAGAATCTCACTGTGGAAGGCGGCCGCAGGCTCTATCAGCATGTGGCGCAACTGGTGGCGGAGAAATGGAACAAGCACGGGCAGGCCGCGTTGGTTGTCGGTGCTACCTTCCCGGCTGAACTGGCGGACGTACGCAGCATCGTCGGCGACCTGCCGCTGCTGGTTCCCGGCATCGGCGCACAGGGCGGCGATGTGCAAGCCACCGTGACGGCTGGCAAGACTGCCAGCGGGCTGGGCCTGATGATCAATTCTTCCCGCGCCATCCTCTATGCAGGCAAGGGCGAAGACTTTGCCGATGCGGCCCGTAAGGTCGCCCTTGCGACGCGTGACGAGATCAATCGGTATCGCTGAGCTGCGTCGCGCCACATAGCGGTTTCAGGCATGAAAACGGGCCCTTTCGTGGCCCGTTTTGTTTCTGTCTGATGGATGGAAAATCTGTTTCCACTCGCTGATCAGTCGGGGAACTGAATTCCCAGTGTATTCATGAGTTCGGTCATGCGCGCATCTCCCGCAATGCTGTCTTTCATCAACAATCGAAGCCTTTCGCTGCTTTCTTTATCTACAACCATTGCCTGATGATATTGGGCAACGGTGTCGATGCCTTCTTTCTGCATTAATGCCTGAAAATGCTTGTCCAGGAGCCCGGAGTATTCTCCGACTTCGGATCCATATTTTTCAATCAAATGCCCGCCCTTCACATACAGCTCGTCCGCTTTTGCACCGACTTTTCCGGATAACTCGATGGGCATGAGGTCCGCTTGCCAGCGGGGCATTGAATAGTATTCGAGCGGATATTCTTCTGGGGCAGAGTTGGCAATTTCGGAGGACAGCGCTTCGCGTGCCGCCCTTGAAATGGTAACCGTATCGGTAATTGTTGCCGCCGCATCGGAAACGGTTTGCCGTGTCGGCTGAAGATTTGCCGTTGATGCGCGTACGGCTGGCGTTGAATAGGCTGTGCTTTGTTGAATTATCACAAGGTCCGCCTCAAATGCATGGATATGCGCTCGCTGAGTGCACATAGCATGCCAAGGGTGACTCCGGGCTGCGTACCCCCCCACCGTACTGACTCCAAACCAGGGGCTTCCGGCTGACCTCGAGGATTGTTTAAGAGTGTGAATACGGTTGCCTTGCGCAACCACATGGCTAGACTGTTGCGCATAGCAACAATATTTTCTTCACATGACATCCCCCGATCTCAAACCCGGCCTCGCGCGCAAGTTGCGTGAGCTTGTCGGGCTCTATCTGATGGCGCAGCGCCATCGTGCCCATGAACACGGTTTTTCGCAGAATGCCCGTCTGCTGATGCTGCTAAAGCGTCACGGTCCGACCGTGCAGCGCGAGTTCGGCCGCATGGCCGGGCTGGACAAGAGCTGGATCAGCCGCATCGTCGAGCGCTTCGTAGCTGATGGTCTGGTCGAGCGTCTACCGCTGGAGACCGATCGCCGCTGCCTGGTGTTGCACCTGACGGCCGCTGGTGAAGCCGAGGCCAGCCGTTTCGACGTGATGCTCAACGAGCAGGCATTGAAGTTGTTCGAAAGCATTCCGGCGGGAGAGTATCCAGGGCTGGATGCTTCGCTGATGACGCTGATGGATGCGTTGCGCCCGCTGGCCGTCAGGAAGGAGCGCTGAGATGGAGCAGACAGCACGTTCCTTCCGCGCCTCGCTGGCCGCGATGATCGGCATCTGCCTAGTGATCATCCTGATCGCGCTGGATTCCACCGTGGTGGGTACCGCCATGCCACGCATCGTGGGTGAGCTGCGCGGCTACGATCTGTATCCCTGGATCGCTTCGGCCTATCTGATGGGCAGCGCGGTGACCATTCCCATTGCCGGTCGCCTGGGGGACCTTTACGGGCGCAAGCCTTTCGTGCTTGCAGCCATCATCCTTTTCACGGCGACTTCCGCGGCCTGCGGTTTCGCCAGCAGCATGATGCAGCTGGTGATCGCCCGGGGCTTGCAGGGCGTGGGCGGCGGCATGTTGATCAGGGTGGCCTTTGCCTGCGTGCCGGATCTGTTTCCGGATCGTGCACAACGTGTGCGTTGGCAGGTGATGCTTTCTGCCAGTTTTGGCATTGCCTCAGCTTTCGGTCCGTCGCTGGGCGGCTGGCTGACCGAGCATTTCGGCTGGCGTTCGGTGTTCACCATCAATCTGCCGGTAGCCGCACTGGCCTTGCCGGCGGTCTGGCGCTTCCTGCCCTGGATCGTGCATCACGAAGAGGGAGAGCGCAGCATCGACTGGCTGGGGGCTTTGTTGCTCGCGGCTGCCGTGGTGATGCTGCTGTTGGGCTCGGAAGCCATCCAGCAACATGGCGTGACGCATATGCAGGGGCCGTTGCTGATGCTCGCAGCCATTGCCTGCGGGGCTTTCTTCGTGTGGCACCAGCACCATTCGGCGGCGCCGATCATCCCACCGGAGTTGTTTGCCAATCGCGACGCGTTGAAGTTGATGGCGCTCGGCGTGCTGACCGGTCTGTCGATGTTCGTGCTGGTGTTCTATTCGCCCTTGTTGCTGCAGGGGGGCTTCGGCGCGTCGCCCAAGGAAGCGGGGTTTCTGATGACGCCGTTGCTGGTATGCGTCACGGTCGGGTCCATCATCAATGGCCGCCTGTTACCTCGTGTGCCGCGCGCAGAACGTGTGATCGCCTGGGGGCAGGTGGGCACGCTGGTGAGCTGCCTGCTGCTGACCTTGCTGGACGCGGACAGCCCGCGTTGGCAGGTGCTGCTGCAGTTCGGCCTGTGTGGTTTGAGCCTGGGTTTCCAGTTGCCCAACCTGACGTTGCAGATGATGGCGGTGGCCGGCAAGCGCAATTTTGGTGTTGGCTCCGCGCTGGTCCAGACCACGCGCATGCTGGGCAGCATGCTGGGCGTGGGGATTGCTGGTGTGCTGGTGAATGCGCGTTATGCCTGGGATGTGGAACGCCTGCTGGCCGATCTGCCGGTGCGTAGCGAGGTCGTGGATGCCCTGATGTCCTCGCCGCAGATATTGATCCGGGTGGCGGACCAGGCGCAGCTTGCCAGTCTGGCTTCTGGCCTGGGCATCGATTCAGTGACTTTGCTGGCGCAGGCGCGTCACGCCCTGGTACAGGGCGTACACAACGGTTTCATCCTCAGCGCGGTGATGGCGGCCGTGAGCCTCGTCATCAGCTTGCGCTTGCCGCGTTACGAGATCGCCAAAAGAAGTTAGGATTGGGTCCGCCCGGATGGCCGGGCGGACCGGAACCCCTCCACGTCGCCATATGGGCATTGGTCGGTGCTCATGCACTGACTGGCGCTGCGGTGCATCCGCTGTGGCAGATCTTGAACCGGCTTTCGGCACTTCTTGGGACAATCCTATGGCGATCTATCCGGGTATCGAACACGTCGCGATCTTTTCCACCGACACCACGCGTTTGCGTGACTGGTATGTGCGCCACCTCGATATGCACTGTGTGGTGGACAATGGCGCAGGGGGGTATTTCCTGCTCATGCAGGATGGCTCCCTGATCGAGCAGGTGCCGGCGAGTGAGCCTTCTTTGTGTGGTTCCGGCCCCGCCATCCGGGACAGCGGCCTGCGCCATGTGGCGCTCACGGTGGCAGCACATGATTTCGGCCCTGCCGTGCATCGTCTGGTCAGCGCCGGCGTGAGCGTGGTGGGTGAGAGCCCGCGTCAGTTTCCGGAGGGGTTGGCTACCTTCCATTTCCGCGACCCGGACGGCAACCTGCTGCACCTGATCTCAAGGCCGCGCCGTCTTTCGTTGGCCGCGCCGCCCCGTCTGGATACCGCACCCAGGAGTGGGCTGATCCAGGGGATCGAACATGTCGGCATCGTGGCGAACGATCCTGAGCGCTTGCGCTAGTGGTACATCGACAACCTGGGTTTTCGCCTCATCGTGCGTGACGATGGTCACGGCACCGCCTTCGTGCCTCTTGTGAGTTGAGCTTTTGATGAACAGTAAGCTGCATGTCCGTACCCGCCAGCAGGCCGAACGTTATTTCTACGTCAGTTTCGGCATCGCTGTGGCCTGTGCCGTTTTCGTCTACGTCGGTACTGCGAACGAGCGTATCACCGGCCTGATCCTGGCGCTGGCCGCCTGGCATCTCGCACATCGTTTCATCAAGGGGCCACCCATGGGGCTGGCCTTCATCGAGGTGAAGGATGAACACCTCTATTTCCGCAATCCGTCGGCCAAGCCGGCACGTGTCGATCGTATCGAGCTGCAAAAGCTGCATTCCATCGAGCTTGTGGGTGAAGACCATCTGCGCTACTTCGAATGCAAGCTGCTGAGTGGCGATATCGTGAAGATCGGTCCCTTCGAGCGTGGTCCGGGCGAGATGGTAATCGCCGAGTGGTTCTACAAGGCGTTGCCTGACATCCCCTTTCATGTGCATCCCAGTGCGACACCGCTGGATATGCCGGGAATGCCGCCGGGTCTGTAATGCGCGCCCTTGTTTCTTCATGCGACAAAGCCCTCCAAGGAGGGCTTTGTCATGTCTGCCGCTCACATCGGACTCGCCTGAGGCGATGCGTTACGCGTGATGCCGCGCCTTGTCAGCGGGCACTCGCCGGTGCGGCGCAATGCTCGGCGCTCAATCGGGCGCCTTTCTTGCCCACGCCGGCATAGAGCGGCAGCTTTTCCTTCAGGCACTGAGGGCTCACCGTTTCGTAGGCATATCCCAGCTCTTTCGGGAATGCCGCCGTCGTGATCCAGTCAGCAGCGGATTTGTCACCGTTGGTGGGCGTCGTCCAGGTGACATTGTAGGTGGCGAAGTCGGCCGGGCTGGCGATGTTGTTGCCACGCAGATCCCACCAGCCACAGTTGCTGCCCTTGTCATAGAAGCAGACCACCGGATCGACGGCATTTTCGAAGAAATTGCGTTCGATCAGTGCGTAGCCTTTCTGGCGCACATTGATGCCCGAACTGGTGATGCCGTCGTACAGGTTGTTGTAGACGTGAATCCAGCCACCACGCTGCAGCGGCAGGCGCGCATTCACGTTCCTGTAGTAGTTGTGGTGATAGGTGATCGAGCGGCCACCAGCAATGTCGCTGGAAGAGGAGCCGTCCAGGCCGACCTTTTTGCTGTCGTGGATGTAGTTGTACGAGACGGTGATGTTGTGCGAGTTCTTCTTGATGTCCAGGGCTGCTTCAAAAGTGAGGTCTCCGTCGGGAGAATCCTTGCACTCGTTGTTCACGGCGAACAGCTCGTTGTGATCGATCCATACGTTGGATGCTCCATCGATACGGATCATGTCCGCATCTTTTGCTGCGCCACCCAGTGCGCCGATTTTCATGTTGCGTACGACGACGTTTTCGCTGCCACCGTTGATGACGATGCCGAAGTTGGCCGAAGATCCCTCGGCGCCCTCGATAGTGATGCCGGCGGTGTAGCCTTTGACCTCGACGTAGCGGTAGTCGTCGTCCCAGTGCGGTTTGGGGCAGTGGCCTGAGGCGTCCTTCGTGTGGTCCTTGACGATCTGTCCAATCAGCGCATCCTCGTTTCCCGTGTAGGTGATGTGCAGAGGATAGGCGCCCGCGGTGACACGGTCTTCCGCATCATCGAAACGGGCGTTGGCGATGATTCTGTTGATTTCCGAATAAGTGGCGGCGGTGAATTTGCGCGCTGTGGTCACGTTGCCGTCGGTGGTCGAGAAGCCGCCGGTCTCTGCGGCGAAGACGCCTCCGCTGAATACGGCGGCAGTCAACGCTGCCAAGGCAATAATCCTGCGTTGCATGAAGTTCTCCTGCTGATCTTGTTTGGGAGGGGGATGGGCCTGAAGCCCGGCATGCGCCCTTTTTCACCTGTGCCGCCCCTGCCGTGGGGGCGTGGCGGCCAGAGGGCTGCACACCGCGCATGTCGCCTGTTATGGCTGCCAGCGCAGCCATGTTCGCGTGCCGGGCGCCTGCGTGATGCTCAGCGCAACCAGCCCTTGCGACGGAATACCCAGATCGGGATGGCGACCGAGAGGATCATCAGGCCGATGGCGAAGGGGTAGCCCAGTTTCCACTCGAATTCGGGCATGAACTGGAAGTTCATGCCGTAAATGCTGGCGATTAGCGTGGGGGGGAGCAGGGCAACGCTGGCCACGGAGAAGATCTTGATGATCTTGTTTTGGTTGATGTTGATGAAGCCGACCGTGGCGTCCATCAGGAAGTTGATCTTGTCGAAGAGGAAGGCTGTGTGGCCATCGAGAGACTCGATGTCACGCAGGATCTGGCGTGCATCTTCGAACTGGGTGCTGGAGAGGAAGCGCCCCCGGATCAGGAAGGAGACTGCACGGCGGGTGTCTAGCACGTTGCGGCGCACGCGGCCGTTCAAGTCTTCCTCGACGGCAATGGCCGAGAGCACCCGGGCTGCCTCGGTATCGGTGAGTGCCGTGGCCAGAACCTGTTTGCCTACGGACTCCAGCGCCGCGTACACATCTTCCAGCGTATCCGCGGAATATTCGACGTCAGCCGCGTAGAGATCGAGCAGTACGTCTTTGCCGTCACTGACGTAGCCAGGCTGGATGCGCGCGCGCAGCCGTTGCAGGCGGAAGACCGGCAATTCTTCGTTGCGCACCGAGAACAACACGCCCTGATGCAGCACGAAGGCCACGGGCACGTTGCGTGCGCCGCCTTCCCGATCGAGCAGAAAGTCCGAGCGCAGGTGTACCTGCTCGCTTTCGTCCTCGATGTAGAAACGTGCGGACTCTTCCAGGTCGGTGAGGTCTTCGGGATCGGACAGCGCCAGGTCGAAGACTTCCTTGATCCAGCCGAGCTCCTCTGCACTGGGGTCGATGAGGTCGACCCAGATCGGGCTGACTGCTGCGAGCGCGGCCTGGCTGTCGATCTTGGTCTGGCGCAGGCGGCCGTTGTGCAGTTCGAATGCGTTCACCACTACCGGGCGTCGGGTTGGTTTGGCCGGGCCGGCGATCAGTGCGTCACCCACTGTTTCAGATAGTTCGTCGAGGATCGCCGCGCCGCGATCTTCCTTGACCAGATCCCATACCACCAGGCTTTCGTTATGGGGCAGGGCTTCGAGGATGCGCGCGATGCCATCGGCAGGCAGAGCGTCGAGCTTCTTCTGCAATTCCACGAGGTTCTGCTTGTGAACCAAGCCTTCCACGAGATCATGGCGTGGCATGTCCTGGCGGCGGACGAGGTTCTCCACCACGCGATGGCGCGAGAGCAAAGCCTGCACTTCCTGCAGATGAACCTGCAGGATTTCGTCGCGCTTGGCGTCGTCTTTCTCGTTTTCGGACATTGCGGACCTCTTGGAAAACGGGCGCGATTCTACGCGGATTGCTCGGGGTTCCTGATGTCGGTGCAAACACCGAGCTCAAGGTAGGCTGGAGTAATGCATGCGCGCCTGGATGCGCGCGGCGTGGGCCGCCAGCCGAGGCGTGAAATTCTTCTCGTAACGGCGCGGGTTGGGCAGCATTACCGCCAGGCGGGCGGCCTGGGCAGGCCCCAGGCTAGCCGCCGGGATGCGGTAATAGTGGCGCGCCGCAGCTTCCGCGCCGAAAACGCCGTCGCCCCATTCAACCACATTGAGATAGACCTCAAGGATACGCTGCTTGTCCCACAGGCTTTCGATCATCAGCGTGATCATGGCTTCTTCGGCTTTGCGCAGATAGGAACGTGACGGGGTCAGGAACAGATTCTTGGCAAGCTGCTGGCTGATCGTGGAGCCGCCGGCTACGGCGCGTCCGCGCTTCTGATTCTTTTCCAGCGCCCGCTGGATGCCATCCCAGTCGAAACCGTCGTGGTCGACGAAGCGGTCATCTTCCGCAGCCACCACGGCACGTTTCAGGTGTAGCGAGATGCGTGCATAGGGCACCCACTGGTGCTTGAGCGTGGCCTGCGGTTGCTTTTCTCGCAGCTCCGTCAGGCGCAGGCGCATGAAGCTCGTCTGCTGAGGATCCCACTGTTTCCAGTAAAGCACCCAGCCCAGCAGCCACAGCTGCCAGCCCAGGATCACCAACAGCAGGAGGAGGGCCGCGCGACGTGCCCATGACAACAGGAATTTCATGGCGCGCAAGGATTGCAGAGAGGCAGTTTGCGAGCAAGTGTGGCGCAGAAAAATCCCCTTGTATCCCGTTGCTGAAAGAGAAAATTCCGGCAATGAAACCATCGGCTTCACGGCTGTTTTATGGCAAAAACCGCGATTCCAGGATGGGCAAGACTCCTCAAGCCACTGTATCCTTACGTGTTTTCCCGAATGGGCCGGCCGCCGTTCTGGCCTGGTTCAGTGTTCGTCAACCTGTATCGCCGGGCCCGGGGCCCCAGCTGACCATGACGCAAACCATCAAGACCATCGACTTCCAGAAGGACTGGCCCAAGCTGGGTCTGCCGCCGCATGTCATCGAAGTGCTCAGCGCTTCGCCCGCGATCTACGTCGCCGAGCATCGCGAGGATCTGCTCAACTGGGCGTTGAACCGCAAATCGGGCGAGACGGACTGGCGCCACGCCAATCGCGAGGACAAGGGCGAGGTGGAGGTCGGTTTCGATGTGCCGGGCAAGGGCTATGTGGCCGAAGCCATCGTCACCAAGGCGCGCAATGGCATTGCGGTGAATTTCGTGGATCCGAAGATGCGCCGCCGCGATCCGGACGCCATGGTCATCGGTGACAAGCAGCCTACCGACAAGCCGACCTATCAGGAGCGTTTCGGCGAATCTTTCGACAAGATGCGTCAGAAGACGCTGGACTGGCTGAAGACGCAGGAACTGATCGTGGTGCCGTTCTACGCCGGGCCGGATGAGCTGGGCTATGGCGCGCTGGCCATCGTGCCCAAGGCCTCGGCTTTCTTTGCCGGCGCCCTGGCCGATCTGCAGGGCATGATCGCCAACAGCGAAGTGCCCGCGAACTTCAAGCTCACCGGTGGCGCGATCTTCATCGCGCCGCCGTTCCGCCACACGCACTTCGAAGGCAAGCAGGTCGTGGTGCATGCACGCAGCGAGACGCACCAGGAAGTCTTTGCCTACAACCTCTATCCCGGCCCCTCGGCCAAGAAGGGGGTGTATTCGCTGCTGCTGGACATCGGCGAGCGCGAGGGCTGGACCACCAACCACTGCGCAGCCGTGGGCGTGGTCACGCCGTACGACAACCAGATCGTGATCATGCACGAAGGTGCTTCGGGCGGCGGCAAGAGCGAGATGACCGAGCACATCCACCGCATGGAGGATGGCCGCCTGCTGCTGGGCAAGAACGTGGTTACCGGCGAGCAGCGCACGCTGAACTTGCCCGAAGCCTGCCACCTCAACCCCATGGCCGATGACATGGCCTGTGCCCACCCGCACTACAACGAAGGCCAGACCAAGCTTTCGATCAAGGATGCGGAAGCCGGTTGGTTCGTGCGTGTGGACCACATCAAGGGCTACGGCACGGATCCGCACCTGGAGCGTCTGGTGATGCATCCGGAGCGGCCGCTGATCTTCCTCAACCACTACATCGTGCCGGGTGGTCAGGCGCTGCTGTGGGAGCACATAGAGGATGCACCGGGCAAGCCCTGTCCGAACCCGCGCCTGATCATCCCGCGTGACATGGTGCAGGACGTACAGGAAGGCCCGGTGTCGGTCAACATCCGTTCCTTTGGCGTGCGCTGCCCGCCCACGCACAAGGACAGCCAGCTCTACGGCATCCTCGGCATGCTGCACATCCTCAGCCCGGCGCTGGCCTGGCTGTGGCGTCTGGCGGCTCCGCGCGGCCACGCCAACCCCTCGATCCAGGATCAGGGCGGTGGCATGCAATGTGAAGGCGTGGGTTCCTACTGGGCTTTCTGTACCGGTCGCCGTGTCGACCAGGCCAACCTGCTGTTACGCCAGATCGTGCAACACACCGATACCCGCCACGTGCTGATCCCGAACCAGTACATCGGTGCCTGGAAGGTCGGCTTCATGTCCGAGTGGGTGGTGCGCGAATACCTGGCCCGCCGCGGCTCGGCGCGTTTCCATCGTGATCAGCTGGTCGAGTCGCCCTGTTCGCTGCTGGGCTATGTGCCGCGCCAGGTGAAGGTGGAAGGTTCGATGGTTCCACCGGTGCTGCTGCATGTGCAGAGCCAGCTCGAAGGGGGCGCCGAGGTCTTCGATCACGGCGCCAGGATGTGGAAGGAGTTCTTCAAGCGCGAACTTCAGCCCTTCCTTACGCCCGATCTGGATCCGCTGGGGCGCAAGATCATCCAGGCTTGCCTGGATGACGCCACGCAAGAGGACTACTGGAAACTTATTCCGCACCAGATGTTCAAGGAGTGACGGGGCCCGGCCGGGGTTTTCCCCGGCCTGCAAATGTCATCATCCCGCGCTAGAATCGCGCCCCTATGAAAAGACAGCCGGCATCGCCGGCTGTTTTGCATCTGCCAATCCAGAGACCGCACTCATGAGTTCACTTGCCAACCAGCTCGAGCAGATGGAAAGCCATCGCTCCCTTTTTGAGAATGCCGTGCGTGCGTTGCCGCTGCCGGTATGCCCCGCGTTCGGCTCCGCCGACGCTCTGCAGGCCGTCCGCTTTGCCGGCACGGGCCAGGTGCTCGCCTCGCGCGATGCGGCCGCGGTGGCCGAGCGTTTCGCACAGAGCGTGAAGGCCTCGGGCAACGCCGTGCTGCGTGCCGAGGGGGTCGCTGTCGGCCGTGTCAGTGGCAAACGTGTGGCTGTGCTGTTCTCTGGCGGCCCGGCGGCCGGTGGCCACAATGTGCTGTGTGGCATCAAGCGCATGCTGGGGGCGGATAACACCGTGCTGGGGGTGAAGGGGGGGCCCAAGGGGCTGCTCGCCGGCAAGCTGTTCGAAGTGACCGATGCCCACGTAGCGGAGATCCTGAACACCGGGGGCTTCGATTTCCTCGGCACCGACCGCACCAAGATCAAGACGCCCAAGCAGTTCGAGCAAGTGAAGAAGACTTGCGTCGAGCACCAGCTCGACGCCATCGTGATCATCGGCGGTGACGACTCCAACACCAATGCTGCACTGCTGGCCGAGTACCTCTTTTCGGGCATCAAGGCCGACGGCTCGGGCGTGCAGGTGATCGGTGCGCCCAAGACCATCGACGGTGATCTGCAGGTGCCCGGCCTGCTGCCGATTTCCTTCGGCTTCGATACCGCCACGCGTATCTACGCCGAACTGGCGGGCAACATCCTGCAAGATACGCGTTCCTCGCTGAAGTACTGGCACTTCATCAAGCTGATGGGGCGTTCGGCCTCGCACGTCACGCTGGAGGTCGCGTTGCAGGTCAAACCAGCCGTGGCGCTGATCTCCGAGGAAGTGGCGGAGAAGCGGTTGTCGCTGGGCGCGCTGGTCGACGAGATCGTGGCCGCCGTGGTGTCACGCTACCGTGACAAGGGCCTCAAGCACGGAGTGGTACTGGTGCCGGAAGGCCTGATCGAGTTCATCCCCGAGATGAATGCGCTGATCGCCGAACTCAATGATCTGCTGGCTCACGAGGCCGACGCCTTTGCGGCGCTGGCCGTCGATGCACGTGCGGCCTTCGTGGCAGGCAAACTGACCACCGCTGTCGCAGCGCTGTTCCGTTCGCTGCCGGGTTATATCGTCGACATGCTGCTGGCTGAGCGCGATTCGCACGGCAATCTGCAGGTTTCGCTGATTCCCACCGAACAACTGCTGATCGACATGGTGCGCGCGCGCATCAAGGAGACTGCACCGGATGTGCCGTTCGGCAGCCAGCACCATTTCTTCGGCTACGAAGGCCGTTGCGGCGCACCGACCCTGTTCGATGCTGCCTACACCTATAACCTCGGCCTGACCGTGGGGGCGTTGATCCTTGATGGCCGCAGTGGCTACATGGCCAGCGTCACCGGTCTGGGGCAGGGCGGCCAGCCCCTGGCCATCCCGCTGACCGGGCTGATCAACGTCGAGCGCCGTCATGGCAAGGATGAATACGTGATCGAGAAGGCGCTGGTGCGCACCGACGCGCCCGCCATGCGTTTCTTTGCCGGCCGCCGCGCTGCCTGGGCGGCGGACGATCTGTTCGCCTCACCTGGCCCGCGTCAGTTGTGGGGGCCGGCGGCACACCAGCTGCCGATAACCGTCGCACTCAATGACGGACTGCCGTCGCTGGATTTCAAGCTCGGTTGAAATGGTCTGCCCGGGGTGCGCCGGGCACCCCGCTGTGGGGGAGAAACATCATGCGCACCAGTCTGCTGGCGCTCTGCCTGTCATTCATGTCGGCCCTGGCATCGGCCTCCTGCTGGCAGGCCGATGCCGCGATGCGTCAGTCTCTGGCGGTCAGCGTGGCCGCGCGGCAGGCGCGCTTGTTCGACGGCGAGCACTTGCGCACCGGGCGCTCCTCCATCGAGGCTTCCAGCCTGCTGCTGGATGCCATGGCCGTCGGTGCGCCGTCTGAACAGCTCGCGCGATTGCTGGCCGCATTGCCATCGCTGCTGGATCGTGACCCGACCAGCAAGACCTACGGCAACATCCGCTGGTACCAGGGTGATGCGCACGTGGTGGATCGCAACGGCATCGAATTCGTCACCCGCAAGGCTGCGTTGGCCTGGCTGTGCTACCGGGACGCGCTCCCGCCCGTGCAGCGCGAGCAACTGCGGGAGTTGCTGGAGCTTGCGCGCATCGGTGTGCCACGCCACGCGGTGCGCATCAGCTACACCAACATCTTCCTGATGAAGACCTGGAACCTGATCGCGCTGGGCGAGGGGCTGGATGACCCTGAACTGGCGCGGCAGGGCTATGCCATGCTCGCGGACTGGCTGGCCCATACCCGCCGCCCCGGGATCAACGAATACTTCAGCCCCAGCTACTACGACATCGATCTGGAGAACCTGGCGCTGATCCACAATCTGTCGCGCGACTCAGCGGCGCGGCGCCTGGCGCGCGCGGAGCTGGACTGGCTGTGGCACGATATCGCGCTGAACTGGTATCGGTCCGCCGAGTGCCTGGGCGGCACGCACAGCCGCGATTACAACCGCCTGTTCAACACATCCAATCTGAACCGCTGGGTGTTGCGTGCGGGTTGGAGCACGTCGGAGGAGCAGGCTAGCCTGCCGTCCGATGGCCCTTACGAATCCATGGCCTGGGCGCCGCCGCCAGCGTCCGCCGCGCGCTGGCTGGAGGGGCCTTTCCCGCGCCGTATCACAGGGCGCTGGGGCGAAGAGCCCGAGAAGCGTCACACGCATTTCCTCGGACGGGAATTCAGCATTGCATCCGCCGAATCCGGCTACTACGCCGGGCACGACAACTCACCGCTGGTGATCAATCTGGGGCGAGGGCAGGCGGTACCCATCATCAATTTCTTCATGGACGGCCGGCGCGACCACTATGGCCAGAACAAGACGCTGGAGGCCGGCTCCGGGCACATGAAGGCGCTGCATCTGCGTCCCTTCCTCAGCAGCGTGCAGCGCGACAATGCGGTACTGTTCCTGGCCTCTATGCGCGACCCTTCCCCGGAACTGGTGGCACTGGAATCCGTGGTGACGCTGCCGGCGGATGCCGAATACTGGCTGGACGACCGGCCGCTCGATGTCGCCGGACAATACAGCCGCTGGCGTGCGGATCCCGAAACCCAGTCCGTCGGAACGCAGATTGCCGTGGAGGCGCGCGAAGGGCAGGCAAGCTTGCTATTAAGCGACCGCAATCCCGAGGGCGGCGTGGGCGTATCGCAGCGTTTCAGGGCTCGGGAGGGGGAAGACTACCGGCTTTCGGCCAGCATTGAAGGCGGGCCGGTGGCGCTGTACCTCAACTTCCTGGATGCGCAGGGGCGTCTGATCGGGCCGGAAAACATCCGCCTGGTACAGGGCGGGCAAGGCAAAACCAAGGAGGTGGAGCATGTCGCGCGGGCACCGGAAGGCGCCGTGTGGTGCAAGGCTTGGCTGTATTCGACGACGAAGAACCTCACCGAGCTGCATGTAAACGACCTGCGCCTTGAAGTTGTGCAGGCCGATGGCGCGCGCAGGATGCTGGCCGGATTTGATTTCGTCGTACCGCGCAGCGTGGCGATCCCCGTGCCGGCCGGCGCCACGCTGTTCGTGCGGCGTGGCGGCGCGGTGGCGGCCTTGCGCCTGCTTGGTGCCTGGGATGTGGCCGGCCAGCCTGCGGGTTTCACGCTCCATAACGACGGACTTATCTACGGCGCGTTGCGGCTGACGGCGATCCACGCCGAGCGGCGGCCCGGGGAAGGGCGCGGCACGCTGGCGATGTGGGCCTGGGCTGGCGAAGGATATGGTGACGCGGCGGCATTTGCAGGGCTGCGTAAACGCCTGCTGGCAGTCAAAGGGCAAGCGGCGCTCGAAGGCGATGTGCTGACAGCGTCCGTGTCGGGGGATCAAACCCTGCAGCTTCAGGCGAATGTGCTCAAGGGGCTGCGGTTGCGGCGCGAGGGGGCGGCTTCGGGGGCTGATGCCGCAATGGCGGTAGACGGGCAGGCCTTTGACCCGGCTGAAGACTGATACGGCCTTGCCTGCAAACGTATAAGAAGTTGTTCATGATCTGTTCTTTGTCATCTATTCACCCTTCGATAAGCTCAGGGCGAACGGTTTTCATGAGCCGAGCCCGTGTCCAAACCCTGTTTGTGCTGAGGTATCGAAACATGAATGGGCGCCTGGGGCACATTTTGCGAGATTGCCGTGCTACAGGCACTGCCTGCGGCGCCCCGCCTTGCTCTGCGCGCGAAGGCAAAGCCGTATGAACGGCTTCGGGCTACAATCACCGGTTTTGCAACCATTGAGTGCAGGAAGGGCATCGTGCAGATCGTTTGTCTCGACATGGAAGGCGTGCTGGTCCCGGAAATCTGGATCGCGTTTGCCGAGCGTACCGGCATCCCGGAGCTGCGCCGTACCACGCGCGATGAGCCCAACTACGACACGCTGATGCAGTACCGCCTGGCCATCCTGCGCGAGCACAAGCTTGGTCTGCCGGACATCCAGAAGGTGATTGGCGAGATGGGGCCCATGGAAGGCTGCGTGGCGTTTCTCGATGGGCTGCGCCGCGACTATCAGGTGGTGATCCTTTCCGACACTTTCTACGAATTCGCCAAGCCGCTGATGGCGCAGATGGGTCAGCCCACGCTGTTCTGCCATCGCCTCGAAGCGGACGCGAACGGCATGCTGGTGAATTACCACCTGCGCATGCCGGACCAGAAACGTCATGCCGTGGAAGCCTTCAAGCGCCTGAACTTCAAGGTCATCGCGGCAGGAGACAGCTACAACGACACCGCCATGCTGGGTGCAGCCGACGCCGGTATCCTGATGCATCCGCCCGAGAACGTGGTGCGCGAATTCCCGCAGTATCCCGTGGTGCGCAGCTATGCCGATCTGCGCGCCGAGATCGATCGCGCCTCCGTGCGCATCGGTGAAGGGGCGTAACTTCGCGACCCTTCCAGCCATATCTCCCCATCCCCTCTCCCCGGGCGGGCGAGGGGGCTTTAAGCGTCGCGTTGCGACGGGAAACTGAGATCCATGCCTCACCTCGTCCTCGAATACTCTGCCAACCTTCTGCCGGATTTCGAACCGTCCCAGGCCTTGCATCGTATGAACACGGTGCTGCTGGCTTCAGGCGAGTTCGTGCCGGAGCACATCAAGAGTCGCGCCCTGCGCTACGACGACTATCTCGTGGGAGACGCCGCGCCCGGTAGTTTCCTGCACGCGCGGCTGCACTTGCTGGCCGGACGTGAGCAGACGACCAAGCTCGCTATCGTCGAAGGTCTGGTCGCGGCGCTGCGCTCCTGCGCGATCAACAATCCCGCCCAGCCCGTGCAGATCACTGCCGAGACCGTAGACATGGACCGTGGCGCCTACGCCAAGGCCATCATCCAGTCCTGATTCCCTTTCCATGCATACTCAACGCTTCTACACGCTCACTGCTTCCTGCCCTGACCGCGCCGGCATCGTCGCTCGCGTTACTGGTTTCCTGGCCGAAAACGGAGGCTGGATCTTCGAATCCAATATGCACACCGATCACGAGGCGCAACGTTATTTCCTGCGCATCGAGGTCCGGGCGGACTCTATCCCCTTCATGCTGGCCGAATTCCGCGAGCGCTTCCGTCCGATCGCCGAGGAACTGGGCATGGAATGGAAGATCACCGACAGCGCCGTGAAGAAGCGCGTGGTGCTGATGGTGAGCAAGCAGGAGCATTGTCTGTACGACCTGATCGGCCGCTGGCAGAGCAAGGAGCTGGACATCGAGATCCCCTGCGTGATCTCCAACCACGAAACCTTTCGCGGTCTCGTGGAATGGCATGGCATCCCCTTCCATTATGTGCCGGTGAAGGCTGACAACAAGCCAGCCGCGTATGCCGAGGTCCGCCGTATCTTCGAAGAGGTCCGTGGCGACGTGATGGTGCTGGCGCGTTACATGCAGATCATTCCGCCGGACATGTGCCGCGATTATCCCGGGCAGATCATCAACATCCACCACAGCTTCCTGCCCAGCTTCGTCGGAGCCAAGCCTTATCACCAGGCGCATGCGCGTGGCGTCAAGCTGATCGGCGCCACCTGCCATTACGTTACCGAGGCGCTGGATCAGGGCCCGATCATTGAGCAGGACGTCATCCGCATCGACCACTCCGACTCAGTGGAGGACATGGTGCGCTACGGCAAGGACATCGAGAAGGCCGTACTGGCGCGCGGCCTTCGTTACCACCTGGAAGACCGTGTACTGGTGCACGGCAATAAGACTGTTGTATTCCGTTAAAAAATAAGCCCCCGCAGGGGCTTATTTTTTATTCACTTGGCGCCCAGTACCAACTGGCACTCTTTTACGCCAGATTCACCCTGCTCGGCATCGACCAGATTTAATGCCGAACGAGCCGCCCATACGCCCATCTTTACTTCTTGCCAGACTGAATCGCCCCCGGTTCACTAGACACTTCGAAGCCTTAAGCTGGCAACCAAGTGG
>NZ_MDUX01000048.1 GCF_014736495.1 Candidatus Dactylopiibacterium carminicum
ATGCTCACATCCAGTCGCCCGGCAACGTCCGCAACGCTATGTCCGCGATCGGTCACTTGCTTGACCGCTTCAATCTTGAACTCTTCCGTGTATCGCTTGCTACTCATAGACACCTCCACTTGGTTGCCAGCTTAAGGCTTCGAAGTGTCTAGTGAACCGGGGGCGATTCAGTATGGGCTGCGGGCTGTACTGATCAATCCGCTGGTGTTGCATGCCGGGCTAGATCCATCAGGGTTCATTGGTGAGCACACGATGATCTATAGCGATGAGTGTTTCCACTTCTCCTCGGAGCACGTGGCACAGGTCATCTCCATGACGCTGCCTAGCTTGCGCCAGCCTGAGAACTTCTGGTTATTAATTGAGACCGGCGATGAATTGCTGGATCACCGCCAGGCAGTGCTCCATTACCAAGGCGCACGCCAGACAGTACTGCCAGGAGGGGATCATGGCTTCAGCCGGTGGGCCGAGTTCCTTGACGAAGTGCTCGAATTTGCCAGGCTTCGGACTGGCGAAGTCTGATCAGGAAGCGCTTCCGTCCTGTGGAGAGCTACCCAGCAACAGGTTGCTGATGACTTCTATCATCAACTGATGGGTCTGCTGGCTCTTCTGCATGTAGCCATCAACGGAATAGCGGCGGGGCACGGAAAGATCGGTTTCCCATCCAGGCTGTCCCGAGCGAATCAGTATCTTTAGCTCATTGCGCTCCATCGGGCCACGTAGCTCGTTGACCAGACGCAAGCCTGCGTCGCGAGTCTCCATCATCACATCGAGCAGTACCAGATCGATCTGAGGCTCAGCCAGGATCATTTCCTTGGCCTGAGCTGCCGAGTAGGCGTGCAGAAAGCGGAACGTGCGATTCGCGACACGGCCGCGCCGTAGAGTCAATGTGGTGGCTTCATGAACCTGGGGCTCATCGTCGACGATCAGCAAGACCCAAGGAGCCTGCATGCCCAAGTATGAAGTACTGCCCTCGTCAGCAGTCGTCTCTTCGGAAAACGCAAACAGCTCATCGTCCTCGTCATTGGGGTGACTGCTGGGAGCCTGCGAGAATTGCATGCCAGAGGCGTGCGCAAAGGCAGGCTGCGTGTGACGGAAGGAGCGTGGAATGCGCAGGAGGCTCATCTGATGGATCGCTTCTGAACTGCCGGAGTGGCATAAAACCGGCGCACCGGTGCTTCCCTATATCCTAAGGCATATTCGGGTACGCCCAAAGACGTATGTCACCGTATTTGATTGTGATCAGGTGACGGAGGGAAGTATCTCTTGGTCAGAGATCAGACGTTGAACAAGAAGTTCAGGATGTCACCATCTTTGACGACATAGTCCTTCCCTTCCGCGCGCATCTTGCCGGCCTCCTTGGCGCCTTGTTCGCCCTTGTACTGGATGAAATCCTCGAAAGCGATGGTCTGGGCGCGGATGAAGCCGCGCTCGAAGTCGGTGTGGATCACACCGGCTGCCTGTGGCGCGGTATCGCCCTTGTGGATGGTCCAGGCACGTACTTCCTTCACGCCAGCCGTGAAGTAGGTCTGCAGGCCAAGCAGATCGTAACCGGCCCGGATCAGACGGTTAAGGCCAGGTTCATCGAGACCGAGGTCGGCCAGAAAAGCTTTCTTGTCTTCGTCGTCAAGGTCAGCCAGTTCCGATTCGATCTTGGCGCATACGGCAACCACTGGCGCGCCCTCCTTGGCGGCATGCTCACGCAGGCGATCAAGGTGGGGGTTGTTTTCGAAACCGTCCTCAAGCACGTTGCCGACATACATGGCCGGCTTCACGGTCATCAGGAAGAGTGGGCGGATCAGGGCCTTTTCTTCGTCGCTAAGCCCGAGCGTGCGGGCAGGTCTGCCTTCGTTCAGATGGGGAACGAGCTTCTCGAGCACGGCGACGAGCTTTTGCGCTTCCTTGTCACCAGATTTTGCTTTGCGGCCATCGCGGGCAATGGCTTTTTCGACCGAGGCTAGGTCTGCCAACGCGAGTTCGGTGATGATGGTTTCAATGTCTGCCAAGGGGTCTACGCGACCGGAGACGTGCACGACATGGTCGTCATCGAAGCAACGCACCACGTTTACGATGGCATCGGTCTCGCGGATATTGGCGAGGAACTGGTTACCCAGGCCTTCACCTTTGCTGGCACCGGCAACTAGGCCAGCGATGTCGACGAATTCCACGATGGCAGGCTGGATGCGTTGCGGCTTGACGATCTCGGAGAGCTGCGCCAAGCGTGCGTCTGGTACTTCGACAATGCCCACATTGGGTTCGATGGTACAGAAGGGGTAGTTTGCCGCTTCGATGCCAGCCTTGGTCAGCGCATTGAAAAGCGTGGATTTGCCAACGTTGGGCAAGCCAACGATGCCGCACTTGAGACTCATGGAATCACTTTCAATTCAGGGTGGCCGCAAAGGCCAAGTATTGGAGGCGGTATGCCGTTTCGGGACGGATTGTACCTGCCGTGTCGGATCCCGCGAAATCAGCCAGGCTGACGTACGCAGTTCCAAGCATCTTCCAGTAGTTCGGGGCCTGCCGTTCGCAGGGCGTCCGGATCGGACAGCAGGCGTCGATAGTTCTTTGCGCCGGGCAGGCCATTTGCCAGCCCCAGCATATGGCGGCAGATGGCACGCAATGGCGTGCCGTGTTCCCGGGCTTCGCAGGCAGCATAGGCGACCATGCCGGAGATGATTTCCCGGCGTTCTGGCTGCCAGGCTGGATCGCAGAAGGCCTGTTCCCATTCGGCCAGGATCCAGGGATTGTGGTAGGCCTCGCGGCCGATCATCACACCATCCATGTGCTCAAGCTGGACACGGATGGCTTGCGTATCGGCCAGGCCGCCATTGAGCAGAAATTCGTATTCGGGGAAGTCGCGTTTGAGTTGATGGGCTACTTCGTAACGCAACGGCGGAATCTCGCGGTTTTCCTTGGGTGAGAGCCCCTTGAGCCAAGCGTTGCGGGCATGCACGATGAAGGTTCGGCATCCGGCGCCAGCTACCATGTCGACAAAATCATGAACGAAGGTGTAATCCTCGATACGGTCGATGCCGATGCGGTGTTTGACGGTAACGGGAAGCGTGGTAGCTCCTCGCATCGCTGTGATGCAGTCGGCTACCAGCTTGGGTTCGTTCATGAGGCAGGCGCCGAAGGCTCCGCGTTGTACGCGCTCCGACGGGCATCCACAATTCAGGTTTACTTCGTCGTAGCCCCATTCCTCCGCCAATGCAGCGCAGCGGGCAAGATCTTCGGGCTCGCTTCCCCCTAGTTGCAGTGCCACTGGATGCTCGGCTTCTCCGAAGCGTAGATGACGCGCCACGTCGCCGAACAGAAGTGCGCCGGTGGTCACCATCTCGGTGTAAAGCCAGGCATGAGGCGCCAGCAAGCGGTGGAAGTGACGACAGTGACGGTCAGTCCAGTCGAGCATCGGCGCCACTGCGATGCGCCGTGGGGAGGGGGCTGCAAGATCGTTCATGGCGCGGATTCTACCGTTGCAGAGTAGGATTACGCGCTTGTTGAATTTCTGGAGTTTGTGATGCTTGGCAAGGTGCTGTGCGTGTTGGCTTTCGGCATGTTGGCCGGGTGTGGCGGTTTTTCCATGGAGCAGCTTGTGCCGGGGAAAACAGATCTGGCGTCTGTGCGCCAGATTCAGGAGCCGACGGCTGAGTGGATTAATACTGACGGCTCCCGTACCTTGGAATACGCTTGGTTCAGGGGGTATGCGCAGACTTGGATGCTGGATTTTGATTCGCGTGGCGTGCTGCTTGGGTCGCGAACGGTGGTTAATGAGAAAAGCGCGGCTCAGGTGCGTGTCGCGATGACGCGTGAAGAAGTGCGGCGCATTCTGGGAAAGCCGAAGCGGACTGAAGATCCTGTCGCCGAGCTCGGAGAGGCATGGGTCTATCCTTTGACCCAAGTTCATATGGCGGACGAGGTGGCTCCGGTGATTTATATCGAGTTTCATCCGCAGGTCGATGCGGTTCGCAACGTGTCCGTGCGAAATATTCTCAACTGATCAGGACAGCTCTTTGTATGCAGCCGTTGCCTTCTTCGGGTAACGGCTGCGTGTTGAGTCGTTGGCTACGCAAGCGATGGACGCTCGTCGTTTTCATTGCATAAGAAATTGTTTGTGGTAGACGAACACT
The DNA here is from genome assembly GCF_014736495.1 of Candidatus Dactylopiibacterium carminicum. Classification (GTDB taxonomy): domain Bacteria; phylum Pseudomonadota; class Gammaproteobacteria; order Burkholderiales; family Rhodocyclaceae; genus Uliginosibacterium; species Uliginosibacterium carminicum. The sequence goes on from NZ_MDUX01000048.1 coordinate 4,125, forward strand.
CCAATGGCAGCCACTGCGTATGGTGTCAGTGTGGAGACTAGTGCGATCAGAATTTTGCGAGTCCTGTCGGATAGATGGAGGTGGGCGAGTGTGCCGCCTTCTATGGCGGTATGAAGCGCAATTTTCATGATTCTTTCCTTGCTTGGGCGCACAAAACCGCGGTCGCAGGACCGTGTGGTGCAATGATTGTCTCTGGGTGTGTAAGCGCGATCAGCAGCTCAATGGCTCTGGGCACATTGCTGCGTCATCGAAGGAGAGCTCGCGCGGGAGACTGGCAAAGAAATCGGGGAAAGCCGCCAGGCGCCTTGCGCTTGCCCCGCACCCGAGGGTACGGTTGGACATGGGGTCACCTCTTGGTACGAGATAGGTGATTGAACTATAGGTGAATCTCTGCTCGAATGGCATGAATTCATTGTTCGCCACAGACAAACAATGCCTGCTTTTTCCAATTTTTCAGAACTGCAAACTTTTCTGACTGTGGCGGAGCTGGGCTCTTTTTCAGCTGCTGCCAAACGCTTGGGGTTGGCGCGCTCCACCGTTAGTCAGCAGGTTCAGACCCTCGAGAAGGCGTTGGGCCTGTCGCTTTTCCATCGCACGACACGCCATGTGTCATTGACTGCCGACGGCGAGCGTTATGCGGCACGTGCGGCTGTGCTCGTCGACGGACTGGAGGTGTTGGCGACTGAATTTTCGCAGCGCGCCGGGCGGGTTGCCGGGCGCTTGTATGTGCAGATGACCGAATCGATTGCCAATACCTTGGTCTTGCCACGCATGTCGGAATTTTTACGGGCCTATCCGGATCTGGCCCTGCGTATCTCTTTGTCCGAGCGTGCGCCGGACCTGGCAGAAGAGGGGATCGACGTCGCCTTGCGATTATCGGAGAACAAGGATTCAGCCTACCGATACAAACGTTTTGGGCAGGTCAGTTTCGTCATGGCGGCCAGCCCTGCCTATCTGGCGCGTTTTGGGACGCCAAGGCATCCGAACGATCTGCTGCGGCATCAGACCATCGATTTTTTCGATGCGGATGCGGGCCGGCCGACAGACTATGTGCTGGTCAAGGGCAGGGAGCGCATTACCGTGACCGCGGACGGCGATCTCGCAGTCGACAATGCTCGCGCCGGACTGACCTGCGCGCTCGCCGGGCTCGGGATCTATGAAGACTTCGATTTCCTGCTGCGCCCGCATCTCGAGGAAGGCAAACTGTTGCGCGTGCTGCCGGACTGGCATCGCCCCGGTCCGGCCGTTGTGGCGTTGTATCCCAGCGGTAAGCAGCACTCCGCACCAGTTCGCGCTTTTCTGCGTTTTCTGGATTCTGTGTTGTCACCAGCCCTGAGGCGTGTTCAGGCCTGAGCGTCGAGATCAGGCTCAGCCTGGAGCCAGCCCGCAGATCTCTCCGCGGATGATCAGATCGGGATAGATCAGGCGTATGCGTTCGACCAATTGCGCAGGCAATGGCGAATGGGCCGGTAGTTGTGCGTTCGTCACGCCTTCACGCCGGTATTCCTGCAGCACGAAGCGGCGTGCACCGAGCTCATGCGCAAAATGTGCCGCAAGCAGGGCGGACTCTTCTGCGATCAGTTGATGATGCCAGGTCAGCCGGAATTCGTGATCCACGCCACTGGCCACGATCAGCCGTGCACTCTGGGTCGCGCGTGCTCCACTGTCTGGCGTGCCGGTGAGTTCGGCGTAATGCACGTAATCTGTCTTGAGGTCGAAACCGACCCAGTCGAGCAGCGGCAGTAGCCTGGTCAGCCGATCAGGATAGGCGCCCCCGGTGTGCAGGCCGGTCTTGAAGCCCAAGGCGTGCACTTCGGCCAGCGCGTCGCCAAGGCAGGCGTCGGCTGTTGGTTCGCCGCCGGAGAACACCACGGCATCCAACATCTGGTGACTCTCCCGGAGAGCAGTGACGATGTGTGGCCAGCCCAGTAAGGTGTCACCGCTTTTGCGGCGCTGCAATTGCGGATTGTGGCAGTAAGTGCAGCGCCAGGGGCAGCCACGCAGGAATACTGTCGCTGCACGCATACCCGGCCAGTCAACGCTGGATAGTGGCGTGAAGCCATTAACCAGCAGGCGTTCCTGCCAGGGAGCAATAGGTGGGTGGTCATGAAGGGGCATCGTGGAATGGCTGAGAGCTGCTTACGCTTCCCGCGACCACGTAATAGCCCCCTGCTGAGCGGCGAGACTTGTTGCTGATGGTACCCGGAGCGGGGGTCGAACCCGCACGCCTTGCGGCTCCGGATTTTAAGTCCGGTATGTCTACCGATTCCATCATCCGGGCGAGGGCGGGATTCTAGCCTGATTCGCCCGGATTATTCCCAGTTCAGGCGGCTAGATCTCTGGATCGTGCGGTCGGAGGGATGTGCTGTCCCAGCGCACGTTCTGCAACATGGCGAAGCCCGTCCAGTTCGTTGAGCTGCTTCAGTTGCGCCGATTCGGCTTGCAACAGTTCCCGGATCCGTTCTTCCAGCGTTCCCGTGGCTTCGTGTACCCGTTTGACACTTTCCAGGCGGCGCTTCAGTTGCAGCTGGTACTCGCGCACCTGGGTCTCCAGTGGGGCCATCACTACGCGCAGCCATTGCTCTACATCACGATTGGCAACCTCGAAGGTCCGCCGGGCCTCCAGCGCCACGGTTTCGAAAAAACGCTGGGTCAGCGACCCCTTGGTATGCGTGACCATTGAGGTCAGTGTATTGATCTCTTCGTTGAATGCCCGTTCGAGGCGCACGATGTCGCGTTCGTAGCGCAGTGTTGAAAAACCGCTGGGCGGCGTGAGCTGCAGGCCATGTTCGATGGTGAAGCGTTTGTACATTGCTTCGAGCATGGCAGTTATTTCCTTGATGTCCTGCGCGGAGGCACGCAGCTTGGTACGCAGGGTCTCGAAAAAGTCTTCCATCGCACTGCGCAGGTCGCGGGAAAAACTCGCATCACTCATCGCATGGCGGGTACGACGGGTTTCCGTGCGGACGGCATCCATGCCGATATGTGAAAAGACCTTGTTCGACAGGTTGGTGAATACCGTTCGCACGGCGTGGTACTTCTGCAGGCCACGGTCGAATTCATCCTTCTCCGTACGCACCTTGCGCATCATGTATTCGATCACGCTGTGGTTCTTGCCGCGCAACTCGCCAAGTTCCTTGAGCTGTTCGCGCAGGCCGATCAGGCGTGACTCCAGCAGTTCCCGGGCGCGAAGAATGATGTCCCCCAGCTCCTCCAGGGTGGAGTCGCGAATGATCTGCTGCCGTGTGGGCAAAAGGTCGATGGAGAGCGCATTTTCAAGCTCGGCGACGCGCGATCGCGCGAGCAGCGTCTGATCCTGGCTGACCTTGGCAAGCAGGGCTTTCTGGGCCGACACCGGGAAGATCTGTTCGGAGGGTACGTCCAGAATGTCAGCGACCGAGCGGACCTGACGGTCGATTTCCTCATCGATCTGCGCATCGGTGCGCAGGCCATCCCACAGCCCGTCGATCTTGTTGAGTACCACGACACGGCCATGCCGTTGCGTGCGCCCGGCGTTGACGTGTTTCTGCCACACCAGCAGGTCACTCTGGGTGACGCCGGTATCGGCTGCGAGGATGAACAGCACGGCATGCGCCGAGGGCAGCAGCGACAAGGTCAACTCGGGTTCCGAACCGATAGCATTGAGCCCCGGTGTATCGATGATGACCAACCCTTGCTCCAGCAGCGGGTGCGGGAATTGCACGACGGCGTGGCGCCAGCGCGCGATCTCGACCAACCCGTCGGCGTCCGGACAAGCGCCTTCGATGCCTCGCTCGTCAACCGGAAAGCCTAGAGCCTCCGCCTCTTCGCGTGGAACCCTGCGCGTCTCGCTGACGCGTGAGAAGGCGCGCTGCAGGCTTTCGGCATCGTTGAGGTTGATCGGTTCAAGAACCCACTCGTCCGGCACGCGGCGAAGGTCGGCGATACTCTCACCGCGGTTGCGTGTTTCGATCGGTAGCAGGTGTACGGCCGGCGTCTGTCCGGGTTCCCATTGCAGCTCGGTGGGACACATGGTGGTGCGCCCGGCGCTCGACGGCAGGATGCGATTGCCGTAATGGGAGAAGAAGATCGCGTTGATGAGTTCCGACTTGCCGCGCGAGAATTCCGCGACAAAAGCTACGACCAGCTTGTCTTCACGCAATCTGTCCAGGACGCATTTCAAACGCAAGTCGGTTTGTGCATCGTCGATATCGTTGTTTGCCAGCCAGGCGCGCAGTTGCTGTGTGGCGTTGCCGACTTCGTTGCGCCAGTGGGTATAGGCAGAAAAACTGTCAATCAGGGCCATCGTTTGGCTCCGCAAGAATGGTTGCAGGGCGAGGCGGCCGCATGCGCGAATGCCTTGCGGTTGCTGACGCTAGGATAGCGCCAAAGCTAGCTGTTCAGAATCATGGGCTTGGCGCTGAACTCCTAGCGGCGTACATCAGGTGCCCGGCGGTGTCCGTTGGCAGCGCGGGCAATAGAAGCTTGCCCGTTGCCCCTGAATCAGGCGACGAACGGTACTGCCGCAGTGGCGGCAAGGTTCATTGTCACGGCCGTAGACGAAGTACTGCTGCTGGAAGTAGCCACTGCTGCCATCGCTATGTACGAAGTCACGCAGGCTACTGCCGCCGGCCGCCAACGCATCGCGCAGTGTCTGGCGAATTTCGCTGGTCAGCCGGGTGCAGCGTGCAAGGGTCAGCCGGCCCGCCGGGGTCGCAGGGTGGATGCGGGCGCGAAAAAGGCTTTCAGAGGCGTAGATGTTGCCGATGCCGACGATCAGATGCCCATCCATGAGCAGTTGCTTGATAGGTGTCCGTTTGCCTTTGCACAGTGCGTGAAGGGCTGGACCATCGAAACCCTCTTCCAGCGGCTCGATGCCCAGGCGCGCAAGCAGTGGATGCCTGTTTGCGGGAGGCTCAAGCCAGAGCACTGCGCCGAAACGACGAGGATCCCGCAGGCGCAGTGCTGTGTTGTTGCAAACGAGATCGAAGTGCTCGTGGGCGACGGGCGGTGTGTCTGCAGGCACGATGCGCAGGCTGCCTGACATGCCCAGGTGCAGCAGCAAGGAGCCATGAGAGAACTCCAGCAGCAGGTATTTTGCGCGGCGTTTAACCGCGAGGATCGTCTGGCCGCACAAGCGTTCGGCAAGGTCCTCCGGGATCGGATAACGCAGCCGCGGCTGGCGTACGCGGACTCCCGTGACGCTGCGCCCTTCCAGGTTGGGGGCAATTCCCAGGCGTGTCGTTTCGACCTCGGGTAATTCGGGCATCGGACTTCCTTTCTTTTCATGCTTGCCTATTGGCACCTGCGTAGCTGCTAAGATCGTAGCCTGCCCTGCGTTGTGGTGTGTGCTCCCGATGAAGCCTTCTTCCGTTCGTGTCATTTCCCTGCTTCTGCTCAGCTTGTTCGCGGTTACGGCGCAGGCTGCGCCGGCGGCGTCGGCAAAGCGCAAACCTGCAGTGGATCGCGTGGAAACCCTGAGTTCCGCGCAGCTGCTCCAGCAGATGTTCCTTGCCGAGGTTGCGCTGGCGCGTGGCCTGCTTGCCGATGCGGACGTGCTGTACGGCGAAATGATCAAGCGCAGCGATGATGAGCGCATCATCCGTCGCGGCAACGATATCGCGCTGGCCAATGTGGCGCGTGCGCTGGAGGCCGCTCCCGTCGATGCGGAACAGGCGCTGCGTGAGCGGCTGCAGCGGTCCCAGGCTTCACGTGCCCTGATGCTGATGCAGTTGCCGGCACTCTATGCTCGGCAGGCCGACAAGCAGGGAGCCTTGCATGCCGTCGAACGATTGACCCAGCCCTATCTGGACGAAGCCGAGGCGCTAGTGGCGCGAGCGTTGATACGACGCGAAGCCGGCGAGCTGGCGCAGGCCATGAAGGATGCCCAGACGGCACTGGATCTGAGACCGGATTGGGAGCTGGCCATGCTGCTGCGCCTGCGTTTGGCGCCAGACAGTGCGCGTGCCGAACTGCTCCCCGAGCTCTACAGCTTCGTCCGCCGCAATCCGAAGGCGCTGGAAGCCCGCGTGACCTATATCCGCTGGTTGATGGAAGCCAAGCGTACCGGTGAAGCGCGGGAAGCCTATCTTGGCCTGCTGTTTGATGAGCGGGGCAACAACGACCTCGCCTTGACCATCGCGTCACTGGCCGCGCAGAACGAAGACATGCTTACCGCGCGTTCCGTCCTGCAAGGGTTGGTGAACGAAAATGCGGGTGACGTGGATCAGATGCGCCTGTTGCTGGGGCAGGTCAATGAAGAGCTGAAACTGGAGGACGAGGCCCTGCAGGCCTATCGTGCCGTGACGCCGGGTGCGCAATATGCCAACGCCCGCACGCGCCTGGCCCGGCTGCTGGCTTCAAGAGGGCAGTGGCAGGAAGCTGTGGCTTCCTTGCGCGAGGCTGCTGACCAGCTTCCGGCCGCCGCGTCGTCCTTGCAGCTGACGGAGGCCGCGTTGTTGCGCGAGGTGGGGCAACGTGAGCAGGCGTACCAACTGATCGCTCAGATTCTGGCGCGCGAGCCTGGCAACGAAACCGCGCTTTATGACGGCGCCTTGCTGGCCGAGCAGCTGGGGCAACCGGAGCTCATGGAAGCGAGATTGCGCCAGTTGCTGCAACGTCGGCCGGACCACGCACACGCGCTCAACGCCTTGGGGTATTCGCTGACGGACAGGAATATCCGTCTGGACGAAGCTCAGCAATTGCTGGAGCAGGCCATCGCATTACAGCCGGAGGATCCTGCGATCATCGACAGCCTGGGCTGGTTGCGCTTCCGTCAGGGGCGTCTGGATGAGGCGCTGGAGCTGCTCCAGCGTGCCTACACGGTGTTTCCAGATCCCGAAGTGGCTTCGCACCTGATCGAGGTGTTGTGGGCGCAGGGGCGCAAGGATGAGGCCCGGCAGCGCTGGCTGGACTCCCTGCGCCTGCAGCCGGATAGCGCCCAGCTGCAGGATCTCGGGCGTCGTCTGGGCCTCTAATCCATGTCCGCCTGGCGTTTTGCTGCTGCTTCGCTGGCGGCTGGTCTGTTGTTTGCCTGTTCGACCGCACCTGTCGCCCCAAGGCCCGAACGTTCCTCTTTGGAACGGTTCGTTCTTGATGGGCGGCTGGCCATCTCGCAGCCTTCGGGCGCGAATACCGTGCGCATCAATTGGGACCATGGCGCGCGGCAGGATCGCATCGGCTTCTATTCGCCGCTGGGCAGCCAGCTCGCCCTGCTGTCTCGTGACGATGCGGGTGCTCGTTGGGAGGCTGCCGACGGCGAGGTGACGGAAGCTGCCAGCATTGACGATCTGGTGGTGTATCTGACCGAGTTTTTCGTCCCTGTCGATGCGCTTTCACGCTGGGTGAGAGGGCGGGTGAGCGACCATGCGCGGGCGATCGGTCTGGATGCCCAGGGGCGTCTGCTACAAGCCGAGGATGCCGGATGGCAAGTCAGGATTCTGGCCTATGAGAATGAAACCCCCAATGCGTTGCCGCGGACCCTGGAGGTCCGCCGGGACGCCATGCGGGTACGCCTGGTGATCGAGGAGTGGCACCTGTGAGTGAGATTGGGGCGGATTTCCTGGACTGTCTGGCGCCGGCCAAGATCAACCTTTTCCTCCATGTGACGGGGCGCCGGCCCGATGGCTACCATTTGCTGCAAACCGCCTTTCGCATGCTCGATCACGGCGACAGGGTGAGGCTGCGGGTACGTGGAGACGGGGACGTCCGGCGCCTCAACGAGATTCCGGGTGTGCCTGAGGCGCATGATCTTGTCGTGCGTGCGGCCAGACTGCTGCAGCAGCGGACCGGCTGCCGACTGGGCGTCGATCTGCACGTCGAGAAACGCCTCCCCATGGGAGGCGGGCTGGGGGGCGGCAGTTCGGATGCCGCCACGGTGCTGCTCGCGCTCAATCGTCTCTGGGCACTGCATGTATCCCGGGCGGAATTGCAGGCTTGGGCGTTGACGCTCGGGGCAGATGTGCCGTTTTTTATTTTCGGTCGTACGGCTTGGGCCGAAGGTGTCGGGGAGACCCTGCGTCCCCTGGAATTGTCGCCGGTCTGGTATGTCGTTCTGGAGCCCCCGGTTTCTGTGCCTACAGCCGAAATTTTTTCGTCAAAAGAGTTGACGCGTAACTCCGAGATCCTCATAATGCCGGGCTTCTCGAGTCGTCAAGCGCAGGTGCTGGTCGATACGAAAGGCAGAAACGATTTACAACCGGTTGCGTGTGATTTGTACCCGGTGATCGCTGAAGCCCTGAGTGATCTTGCCGGTTTCGGTGAGCCGAAAATGAGTGGTTCCGGAGCGTGTGTGTTCTTGCCGTGTGCCGGGCGAATAAAAGCGGAGCTGGTTGTAAAGGCTTTTTCCGGTCGCTGGAAGATATGGTGTGCTGCCGCGCTGGATGAGCATCCCTTGTATGGATGCTGCAACGAATAAATGGATTCTGACCCTGCCAGAGCAAGGTTGATATGACAGATTTTTGGGGAGTCGCCAAGTTGGTTAAGGCACCGGATTTTGATTCCGGTATTCGAGGGTTCGAGTCCTTCCTCCCCAGCCCCTAAATATCGGGCAGGTCACAGTCGAGGCTGTCGGCCTGCCCGATTTGTTTTCAGCCAAGGCATTTCAAGAGGTGGTCATGGCCTATCGCAGCCTGATGGTCTTCACAGGCAACGCCAATCCCAAGCTTGCTGCTGATGTGGTCAAGCGTCTGGGTATTTCCATCGGCTCTGCCACGGTCGGACGTTTCTCCGATGGCGAAGTCAACGTCGAGCTGCTGGAGAACGTGCGTGGCAAGGATGTGTTCGTCCTGCAGCCCACGTCGGTCCCCACCAACGACAACCTCATGGAACTGATGATCATGGTCGACGCGCTCAAGCGTGCGTCTGCAGGCCGGATCACCGCCGCCGTGCCGTACTTTGGCTACGCCCGCCAGGATCGGCGTCCACGTTCGGCCCGCGTGCCCATCACTGCCAAGGTGGTGGCCAACATGCTGCAGGCCGTCGGTGTACAGCGCATCCTCACGGTCGATCTTCACGCCGACCAGATTCAGGGCTTCTTCGATATCCCGGTCGACAACATCTACGCCACGCCTCTGCTGCTGTCGCATCTGCGCAAATCCGAGCAGGCTGGTGATCTGATGGTGGTATCGCCGGACGTGGGTGGTGTGGTTCGCGCACGTGCCGTGGCCAAGCAACTGGAAACCGAGCTTGCGATCATCGACAAGCGTCGTCCGAAGGCCAATGTCTCAGAGGTCATGAACATCATCGGCGACGTGCGCGATCGTACCTGTGTGATCGTCGATGACATCGTCGATACCGCCGGTACCCTGTGCAAGGCAGCCCAGGCCCTCAAGGAACATGGTGCCAAGCGCGTGGTTTCCTACATCACCCATGCGGTGCTGTCCGGTGCGGCGATTGCGCGAATCACCGAGTCCGAGCTTGATGAACTGGTGGTGACCGACACCATTGCCTTGCGTGACGAGGCGCGTGCGTGCCCCAAGATCAAGCAGGTTTCCATCGGCTCTCTGCTGGCAGATACCATGCTGCGCATCAGCAACGAAGAATCGGTTTCGTCGCTGTTCATGGACGAATAAGTCGTACAGGTTTCGAGCGGCGTCTTCTGCGCCGCTTTTTGTGTCGGTGGCGCCTGGTCGCGGGTCGCTGCCTTTTTCTGGAGAAGCAACATGCAATTCAACATTCAAGCCGCCAAGCGCGATGCCAAGGGTAAGGGTGCGAGCCGCCGCCTGCGTCGTGTCGGTACCACGCCCGGCATCATTTACGGTGGTGACAAGGCCCCGGTGCAGATTTCGCTGGATCACAACGATCTGTTCCACATCCTGCGCAAGGAAGCCTTCCACTCCTCGTTGATCTCGATTGATGTCGAGGGCAGCAAGGAAACCGTGCTGCTGCGTGATGTGCAATGGCATCCGTTCCGCCAACTGGTGCTGCACATCGACTTCCAGCGCGTCGATGCCAACCAGGTGACCCATGTGAAGCTACCGCTGCACTTCGTGAATGCCGAGCTCGCTCCGGGCGTGAAGACTTCGGGTGGCGTGTTCTCGCATCTGATCAACGAAGTGGACGTCAAGGGCCTGCCGGGCGACATGCCTGCATTCATCGAAGTGGATGTGAAAGCGCTGGAGATCGGTGCTTCCCTGCATCTGCGTGACGTGCAACTGCCCAAGGGCCTGGAACTGGCCCACTCCACCGATGCTGACAAGGTGATCGCATCCATTGTCTCCATCCGTGGCGGCGCAGCAGCTGCTGCTGAAGGCGAAGGCGAAGGCGAAGCTCAGCCTGCAGCCTGATGGTTCAGTCGGCTCCGCGCCTGATCGTCGGTCTCGGGAATCCCGGGGCCGAATACACCGAAACCCGGCATAACGCCGGGTTTTGGTTTTGTGAGCGTCTTGCAGAGACGCTCGGGGTTTCGTTGCGCCCGGAGGCCCGCTTTCATGGTCTGATCGGGCGTAGCGGCGATACCTGGCTGCTGCTGCCGCAGACCTTCATGAACCGTTCAGGTCAGTCGGTGCTGGCGCTGGCGCATTTCTACCGCATCCTGCCCAACGAAATCCTCGTCGTGCATGACGAGCTGGATATCCCGCCTGGCCACCTGCGCCTGAAATTCGGGGGAGGGCTCGGCGGTCATAACGGTCTCAAGGACATCACCGCCCGTCTGTCTTCACAGGATTTCTGGCGTCTGCGTGTCGGTATCGGCCATCCTGGTGACAAGAACCAGGTCGCGAATTTCGTGCTTAATCGCGCCCGTCGTGAAGAGCAGGAGTTGATCGATGCGGCATTGGAGCGCGCTTTGGGGGCGTGGCCGAAACTCGCAGGAGGCGAGTGGGAGGCTGCCACGCGCGTGCTGAATGCCAAGCCTCCGGTCTGATCACGATTCCTTGCGGTAGGCGTAGGAAAAGTTGATCGGTGGCGAGGTGACCGAAAGGTAGACAAAGTCCACCTCGCTGTCATTCACGAAGCCATGTACCTCGCCATCGGCGAAGCGCGCTACGTCACCTGCCGTGATCGGATGCGTCGCATCATTGGCGAGCAGCAAGGTGCCGCGCCCTTCGATGGCGATCCAGATCTGTTCGGAACTGTTGTGGGTGTGACGTTTCTGTATCGCGCCGGGCGCAACGACCGCACGCGTCAGCGTGACGCGTTCTGAGAGCGAATTGTGCGGTGAAAGCAACTGAGTCGAAACGACGCCAGGATTGCTCAGCGTCTTGAATTCATTGGTTCCCAGGAATTCCACTTCGGTCTCCATGCATGAAAAATGGTCCCGCGATCCACCGCCCGCGATGACCAACATGTTCTTCATCTTTGGACGACCAGACAATGAAAAAGGCGGGATCTACCCGCCTTGTTGTCTGGCTTACTTCGCCAATCGCGCCCGGGCACGGGCGATGGCCGCCCGCACCTGCTCCGGCGCCGTGCCACCGATGTGATTGCGTGAGGCCAGCGAACCTTCGACGGTGAGCACACCGAAGATGTCGTCAGCGAGTTTTTCCGCAGCGCCTGACACATGAACCATGCAATTGCGCAAGGCTTCCAGCGGCATGTCCGGCAAATCACAGCCTTGCTGCTCGGCGGCACGCACGGCGAGTGCCACGGCTTCATGTGCGTCACGGAAGGGCAGACCCTTCTTCACCAGGTAATCGGCGAGATCCGTGGCGGTGGCAAAGCCTAGTTTGAGTGCTTCACGCATGTTTTCTGCCTTGACCCGGATGCCGGTGATCATGTCTGCATAGATGCGCAGCGTGTCGATCATCGTGTCGGCTGCGTCGAACAGAGGCTCCTTGTCTTCCTGGTTGTCCTTGTTATAGGCCAGCGGCTGGCCTTTCATCAGCGTCAGCAGGGCAATCAGGTGACCATTGACGCGGCCGGTCTTGCCGCGCACCAGTTCAGGCACATCCGGATTCTTCTTCTGCGGCATGATCGATGAGCCGGTGGTGAAGCGGTCGGCCAGATCGATGAAGCCGAAGCGCGGGCTCATCCAGAGGATGAGCTCTTCGGAAAGGCGCGACAGATGCATCATTGCCAGGGAGACGGCCGCACAGAATTCGATTGCAAAGTCGCGATCCGATACGGCGTCCAGCGAGTTTTCGCAGACTTCCTCGAAATCCAGCTCGCGAGCGACGAATTCGCGGTCGATGGGGTAGGTGGTGCCGGCCAACGCGGCCGAACCGAGTGGCAGGCGATTGACGCGGCGGCGCACATCGGCGAAACGTTCGGCGTCGCGGCGCAGCATCTCGTTGTAGGCCATCAGGTGGTGGCCGAAAGTCACCGGTTGTGCGATCTGGAGGTGCGTGTGGCCAGGCAGGGGCGTGGCAGCATGCTCCTCGGCGAGTTTGAGCAGGCTGGTCTGGAATTCGCCGATCAGGGCGAGGATGGTGTCGATGGCATCGCGTAGCCACAGCCGGATGTCGGTGGCGACCTGGTCGTTGCGCGAGCGCCCCGTGTGCAGGCGCTTGCCGGCATCCCCGATCAGCGCTGTCAGGCGCTGCTCGATGTTCATATGTACGTCTTCGGCATCCAGACGCCATGCGAATTCACCCCGTTCGATCTCGCCGGCGATCTGGCTCATGCCGCGTTCAATGTCGGACAAATCCTGATTGCTGATGATGTCTTGTTTTGCGAGCATCCGGGCATGGGCAAGCGAACCGCGGATATCTTGAACAGCCATGCGGCAGTCGAAGAAGACCGAGGCCGTGTAGCGCTTGACGAGGTCGGAAACGGGCTCGGAAAAGCGGCCTGACCAAGTGCCGTTGGCTGTTGAGATGTCTGACATAATGAATCGGCGGGATGCGAGAAAGGGAAGAGGCCTGCTGGGCGAACCATGGCAAACGCACAGGAAAGACCGAAAATTATAAAGCAAAGCTCGGATGCGACCGCGATCCCGGAACGGTTGCGCGTGCTGGTGCCGGATTTCCGCAATCTTGGCGCGATGCTGCGTGTTCTGGTGCTGGGCAATGTCCTGATGCTGGTGACGGTTCTGATCCGCACGCCTGAACTGGAAAACCTGGGCTATGCCTTCCTGTTCCTGGCTGGTCGGGTCGAGCTGCCGCTGATCATGTTTGCCATGCTGCTGTTCATGCTGGGGCCCTGGTTGGCGCATCTGAGCTGGCGGGACCTGACGTTGAGCATGGTCAGTCTGGCGCTCGGGGTGACGATCATCACGCAGTCCTGGTTGATGCCACCGTCGTCTCACGATGCGTACCTGCGCGGCATGCTCTGGGCGCTTGGTTCATCCCTGTGCGCCATGGCCTATTTCCGCTGGCGGCAGATATCACAGCTGCCGGCGCTGGGGGAGGCGCGCATCCTGGCGCTGACTGCGCGTATCCGCCCGCATTTCTTCTTCAACTGCATCAACGGCGTGCTGGGGGTGATCCGTACCGATCCGAAGCGGGTCGAGCAGGCACTCGAATCGATGGCCGAGCTGTTTCGAGAGCTGATGCGGGATGCGCGCGAACTGGTCACCCTGGGCGATGAGATCGACCTCTGCAATCGTTATCTGGATCTGGAAAGATTGCGTCTGGGAGATCGCCTCAATGTGACTTGGGAGCTCAAACATGCGCCGCTGAACGCCCAGGTTCCGCCGCTCATGCTCCAACCCCTTCTCGAGAATGCGGTATGTCACGGTATAGAGCCAAACCCGGAGCCGGGGGCGATCAGCGTCCGTATCGTACGGCGTGGCAACATGCTGGATATGCGTATCACCAATCCTGCCTGCAAAGTGGAGCGGCGGACCACTGGAAACCGTATGGCGTTGAGCAACATCCGTGAGCGTCTGGCTCTGTTTTTCGATGTGGAAGCAACTTTGACGACCGAGGAGCAACTCGGGGAGTTCAGGGTGCGGGTCCGCATTCCGCTGCGTAGAGAGGAGAAATGATGGAAACAGCATCGCTGTCGGTCTTGATCGTCGATGACGAGGCGCCTGCGCGTGAGCGCTTGCGCAATCTGTTGGGCGATCTTGCTGCCGAGCAGCCGACACGGGTCATCGGTATGGCCGGGAATGGGCTGGAAGCCCTGAGAATGCTCGAGAGCAATCCCGTAGACCTGATCCTGGTCGATATCCGCATGCCTGCCATGGATGGCATCGAGTTTGCCCAGCATGTGGCGCAGTTGCACCCCGTGCCGCGCATCATCTTCGTCACGGCCTATGACGAGCATGCGGTGCAGGCTTTTGAACTCAACGCCATCGATTACCTGCTCAAGCCGGTGCGTGCCGAGCGTCTTGGCGTGGCGCTGCAGAAGGCCCGTCAGGCTGCACCGCTGACCCGTGAAAGTCTGGATGTGATCGCAGAGCCGCGTCGCCATCTGACTTGCAGCGAGCGGGGCAAGATCCATCTGATCCCGATTTCAGATGTCCTGTTCCTGAAGGCGGAGCTCAAATATGTGACGGCACGTACGGCCGGGCGTGAGTATCTGCTGGAAGAGTCGTTGGTTCAGCTGGAGCAGGAGTTCCCGGAGCGCTTCGTGCGTATCCACCGCAATTGCCTGGTGTCTCGGGGGGCGGTGGTGGGATTCGAGCGTTCTGTCGGCGAAGACGGGGGAGAAGGCTACTGGAGCGTTCGCCTGAATGGACTGACGGAGCTGCTGCCGATCAGTCGTCGGCAATGGGCCAACGTCCGGGCTGTTCTGGGCGACTGATGGTTCTTGCTTGAACGGAAAACGGCGCCTTGGGGCGCCGTTGGCTTGTCGGCGCTCAGCGTGGCTGCGTGCTCGTAGTGGGGCCGACCAGCTCGACATAGCGTTTGCGGTCAGCCTTGAACCGTTCGGTGATGGCGCGCGACTCGCGCTCCTTGCCTTGGATCACGGACTGGATCGCATTGATCTCGGATTCCAGCGTATTGATGTTTTCCTGCAGCGCCTTGGGCGGATTGCCATTGGCCGGCAGCTTCTTGGTGAACGTGGCGAGCTGTTCCCTCAGGGCCGTTTCACGCGCGCGTGCGGCCCTTATCTCACCATCGACATTGGCCAGTTCGCGGTCACGTCGGCGATCGAGCTCGCTGACGTTGGCATAGGATTCGAGCAGTACCTGATCGCGGCGACGCGCAGTGGCTTCCGCACCTGCACGTTCGCGCGCGGCGCGGAGTTCGGTGTTCCTGCGCGTCCTTTGTTCCGGGCTGAGCGGACCTTCGACTTCCCACACCACCCGGCCCCCAGGAGAAAGCTCACGATAGGCGCGGTCGAAGCAGATGGTCGGCAGCGCGTCGCTGCAGACACGCCGGCCGCTGTTGTCTTCGCAGCAGAACGTATTGGCCTGACTGGCCGTACCGTTCAGCAGCAGCAGGACGGGCAGGGCGCGCAGCAGACGCATGCAGGCCTCAGACGCCCCAGGTCTCGCGGTAGGCACGCACGGCGGGCAGGTGTGCCTGCAGGCGCGAATCGTCGGCAATGTACTGCATCAGGTCCTCCAGGTTGGCGACTGCGATGACCGGCACGCTGAACCGTTCGGCAACTTCCTGAGCCGCGCTTTGCGTACCGGTGCCGCGTTCCATGCGATCGATGGCGATCACCACGCCAGCAAGCTCGGCGCCCGCCGCGCGGATGATCTCCACGGATTCTCGCACCGAGGTGCCCGCGGAGATGACGTCGTCTATCACCAGAACCTTGCCCTTCAGCGGTGCACCGACCAGCGTGCCGCCTTCGCCATGGTCCTTGGCTTCCTTGCGGTTGAAGCAGAAGGGGATGTTGCGGCCTTGTGCTGCGAGCTGGATGGCCGTACCTGCTGCCAATGGAATACCCTTGTAGGCCGGGCCGAAAAGCACGTCGAAAGCGATACCGCTTGCACGGATGGCTTCGGCGTAATAGCCACAAAGCTCTGCGAAGGATGCGCCGTCATCGAACAGCGCCGAATTGAAGAAATAGGGGGAGAGGCGCCCGGCCTTGGTCTTGAATTCACCAAAGCGGAGCACGCCCTTGTGCTCTGCGAGCGCGAGAAACTTGCGGCTAAAATCCACGATCATGATCATAGGTTGGGGGAATCCGAGGAATGTTACGCGTCATCACTGCCAACCTCAACGGCGTGCGCTCTGCAGCGACCAAAGGCTTCTATGACTGGCTGGCACAGCAATCGGCCGATGTCGTCTGCTTGCAGGAACTCAAGGCCCAGGCCGCAGACATGAGCGAAATCATGCTGGCGCCATCCGGCTATACCGGTCATTTCCACTACGCCGAAAAGAAAGGCTACAGCGGTGTCGCGGTCTACGCGCGTCAGCAGCCCACCCGTGTGCTGGTGGGTATCGATGTGGTCGAGTTCGATGCCGAGGGGCGTTACCTGCAAGCGGATTTCGACACGGCGCGCGGCGCATTGTCGGTCGTTTCCCTGTACCTGCCATCCGGCTCCAGCCCAGAGGAACGCCAGCAGGCCAAATTCCGTTTCATGGACGTTTTCGCGCCGCGCATGGAAAGCCTGCGTGGCAGCGGGCGCGAAGTGATCATCTGCGCGGACTGGAACATCGCCCATCGCGAGATCGACCTGCGGAACTGGAAGAGCAACCAGAAGAATTCGGGCTTTCTGCCCGAGGAGCGCGCCTGGTTGGGGGCTCGTCTGGAGACCGGCTGGGTGGACGTCTATCGCCGCCTGCACCCAGAAGCCACCGATGAGTGCTACACATGGTGGAGCAATCGTGGTCAGGCCTGGGCGAAGAATGTCGGCTGGCGTCTGGATTACCAGTTGGCCACGCCAGGCATTGCAGCATTGGCCAAGCAGGCGTCCATTTATAAAGCGCAGCGGTTTTCCGACCATGCGCCGCTGACCATCGATTACGATTGGTGAGTTTTTTGCATCATCGGCTCGTGCGCGACAGCGCAATGCGTGTGGAGTTCAACCGGGAACGGGTGCGCTGTTCTAGAATCCGTCCGACTTTTTACATCAACAGGCTTTTTTCATGGACAAGCTTGAGCAGTTGCGTGAATTCGTCAAGCGCCGGGTGACCAATCCTCCTGAGGACATCACGCTGGAGAGCCGTCTCGAAGACATCGGGGTAGACTCGCTGACCCTGCTGGACCTGATGTTCGATTTTGAAGACAAGTACGGTGTGCGCATGCCGGACGATCTGCCCCGTCCCGAGACGGTCGGTCAACTCATCGAGATCTTTGAGCAACTCAAGCCTGCCTCTGCATCGAATGAGTAATCCAGCAGGCCGCCGCCGCGTGGCGGTGACCGGCGTCGGGCTGGTCAATCCCTTCGGTGGCTCTGCTGCCGATTTCTTCACGCGGCTGATGGCGGGTGAGTCCGCCATCCGTCTGTATCGGCATCCGGCCTCTCCTGCGCCCTTGCAGCAACCGGCCATGCATTGCCCGTTGTTCGATGCCGAAGCGGTGCTGGGGCGTCCCCTGGCGGCCGTGACCGATCGTTACAGCCAGCTTGGCATCGCTGCGGCGTTCTCGGCCTGGGAAGATGCTGGCTTGCCGCGCGTGGGGGCTGGTTCCGACGATTACGGCGTTTCGTGGAGCACCGGGGTCGGCGGTACGCTGACCTTTGAGCGCGGCTACACGGATTTCTACGTGCATGGCAAGGACCGCGCCCACCCGCTGTCGGTGGTGCAGGCAATGAACAACGCGGCTGCCTCCCATATCGCCATGCAGCTCGGGCTCGGCTCCGCCTGCCTGACCTATTCGGTCGCCTGCGCCTCCTCCGCCATCGCGATCGGCGAGGCGATGCGACGCATCCAGGCCGGAGAGTCACAGTTGGTGGTGGCCGGTGGCTCCGAGGCGCCCCTGTCGTTCTCGGTGATGCGTGCCTGGGAAGCCATGCGGGTCGTGGCTCCGGCGGACGAAGCCAGCGCGCCAGGCTGCTGCCGGCCGTTCCAGGCCGGGCGTGGCGGGCTGGTACTGGGCGAGGGGGGCGCCGCGCTTATTCTGGAGGATTGGGAGCATGCCGAGGCACGCGGTGCGCGGATCTATTGCGAGCTGGCCGGTTATGGTCAGAGCTGCGATCACACCCATCTGGTCAAGCCGGACAGCGGCGGACAGGTGCGGGCGATCAGGCTCGCCCTGCGCGAGGCCGGGCTGGCTCCTGCAGAGATCGATTACGTGAATGCCCACGGAACTGCCACGCGCGAAGGCGATCCAGCCGAGATCGTAGCCCTGCGTGAATTGTTCGGCGAACATGCGGCCGGTCTGCGCGTGAGCGCCACCAAGTCCATGCACGGCCACCTGCTCGGAGCCACGGGCGCGATGGAGGCCTTGATCACTGCGCTGGCGGTGGCACGCGGCGAGATTCCGCCTACGGCGAACCTTACCGAAGTGGCCGAGGATTGCCGTGGCGTGGCGCACGTGATGGGGGCTGGCGTGCGCATGCCCTTGCGCGCCGCCGTCTCCAATTCCTTCGCCTTTGGCGGCAGCAATGCCGTGCTGGCCTTCCGGGCCGTGAGCTGATGGGCAGCGGCCTGCTCAGCCTGCGCATCGGCCAGGATGCCTTGACCGCTACCGGGCGTCTCGGGCTTGCCCTGTACGGTGCCGACGTCGCTGCGGCAGACGGGCAGACCGCAGCCGTGCGCATGCCCTTGCTGCCTGACGGTGGTGGGATCGCGACTGCATGGCTGGGTGAGGGGCCTGTCGTCAGTGGCCGGCATGGGCAACTGCACTATTGCCACAACGCCGATTACCTGTTCGGCTGCGTCAGCCTGCGCGAGCAGGACTTTACGCCGAGCGCCGATACGAGTGCGCTGCAGCAGGCCAGCGAACTGATCTACATCCTGTTGTTCGAGGTGCTGACCAAGACAGGGTTTCCCTGCCTGCTGCGCTGCTGGAACTACCTCCCCAGCATCAATCACGACGATGGTGGGTTGGAGCGCTATCGCCAGTTCAACATCGGCCGCCAGGATGCCTTCATTGCGGCGGGGCAGGCCTGGCTGGACGGAGCCCCCTCCGCCTGCGCGCTGGGAACCGCCGAGGGCGAGCTGCTGCTGTATTTCCTGGCCGGGCACGTTGCACCCGTGCCCATCGAGAATCCTCGCCAGACCAGCGCCTATCGCTATCCGCAACAGTACGGCCCGCGCAGCCCGACCTTCTCGCGCGCCAGCGTGCTGCGCGCACCGGCGCAGACCGTGTTGTTCATTTCCGGCACGGCCGCCATTGTCGGGCATGCCAGCATGCACCCCGGCGACGTACTGGCACAGACAAGAGAGACGCTAGCCAACATCGAGGCCCTGCTCGAGAGCAGTGCCGAGGCGCTGGGCAAGCGACTGCGCCTGCCGGACCTGTGCCTCAAGGTCTTCATGCGGCACCCCGGGGATCTGCCGGTGGTGATGGACGTGCTGGCCGCGCATGGCGCCGACCCGGCCCGCAGCTTCTATCTGCAGGCCGACGTCTGCCGTGCCGAGCTGCTTGTCGAGATCGAGGCTTTCGGTTTCGGCCCGGGAGCCGGCAATGACTAGGCACTGGCTGGCTGGTCTGTTGCTCTGCTGGGCCGGTGCCGCATCCGCGGAGAGCCTGCCGCGCTGGGAACTGGGCATGGGAATGGGCGGCATGCGCATGCCGGACTACCGTGGTTCGGACGAATCGCGCAATTACTTCCTGCCCTTCCCTTATGTGGCCTACCGCCTCGACTGGCTGAAGGCCGATCGCAACGGCGTGCGCGCCGTGCTGTTCGACGTGACGGAGGCGGAACTGAACATCAGCCTTGGCGCCAGCCCGCCGGTGCGCAGCAAATCCAACCGGGCACGCGAAGGCATGCCTGACATCAAACCGATGCTGGAGCTGGGGCCGTCGCTGGATTTCAACCTGTGGCGGAGCACTGCAGACCGTGTCCGGCTGGATCTGCGCCTGCCCGCACGTGCCGCGATCACCGCGCGCATCAACCCGGAATGGGCCGGTTGGGTCTTCACACCGCGCCTGAAAGTGGATTTTGCCGGGCTTGGCGGAAACGACGTCCGTTCCGGCTGGAATCTCGGGCTGCTTGCCGGGCCGATGTTTGCAGACCGGCGTCAGAACGCTTATTTCTACTCCGTGGCATCTGAATACGCCCGTGCCGGCCGATCGGCCTACGAGGCTCGCGCAGGTTACGCCGGCATGCAGTACCTGGCTTCCCTGTCGCGCCGTTTCGGTGATGCCTGGGTTGGAGCCTATGCCCGCTACGACGATCTGCGCGGCGCTGTGTTCGAGGATAGCCCGTTGGTGCGGCGAAAATCCTATGTGACGGCTGGCTTCGGCATCACCTGGACTTTCGCCCGCGCGACCGAGATGGTCGAAGTCAAGGAGTGAGCATGGTGTCCGTGCTGCATCCGTTGCGCCGTCTTCACGCCTTTCTCGCCATGCATACAGGGTATGTGGTGTTGGGGGCCGGTTGTTTGCTCTGGTCCACCGTGACCTTGCCGTTGACGCTGGTGCTGCATGAGCGCCACGGTACCTGGCTGGGTCGCTGGGTCGCCTGCCTGGGGTTTCGCAGCTATCTCGCGTTCCTTACCTGGATCGGCGTCGCTCGCTTCGATCTCAAGGCGCTGGATGCCTTGCGGGGGGACGGAGCAATGATCGTCGCACCCAACCATCCCGGTCTGCTCGATGCCCTGATGGTGATCTCACGCCTGCCTGGCGTGGCCTGTGTCCAGAAAGCCTCGCTGCTGGACAACCCCCTGTGGGGCGCGGGTTCCCGCCTGGCGGGCTATATCCGCAATGACTGGTTCATCGGTTCCATCACGCTGGCGGTGCAGGAGTTGCGGCGTGGCGGCCAATTGCTGCTGTTCCCGGAAGGAACGCGCAGTGAGGGGCCTCTGGCGCTGGGCACCTTCCGCGCCGGCGCAGCCTATGTGGCCCATCGCGCGCAGGTGCCGCTTCAGACCGTGATCATCGAGCAGGACACCTGTTTCCTCGGCAAGGGGTGGCCCCTTTCACGCGTGCCGAAGATGCCGATGCATTTCCGTGTGCGGCTGGGCGAGCGTTTTGCGCCGCCAGACGATCCGGAAGCCTTCACCCGTGAGTTGTACGCGTATTTCGCGCGCGAGCTTGTTGCTGGCGCGCCCAGCCCGGAGTCTGATTCCCCGTGTCCGCCACCCGTCACCTCGTCCTGATCCCCGCCTATAACCCGGGGCCACGCGTCTTCGAGACCGTGCGCGCAGCCAGGGCGCAATGGTCGCCAGTGTGGGTCGTCGTGGATGGCAGCACGGATGACAGCACGGCGGGGCTGAGCGACATGGCCACGCGCGACCCGGATCTGCGCGTGCTGGTACTGCCGGAGAACCGGGGTAAGGGCGCGGCAGTGCTGCATGGGCTGGAAGAAGCCGCGCGCGAGGGCTTCACGCATGCATTGACGATGGATGCCGACGGCCAGCATCCGGCGCAGCTGATCTCTGGATTCATAGCGGCCTCTGCTGCCCAACCCGACTGCATGGTGCTGGGCGTGCCGGTCTTCGATGCCAGCGCGCCGGCTCTGCGGGTGAAAGGGCGCAAGGTTTCCAACTGGTGGGCGAATCTCGAGACCCTGTGGGTCGGCATCGGTGATTCGCTCTACGGCTTCCGTGTCTATCCCATCGGCCCGCTGTGCGCGGTGATGCGCGGACAGCGCTGGATGCGCCGTTTCGATTTCGACCCCGAGGCTGTCGTGCGCCTGGCCTGGCGCGGCGTGCGTCCGCTCAATCTCGATGCGCCGGTCAGGTATCTGACGGCCGAGGAAGGTGGGGTTTCACACTTCAATTACTGGCGCGACAACCGTCTGCTCACCTGGATGCACATCCGGCTGATGACGGGTTTCGTGCTGCGCCTGCCATGCCTGTTGTGGCGTCGACTTCTTTCATCCTGAAGGGCCCGTCCATATGTCCGTCGATTCCAGAGTCCTGCCCGCGCAGGCGCCGCATCAGCCGCTGACCGACTACTACGCCAGTGAAGCGGAGCGCGCCGGCTTCGTACGCCGGATGTTCGACTCCACCGCGGAGGACTACGACCGCATGGAAACCATCCTGGGCTTCGGCACCGGCCCCTGGTATCGCGGCGAAGCGATGAAGCGTGCGGGCCTGCTGCCGGGCATGAGCATCGTGGACGTGGGCACCGGCACCGGCCTGATGGCGCGTGCCGCAGTGCAGATCACTGGCGACGCGGCGTTGGTCACCGGAGTGGATCCCAGCCCGGGCATGATGGCGCAGGCCCAGTTGCCCGGCGTCACGCTGGTGGAAGGGCGCGCCGAAGCCATCCCGTATCCGGACGCGAGCTTTGATTTTCTTTCCATGGGCTACGCGTTGCGCCACATCAGCGATCTCTCGGTCGCGTTCCGCGAATTCCATCGCGTCATGAAGCCCGGCGCCCGACTGTGCCTGCTGGAGATCACGCGTCCAGAGTCTGCCTGGGGGCGCTTACTGCTCAAAATCTACATGAAGGGCCTGGTGCCGCTGCTGGCCTATGTGGTTGGCCGGCAAAAGCAGGGCACCTGCAGGCTGTGGCGCTATTACTGGGACACCATCGAAGCCTGCGTGCCGCCGGCACAGGTGCTGGCGACGCTGGAAGCCGCTGGTTTCACCTGCGTGCGCCGCCATATCGAGACCAAGGGGCTCTCCATCCTCGCCGAGTATCAGGCCGTCAAGCCACACTGAACCAACCCGCCGCAAAGCAAAAGCCCTGCATCGCAAGATGCAGGGCTTTTTTCGGCTCGTCACCAGGCCGCCAAGACCGAAACGAAGTGGGTGGCCCAAGATAAAAAATGAGCACTTCTGTGCATTTGTTTACGAAAAATTGTTTTTGTCATCGCATTTTAACTGTACTCGTCTGGCATTTTGCGTTAATTTACAAACAATTATTGACAGTATTTTACACATCGCATTTGCATAGGCTCTTCCTGTGAATAACCAATGACGAAGAAGCGCACCGAATGCAGAACGTGCATCAAGACACCATGGCCGATTCGCAAGCGCACGTAGACACACAAGCCGCGCTGTGGCTCCTGGCGAGCCTGGCCGGGTTCTATCGCCAGCCCTTCGATGCTGAGCTGGTGATCAAGCGTTTTCCGCCGCCGATCGATCTACCCACGCTGATCGAGGCCTTGGACGCGCTTGGCCTCAGGGCCGGTCTGGCGTACTGGGCCGAAGCGGGGTTATCGGCGTTGCCGCTGCCTGCCGTGGCTCTGTTGACCATATCCGCGCCTGAAACCATCCACGGGGGCGCCATGGAAGCGGAAAACACCGCCTCCTCTCAACCCAAATCGAGCATGCTTACCCCAGCACTCATCGTTCAGCGCAGCGAGGATACGTTGGCTTGGGTCAAACCCGGGCAATCCGCCCCCGAAACCCTCACACTCGTCGCCGCCCGTACCCAAGCCGCGCCTGTTCTGCTGCTGGTAGCGCCAGCCGAGCCGCCAGTATCGGAATCCGTCAGTCGCGCCGAATCGCCCAAAAGTCAGAAAAAGCCATTCGGCTTCGCCTGGTTCGTGCCCGAACTATTGCGTCACAAAGCCATCTGGCGTGACGTGCTGCTTGCCAGCCTCTCCATCCAGCTCGTCGGCCTGGCGACCCCGTTGTTCACTCAGGTCATCATCGACAAAGTCATCGCCCACCATTCCGAAAGCACCCTCATCGTGCTGGGCGTGGCGCTGGTGGTGTTCATGCTGTTTACCAGCGGCATGAGCTGGCTGCGCCAGTATCTGGTACTGCACACCGGCAGCCGTATCGACGCGGTGCTGGGCGATAAGGTGCTCAAGCACCTGTTGCACCTGCCACTGCCGTATTTCGAGGCACGCCCCACCGGCACTCTGGTGGCGCGCCTGCACGGCGTGGAGCAGTTGCGCGAATTCATCTCCGGCGCGGCGGTGAGCCTGGTGCTGGATCTGCCTTTCCTGCTGATCTTCCTCGCGGTGATGTTTTCCTACAGCTGGCAACTCACGCTGATCGCACTGGGCATCATGACGCTGATCGTCACAGCCAGCCTGTTCATGGTGCCCATCTTCCGCGAACGGCTGGACAAGCAGTTTCTGCTCGGCGCGCGCAATCAAGCCTTCCTCACCGAATACCTGGCGGGCATGGCCACGGTGAAGTCGTTGCAACTGGAGCCGGACGTCGGCAAGCGTTACGGCACCTATCTGGCCCAATACCTTTCGGCGGGCTTTGCCACCAAGCAGGTGGGCAACACCTACAACGTCGTCGCCAACGGACTGGAACAGGTGATGACGCTCTCCATCCTCATTGTCGGCGCCTGGCTGGTGATGCGGCCCGAAGCGGGGATGACGGTCGGCATGCTGGTCGCCTTCCAGATGTTCGCCAGCCGCATGAGCCAGCCATTGTTGCGCCTGGTCGGGCTGTGGCAGGAGTTCCAGCAGGCCAGTATTTCGGTGAAGCGCCTTGGCGACATTCTGGACATGCCGCAGGAGCCGTTCACGCTCACCCCGCAACGCGCGGCGGGTGGCGAGGGCTGCATCGACATCCGCGACGTGGGTTTCCGTTACTCCGAGCAGCATCCCTGGCTCTACCGCAACCTGAGCCTGGCCATCCCCACCGGCAAGCTCACCGTGCTGATGGGCCCCTCCGGCTGCGGCAAAAGCACGCTGGCCAAGCTGATGCAGAGCTTCTACTGGCCGCAGGAAGGGCAGATCACGCTGGATGGGCGCGACATCCGCCAACTGGCCGCCAACGAACTGCGCGCCACCTTCGGCGTGGTGCCACAGGAAACCGTGCTGTTCTCCGGCACCGTGTATGACAACCTTGTCATGGCCCACCCGCACGCGAGCTTCGAAGACGTGATCGCCGCGTGCAAGGCAGCGGAAATCCATGAGGTGATCGAGAAACTGCCGCAGGGCTATCAGACGGAAATCGGCGAGCGCGGCACCGGGCTATCGGACGGGCAGCGTCAGCGCATTGCGATTGCCCGTGCGCTGCTCAAGCGCCCCAAGGTGTTGATCTTCGACGAGGCGATTTCCAATCTGGATAAACTGAATCGCCCCCGGTTCACTAGACACTTCGAAGCCTTAAGCTGGCAACCAAGTGG
>NZ_MDUX01000049.1 GCF_014736495.1 Candidatus Dactylopiibacterium carminicum
TGAAAAACAGTATTTCATGAAGCTCGGGGCTGTCTAGGAAACCCGGGGCGATTCACTTTGCTTCTTGTGCCGACAGTGCCCCTCAGCGGATTGGGTGATCGTTTCCCGGTAAGGAATCGCTGGCGGATGGCTGTCAACCTCCAGCTTGTACTGCGACCTCATACGCTCCAGCACTCGCCCCAGATGTAGCTCTCCCTGCCCCCGGATCAGCATCTCATGGCTGATCGGATCGTTTTCCACGAAAAGCCCGGGATCCTCAATCGCCATGCGATGCAGTACTTCAGCCAGTTTCTGTTCATCGCCGCAACGCTTCACCCTCAGGGCCAACCCGTAAACCGCATGCGGAATGGGCAGCGGGCGAAAATGGATGACAGCATCCTCCAGCACATCGTGCAATACCGTGTCGAAGCTCAATTCATCTACCTTGGTAATTGCACAGATCTCGCCAGGCCCCGCTTCATCGATGGCAGTCAGCTGCCTGCCCTGCAGGGAATACAGATGCGCAACCCTGAATGGCTTGCGTGAATCCCCTGCAAAGAGCGTGCTGTCCGGCGTGATCCTCCCCTGCAATACGCGCAGACAGGCAATTCGCCCCAGATAGGCGTCGACCTCGACCTTGAATACGTGCGCCAATACGTGTGCCTCCCGAGCATGCGTCGGCGTGAATTGCTCCGCACGCATCTCGTTTCCTTCCGGCCACTTTTCGAACAAGGGAGCATTACCCTCCAGCGGGTTGGGGGCAAGACGCACGATGAAATCCAGCAGCGCAGTTAGACCGCCCCCTGTGCGCGCTGAGCAGAACAGCACGGGAACCAGATGCCCTTCACGCAAGGCCTGCTCGAATGCCTCATGCAGACTCTCCGGCTCGATTTCCTCACCATTGAGATACCGCGCGGTCAGCGCTTCATCCACCTCGACGATCTGCTCGACGATAGCCTGGTGCGCAGCCTCGATACTG
Organism: Candidatus Dactylopiibacterium carminicum; assembly: GCF_014736495.1. GTDB lineage: Bacteria > Pseudomonadota > Gammaproteobacteria > Burkholderiales > Rhodocyclaceae > Uliginosibacterium > Uliginosibacterium carminicum. The sequence goes on from NZ_MDUX01000049.1 coordinate 959, forward strand.
GAGAAGTCCGTCGTCTCTCCACTCGTATTGAAAAAACAATCAATCACACGCATTCCACCGGCCGCCGGCAGATTGATAGGCAGACACTCCCGCCCGAACGATGTTTGCAGCGTTTCCAGCAACGCGGGTAGATCCAGATGCTCGGCATCGATGCGATTGACCACCACCGCACGGCACAACTTGCGCGTCTGCGCCCACAGCATCGCGCGTGAGGCACTGAGTTCGACACCATTCTGCGGGTTGATCACCGTGAACACAGTCTCCACGGCATCCAGCGCGGCCATAGCCTGTCCTGCGAAATCCGGATAGCCGGGCGTATCCAGCAGATGAACCTGTACGCCTTGCCGCAGCAGACCAGCCACGGCCAGCTTGGCCGTGTGCTGATGTTCCTTCTCCAAAGGGTCGTAATCGCAGACCGTCGTGCCTTTCTCCACGCAGCCTGCCTGTGGGACGCTGCCGGCCATCGCCAGCAACTGTTCGACAAGTGTCGTCTTGCCGGCTCCAGCGGAGCCCAACAGGGCGATCGAACGGATATCCTGTGTGCCGGGCATCGCTTGTCTCCTCTTGTATGAATATGACGATGACCCTACTTCGCAGCCCTCGGCGATTCAATCGGAGCGTTCCGCGTCCACTGTTTCCTGCCCGTGAGGGTCAGCCCAGCTTTTGCTGGAGCCAGAACAAGCAAGTGATGGTCTTCGCGTCAGTGATGCGCCCATCGAGCACGGCAGCCGCGGCGTCTTTCAGGCTCATCTCGAAAAGCTCCACGAATTCGCCGTCATCCAATTGCTGTTGTCCGGGTTTCATGTCGCGTGCAAGAAAAATCTCGATCCGCTCATCGGAGTAACCAATGCAGTTGTGCATGCAGCCCAGATGCTCCCAGACTCCGGCGGTGTAGCCGGTTTCCTCGAGCAGTTCGCGCCGTGCGCAATCCAACAGATCTTCTTCGGGATCGATCTTGCCTGCGGGTAGCTCGATGAAGACCTGTCCCACCGGATAGCGGAATTGCCGCTCGAACAACAACACACCGGGCCGCAGCTCCGGAATGATCACGCAGGCACCCGGGTGCCGAACAAACTCACGTGTGGCTTCCTTGCCGTCCGGCAGGCGTATGCGGTCACGCTGCACACGGATCCAGTTGCCACGAAAAACCTCACCGCCATCGATGCGGCGCTCGATCAGACCCTCATCCATTCCTGCTCCTTGAAAAACAAAGGGCCGGCAAATGCCGGCCCGGGTGAGTCAAAAATCTGTCAGGGTGCAAGCGAGGCTTGCACCACGACCACGCACAGTTGCAACAGGACACCCGGGAAAAGCCCCAGCAGCCCAAGCGCCAGCGCGTTCGCCGACAACAGTCCACCACTCAAGCGGCAGCCTGCGTTCACCGCAGGTGCATCGGCCGCCGGCGCATCGAAATACATCAGTTTGACCACACGCAGGTAGAAGAAAGCCCCGATCAACGACATCAGTACAGCCAGCACGGCCACATAGGTATAACCCGCCTGCCACACGGCCTGCAGTACGAAGAATTTGGCGAAGAACCCCACGAAGAACGGAATGCCCGCCATGGAAAACATAGCGATGGCCATCATCGCCGCCCACCAGGGACTGCGCTGGTTGAGGCCGCGAAAATCGTCGAGCTGCTCTGCCTCGTAGCCCTCACGGGTCATCAGAAGCAGGATGCCGAAGGCCGCCAGCGTGGTCAGCACATAGGTCAGCATGTAGAACAGCGATGCCGAATACGCATTGCGCGTGAGCTCGGGTAGAGACGACGCAAACCCCAGCAGCAGGAAACCCATATGCGAAATGCCGGAATAGGCGAGCATGCGCTTGAAGTTGGTCTGCGCGATGCCCGCAAGGTTGCCCAGCATGATTGAAGCAATGCCGGCCAACAGCAGCATCAGCTTCCAGTGTTCGATCAGCCCCCAAAGCCCCTGCGCCAAAAGCCGGCAGGCCATCACGAAGGCCGCGATCTTGGACGCCGATGCCAGGAACAGGGTGATCGAACTGGGCGCGCCTTCATATACATCAGGCACCCACATGTGGAAAGGCGCCACACCGAGCTTGAAGGCCACGCCGGCGACCACGAACACCAGCCCGAAGAGCAGCACGGTCTGGTTGACACCGGCAGCCTGATCCATCGCATGGATGAGGTCGAGCAGCACCAGCGTCTGCGTCGCGCCATAGATCATCGACATGCCATACAGCAGCAGACCCGACGCCAGCGCGCCGAGCACGAAGTATTTCATCGCCGCTTCGGTGGAGCGCAGTTCGTTGCGATTGATCGCCACCAGCGCGTAGGACGACAGCGACAACAGTTCGAGGCCGATGTAGATCGTCAGCAAACTGCCGGCGGACGCCAGCACCATCACGCCCAGGGTAGCGAACAGCACCAGCAGGTAGTACTCGCCGCTATCCAGCTTGCGCTCGCGCATGTAGCGGCGGCCATAGATCAGCCCCAGCGCCACGGCCATGCAGGCTGCGGCCTTGAGCAGCTCACCGAGCGCATCGGTCTGATAGAGTTGACTGAAGGTCCACGTCGACTCGGAACTGCCCACCCAGACCACGAGGATCTCACCGAGATTGCGCAACACCTCGAAACCTGAACCAGCAGATCGCAGTGCCTCGAACAAATCCGCCGGGCTGCGTCCCAGACAGAGCGAAAAAAACGCGCCGCTCCACAAAGCCAGCTGCGCCATCCAGAAGGCGGACCCTTCCGACTTGCGCTGCAGGGCGACGAACAGCAGGCCCAACAGGGCGAACACCGCCACTACGATCTCGGGGAGCGCGGGCAGGAAATTGGGGATCTGGAATTCCATCATGTGCCTGATTACCTGATCGTTGGTCCGCTCACAGCTTGCCGGCCGTCACATGGCTCAGCAGTCCCTCGACGCTGACGTGCATCACCTCCGCCACTGGCGCGGGATACAGGCCCATGGCCAGCACGCACGCGGCAAGTACGCCGAGCATCGCCAGCTCGCGCCGATCGAGATCGGACAAGGCTTGGATCGCCGGCTTCACCAGCGGCCCGAAGATCACGCGCTTGTACATCCACAGAGTGTAGGAAGCGCCGAGGATCAGCGTGGTCGCGGCGGCGAAGCCTACCCAGAAGTTGTGCTGCACGGCCCCCAGGATCACCCAGAATTCGCCGACGAATCCGCTGGTGCCCGGCAACCCCGCATTGGCCATGGCAAACAGCATGAACAGCGCAGCAAAGCGTGGCATCACGTGCACCACGCCACCGTAATCGGCGATCCTGCGGCTGTGCAGACGGTCATACAGCACGCCGATGCAAAGGAACATCGCGGCGGAAACGAAACCGTGCGAGATCATCTGCACGATCGCGCCTTCCATGCCCAGCGGATTGAAGATGAAGAAGCCCAGGGTTACGAAGCCCATGTGCGAAATCGACGAATAAGCCACCAGCTTCTTCATGTCGGCCTGCACGATGGCCACGAAACCGATGTAGACCACGGCCACCAGCGACAGCGCGATCAGGATCGGCGCCATCGCCTGCGCGGCATCCGGCGTCACCGGCAGCGAGAACCGCAGAAAGCCGTAGGCACCAAGCTTCAGCGCGATAGCCGCCAACACCACCGAACCGCCGGTGGGCGCCTCGACGTGGGCATCGGGCAGCCAGGTATGCACTGGCCACATCGGCACCTTCACCGCGAAGGAGGCGAACAGCGCCCAGAACACCCAGGTCTGGCTGCGCAGGTCCAGCGGCAACGCCTGCCATTCGGCCAGATCGAAGCTTCCAGAGCGCTGGAAAAAGAAGATGAAAGCCAGCAGCATCAGCAGCGAACCGGCCAACGTGTAAAGGAAGAACTTGATCGCCGCGTATACGCGGCGCTCGCCGCCCCAGATGCCGATGGCCAGATACAGCGGGATCAGCGAGGCTTCGAAGAAAACGTAGAACAGCACGCCGTCCTGCGCGGCGAAGATGCCGTTGATGAGGCCCGACATGATCAGGAAGGCCGCCAGGTATTGCGCCACGCGCACCTGTACCGACTTCCAGCAGGCCACCACCACGATCACCGTGATGAAGCTGTTGAGGATCACGAAGGGCATCGAGATGCCATCCACACCCAGCGAGTAATGCACGTTGAAATACGGAATCCAGGACTGGTGCTCGACGAACTGCATTGCGGCGGAAGCGGTGTCGAAACCGGTGTACAGCGGCACCGTCACGGCCAGCCCCAGCAGCGCGAACGCCAGACCAATCTGGCGGGCGAGTGGCGCATGACGCGGCGCGGAGGCGCACAGGGTCAGCAGGCCGCCGAGGATGGGCAGCCAGATCGCCAGGCTCAACAAGTAGGGAAAATTGTTCATCATTGTTTTCCGAATCGTCCGCTCAGGACAGCGCCCCCAGACGCAGAGCCGGCCACCACAGGGCAAGCAGGATCACCAGGCCGATGATCACCCAGAAGGCATACTGATACAGCAGCCCGGACTGCAACAGACGTGCCGCCTGTGCCACCCAGCCGACCACGCGCGCGCTGCCATTGACCAGCAAGCCGTCGATCAGCAACTGGTCGCCACCGCGCCACAGGCTGCGTCCGAGCCAGCGCGAGCCACCCGCCAGCACCACCTCGTTGAAACGGTCGAAGTAGTACTTGTTTTCCAGTAGCGTATAGAGCGGCTCGACCCTTGCACGGATACGGGCGGGAATCTGCGGGAAGCGCAGATACAGCGCCCAGGCGCTGACCACGCCAGCAGCGGCGAGCCAGAACGGCGCAGTCATCAGCCCATGCAGCGCCATGCCGAAGGCGCCATGGAACTCCTCGCGCAGGCCGGCCAGGCTGTCATGCGCGGGCAGTACAGCGATCACGTCATCGAACCAACTGGCAAACAACATCGGCTCGATGGTCACGAAACCGATCAGGACCGAGGGAATCGCCAGCAGTATCAGCGGTACGGTGACCACCCAAGGCGATTCATGCGGTTTCTGCCCCGGCGCCAGGCCGTGATGATGCCCGTCGGCAGCGTCTTCATGATGATCGTGAGGGGCATGGCCGAAGCGCTCCTCGCCATGGAACACCAGGAAGTACATGCGGAAGCTGTAGAAAGCGGTGATGAACACCCCGGCCAGCACGCAGAAGGCGGCATAGCCCGCGCCCGGGATCTGCGAGTGGCGCACCGCCTCGATGATCGCGTCCTTGGAATAGAAGCCGGAGAACAGCGGCAGGCCGATCAGCGCCAGCGAGCCGATCAGCGAGGTGAGCCAGGTGACCGGCATGTACTTGCGCAGCCCGCCCATGTTGCGCATGTCCTGATCGTGGTGCATGCCGATGATCACGGAGCCGGCGGCAAGGAACAGCAAGGCCTTGAAGAAGGCGTGCGTCATCAGGTGGAAGACTGCCGCCGAATAGGCCGACACGCCCAGCGCCACGGTCATGTAGCCGAGCTGGGAGAGCGTGGAATACGCCACCACGCGCTTGATGTCGTTCTGCACGATGCCCAGCAGGCCCATGAACAAGGCCGTGGTGGCACCGATCACCAGCACGAAGGAGAGTGCCGTGGGCGAAAGCTCGAACAGCGGCGAAATCCGCGCCACCATGAAGATGCCGGCGGTGACCATCGTCGCCGCGTGGATCAGCGCGGAGATCGGTGTCGGGCCTTCCATCGAGTCGGGCAGCCAGACGTGCAGCGGCACCTGCGCGGACTTGCCCATCGCGCCGATGAACAGGCAGATGCAGATCGCGGTCAGCAGCGGCCAGCCGGTGGCCGGCACCGTGAGGTCGAGCAGCTCCGGCGCCATAGCGAACACCTCGGCATAGTTCAAAGAGCCGGCGAAAGCCGCGACCAGACCGATGCCGAGCAGGAAACCAAAATCGCCCACGCGGTTGACCAGGAAGGCCTTGAGATTGGCGTAGATCGCGCTCGGACGCTCATACCAAAAGCCGATCAGCAGATAGGAGACGAGGCCCACGGCTTCCCAGCCGAAGAACAGCTGCAGGAAGTTGTTGCTCATCACCAGCATCAGCATCGAGAAGGTGAACAGCGAGATGTAACTGAAGAAACGCTGGTAGCCAGGATCGTCCTTCATGTAGCCGATGGTGTAGATGTGCACCATCAGCGAGACGAAGCTCACCACCAGCATCATGGTGACCGTGAGGCTGTCGATCAGGAAGCCGACCTCGAAGGCCAGGTCGCCCACACGCCCCCAAGTGTAAAGCGCGCCCTCGAACACATTACCGGCCGCCACATCCTGATAGATGAACAGCGAGGCGACAAAGGCGACGGCCACGCCGAGGATGGTCACCACGTGTGAGGCTGTGCGCCCGATCCGGCGACCGAACAGGCCGGCGAGGATGGCACCCGCCAGCGGCGCCAGCGGAACGAGCAGGTAGAGTTGTTGCATCGGAGTCATTGCACGCTCATCCCTTCAGACCGTCGAGATCGTCGACATGGATCGACTGGAGCTTGCGGAACAGCACCACCAGGATGGCCAGGCCGATCGCCGACTCGGCTGCCGCCACGGTGAGGATGAAGAACACGAAGATCTGCCCCGCCGCATCGCCGTGATAAGTGGAAAAGGCGACGAAGTTGATGTTTACCGCCAGCAGCATCAGCTCGATGGCCATCAGCAGCACGATCAGGTTCTTGCGGTTGAGGAAGATGCCCACCACGCCCAGCGAGAACAGGATCGCGCCCAGTGTGAGCACATGTGAGAGCGGCACCATCATGAGCGCACCTCCGCGCTGCCATCGGTCACGGGTTCCACCACGGGCTCCTTCTCCGCCGGAATCGAATGCATCACTAAACGATCGCGCGCCTTCACCGCCACCTGATCGGCCGGGTCCACGCGCTTGCTGCCGACACGCTTGTTGAATGTCAGCATCACCGCCGCGATCAGACCTACGGTGAGGATCAGTGCCGCCAGCTCGAAGGCGTAGGCGTACTCGGTATAGAGCAGATGCGCGAGCATCTTCACGTTACTGAAATCCGCTGCCGCAGGTTCGGGCGCCGGCACAGCGGCAAGGCCGAAGTAGCGGCCATTGAGCACCAACGCCATCTCGGCCACCATCACACCCGCCACCACCAGGCCTACCGGCAGATAGCGCCAGAAGCCGTCGCGCAGCCGCGCGGCATTGATGTCCACCATCATCACCACGAACAGGAACAGCACCATCACCACGCCGATGTAGATCAGCACGATGGAGATGGCGAGAAATTCAGCCTGCAGCAGCAACCAGATCATGCCGCTGCTGAAGAAGGCCAACACCAGGCTGAGCACGGCATGCACCGGGTTCTTCGCCGTGATCACGCCGAGTGCGGCCGCCACGGTGATTGCCGCGCAAAGGTAAAAGCACAGCGTGGGGAAGGAAAGCTCGGTCAGGTTCATTTTGTCTCCGGTCCCCCGTCTCAGCGATAGCGGGCATCGGCCGCTCGCGCGGCAGCGATGTCCTTCTCGTAACGGTCACCCACGGCCAGCAGCATCTGCTTGCTGTAGTAGAGGTCACCGCGCTTCTCGCCGTGATACTCGATGATCGAGGTCTCGACGATGGCGTCCACCGGACAGGCTTCCTCGCAGAAACCGCAGAAGATGCACTTGGTCAGGTCGATGTCGTAGCGCGTGGTGCGGCGCGTGCCATCGTCGCGCTGGGCGGACTCGATGGTGATCGCCAGTGCCGGGCAGACGGCTTCGCACAACTTGCAGGCGATGCAGCGCTCTTCGCCGTTGGGATAGCGACGTAGCGCATGCAGGCCCCGGAAGCGCGGGCTCTGCGGCGTCTTCTCTTCCGGGTAGCGGGTGGTGATCTTGCGCGCGAACATATGCCGGCCAGTCAGGGCCAGGCCCTTGACCAGTTCGACCAGCGCGATGCTGATGAAGAAATCCTTGACGGCACCCATGATTACTTCCAGATGGACAGCGGCGAGAAAAGCCAGACGCTGAGCAGCATGATCCAGGTCAGGCACAACGGGACGAACACCTTCCAGCCCAGACGCATGATCTGGTCATAGCGGAAACGCGGAAAGGTCGCACGCACCCAGAGGAAGGTGAACAACAGGAAAGCGGCCTTGCCGAGCAGCCACCAGATGCCGTCGGGCAGGAAGCCCACCGGCGAGAGCCAACCACCGAGGAAAAACAGTGCGGTGAGCGTGGAGATGAGGATCATGTTGGCGTATTCGGCCAGGAAGAAGAGCGAGAAGCTCATGCCTGAATACTCGATCATGTGCCCTGCCACGATTTCCGATTCGCCCTCCACCACGTCGAAGGGCGCGCGGTTGGTCTCGGCCACGCCGGAGATGAAATACACCAGGAACATCGGTAGCAGCGGCAGCCAGTTCCAGCTCAGGAACCCCAGCCCCTGCTCGGCGAACCAGCCCTGCCCCTGCGCTTGCACGATTTCGGTCAGATTCAGCGAACCGGAGATCATCAGCACGCACACCAGCGCGAAGCCCATGCCTAGTTCGTAGGAGATCATCTGCGCGCTGGCCCGCATCGCGCCAAGGAAGGCGTACTTGGAGTTGGAGGCCCAGCCGGCGATGATCACACCGTAGATTTCCACTGAGGTGATCGCCATCAGCAGCAGCACCCCGGCATTGATGTTGGAGAGCACCAGGCCGTCGTCGAAAGGCACCACGGCCCAGGCCACCAGCGCGGGCGCCAGCGCCATCACCGGACCGAGGAAATACAGCTGCGTGCTGGCCTTGGTCGGCGAGATGACCTCCTTGAACAGCAGCTTCACGCCGTCGGCCACCGGTTGCAGCAGGCCCAGCGGACCGACGCGGTTCGGACCGATGCGCAGCTGGATCCAGCCGATCACCTTGCGCTCGGCCAGCGTGGTGTAAGCCACCGCACCCATCAGCGGCGCGACGATGATCATGATCTTCACCAGCGTCCAGATCAGGACCCAGAACGGACCGAAGAAGGCTTCGAAGGGTTGCAGGATCTGATCCATCAGGCACGCTCCACGCTCAGTTCAGCGGACATCGGCCCCAGCGCCAGGCTGGCCGGATGGGCCGCGGCAACGCGTACACAGCCGACGGGCACTCCAACGTCAACACGGGCAACCAGTTTCACCTCACCGCTGCCACGCAAGCGCACGACCTCGCCATCCGCGACGCCCAGGCCTGTCAAGGTTTCAGGATGGATGCGCGCCTGCGGTACGGCGGCATCCTGCGTCTTCTGCAGGGCCGGGGCGCGACGCGCCAGCGGATCAGCAAAATGGATGGGAACCTCGGCGATGCGCTGCAAGCCCTGTGCCGGCGCATCCAGGCGCGCCTGCACGCCATCCAGGCCGTTATCCAGGCACGTGGCAAGATCGCCCTCACCCAGCGCTTCGGCACGCACGGCCTCAGACGACTCTTGCTCGAAGCCTGGCAAACCGAGCAGATTGCCCAGCACACGCAGCAGCTTCCAGCCCGGACGCGCATCGCCCAACGGCGGCACCACGGCACTGAAAGATTGCAACCGGCCCTCGGCATTGACGAAGCTGCCCGAAGTTTCGGTGAAAGGTGCGATCGGCAGCAACACGTCGGCGTACTCGGCGGCACTGCCGACGAAACTACCCAGGTGGATCACGCTCGCGGCCTGCATCAGCGCAGCACGGGCAGCGACGCCGTCAGCGCAGTCGAATTCGGGCTCTACGCCCAGCAAAACATAGGCCTTGCGCGGCTCGCGCAGCATGGCGGCGGCGTTGCGCCCGCCTTTGCTCGGCTGCGCGCCGGCCAACGCGGCGCCGACCGTGTTGGCTGCCTCACCGAGAAAACCGAAGCTCGCACCGGCCAGCCGCGCGATCTCGGCAGCCAGCACCTGCAGGGAGCTGGCATTCGGATGCTGCACGGCCAGATTGCCCAGCAGCACCGCACGGCGTTCGCCATTCAACAATGCAGCGGCAACACCGCGTGCGGCTTCATCCACAGTGATGCCTGCCACGGCGGCTTGACAGGATGCGGCGACCGCCTGCCCGGTCTGCTCGGCCAGCGCCGCGAGCACGGCAGCCAGCGACGCGGCGAGACGATCGGGCGCTGCGATCACCTCGGCGCTCAGTGGAATCAGCCAGTCATCGGCCACGGCATTCACACGGCAGATCTTCGCGCCAGCGCGCTGCGCCTGGCGCAGGCGCTGGGCCATCAGCGGATGATCCTTGCGCAGGAAACTACCGACCACCAGCGCGGCATCCAGCGTGCTCAGCGCGGCCAGCGGCAGCCCCAGCCAGGGCGTGCCCGTGCGCCGACCATCGGCGGAGAAATCGTTCTGGCGCAGGCGGCTGTCGATGTTCTCGCTCCTCAGGCCACGTACCAGTTTCTGCGCGAGATGGAGTTCTTCCAGCGTGCTGTGCGGCGACAGCAACGCGCCGATGGCATCCGCGCCATATTCCTTGCGGATGTCGCCCAGCGTGCGTACCACGTAGTCCAGCGCGGTCTGCCAGTCGACCTCATGCCATTCACCGTCGTGCTTGATCTGCGGTCGAGTCAGGCGGTCGGCGGCATACAGACCTTCGTAGGAGAAGCGATCCTTATCGGACAACCAGCATTCGTTGATCGCCTCGTTTTCCAGAGGCAGCACGCGCATCACGCGGTCGTGCTTGACCTGCACCTGCAGGTTCGCGCCCAGCGAATCGTGCGGGCTTACGCTGGGCCGACGCACCAGCTCCCAGGTGCGTGCGCCGAAACGGAAGGGTTTGGAGGTCAGCGCGCCGACCGGGCACAGATCGATGGCGTTGCCGGAGAGCTCGGAATCCACCGAGCGATCGACGAAGGCCATCACCTCGGCGTGCTCGCCGCGATGGGCGATACCTAACTCCATCACACCGGCGATCTCCTGACCGAAGCGCACGCAGCGCGAGCAGTGGATGCAGCGCGTCATGTCAGTGTTGATCAGCGGGCCGAGCTTCTTGTTGAACACCACGCGCTTCTCTTCGCGGTAACGCGATTCACCGCCACCGTAGCCGACGGCGATATCCTGCAGCTGGCATTCGCCGCCCTGGTCGCAGATCGGGCAGTCCAGCGGATGGTTGATGAGCAGGAACTCCATCACTGCACGCTGCGCCTTGACTGCCTTCTCGGAGCCCGTGTGCACCTTCATGTCCGCGGCTACGGGCGTGGCGCAGGCCGGCACGGCCTTGGGCATCTTCTCCACCTCCACCAGGCACATGCGACAGTTGGCGGCGATGGAAAGCTTCTTGTGATAACAGAAGTGCGGGATGTGCTTGCCGATCCGCTGCGCGGCCTGCATCACGGTGCTGCCCGGAGCCACTTCCACCTTCTGCCCGTCGATTTCGATCTCTAGCATGCTCAATCCTGGCGCACGTAAATCCGGCTGCCTTCCCGCTGTAATTCCACGGGTACGAGGCAACGCTTGTGTTCGATGTGGTAGGCGAATTCGTCGCGGTAATGCTTGAGGAAACCACGCACCGGCATGGCCGCCGCATCCCCCAGCGCGCAGATGGTGCGGCCCATGATGTTCTCAGCGACGTTGTCGAGCAGGTCGAGATCCTCGGCGCGGCCTTCGCCGTGCTCCAGGCGGCGCATCATGCGATACAGCCAGCCGGTGCCCTCGCGGCAGGGCGTGCATTGGCCGCAGGATTCCTCGAAATAGAAGTAGGACAGCCGCTCCAGCGCCTTGACCATGCAGGTGGTTTCGTCCATCACGATCACGGCGCCCGACCCCAGCATGGAGCCGGCCTTCGCGATGGCGTCGTAGTCCATGGTGAGCTCCATCATGAGTTCGCCCGACAGCACCGGCGCCGAGGAACCACCGGGAATCACCGCCTTGAGCCTGCGGCCGCCACGCATGCCACCGGCCATCTCCAGCAGTTCGGCGAACGGCGTGCCCAACTGCACCTCGTAGTTGCCCGGACGATTGACGTGACCGGAGACCGAGAAGATCTTGGTGCCGCCGTTGTTGGGTTTGCCCAGATTGAGAAAGGTTTCGCCACCCATGCGCAGGATGAAGGGCACGGAAGCGAAGGTCTCGGTGTTGTTGATGGTGGTCGGCTTGCCGTACAGACCGAAGCTCGCTGGAAACGGCGGCTTGAAGCGGGGCTGCCCCTTCTTGCCTTCGAGCGACTCTAGCAGACCGGTTTCCTCGCCACAGACGTAGGCGCCATAACCGTGATGGGCGAAGAGTTCGAAGCTGAAGTCGGAGCCAAGGATGTTCCGGCCCAGCAGGCCGGCCGCGCGAGCCTCGTCCAGCGCGGCCTCGAAGCGCTCGTAGACCTCGAAGATCTCGCCATGGATGTAGTTGTAGCCGGCCACGCAGCCCATGGTGTAGCCAGCGATGATCATGCCTTCGATCACCGCGTGCGGGTTGTAGCGCAGGATGTCGCGGTCCTTGAAGGTGCCGGGCTCGCCCTCGTCGGAATTGCAGACGACATACTTCGGGCCGGTGTAGGCCTTGGGCATAAAGCTCCACTTGAGCCCGGTGGGAAAGCCCGCGCCACCACGCCCGCGCAGATTGGCCGTCTTGAGCGTGGCGATGATGTCGTCCGGCGCGATCTTCTCGGCCACGATCTTCTTCAGCGCCTCGTAACCGCGACGCTGGGCGTAATCGGCCAATCGCCAGCTGCGGTCGCCGTCCAGATCGGCGAGGATCAGCTTGTGCTCGCTCATTTGGAGAGTTCCTCGATCAGACCGTCGATTTCTTCGCGCGTCATACGGCAGCACATCTTGTGGTTGTTGTGCAGAAGCACCGGCGCATCGCCGCAGGCGCCCATGCATTCGCCCTCCTTGAGGGTAAACCTGCCGTCCGGTGTGGTTTCGTTGAAATCGATGCCGAGCTTTGTCTTGAGGTATTCCGCCGCTTCCGAGCCCCCCGACAGCGCGCAAGGCAGGTTGGTACAAACGGTGATCTTGTGCGCGCCGACCGGCTGCAGGTCGTACATGTTGTAGAAGCTGGCGACCTCGTAGGCGGCCATTGTCGGCATGCCAAGATACTTTGCGACGAATTCGATGGTCTCTGGCGCCAGCCAGCGTTTCTCAGCCTGGGCGATGCGCAGCGCCGCCATCACCGCCGATTGCTTCTGGTCGGCGGGATACTTGGCCACTTCACGATCTATCAACAGCAGGGATTGCGGACTCAGCATTTTCTTCTCTCGGTCAAAACCGCACGCTTACCGGGGGGCGCCGTGCGGACGACACTTCCGTATCATGGCTTCAGCGATCGATCTCGCCGAACACCACATCCATGGTTCCGATGATGGCGACCACGTCAGCAATCAGGTGGCCCCGCGCCATCTCATCCATCGCGGCCAGATGGGCAAAGCCCGGCGGGCGCAGCTTCAGACGCCAGGGCTTGTTTGCTCCGTCCGAAATGGCATAGACGCCGAATTCTCCCTTGGGGTGCTCCACTGCGGCGTAGACCTCGCCTTCGGGCACATGCATGCCTTCGGTGAAGAGCTTGAAATGGTGGATCAGCTCTTCCATGTTGCCCTTCATCTTCTCGCGCGAAGGCGGGGCAACCTTGTGACTCTCGGTGATCACCGGACCGGCGCCCTTGGCAAAATCGGCACGCAGCCAGTCGATGCACTGGCGGATGATGCGGTTGCTCTCGCGCATCTCGGCGATGCGCACGAGATAGCGGTCGTAGCAGTCGCCGTTGCGACCCACGGGGATGTCGAAATCTACCCGATCATAGACTTCATAGGGCTGTTTCTTGCGCAGATCCCAGACGATGCCAGAGCCGCGCAGCATCGGCCCCGAAAAGCCCAGCGCCTGGGCCCGCTCGGGAGTCACCACACCGACGCCCACAGTGCGCTGCTTCCAGATGCGGTTGTCAGTAAGCAGGGTTTCGTACTCATCCACGCAGGCCGGGAAGCGAGCCGTGAAGTCTTCCAGAAAATCGAGCAGCGAACCTTCGCGTGCGGCATTCAGCCTGCCGACAGCAGCGGCGTCCTTGAACTTGTTGGCCTGGTACTTCGGCATTTGCTCGGGCAGATCGCGGTAGACGCCGCCCGGCCGATAATAGGCCGCATGCATGCGCGCGCCCGACACCGCCTCGTAGGCGTCCATCAGGTCTTCGCGCTCGCGGAAGGTGTAGAGCACCATGGTCATCGCACCAATGTCCAGACCATGCGTGCCGATGTTGAGCAGGTGGTTCAGGATGCGTGTGATCTCGTCGAACATCACGCGAATGTACTGCGCGCGCAACGGTACTTCGATTCCGAGCAGCCGCTCGATCGCCATGCAGTAGGCGTGCTCGTTGCTCATCATCGAGACGTAGTCCAGGCGATCCATGTAAGGCACGGACTGGATCCAGGTACGCGTTTCGGCAAGCTTCTCGGTACCTCGGTGCAACAAGCCGATATGTGGATCGGCGCGCACCACTTCCTCGCCTGAAAGTTCGAGGATCAGGCGCAACACACCGTGCGCCGAGGGGTGCTGCGGACCAAAGTTGATGGTGTAGTTCTGCAGCTCAGCCACGGCCGCCTCCGTAGCTCTCCTCGCGCACGATGCGCGGGGTGTTCTCCCGCGGCGCGATGGTGACGGGCTGATAGATCACCCGCCCCTGTTCTTCGTCGTAGATCATTTCCATGAAGCCCGAGACCGGGAAGTCCTTGCGGAACGGATGACCGATGAAGCCATAATCGGTGAGGATGCGGCGCAGATCCGGATGCCCCTCGAAGAGGATACCGAAGAGATCGAAGGCCTCGCGCTCGAACCAGTTCGCCGAGGGCCAGACACCGCACAGGGAAGGCAGCACCGGCAGGGAATCATCGGGCGCGAAGACGCGCAGCCTCAAGCGCCAGTTATGCCTGATCGACAACAGATGCGACACGCTGGCATAGCGTGCCGGCCAGGTCCGGCTGCCGCCATAGCCCGCGTAATCCACGCCGCACAGATCCAGGAGCTCGGAAAACGCGAGCGCCTCGTCGTCCCGCAGCAGTGCGGCCACTTCCAGCAATGCTGAAGCCGGCAGGGTCAGCGTGAGCTCGCCCAGATCCTCGACTAGGGTATCGGCATGGGCGCCGAGCTGTTCGCGCAGGGCGGCGGCAAGTTGGTCGAGGCGGCGCATCAGGCAGCCTCCCCGCGCGCGATGGTGCTGGTGCGGCGGATCTTGTTCTGCAGTTGCATGATGCCGTAGATGAGCGCCTCGGGCGTGGGCGGACAGCCCGGCACATAGACGTCCACCGGCACGATGCGGTCACAGCCGCGCACCACGGAGTAGGAATAATGGTAGTAGCCGCCGCCGTTGGCACAGGAACCCATGGAGATGACCCATCGCGGTTCGGCCATCTGGTCGTACACGCGACGCAGTGCGGGCGCCATTTTGTTGCACAGCGTGCCGGCCACGATCATGAGATCCGACTGACGCGGACTTGGCCGGAACATCACGCCGAAGCGGTCCAGGTCATAGCGAGAACAGCCAGCGTGGATCATCTCGATCGCACAGCAGGCCAGACCAAAGGTCACAGGCCACAGCGAGCCGGTACGCGTCCAGTTGATGACGCTGTCTAGCGATGTAGTGACGAAGCCTTCGCGGAATACACCTTCGATGCTCACAGAGCGCCCCTCTCAGTCATGCGGGCGCCTAGTCAAAAGGAGGAATGAAAGGGACGGATCAGTCCCAGTCGAGCGCGCCTTTCTTCCAGACGTACAAAAATCCGATTTCGAGAATCCCGAGAAACACGAACATTCCAGAGAACCCGAACAGACGAACCGCGTCGTCGCTCGCCAATTCCTTTGCAACAGCGGCCCAAGGCAACAGGAATGCCACCTCAAGGTCGAACAGAATGAAAAGAATTGCGATCAGATAGTAGCGTACGTCGAAGCGCATCCGCGCTTCTTCGAAGGCATCAAATCCACACTCGTAGGGAGAGAGCTTTTGTGGGTCTGGTCTGTTGGGTGCCAGCAGACGGCCCATGACCATCGGCGCGGAACCGATGGCGAGGCCGACGATGATGAACAGCAGGACAGGAAAATAGTTATTCAGCATTACTGCTTATTCCTCTCTGTACTCTGTACTTGCACTGCCCATCGAAAAACGCCCGCTGGGTAGGCGGGCAAATCTTCAATGTTTTTCGAATTATGGTGCCGACGATGAGACTCGAACTCATACGGCTTGCGCCACCACCCCCTCAAGATGGCGTGTCTACCAATTTCACCACGTCGGCACGGCTTTACCACTTGCGGGAGATGCAGATCTGACTCTACATCAACCCCGTCACTACAGCAAACTTACTTGGGAATCTCTTGAGACGCGGCAGGCGCGGAAGCCTCGATTGTCACCGGCGCCTGGGTGGGCGCCACGGATTCCATCAGATCACTGGGACCACGCCAATCAAAACCACTGGCGAAATAACTCAGCGCCAGACTGGTGATGAAAAAAATGGTAGCCAGAACAGCGGTCGAGCGACTGAGGAAGTTCGCCGAACCGGTTGCGCCAAACAGACTGCCGGACGCCCCACTACCGAAGGCAGCACCCATGTCAGCCCCCTTGCCGTGCTGAAGCAGCACGAAGCCAATGACGGCACACCCGACAAGGATATGCAGCACAAGCAAAAGACTCAACCAGAAACTACCCATGATCGGAGCACGTTTCGCTGTTTGGAAAGACGATAATTATAGAAACACCCATCGAACAGGTCAACAAGGTTTTCGTGCCCCTGTCTGCCATCCGGAATTCAGCCGAACCGGCCGGTGATGTAATCCTCGGTTTGCTTCTTTTGCGGCTTGATGAACATCTGGTCTGTCACGCCGAATTCCACCATCTCACCCAGATACATGTAAGCGGTGAAATCCGAGACGCGGGCAGCTTGCTGCATGTTATGCGTAACGATGAGGATCGTGACCTTATTCTTCAGTTCGGTCACCAGTTCCTCGATGCTGGCCGTGGCGATCGGGTCCAGTGCGGAGGTCGGCTCGTCAAACAGGATGATCTCGGGGTCTGTCGCCAGTGCGCGGGCAATACATAGCCGCTGCTGCTGACCACCCGAGAGGTTGGCCCCGAGACTGTTTAGGCGATCCTTGACCTCGTCCCACAACGCCGCACCGCGCAGTGCACTTTCGACCTTCTCATCGAGCACGGCACGGCTGTTCTCACCACGGATACGCAGCCCATAGGCAACGTTCTCATAGATCGACTTGGGAAAGGGGTTGGGCTTCTGGAACACCATCGAGATGCGCATGCGCACTTCGATCGGATCCACCTGCGGATCCAGCAGATTGGTATTGTCGGGCTGCAGTAGGATCTCGCCCTCATAGCGGTTGCCGGGGTAGAGGTCATGCATGCGGTTGAAGGAGCGCAGCAGTGTCGACTTGCCACACCCGGAAGGACCGATCAGCGCAGTGACCTTGCGCTCATGGATGGGCATGTTGATATTCTTCAACGCATGGAAGGCACCGTAGTGGAAGTTGAAGTTCTTCACCTCGGCCTTGATGCTGGCAGGCTCGCTCTTGGCAACGTTGTTCGCAATCATGTCGATCGTCTCAGGATGGATTCGTGTGGGAGAGAGGCCTACCACTTGATGTTCTTGCGCAGCCGGTAGCGCAGCCAGATCGCCAGGGCATTCATGCCCACCGTCATGGCTACGAGGACCAGCCCCGCCGCCGCATTGGCATGGAATGCCGCATCCGGGCGCGCAGTCCAGTTGAACATCTGGATCGGCAGCACGGTGAAGGCCTCGCGAGCCCAGTCGAAAAGCCCAGCCGCAGGCTCACCCGTGAAAGGCACCGGCGGCAGGTAGGCGATGAAGGTCACAGCCCCCACCACGATCAAGGGCGCCGTCTCACCGATGGCGCGCGCCATGCCGATGATCACCCCGGTCAGGATGCCGGCGCTCGAATACGGCACGATGTGGTCGCGCACGGTCTGCCAGGTGGTCGCACCACAGGCATACGAAGCTTCACGAATCATCTGCGGAATGGCACGGATGGCTTCGCGCGTGACCACGATCACCACGGGCAGGATCAGCAGCGCCAGGGTCAGGCCCGCAGTCAGGATGCTACGCCCCAACCCGAAGGTGTAGACGAACATCCCCAGCCCGAGCAGGCCATACACGATGGATGGAACACCTGCGAGATTGGAAACGTTGATCTCGATGATGTCGGTCAGCCAGTTCTTCGGTGCGTACTCTTCCAGGTAGACGCCTGCCGCCACACCTAGCGGGATGGCAAAGGAAGCCGTCACCAGCATCACCAGCACGGAACCCACCCAGGCAGCCAGAATGCCGGCCTGCCCGGCCCTGCGCGACGGGAAACTGCTCAGGAAGTCCAGACTGAGGCGCTCAGCCCCACTGCTCCACATGTCGACAAAAAGCGCCACCAGGGTCAGCACACCAACCATCAGACAACAAATGCCGAGTACGCCAAAGAACAAATCCCAGCGTTTATGGCGCGTGATGATGGCTCGAATGGCCAGCAGATCGGGTTCTTGCATGTCAGTAAACCTCGCGATACTTCTTGCGCATCCAGTGACCGAAGATGTTCAGCGCCAGGGTCAGCGCAAACAGTGTCAGCCCGGCAGCGAAGATGGTCTGGTAGCCAATGGAGTCGTGCGGCAAGTCACCCTGCGACACGCCAGCGATATAGGAGGCCAGCGTCATCGCCGATTCGGCGGGATTGAAAGTCAGGTTGGGCTGGCTACCGGAGGCCACGGTGACGATCATGGTTTCACCCACAGCCCGCGAGATCGCCAGTACGTAAGCCGAGGCAACCCCGGAAAAGGCCGCCGGAAACACTACGCGCAGGGCAGTCTGCAGGCGGGTGCCACCCATCGCATACGATCCCTCGCGCAAGGCCATGGGCACGGCGCGCATCGCGTCCTCAGCCAGTGAGCTGACGTAGGGGACGATCATCACGCCCATCACCAGACCGGCGGAGAGGATGTTGAAGCCCGGCAGGTCCGGGTAGATCTTCTGCAACAGAGGTGTCACCGTGATCAATGCGAAATAGCCAAAAACGATGGTCGGGATGCCACCCAGCAGCTCCAGCACGGGCTTGGCAGCTTCGCGCACGCGAAACGACGCGAACTCGGAAAGATAGATCGCCACCACCGTCCCCAGCGGCAAAGCCACCGCCAGCGCCACGGCAGAGCTGGTCAGCGTGCCGGAGATCAGTACCAGGATGCCGTAGTGGGCGTCCGCGAACAGCGGCGTCCATTGCGTATCGGTGAAGAAATCGACCAGTGAGACATGCTGGAAGAACTGCAACGACTCGGAGATCAGGATGTAGACGATCCCCAGCGTCACCACCACCGAAACGAACGCAGCAAGAAAGAGCAGCGTTTCCACGCCGAATTCGCGCAGATTGCGTACCCGGCTGCGTTTCAACCGATCACTAACCACACTCATGAGACTCTCACTCTCCGCAACGGACGGCCGCGCTCAGCGGGCCCGCACACAAGAAACATCCGGAAATGGCGCGGGACATCATTCCTTCACTTCGCGCTTGAGCAATTCGGCAACCTTCACGCCGATTTCGCTATGGCCCTCGAAGGCCGTTCCCGTACGTAGCCTGCCGAAATTCTCCAGTACCTGCGCGTAGTCGACATCTCGCAGCGGTACGTACTTCACCTCGCGGGCGAACGCCCCGGCATGCTTCAGATAAAACTCGACAAAATCCCTGACTTCCGGCCGCTTTCCAGCCGCCTCGGCATTCACGTAGATGAAGATCGGGCGTGACATCGGGACATAGCTGCCATCCATCACGCTCTGTTCGGAAGGCAATACCGCCGGCTTGCCCACCGCCGGGGAGATCGCCAGTGCCTTGAGCTTGTCGGTGTTCTCTGCGTAGTAGGCATAGCCCAGATAGCCCAGGCCGCTGTTGTCGCGCGAAACCCCCTGCACCACCACGTTGTCGTCTTCGGACGCGGTGTAATCGCCACGCGAAGCCTTGACCCGGCCCACGGCAGCCTCGGTGAAGTATTCGAAAGTCCCGGAATCCGTGCCCGGACCGTAGAGCTTCAGCGCGCGATCAGGAAAGGCGGGATTGACCTGCCTCCAGTTGAAGATTTTCGCCTGGGCTGCAGGCTCCCAGATCTTCTTCAGATCTTCGATGGAGATGCTCTCGAGCGGATTGCGCTTGCTGACCACAATGGTCACCGCATCAAAGGCAATGGGCAGTTCGATGAACCGGATGCCGGCAGCCCGGCAGGCGGCCATCTCTCCGGTGGAGATCGGACGGGAAGCCCCCGTGACATCGACACGCAAGGAAGCATCGGCCATGCAGAACTTCTTGAAGCCACCCCCCGTACCCGACATCCCCACGGTCACGCGCAAGCGCTTTTCACGACGTGCAATCTGGAAATCTTCCGCCGCGGCCTCGGAGATCGGGAACACGGTTGACGAACCATCCACCCGGACCACGCTTTGCGCACGGACGCCTGCCGAAGCCAGCCCCATCGCGCATACGCAAAGCAGAAAGGCCATCCTGGGAAAAATCATCAGATACGCTCCTGGCGCATAACAAAAAACACGACACTCACAAGCTTGGCGACGACATTGCCCCAGAGAAGACATTTCTACCTGCACGACTCGACGCGCCAGACAAGCGCCGGAGCATATTACGGTTCTGTTACATCATTGTTACATTCGCAATTTCTCTGTAACAAACCGCACCTCATCACTCCGCCGCACGCGTCACAGCCTCGGCGATCATGCGTGCCAGTCGTTCCACCTGCACGCCATCTGCCCCTTCCACCAGCACCCGCAACAGAGGCTCCGTGCCCGAGGGACGCAGCAATACACGCCCGCCCTGCCCCAGCTCGGTTTCGGCATCCGACACGGCGGCTGAGATACCGGCGTCGGATTTCCAGTCGAACCCCGCTTTCATGCGCACATTGATCAGGCGTTGCGGGTAGAACACCAGATCGGCGCAGGCTTCGGCCAGCGTCTGACCACGCTCGCGCAAGGCCGCGAGCACCTGCAATGCCGAGATGATGCCGTCACCCGTGGTGTGGCGGTCCAGACAGAGAATGTGGCCGGAATTCTCGCCGCCCAGCTTGTGCCCATGCTCCAGCAGTTGCTCCAGCACGTAACGATCCCCCACCTTGGCACGATGGAAAGGCACTCCAAGGCGGCCGATGGCGTGCTCGAAGCCGAGATTGCTCATCAAGGTACCGACCACACCGGACAACCGCCCCTCCGCCTGCTGCTTGCGCGCGATGACGTAGATCAGCTTGTCGCCATCGTAGAGCGCGCCCGCACGATCGCACATCAGCACACGATCGCCGTCACCATCCAGCGCGATCCCCAGATCGGCCCCCCGCTTCAGCACGGCCTCCCGCAGGCTGGCCGGTTCCGTGGCGCCGACGCCTTCGTTGATGTTCAGACCATTGGGCCCCACGCCCACACTCACCACCTCGGCGCCCAGCTCATGAAACACCTTGGGCGCGATGTGGTAAGCCGCGCCATTGGCGCAATCCAGCGCGATCTTCAATCCGCGCAGATCCAGTTCGTTGGGAAAGGTGCTCTTGCAGAATTCGATGTAGCGCCCGGCCGCATCCTCGATCCGACGCGCGCGCCCCAAGTGAGCCGACTCGGCGCAGCCCATGGGCTCGTCGAGATGGCGCTCGATCTCCTCCTCCATGGCGTCCGGCAGCTTGGTGCCCATGGCAAAAAAGAACTTGATCCCGTTGTCGTAATACGGATTGTGCGAGGCAGAGATCACCACCCCTGCCTGAAGACGCAGGGCGCGTGTCAGGTACGCCACCGCGGGCGTGGGAATCGGCCCGGCAAGAATCACATGCACGCCTGCAGCGGCAAAGCCGGCTTCCAGCGCGGCTTCCAGCATGTAGCCGGAAATCCGCGTGTCCTTGCCGATGAGCACCGCCGGCTGCTCGCCGGGCTGCAGCTTCTCGCGCGCCACCAGCGTCTTGCCTGCGGCGTAGCCCAGACGCATGACGAAATCCGGCGTGATCGGAAAATTACCCACACGGCCACGAATGCCGTCAGTGCCAAAGTACCTGCGTGCCATTCAAGTCTCCTCGGGATCTCGCGGCAGCACTTTGGCCGCCTGCATGTTCGATTGTTCAGCGTGCCTCTGCGTCATCGATGGCCGCCCACACCGTCAGCGCATCCCGCGTGGCAGCCACATCATGCACACGCAGGATCGCCGCGCCACGCTGTGCTGCAAGTACGGCAGCCGTGATGCTCGCCGGCATGCGTTGGCCGACTTCGCGCCCGGTCAGCGCCCCCAGCATGGATTTGCGTGAAACCCCCACCAATACCGGGTAGGGCTGCGCCACGAAACGCGGTAACGCCCGGAAGAGCGCCAGATTGTGCGCCAGCGTCTTGCCGAAGCCGAAGCCGGGGTCCAGACAGATCCGCTCAGCGGCCACACCCGCTCGCAACACGGCAGCCGCATGCGTCTGCAAAAAAGCATCCACGTCCGCCACCACGTCGCCATAGACCGGGGCTTGCTGCATGGTGCGCGGCTCGCCCTGCATGTGCATCAGGCATACGCCGGCATCCGATGCCGCGACCGCCTCGAGCGCACCCGGCTCGCGCAAGGCGTTGATGTCATTGATGATCGCGGCACCTGCACGGATGGATTCACGCATCACCGCAGGCTTGAGCGTATCCACCGACACCGGCACCCCCAGCCTGGCGAGCGCCTCCACAACCGGAATCACGCGTGCCAGCTCCTCTGCTTCGCTGACGGCAGCCGAACCGGGACGAGTGGATTCCCCGCCCACATCCAGGATGCTCGCACCTTCGCTCAACGCCTGCTCAGCCTGGCGCAGCGCCGCATCCACATTGCCACTCAGGCCGTCGCCCGAAAACGAATCCGGCGTGACATTGATGATGGCCATGATCGCCGGCCGCTCGAAACTCAAGCGGAAACGGCCGCACTGCCAGATGGGCACGTGCTTCATGGCCATCACCCCAGACGGGCCAGCACCCGATCGCGCCCCAACACTTCCAGCACGGCATCGATGGAAGGCGTCTGCGGCACACCCAGCAGCTTCACGCGCAGGGGGATCGCCACCTGCGGCATCTTCAGCCCCTGCTCTGTGCAGGTTTCCTTGATCGCCGCGGAAAGCGCCGTCTTCTCCCAGGCCACGCTTTCGAGCTTGCCACGCAACGCGGCAAGCGCGGCAGATGCTGCGCCACCCAGATGCTGTGCAGCCAACGCCTCATCGATCTGCGGCTGGCTGAAATACGGCGCGACCGCATCGGCCAGCTCCACCAGCGTGCTGACATGCTCGCGATAGAGCAGCAACACGGCTTCGAGATCCGGCCCACCTTCCAGACTGATGCCGCGCGCGGTCAGTCGTCCGGCAATATCGGCGGTCAGCCTGGCCGGCGCTGCCTGCTTGATGTAGTGGGCGTTGAGCCAGTTGAGTTTCTCGGTATTGAACTGAGCGGCCGAAGGTGTGATGTGATCCAGATCGAACCATTCGACGAACTGCTCACGCGAAAAGACCTCGTCATCGCCATGGCTCCAGCCCAGACGCGCCAGATAATTGATGATCGCCTCCGGCAGATAGCCTTTCTCGTCGAAATCCGTCACCGCCACCGAGTTGCGACGCTTGGAAAGCTTCAGCCCGTCGTCGCCCAGGATCATCGACAGGTGCGCATACGCCGGCACCGGAGCATTCAGGGCACGCAGGATGTTGATCTGACGCGGCGTGTTGTTCACGTGGTCATCCCCCCGGATCACATGGGTGATGCCCATGTCCAAATCGTCGACCACCACGCAGAAGTTGTAGGTCGGAGTGCCATCCGGGCGGGCGATGATCAGGTCATCCAGCTCCGCGTTGGCGATCTCGATGTGTCCCTTGACCAGATCGTCCCAGCCTACGGCGCCCTCCACCGGATTGCGGAAACGCACCACGGGCTGAACCCCGGCTGGGATCCCGGGCAGGGTCTTGCCCGGCTCGGGGCGCCAGCGCCCGTCGTAACGCGGCTTCTCGCCACGCGCACGCTGCGCCTCGCGGATGCTCTCCAGTTCCTCGGGGGTGGTGTAGCAAAGATAGGCGCTGCCGGCCGCCAGCATCTGCTGGAGCACCTCCTTGTAGCGATCCATGCGCTGCATCTGATAGAACGGGCCTTCATCATGTTCAAGCCCCAGCCACTGCATGCCGTCGAGGATCGCCTGCACGGCGGCCGGTGTGGAGCGCGCCACATCGGTATCCTCGATGCGCAGCACGAACTGGCCTCCGTGTCGACGTGCGAAAGCCCATGAAAACAGTGCAGTACGCGCACCACCGATATGCAGATAACCGGTGGGGCTGGGAGCAAAGCGGGTGCGGACAGGCGTGGTCATGACACGAAAACCCAAATCAGAACGGGAAGACGCCATTTTAAGCGATCAACCCCTTTGACGCGCGAAAAAAACGTGCCTATAATTCTGGCTCTCTTGATTCAGCGCTGCCTTTTGGTGACGCTGAAATCGGGCGGTTAGCTCAGTTGGTACGAGCGCGTCCTTCACACGGACGAAGTCACTGGTTCGAGCCCAGTACCGCCCACCACGAATTCCAAAAGTAAAAACAACGGCTTAAGTTTCCTTTGCTGTCTCACTTTGTGATCGGTTTAGAAAAATTAAGCCGTTGTTTTGTTTGGGCTTGCTGCTGACCTGTGAGACAGCTTTCGGCGCCTCTCAAACCACAATCTCAACCTCCGCCAAATCCGGCGCCGGGCCCTCGATGAGGCCTGCGCGAACGTAGGCTTTACTGCCTTCGGGCACGTTTGTGCCGCGCGCAAGGATCGTTGCTCCATCGAGCAACGTGAGGGCGCTGACGCCCGTGCCTATGTTGATCTCGGTCACTGTGCCGATGCGTAGCGGATCGCCCGGCAGCACAGCTCTGAATTGAAGCCCAGAGGTTCATTCGTAGTGCCTTTCTAATTCCACGGTTTGCCGAACTGTCAGCGCGCTGTTCCACGTTGCCGACACACGCACCCCGCGCACCAGGCCTCGCCACGGGTCTGCGGCTTCGGTAAATCTGGCGAGCTGACCGACCTGCAATAGCGTCGTGTCGTCACTCAGCGGCAACGTGATGCTGACCTTTCCTTGACGACCGGTATCAGCAAGAATGGCGCCTCCGCGCTGCCGGCCAGCATCCGCATGTGTGATGAGCGCGTGATTCACGGTTGGCGCGATGCGATCACCCGCGGATCCACTGCGCAGCACACGCGCCACGATACCGACGCCCTGCCCGCTCACATAGACCGCGTTGTAATCGGGCCGCTGCACGGGCTCAAGCGTATCGCCGATGATGATGCTGGGGGGAATCTCGATATCTGGCGGCGTGTCTGCCCACTCCCACGGCAAGACAGGGTAGCGCGGCAGAATGTGCAGTATCTTGCTGACTGGATCGGCTTGCACGATCGCAGCGACGGCGCTTGCTACATCGAGCACACCGGCAATCGGCGTGCCGTAGTGGCTCCAGGCGTTTCCGGGCACAACCCAATCAGTGAGACCCCAGTTGAGCGACCATCCGAGCGGCACGCCGTTGATGGCAAGGCAATCAGCCATGAGCTGCTGCGCTGTCCGTTCCGCGCCGCTCACAACGTTGACCAGATCTGCATAATCCGCATCCAGCCAAGCCGCCAAACCACGCCCCTTGATCTGTACGCTTGTCTGACCAAAAGTGCGCGAACGGCTTGGCGCCCCTTCAGCAAGCAGGCGCCAGGACTGCCCGTTGATCACGGCCTCCAATTCCAATGGCTCACCGTTTTCGGCGGCAAGAGCTGGCCATTCATCAAACGCGATAGACGCACTGAAATCTGCTACCCAGCCGTCGGCATCAATTCCGATATCCAAGGCTAGCGGCTGGATTGCTACATCAGTATCGACGCGGCGCAACGAGACAGAGTTGATCACGATGTATGTCCTTTGCGTTGGGATGACGATCCCGGGCTCGTCGGGATCGATGGGGCATGGCGGCTGGATCTCGTAGCCGGGGCCGAGCACGACTCGGCAGCGAAGCGGGCGCGGGGTGTAGGGGCTTTGCAGCACGACACCGATACCGAGCGCTGGCGGTTCGTACCAGGGCCACCAGCGGCCGGGCTGCGGCAGCTCACCGTGTTGCCAGAGCAGGACCAGGCGGGTAGTAGCGGGCTTGCCCTGATGGTTTCGAGCCGAGCTGCCTTTGCTGGCCGATCTAGCCTGCTGATGCGGTAGGCCGAGGTGCAGGCCAGGGCTGAGCGTGTTGGTTTGCCTGGCGGCAGCGCCGTTGCAGAGCGGCAAGCCGTGAGCGTGCTGCGCGCGCGTGGGCCGGTGCAGCGGCAGTGTGTTGGCTTGCACCGCGCGGCTGCCGGCGGCGAGCGGGATGCCGTGGGTGTGGCGTTGGCGTGCGGCGCGGCGCAGTTGTTGGGCGTGGGTGTGGGTGGTGCGCGTGGCGCTCCCTACGGGCAGGCCGTGGGCGTGCAGCGTGTGGCCGGCGGCAGCCGTGGCGATCATGTGTTGCTGCGCAGTGGCCGCGCCGGATGCGGACGGTCGGGCGTGTTGATGGCGGGCAGTGGTGCCGACGCCATCCGCGTCGGGCAATGCGTTGTCTCGCTCACCCGCTGCTGTGCATGAGAGCGCAAGCAAGGCCACGACTGGCAGCGTGGCCACCGCTGCTGCGGCGATGCCGAGCTGTGCTACTGCTGCGCACGTGAGTGTCGGCAGCTCGGGCGGCGGCAGTTCGACCACCAGCGCGCCAATGTAGGTGATCCGGAACTCGCCGGCGGCATCGCACGTGAGCGCCGGTAACGGGATCGGCAGATCGACAGCCAGCCCAGCAGCAATGCCGATCTGCGCGGCGACTGTGCAGCTGAGGGTGAGCTCTAGTGCGGGCAGCGTTGCCGCAAGCGTGCCGGTGATCAGCGCCGGCGTACTGCCGCCGTCCTCGAGCACAACCGGCGTGCTGATAGCAGGGATGACATAGCCACCCTGCAGCACTACCGGCGTTTCAATGATCGGCGGGATGTAGGCCATGGGTCAGGCCGTGATCGTGTAGGGGCCGTGGATCACGGGCCGGCCATTCGCCGCGAAATACATGATGCCGTATTGCCCAGGCGGGACCTCAATGCTCCAGTCGCCGGCGGCATCGGGCTCTACTGTCGCGTACACGCGTTTGTCGCCCCAGACGATGACAGCGACAAGATCGGCAGCCACGGCTGCGGTTGTAGTTACGTTGCCAGGGCCGAGCGTTTGAGCGGTGCCGATGGGCCAGAGCGTGTTTTCAAGCTCAAGGTCCGCATCAAGCGAAAGCACGGGCTGCTCGATCAGCGAGCGATCAGCGCCGGAGCGCGGGTCTGTGATCTCAAGCACGTAGCGCCCCGCAGTGAGCGCCGCCAGGGCGTATTCGCCGGAAGAATCAGTTGTGGTGCTGCTGATGATTGTTTTACTGCCATGCTGGGCGCGCAGATGTGCTGTCGCGCCAGACACTGCAGCACCATCAGCGGCAGAACGTAAAACACCGCGCACAAGAGGCAAAATTGCAACTGCCGAGCAATCAATCGATGACACTATTCCCCCGGCCAATAAATCGACGTATGAATCGCCCCGGGTTTCCTAGACAGCCCCGAGCTTCATGAAATACTGTTTTTCA
>NZ_MDUX01000050.1 GCF_014736495.1 Candidatus Dactylopiibacterium carminicum
TGAAAAACAGTATTTCATGAAGCTCGGGGCTGTCTAGGAAACCCGGGGCGATTCACGTATGCTGCGTCTTGGCCTTGGCATGCAGCTTCGGCTCATCTTCGACAAGCCAAGCTCCAAGGTAGTCCATAAGAATGTCGTCTATGGAAATCGTGGTCTTCTTGCCGTGGCAGATCACATGGAGGCGCATCGTCAGTTCCTTGAACGCGGAGATAATATCTTATCACCCGCCGACAACGAGACAAGATAAATATTTATCACTTCTCGTTGGCGCACGGTGATAACAATTTATCACACACAAGCGTCTGCGCTTTTGCGGGGGGTAAAAATCAGCGCCTGGTGGCGCGTTCTCTGGGGCGGAGAGGGAAGCACTCGCCCGCAACGTGACACGAGCTTTATAAACGCCTGTAAATCGTCTGTCGGGGCATCGACGGGGGTAGAGGGGCGAGCACGGTTCAAGGCTGGGCAGGTTCGGGGTTGATGTTTCAAGGGTTGCAAATGTCTTGCAGGATAGTTACAGTAAGCGCTGGTGCTGAACACACCTTCCGTCAGCGGTCACCCCATCGCGTCCAAAATCGGGGTTTTTTTACGGCCATAAGGTTTTATGGCCGGGTGGTTTTATGGCCGGGTAGCGCGCAGAAATACAACACCCGCAAGGGAAATACTGCGGGCCGTCTGACGGCGGTGTTCAAGTACCTGGCCGCCCCTCTGAACAGGGGGCGAATTTGAACGAACCGTCAGGAGTCCATCATGGATGCTCAACCCGTCGCCGACACGTTCGGCTTCACTCAAGCCGCCCACCGCATCAGCACCACGGGCTTGACTCGGCAGGTCAATCAGATCGCGCTAGACTGCTACCGCAGCGCGGGAATACTCCGCGTCCTGCGCTTGAGTCTGCTCAATGGAGATAAGGACGAAGTGAGCCTTTTCGATGTGCAGGCAGCCGTGGAAGCGGCGCTGGCGGCGATGCCCAACCCGGATGGCGAAAGCTTCAATGCCATTGACGACATCAGCAGCGACATCAATCAGGCGGTGCGCAGCCTGCTGCAACGTCAACAGGCCGTGGCCGATCTGCTCGAAGCGATGGAGGTGGCGGCGCGCATGGATCGCACCCTGGAGGAGATCAACGAGGCTGCGAATACCGCCTATGGTGTCGTCGCTATCCTGCCGGATGGGCAACGCCATTGGGACGCCTTCTGCGAACTGATTGTGCGGCGGGGCCTGTCGGTCGAGATGATCGACCTGGGGCCGGGCTTCGGGCCGCGCCCGCAGATCAACAACCCGGAAACGCTCAAGCTCTCGAAGGTCGTGCAGCGCAGGACGAAGGCCTTTGCCAGAGCAGTGCACGCGCAATCCGCCGCCATCGCCTTGCAGAGCAAGCCGGCAAAGCGCCGCAAAGAGCAAGCATGACGTTCTGCCGCAAGACCATGGCGCGCCCGCTAGGGCGCTGCCGCTTCTGCCCCGCAGGGTGAAGGGGCGCAAGCCCCTGCCGCCCGCCTTTCCTTACTTGACAATTCACATGCGATGCATGGGCAATTAAAAGCCAACCTCCTGTGAATTACGCGTGATTACAACGCGACTCCACCCAGCCATGCCACCCCACAAAGCGCCCTACCACAGGCGCTTTGCCTTTATTAAACCCGGTTAAGTAGAACGCTTTAAGGCTTCGCGCCGACCATCACTCCTGTGTGGTGCAAAAAGAAACGCCCTCCGCAGGGAGGGCGCTTCAAACCACAGGAGAACGGTTGCGGGGGGTGTGGCAGGCGGCTCCGAACGAAGGAGGGTAGTAGCCGCCCACTGCGCCCCGCACGAATGACTTTAGGCAGGTCGGCTTTGGCCGGCTCGTAATCGGGTTTAAAGGTTGAAGGAGGCAATATGAGCAATCGCTCAACAGGCATGTACACCCCTGGCGGTTTGGTGCGTAAACGGGGCTCTGAACTGCTGGCGCATTTCAGCGTAGTCATGACGGATCAGCTTCGGCACGAAGGCATCGAGCTTCGAAAAGCCGAGGAAATTTCGGTGCGCATCATGAAGTGCATGCGCAAGGAGTTCGGCGGCCAGAACGTCTATTTCGCCAAGGAGACAAGCCAAAAGATCGAGGAGAAAGCCGCAGCCATCTATGACAAGTGGCAGGCCGGCACGGCCATTGAAGAGCTGGCCCACGAATACGACCACAGCATTCAGTGGGTATATCGCCTGATCGCCGATGAACGCGCCCGCCGCTGTGCCGAGCGCGACGCTAAGGAGGCCAACCGCCGCGCCGCCGATTATTCGCGCTGGAAGCGCGAGAATTGATGGTTAGACCGATGAAAACCATTTGTTCCAAGTTGGCGGCCTCCGCCGCATTTCGGCTCCTCAAGCTGGCTTATCCGGAGCTCATGAATGGTGTTGAAATCCTCGTTTGCTTTCGTGGCTATGCTGAAAACGTCGGCGATGGGCGAAAGTGCCGTTTCTGTTTTCTGCTGACCAGAAAAGACCAATGCGAAGACACACAAGCGTTGCTAGAGCTGAGGCCGGCGCCATGACTCCGAAACTCTTTCAGATATTTCGCACCGGTACGTTCATAACGATGAAGGGCAGGCAGATCACCTTCAGCGAAGGCGACCTGCAAGGAATGGCAGCCGCCTTCGATCCACAGCGCCAGCCCGCACCGCTGGTGCTCGGCCACCCGGAAAATGATCAGCCGGAATTGGGCCAAGCGCAGAAGCTGCTGGTCAAGGGCAGCAAACTGTACGCGCTGGCCTTGGTAGGCACGGCGTTGGAAGCGCTGGTCAAGGCACGGTGCTACGCCAAGGTTTCAGCGACTTTCATTCCGCCGTTTGCTGACAGCAACCCAACGCCAGGCGCGTATTACCTTAAGCACATCGGCTTTTTGGGCGCCACTCCCCCCGCTGTCAAAGGCATGGAAGACCCGAGTTTCACAGACCGCGGCGACGGTGTGAGCTTCGGCGAGACCGAAGCCATCATCATGCCAACGGGTAGTTTTGTGTTCTCCCGGCCAGGCCTGACATGTGACCCGGAGCGCTTGGCATTGCACCGGCTGGCAACCGAGTACCGCGAAACCTGCCCTGCGCTCTCTTACGCCGAAGCCATCACGCTCGCCAACGGCGCGCTGACGTTCTAACCAATGGAAACCATCATGGAAGTCACCAATCCCCTGAAATCCGCCCTTTCCACCATTACCGTGCAGCTTTCCAAGCTCAAGGAAGAACTGGCCGACACCAATCAGCAGATCAGCATCATCGACGCACAGATCGGTGAGCTGCGCGGCATGCCGCTTTGCCTTGAGGATTGGGGCAACTACCTCAAAGCCACTATCCAGCAGCGTGCGGACAGGCTATCTCCCCGGCCTCGCCAATGGCCTGTTGAGGCCCTATCGGGGCGACGAACCGCACAACAAGCGCCCTTGGGGCACCTTTGAAGGTGACGACGGTAGTCCGCGCTCGCTCTATCTATCGGATGACATTTTCAATTCGATGCATTACGGCGAAGCGATGTGTTTCTTCTTTCCTGATGTTGTCTATGATCGACTCATGGCCCACCTGAAGGAGCGTGTTGGCCAGCGCTGGGGCAATGAAGGAATGCCACCTGTAGAAGAGCGCCGCAAGACCGTCGCCGAGCTGGAATCGCAACGTACCGCGCTCCTAGAAAAACGCCGCACCCTCGAAGGCGAGATTAACAAAATCTCGACCGCCTTGCGCTCCTGATCCTCACCCGCGACAATGCAAAAGGCCGGCTTCCCCGGCCTTTTCTGCAATTACCTTGCGCCTATTGCAAAGAAACTCAACAGTGATTATCGCGCCTCTGATCGCTGATTTATCGCGCTCGGCTGCACGCCGCATCTTGACTCAACTCACGAGGATGCTCACCCCCTGCCGACGCCCCCCCCCCGGGTTCCGCTACGCAGGGCTCTTTCTTATACTCCCAGCCCTTGCGGAACGGAACGGCAGCTTCGCCGGACAAAATGCAGGCCTGCACGCGCTGCCACACGCACCGTCCCTCGCCCCATCCCCTAACAGGAGAACAAACATGAAATCCCGCGCCGCCGTTGCCTTCGCCCCCGGCAAGCCCCTCGAGATCGTCGAGATCGACGTTGCCCCGCCCAAGGCTGGCGAAGTGCTGATCAAGGTCACCCACACCGGCGTCTGCCACACCGATGCCTTCACCCTGTCGGGAGACGATCCCGAAGGCCTGTTTCCGGTAGTGCTCGGCCATGAATGCGCCGGCGTGGTGGTCGAGGTAGGCACAGGCGTGACCTCCGTGAAACCGGGCGACCACGTGATCCCGCTGTACACCGCAGAGTGCGGCGAATGCCTTTTCTGCAAGAGCGGCAAGACTAATCTGTGCACCGCCGTGCGCGCCACGCAAGGCAAGGGTGTGATGCCCGACGGCATAACCCGCTTTTCCTACAACGGTCAGCCGATCTACCACTACATGGGCTGTTCGACCTTCAGCGAATACACGGTGGTGGCCGAGGTCTCTCTGGCGAAAATCAATCCGCAGGCCAACCACGAGCACGTCTGTCTGCTTGGTTGCGGCGTCACCACCGGCATCGGCGCCGTGCACAACACCGCCAAGGTGCAGGCCGGTGATTCGGTCGCCGTATTCGGCCTTGGTGGCATCGGTCTTGCCGTGATCCAGGGCGCACGCCAGGCCAAGGCCGGGCGCATCATCGCCGTCGACACAAACCCCTCGAAATTCGAACTGGCCCGCCAGTTCGGCGCCACCGATTGCGTCAACCCCAAGGATCACGAAAAGCCGATCCAGCAGGTGATCGTGGAGATGACCGGCTGGGGCGTGGATCATTCCTTCGAGTGCATCGGCAACGTCAACGTGATGCGCGCGGCACTGGAATGCGCGCACCGTGGCTGGGGCCAGTCGGTGATCATCGGCGTGGCCGGCGCCGGGCAGGAGATCTCCACCCGCCCCTTCCAGCTCGTCACCGGTCGCAAGTGGATGGGTACGGCATTCGGCGGCGTGAAGGGCCGCACGCAACTGCCTGGCATGGTGGAGGATGCGATGGCTGGCAAGATCGAGCTCGCCCCCTTCGTCACCCACACCATGGGGCTGGAGAAGATCAACGAAGCCTTCGACCTGATGCACGAAGGCAAATCGATCCGCACCGTGATCAACTACTGAGCGCCCGGACATGGAACGCATCGAACACCGCGCCTGCTTCGGCGGCTGGCAGGACGTCTGGCGGCACGAATCCACCGCGCTCGGCTGCACGATGAATTTCGCCGTGTACCTGCCGCCGCAGGCGCACGAGGGGAAAAGTGCGCAGAAACTGCCGGTGCTGTACTGGCTCTTTGGCCTCACCTGCACCGAGCAGAACTTCATCACCAAGGCCGGTGCGCAACGCTACGCCGCCGAGCACGGCGTGATCATCGTCGCGCCGGATACCAGCCCGCGTGGCGACGCCGTGGCGGATGCGGAAAGCTACGACCTGGGCAAGGGCGCGGGCTTCTACCTCAACGCCACACAGCAGCCCTGGGCCACGCACTACCGTATGCATGACTACGTGGCCGGGGAATTGCCGAAGCTGATCGAGGCGGAATTCCCTGCCAGCGAGCGCCGTGCCATCAGCGGCCACTCGATGGGCGGGCATGGCGCACTGGTGATCGCGCTGCGCAATCCGGGACGCTATCGCAGCGTGTCGGCGTTCTCGCCGATCGTCGCGCCATCACAGGCTCCCTGGGGCGAAAAAGCCTTCTCCGCCTATCTGGGCGCTGACAGGGAGACCTGGAAGGCATGGGACGCCACCGAATTGCTGAAGACGGCCATGGAAAGGCTGCCCTTGCTGATCGATCAGGGCGAAGCCGACGAATTTCTCGCCAGCCAGCTCAGGCCGCATGTGCTGCAAGCCGCCGCCGAAGCCAGCGGGCATCCGCTCACGCTGCGCCTGCAGCCGGGCCATGACCACAGCTATTACTTCATCGCCAGCTTCATCGGCGAGCACATCGCGCATCACGCAGCGGCATTGCGGGCCTGAACCTGGCCCGTACGCTGCGCCTGAACGGAGCCCGGATCAGCATGCCAGCGATTCGGGCTCTTCCATCAAGGCCCGGAAATCGTCCTCGATCAGCGTGATGTTGTGCCGTGCGAGGAACTTTCGCTCCTTGGCGGTCGGCTCGGGCAGGAAAGCCCAGCCGGCATCGGGCGCGGCACCATAGATGATGTCATCCATCACCATGCGTTCGGTATCACGGCTCAGCCGCAGCCCGATGAAGAGATAGCGTTTGCCGCGGCGCAGGGTCTTGACGAAAGCCGGTACGCCGAAGCCTCCCATCAGCTCGGTGATGTAGTCCACGTAATCGGCGTCCGACGCGATGTACCTGGGTACGGGCAATGGCGTTCCCAGCGGCTTGAACAGCACAGGCAGATCCTGCGCGGCCTCTTCCGGCTCGATCCTGGTGTAAGCCGTACCATCGCTGATATACAGATGGAAGCGATAGCCCCGGCCGCTGAGGCGCGCGCAGCCCTGCACCAGATAGTGCGGCAGGCCGGCATAGCTGTCGAGCAGCTGGGTGTCGCGATTGATGTCGATCACGTAGCCCGGGCGGATCTCCTTCAGCCAGTCATGCAGGGCCGAGCGACTCCAGGGCGTCTCGGCGTAGGTACGGGTGAGGAATCTGTTGACGGCATTGCGGCCCCGCTTGTGTTCGATATTCATCGCGGCACGTGAGAATTCGTACATCAGCTTGGGCGACATCGGCTTGCCATCGTTAAGCCCAAGGATCAGCTCATGACTGGTGGCCGGCATGCGCACCTGGGTGGGTGGAGACACCACGTCTTCAAGCACTCCGGGGCCCAGGCAGGGCACGATGGAGCCCGCTTTCAGACCGGCGATGAGTTCCGCATGCAGTGCAGCATCCATGGCAGCTTCCTGTCGCAAAGTGACGATACAGGCATGGCAGCAAGAACCGGGCCGAAACGGTTTCAGGGCTTCAGACGCAGCAGATAGAGATTGCCGTCCCCCGCCCGGTTGCTGGTGAACACGATGTGTTGCCCATCCGGCAGGAAACGCGGATGCGGATGCCACTCCTGCTTTGCCCAGGAGCCGTCATGCCGGTATTGCAGGCGTGTCTCCAGTTGGCCGTCACGCAATGCATACACATTGATCGACGGCATGCGCGTGTTGCCATCACCCACGAACAGCGTGCCCTGCGCATTCGCGTGGGTATGCCCGTTGCCGGAAGGCGTTACGTACTCGCGGTAGCTGCCGTCACGGATGTCAGCCACGCCGATGAACGCGCGTCGATCCGGCGCCGGATAGTTGCCGTGGTAACCCACATGTACGCCATCCGGAAAGAAATACTCGTGCCCGATGGAGAGCTCGGGGGTTTCTTCCTCGCGCAGCTTGCGATTGCCGGCATCGTCACGCCCGATCAGCCACATGCGCTGCTCGACCTTGTTCCAGCGCCCCTCGTGGCAGTAGAGCAAGACATGGGGCACTGCGGGCGAAAGCAGCACATGGCTGATCCATTTCTTCTGCCCGGCCACCAGATGCCAATCCGAACCATCTCCATTGCCGGTGTAGATCTGGCTGAACGGCCGTTTCTCGAAGCGTTCGTCCATGTCCGAATAGATCACCTCGGTACGCGTGCTGATCGGGATGTCTTCCACCTGCGACACGGCAACCACCTTGCCATCTGGTGAAGCCGTCACCGCCGCCGAGACGATGAAACCCGACAACAGATCGGTGACGATACGTTCTTCCAGCGTGACGAGGCTCAAGGCCTTCAACTGGCGCCCCTGCTTGTAAAACACCTCGCGCGAATCCGGCGCCACCACCGCACCGGTGCCGGAAATACTGCGCCCGTCGGTAAGCTGACGGATGCCGTAATCCGCCAGATCGAGGCCGTAGAGATTCCAGTTTCCGCCGCGTCGGGAGGTGAATACCAGCAGGTTGTCGGCAGGCGAATACGCTTCGTTGGTAAAGTAGAGCCCCGCATCGTCCGCCGGATCGGTGGTGAGCTGGATCACCGTA
The DNA here is from genome assembly GCF_014736495.1 of Candidatus Dactylopiibacterium carminicum. Classification (GTDB taxonomy): domain Bacteria; phylum Pseudomonadota; class Gammaproteobacteria; order Burkholderiales; family Rhodocyclaceae; genus Uliginosibacterium; species Uliginosibacterium carminicum. The sequence goes on from NZ_MDUX01000050.1 coordinate 7,988, forward strand.
TAGCCCGGCTCGTCGGCCACCACGCGCGCCTCAGCCGGCAGACGGTCGCCCTTGGCCGCCAGCGTCAGCAAAGGAAAGGCCAGCAGGCCTGCCAACACGATCCGTTTCATGTCTGCACCTCTCAAGGAATCCACCGCGCCACGGGGTGGCCAGGAAGGCTTTGTGACACGAATCGGTCTGTGGCCACAAGCGTCATATCCACGGCCGATCCGGACCCGACAAGAAAAACGCCCGGGGAACTCCCGGGCGTCCACTGTGCAGCGCTGGCTTAATACGACCAGTTTTCCTGTACCCGATTCACCGGCGCCGGATCAGGGCCGTTGCCCGGATCGATGCCGGTCTTCTTGCTGCCGCCCAGCTTGTCGATGGCGGTGATGTCGGACGGGCTGAGATTGCAGGTGGCCGTATTCCATTCGGTGCCCTTCTCGCTCGACGAGCCCGAGCCTTTCTCGACGCCATTGAAGGTCGAGCAGACTTCGATCTCGCCGTTCCACCGCAGCAACAGCAGGTTGCGCAGGGTGGCGGTATCGCGCGGCGAACCGTTCGAGTACGAGCTGTTCACACCCACGATGGTCTGGTGGTTGTGGATGCGCGAATCCTCGATGATCACCGTACGCGGCCCCTTGTTGCCCGTGCAGTCGCCGCAGGAGCGATAGAACTTGCCTCCCTTGCTCTTCCAGTTGTCCGCCACGAAACGCGTGATGTGCAGCGTGCCCTGGCCATTGTGCTGGAAGGTCTTGTCGGTGCCGAGGAAGGCGCCGCCGCAATCCACGCGCATCGTCGTGCCCGCGCCCCCCTTGGCCGTGGCCGCATCCTCACCGATGTCTTCCCACCACACGTTGTAGACCGAGCAATTGCCGTTGCAATGCACGCCATCGGCTGCGAGGTTGCCGATCACCACGTTACGCAGCGAGGCCCCCTCCTCCAGCAGGAAGACCGGCGGCTGCCCTTCGGCCTGACCACCGTCCGTAAGCTGGAAACGATTGCCGCCGCCATCGTAGGTCGTCCCTGCCGGAACCACGACGGTTGCCATCAGTGGAACGGTGTTCGGCGGAGCGACGTACGCCGGGCAACTGGGCCAGGCCTGCAGGGTGACATTGCCGCTGGTGGCCGACGAGCTGGAACTCGAAGAAGCGCTGGAGCTGGAGGAACTGGAGCCGCTCGAACTGGAAGCACCCGAGCTGCTTGAGCTGGAACTGCTGCCCCCGCTGCCGGAGGGCACCGAGCATTCATTCACACCACCGGCGATACGGCCGCCAAAGCTTGTCTCGTTACAGACGAAGGACCCACTCAGCACCTTATAGAAGAACTGATCTGCGCGGCCGAAGGCCACGTTGGTCGACGTGGCGACCGAACAGGTCTTGTTCTCGGTACAGATCGTGACGTAGCCCGCAGGCCGGTTGGCTCCCCATGCGCCGGAGCTCAACCCCAGCAACATCGCGGCAAGCGCTATGCGTTTTGCGTTCATTTCTGTCTCCAAATATGTCTGTTTCTTGAAAGCCCCAGCAACAGGACAACATCCCCCGGAAAGCGGTCTCCTGTCCGAGCCACTCCCGGGCGATGTCAGAAATCAAACTGGACAGCGCGCCACCCCGCGTCAAGCTACGTGTTTTATCCACCTCCACCCGTCGGCAGCATCTTGCAATTCGCATGAAAAGCGAGAAACCACGGCCTGCATATCGCTTTAAAAGTCAGGCAACGGACCCCGTCAGGATCAGCCCTCTGCGCCGGAAATGCATTCCGCCGCTGGACGGCAAACAGCGAGTACCCTGACGGGAAGGCGCTAAATGCTCCTCACAGCATCTCCAGCGGCATCGCACGCCGGGGCGGCGGGAACAGATCATCCAGCGCACCAAGCAAACCGGCATCGAGCCGAACACCGAGCGCGGCGAAGTTCTCGTCGACGTGCTGTCGCGACCCCATCTTGGGAATGACGATCATCTCGTCCTGAGCCAGCAGCCAGGCGAGTGCCAGTTGTGCCGGCGTAACCCCCTGCTCGGCCGCGAGGCGGATCAGATCGGGATTCGTCAGCAGGCGCGCCTGCTCGATGGGCGAATAGGCCATCACCGGCAAGCCCTCCTTGCGGCACCAAGGCAAAAGATCCCATTCGATGCCGCGCCGCGTCAGGTTGTAGAGCACCTGATCGGCCGCCGCCTGCTCGCCGCCGGGCACGGCATGCAGCGCCTGCAGATCATCCGTATCCAGATTGCTAATGCCCCAATGCCGAATCTTGCCCTGCGCCTGCAAGGCTTCCATGGCGGCGACGGTTTCGGCGAAGGGAACACTGCCGCGCCAGTGCAGCAGATACAGATCCAGGCAAATCGACGCCCAGACGCTTCAGACTGCGCTCGCAAGCCTGCTGTGCGCCACGCCGGCTGGCATTCTGCGGGTAGAACTTGCTGACCAGAAAGACCTGCTCGCGGCGGCCCCGGATGGCTTTGCCGATGAGTTCCTCAGAGGCGCCCTCGCCGTACATCTCGGCGGTATCGATCAGGCGCAGGCCCAGATCGATGCCATGCTGCAATGCGGCGATCTCCCCGGCACGCCGGCTGCGTTGTTCGCCGATCATCCAGGTGCCCTGCCCCAGCTGCGGCACGCTTTCTCCTCCGGGCAACTTCACAAGCTTCATCGAGACTTCCTCCGCACACGAGCTGAAAGTCAGTCTACGCCGACGCAGGCACATGAAAAGAACAAGCGTGCGATACGTGGCACGCATGCTGCGGGCAAGACAAGGGCAGAAAACTTTGTAAATTCCTCGCAGGGATGCCGCCACGGCGCGAAAATACGTTCATTGATTCTGCGTATGACCTTGGCAGGTTCGGCACACCGTGCGTTCTTGCTCATGCAGAAACCTGGTCGGCCGCGATGTGTGGCTGGCCCGAAGCAACGGATTCACCCTCAGGAACATGCCAGTCAGGATCACAGCGACGGTCACCGCACCGCTCGCCATCCTTCGCAGCATTGCAGCCCGTCCGTCGCCCTCCGTGACGATCCCGACGCCGAAGCACGCCCGCCACCTGCGGCTGACGCCTTGCGCCCTGCCCGCCGGCCAACGGGAGCTCCACGCCGATTCCTGCTGGCGTATTCCTTTCTCCGATCAGCGCCTGACGCATGGCTGCGCCAGGCCGGTTTTCACGAGCCGGCTCCGTCTCTCACGTCCGACCCGCGCGTTCCTGGCGCCCTGGCGTCAGCCTTCAATCTCGTTCTGAGGAGAAAATCATGAACACACTGCAACCTCTGCATCTGCATGCCCGCCCCGTCACCCCGGGTGAAGTCGGCCAGAAGATCCACGAACAATGGGTGAAGTATCGCCAGGCGGATCTGCAACGCCCTGCCCACCAGGATCGCAAGCACTGAGGAGCCGATACTCAGTTCATGAACAGCTTCTGAGCTTGCAAAGGCGTGATGGACACCCCAACTGATGATCATCACGCCGACAACATGAATGCCATGCCGGGAGGCCCGCCACGATTGCGCATCGTTTCCCGGCAGGCAAACCGGAATACCCACAAGAAAAACTTTCAGACCTCGACACAACCCTCATTTGAAGGAAAGATCATGCAAGGCTTCCAGATTCTCAGCTCCTCCAAGCCCCATCTCGTAAACTCCATCTGGCTGTCGGATGGCATCCAGGCACGCTGCGTGGCGATCCGTAACAATGAATTCATCGCTCAGGACGCCGTACTGCCAATGTCCGACCTCGACATCGGGCAGCGCCGCATGGTCAGCGTGGAAGGTGAAGGCATCAAGCACGGTGGCTTCCACGTCAACATCAATGTGCTGACAGAGGAAACCCTACGCGACGCCATGGCTCACCCGGAGCAATATCCGCAACTGACGATCCGCGTCTCCGGCTATGCGGTGAACTTCATCAAGCTCACCCGCGAACAGCAACTGGACGTGATCCACCGCACTTTCCACAAGAAGCTCTGAGCGTCTATTGCGGGCATGTCAATCCACTGAAAGTCCGCCATCCGGCGGACTTTTCATTTCAGCCGCCAGCATTTCATCCCTCTGAACATCGATCACCCTGAAGGGATGACGCTGCTACGCAGCGGGCTCCAGCGCGGGAAAGCCCGTTGTAGCTGCGCTAAGGCATTGGAATTCTCGCAACACGGGAAATGAAGCAAGGCCCGCCTCCAGCGGAAGCAGGCCTTGGTTCATCGGCATCAATCTGCCGGATGCTGTCTGGCGGTCTTGTGAACCGTCGTGATCTGCCACACGGCACCGGTAAGTGCCAAGGGAGCCAGCGTTCGCACCATCAAGGTCAGGCAGTGCGCGGTGAGATCCTGTCGATCGATGGAAGAATTTTATGGAATTTCCTGGCGCAGAAGATTGCGAAAATTCCATTAAAACCAGAGCAACAAGAAACATCCTGCTTATTTTTAAGAAATTAAAAGCATAAAATTGCCATCACTCTGTTTTCACCGCCATGACCATGCAACTGGATCGCTATGACCGCCGGATTCTTGAGGTGCTACAACGCGAAGGGCGCATCAGCAATCAGGATCTGGCCGCCCGCGTCGGACTCTCGCCCTCGCCCTGTCTGCGCCGCCTGCGCGCCTTGGAGGAAAGCGGCCTGATCACCGGCTACCACGCCGCGCTTGACGCCAAGAAGCTGGGGCTCAGCCTGATCGCACTGCTCAGCATCTCGATGGATCAGCACACGCCGGAGCGTTTCGCCGCCTTTGAAGCCGCCATCGGCCAGATCCCCGAAGTGATCGAATGCCTGCTCATCACCGGCCAGCAATCGGACTATCAGCTCAAGCTCGTGGTACGCGACATGGACGACTACCAACGCCTGCTGCTCGAAAAGATCACCCGCATCGAAGGCGTCTCGGGCGTGCACACCAGCTTCGTGCTGCGTCGCATCGTCATGCGTGGTGCCTTGCCGCTGGATTGACGTAGCGGGTCGGTATTACAAAAACAAAACCCGCCATGCCGGCGGGTTTTGTTGTCTGAACACAGGGTTCAGCGACTGATCGGCCGACACCGAATCCGCTTCGGCTTCGCGCCTTCCTCACCCAAACGCTTCTTCTTGTCTTCCTCGTACTCCTGATAGTTGCCTGCGAAGAAGGTCCATTGGGAATCGCCTTCGGCGGCCAGAATGTGCGTAGCGATGCGATCGAGGAACCAGCGATCATGGGAAGTAACGAGCACACAGCCGGAGAATTCCAGCAAGGCGTCTTCCAGCGCACGCAGGGTTTCCACGTCGAGGTCGTTGGAGGGCTCATCCAGCAGCAGCACGTTACCGCCCTGCACCAGCGTCTTGGCCAGGTGTAGACGGCCGCGTTCACCACCTGAAAGATTGCCGACGATCTTCTGCTGATCGCCACCCTTGAAGTTGAAGCGACCGATGTAGGCACGGCTGGGCATTTCGAAGCGGCCAACGGTGAGAATGTCCGTGCCTTCAGCGATGGCTTCGAAGACAGTCTTCTTGTCGTCCAACCCCTCGCGGGTCTGGTTGACGGCGGCGATCTTCACTGTGCTGCCGAGTTCGATCTCACCCGAGTCCGGCTTTTCCATGCCCTGGATCATCCGGAACAGCGTGGATTTACCGGCACCGTTGGGACCGATCACGCCGACGATGGCACCAGGCGGGATCTGGAACGAAAGATTGTCGATCAGCAAACGATCGCCGAAGCCCTTGGAGACGCCCTTGAACTCGATGACCTGGCTGCCCAGACGCTCGCCCGGCGGGATGAAGATTTCCTGGGTTTCGTTGCGGCGCTGGTATTCGACGCTGGCCATCTCTTCATAGCGGGCCAGACGTGCCTTGCTCTTGGACTGACGTGCCTTGGCGCCCTGGCGCACCCATTCCAGTTCCTGTTTCATGGCCTTGCGGTGGGCATCTTCCTGCCTGGATTCCTGAGCCAGACGCTCTTCCTTCTGCTCCAGCCAGGAAGAATAGTTGCCTTTCCACGGAATACCTTCGCCACGGTCGAGTTCGAGGATCCACTCGGCAGCATTGTCGAGGAAGTAGCGATCGTGGGTGACAGCCACCACAGTGCCAGGGAAACGCACCAGGAACTGCTCCAGCCATTCGACGGATTCGGCGTCGAGGTGGTTGGTGGGTTCGTCCAGCAACAGCATGTCCGGCTTGGAGAGCAGCAGCTTGCACAGTGCCACGCGACGCTTTTCACCACCGGAGAGCGGGCCGATCCTGGCATCCCAGGGCGGCAGACGCAACGCATCGGCAGCGATCTCCAGCTGGGTTTCCACATCCGCACCGCTGGTGGCGATGATGTTCTCGTATTTCGCCTGCAGTTCGGCAAGCTTGTCGAAATCAGCATCCGGCTCGGCATAGGCGGCATACACCTCTTCAAGCCTCTTCTGTGCCTCCATGACTTCGCCGAGCCCGGATTCGACTTCCTCGCGCACGGTCTTCTCCGGGTCGAGCTGCGGCTCCTGCGGCAGGTAACCAATGGAAAGGTTGGGCTGCCACTGCACCTCGCCGTCATACTCCTTGTCGACGTCGGCCATGATGCGCAGCACGGTGGATTTACCGGCACCGTTCAGGCCCAGCAGGCCGATCTTTGCACCGGGGAAGAATGAAAGGGAGATGTCCTTGATGATCTGACGCTTGGGCGGAACGACCTTGTTCACGCGCAGCATCGACATGACGTATTGAGCCATTGCGCTTTCCGGAAGGATGGGAGTTTCAACAAGCGCCCGATTCTACTTGGCGGGCGCCGCTTGAGGGAAACCACCTTGTCCCGGCAGGCGTTCGGCGGCAGCGCGCCGAACGCGCGTCACTCATCGATATCAGGCTGGCGGGCAACCGTAGAGCACGGCAAAGAAGTGGCAGACAGTCCCTGCAAGCACGAACAGGTGCCAGATGAAATGGCCATAGCGCAGACGATTGTCGAGCGCGAAGAAGATGATGCCACCGGTATAGGCCACGCCACCGGCCACCAGCCAGATCGCTCCGGCAAGCGGTAGATTGGAGAACAGCGGCACCGCCGCAATCACCACCAGCCATCCCATCAGCAGGTAAAGCCCGTTGGACCACAATGGCCGGTTGAGCCGGTTGGCAAGCTTGAGGACCAGGCCGATGCCCGCGAGCGTCCAGATGATGCCGAACAAGGTCCAGCCCCAGGCGCCGTAAAGCACACTGAAGGTAAAGGGGGTGTAGGTGCCGGCGATCAACAGATAGATGGCGGCATGATCGAGCTTCTGGAAGAAGCGTTTGAAACGGCCGTGCGGTATCGCGTGATAGACCGTGGAGCTGAGGTACATCAGCACCATGCTGCTGGCGTAGATGCAGGCCGCGACGATGTTGATTGCCGTACCCCAACGCGCGGTAAGCACCACAAGCACCGGAAAGGCGGTGATGGCGGCGAACAGGCCCAGCCCATGGCTGGTCCAGTTGGCGATTTCCTCTGCCCGAGTCTGCGGGCGGTCATGGTGGAACGAATGCATGAGAATAGATCCCTTCGATATAGGGCCGTGAAAAGATGGAAGCATGAAGTGGACCATGGCAGAGTACGTTCTATCCGCAGCAATCGCACTCGGGCAAGAATCGCTGCACGAACGCGCCTGATGGCGCTTCGGCAGGCACTGCCCAATGGAACTGTCCCCCGTCGGTAATGGTCATTCAGAAGCTAGCATGGCACCGTTTGCCCTGATTTAACGCATCGGGCTCACAAACGGTGCACCGTTTCACCCCCTCTCAACGTCAAAAAGGAGTGCAGCCATGTCTGAAAAAACCGCGTCCAAGCTGCTCGATCAGTCGCAGGAGATCCTGCAGAAGACCGAAGCATTGATTACCGAGGCCGCCAGTGCCACGGGCAAGGAAGCCGAAGCGCTGCAGGAACGGATACTCAAGGGGCTACGTGAAGCCAGGAGCCGTCTGACTGACGCCGAGGAAGTTGCGCTCGAGAAAGCGCGCCACGCTGCGCGTGCAACCGATGAATACGTACATGAGCATCCCTGGAAGGCCATCGGCGTTGGTGCCGCACTGGGTGTGGTGGTTGGCCTGCTGATCGCCCGCCGCTGAGCCGATGCTGCATCTTGTGCCAGGCGCCTTGCGGCGCCTTCTGAGCAACGCAGGGGGGCTGGCAGCCAACCGCCTCGCGTTGTTCAGCCTTGAGCTTCAGGAAGAGAGCGAACGCCAGTTGGGGCACCTGGTCTGGCTGCTGGTCTGCGCGCTGGCCCTGTACTTCTTCATCCTGTTTGCCTCCGTGGCCTTGCTGATCTGGGCTTGGCCGCACGGTTACGCGCTGGCCGTCGCCTGCGCGCTGGCACTCGGTCACGGCATTCTGGCGCTGGCACTGGCCTTGTATGTCGCCTGGCGACTACGCTGCAGCCCTCGCCCGTTTTCCGCCACGCGCGCGGAATTCGCGCGCGATCAGCAGATCTTTGGTGAACAGCCGGAGGATCCGCCATGAACAGACGCAACGAACTTCGCGAACTGGAAAAACAGGTACTGCAACTTCGTGCCGATCAATACCGCCTGGGCCTACGTGAGTCCATTAAAGAACTGCACGGTGGCAATATCGGCCTTGTCGGCGACGAGAAACTGAACACGACAGAAGACTGGCTTGCCCGGGCAGCCGATCTGGCCGGATTGGTATTGCCCTGGCGGTGGCAGCGCTGGCTGCGCCTGGGGCAGATGACCTGGCGCATCGCACAGCGCGTGAATGCGCTCACCCGCAAGCCGACACAAACCCCGCCCTCCTCAGTCTGAACGATTGCTGCCGAGAAAAGCCAAACGCCGCATTGCGCGGCGTTTGGCACGGTGGCAGGACCCCACCGCTCATCCGGGACGCACCCGGTCATTGAGATGCCAGCTTGTCACCAGTTTCACCGTTGCTATAGACGGCTCCTTGGATGGTCTGCTTCGCAGGACGAGCCTGCACTTTCTTTGTAGCCATGGCTGGCGATACGAGCAAGAACACATTTTGCTGTGAGGCAGCGGCGGAGCGTCAAAGCTGATTCCACAAGGCTTTCGGGCAAGCCACATGGGTGTACTGAAGTTTTCGACGATAGCGCTTGCGAATCATTCTCATTTGTGTATGATGGAACCGTTGTCAATGCGCAAGCGTGCAACAAGTGTGTTGGGTGTCCGGCAGGTTCTTCCGGACGCACTCATGCCTGTGCCGGGGCGCTCGGGCATGGAAGTAGGGAATTTGCGCGAGCCAGCGGCAAACCGCGAGCCAGCGTCTTTTTTCTCCACCGGAATGGAAAACCCCCGAACCGCTCTCACCCGTCCAGGAGTTCCTGCATGAACGTCGATCCTGAAATTGCCGAGGCCCGCCCAGCAGTGCTGCTCGCCTCCGCCTTGCATCTGCTGACCTGCTCTGCCGCACATGGCATGAGCGCCGCCAAAAGCGCCTCGCTGATCCAGCATCTCACCGCGCTAGCGGAACGCCCGGATACCGACCCGCTGCTGGCCCGCGCCTGCGACGAGCTGGCAGACGTCTGGCACCGTCTGAATCATGAGCTGGCCCACCGCCAGCAAGCCGAAGCCGAACAGCGTCAGGCCCTGGCCGAGCGCGCCCGTCAGCCCCAACTGCACTGAAGGAGGAGTTCATCATGGAACATGTCCAGACTCTTGCCACGGCCCGTCCTGTCGAAGCTGGCATCCCGCACAGCCTGTTGGAGAATGCCGTTTCCAGCCGCAGTCTGATGGGATCGGCTTCCACCCTGATCATCGAGCACATGGGCATGCACTATGTGCTGCGTGCCACCCGCAACGGCAAACTGATTCTCACCAAGTAAGGAAAACCCAACATGTCCCGCTACACCGGTCCCCGCCTCAAGATCATGCGCGCCCTGGGCGTCGATCTGCCAGGACTCTCCCGCAAGACCATCGCCGATCGCCCCAACCCGCCCGGCCAGCACGGCGCGCGTCAGCAGCGCAAATCCGGCTTTGGTCTGCAACTGCAGGAAAAGCAGAAGTTGCGCTTCAACTATGGCCTCAGCGAACGCCAGATGCGCCGTCTGGTGCTGGATGCACGCCGCGACAGAGGTGCAACCGGCGACAAGCTGGCCGAGCTGCTCGAGCGCAGGCTGGACAACGTGGTGTTCCGCGCCGGTTTTGCCGGCTCCCTGCGCGCCAACTGGTGAACCACAGCCATTTCCTGGTCAATGGTCGCCCGGTGAACATCCCCTCCTATCGCATCCGCGTGGGAGACGTGGTGAGCGTCCGCCAGCGCAGCCGCGAGCTGCTGGTGATCCGCGCCAGCCTCGCCGACCTGGCGCTGACCCGCCCTGAATGGCTGCATATGGACGAAGCGAATTTCGCTGCCACGGTGAGTCATCTGCCGGCAATTTCCGATGTGCCATTCCCGATCGAGATGCAGCTGGTCGTGGAGTACTACTCGCAACGCCTGTAACACTGGCAGTACGGAGGCGATGGACATGACTGCACCTCAAGAGATGCCTGCAATCCTGCTGCCCCATGGCGATGGCGCGGCATCCACACTGGCGCAGTATCGCGCCCTCGCCTCGGAGAATGCCGTACTCACCCGCGCCCTGGCAGCCGCCCAGCGCCACTGCGAAACACTGGTGGCCGAACATACGGCAGCCTTGGAACGGCTCAGTACCCTGCTGATCCAGACCCGCGCGGATTGCGTACTGCAGGAGACGGAAATCGCCCGGCTGCGTGCACGCGTGGCCGAGCTTTCCAGCAACAACACCGCAGATGCATCGGCAGGTACCGCCGAGCGTCGTCTGGCTCACCAGCTGGTATTCCAGGAAGAGCGCAACAACCGCCTCTCACGCGAACTGGAAACCATGCGGCGGCGTGCTGGCCAGAGTGGCGCGCCCTTGCGCTTCCTGCGCCGGCTCTACGCCAAGCAGCCTTCCACACTGGAGACCGTGCCTAGCACTGACGACGCCGTGGATCTCGACGCCCGCCACATCCTCTGCGTGGGAGGAGCCCAGAGCAGTCTGGAAACCTACCGGCAACTCATCGAGACGGCCGGCGGGCGCTTTGCCCATCACGATGGCGGTGTGGATCATCCGCTGCCACTGCTGGAAGCCGATCTGCGGGCCGCAGATCTGGTGATCTGCCAGACCGGATGCATAAGCCACAATGCCTACTGGCGCGTGAAAGATCATTGCCAGCGCAGCGGCAAACGCTGCGTGTTCGTCGACAGCACCGGGCCTGGCAGTCTGGCTCGCGGTCTGCAGGAACTGCTCGCCGAGGCTGTTGCTACAGCAGGGAACGACGTCCAGAATTGAGCTACCGGCGCCGTTCGAGTGCCGGACACTCAACGACGATTCCCTACTGGAGAGCTCCATGAAAGACCTCGACACCCCTAAGGCCATCGATGCGCTCAACCGCATCATGGAAACCGAGCTGGCTGGCGTGGTGCGTTACACGCACTATTCATTGATGGTGTATGGCTACACCCGCATCCCCATCGTTTCCTGGCTCAAGGAGAACGCCGCCGAGGGGCTGACCCATGCGCACAAGGCTGGCGAACTGGTCACGCTACTGGGCGGCCATCCGTCACTGAAGATCGGCCCGCTGCTGGAAACCCAGCAGCACGACATCGGCGACATCCTGCGTGAAAGTCTGGAACACGAAAAACATGCGCTGGAGGCCTATTACGAGTTGCTATCGATTGCCGAAGGCAAATCGGTACTGCTCGAGGAATATGCCCGCGAGATGATCGTGCAGGAAGAACTGCATCTGGACGAAGTGAACAAGATGCTGCGTCGCCCTGGCAGCACGGCGGCATTCGTCGTCGAATAAACCCGATGCGAACCCCGGCCAGACCGGGGCTTTCGGGCTTCAGCAACCCCTGCAGTGGTGGGGTGGCAGCAGTTCAGTCAAGACTAGGTCGTCATTCCGGCGGAAGCCGGAATCCAGTGTTTTCAAACACACCTGGGTCCCGGCTTCCGCCGGGATGACGCCGAATCGGAAATTCTGGCGCTTAACTGACCGGCATTACCCTGGAGCCCCGGTTCAACCGGGGCTTTTCTTTCGCGCCGAAGCAAGACGTATCATGCGGGTCTGCGCCGTTCCTGCCCCGTCATTCCCGCATGCCCGCCCCGTCCCGCCGCATCGGGCGCTTCGCGCCCTCGCCCACCGGCCTGCTGCACGCCGGCTCCCTCCTCGCCGCGCTCGCCTCCTGTCTGGAGGCGAGAAGCCAGGGCGGACAATGGCTGGTACGCATCGAGGATGTGGACCTTCCCCGGTGTTCGCCCGAGGCCGCACATGGCATCCTGCGCCAACTGGAATCCTTCGGTTTCGAATGGGATGGCGAACCCCTGTGGCAAAGCCACCGCAGTGAAGCCTATACGGCAGCACTGGAACGCCTGCGCGCGGCAGGCCATGTATATCCCTGCGCCTGCACCCGGCGCGAGATCGCGGACTCCGCACTACTCGCACCGGATGGTGCACATCGCTATCCCGGAACCTGCCGTACCGGTTTGCCGCCAGGGCGCAGCCCGCGTGCATGGCGTCTGCGTTGCCCGCCCGGGCTGATTGCCTGGCACGACGCGGTGCAAGGCACGCAAGCCGAGGATGTAAATGCCGCAGTCGGTGATTTCGTGCTGCTGCGCGCCGACGGGCTGTTCGCCTATCAACTGGCGGTCGTGGTGGATGATGCGGAGCAAGGTATTGGCGAGATCGTGCGCGGCGCCGATCTGCTCGACTCCACAGCTCGCCAGATCCTGTTACAGCGGTTGCTTGGCCACGACACGCCGCGCTATGCGCACCTGCCCGTGCTCACCAATGCCGGCGGTGAAAAACTCTCCAAGCAGACTCGTGCCCTTCCCCTGGACGAAACGGCCCCAGGTCCGGCACTGGCCACTGCGCTGGATTTCCTGAGCCAGCAACCGCCCGATGATCTGGCGCACTGGCCACTGCCCGAGATCTGGCATTGGGCATTGGCCCACTGGTCGCTCACCAGAGTGCCGAAAGTCCGGCAGAAGGCTGTCTGACGCCTTGCACTCCTGTCGTCTCAGAGCATTGCTCGGCGCTGCCGTAGCCGGCTGGCTGTGCGCCAGCCGTGGGCAATCGCGCAGCGGATGCGCCACAATCACGGACTCGCAACAAGGCAGGGCACAAGGTTCTTAGAACGGGCCGCCCTGGGTACTCTGGCGCACCACCAGCGTGTGCAGCAAGGAAGGATCCTCGGGTGTGGCGCAGGCCGCGGGATAGGGTTCGCCACGCAACTTGCAGATGCGACGCACGAGCAGGCGCAGCGCGACGACGGCCATGTGCGGCGTATCCTGGGTCATCGAGGTGAGTGGCGGAATGAAGTATTGCGCCTCGGGCAAATCATCGATGCCCATCACAGCCAGATCCTCGGGCACGCGCAATCCCTGACGGTGCGCTTCGAACAGCACCCCCTGGGCCGTTCGGTCACTACTGACGAAGACGGCATCGAGTTGCGGACACAGTTCCTGCAACGCACGCAGACAAGGGCCGCCCGAACCGGCTTCCCAATCGCTCTCAACCAGCAAGTGGACGCCTTCCAGCCCCAGCGCCACGAGTTCCTGCCGCCAGCCTTCCACACGCTGCCGCGATACCCAGCGATCCATGGGACCGGAAATATGGCCAATGTGTTTCCGTCCGAGACTGGCCAGATGTCGCGTGGCGATGCGACCGGCATGTAGATTGTCGAAGGCCACGGTATCCAAGCCAGGGCGCAGCCCCGCATTCACGACCACCATTGGCATGGGCAACTGGGCGGGGTCGTAGTCATCCAGCCAGGCGTGGCTGTCACCGACCTCGGGTCCTGCCCAGATCACACCTTCGACCTGACGCTCGATCAGGTAATCGAAACTCGCGGTGACCTCTTCCAGGGAGTGCCCCGGAACCTCCTTCACCAGCAGCGAGAAGCCCATGCGATCGGCTTCGCGCACCATGTCCATGTAGGCTTTGCCGGACATCAGGTAGCCGATGCCCGAATTGGCGACCACACCCAACGTGAAGCTGCGCCCCGTGGTGAGCTGGCGCGCCAGCAGGCTGGGGCGGAAGCCCAGTTGCTCGATGCAGGCTTCCACGCGGATCCGGGTCTCTCCCGTAACCGCCTGGCTGCCATTGACCACGCGCGACACGGTCTGCTTGGAAACTCCCGCCAGACGCGCGACATCGGCCAGCGTCACGCGCTTGTTGATCGGTGCCATATCTCCTCATCCTCCGGTGATGTTCTTCTTGTTTGTCTTGCGGTGCATGGAAACAGGCACTAATCATCCGCCGGAAGCTCGCCAGTCAGCAACTGGCCGGCTTCATCAAGCTGCACTTTCTCGATCTTCTCGAAATGCCCGGAGATCTTGCGGCTGGAGATGTGCACCGCCTGCACATCCTCGTTGGCCTGGCGGATATGGTCGGCGAGCTTCTTCATGCGCGAGTCGAACAGGCCGAAATCCTTGGAGAGTTTGCCCAGCGCATCCTTGATGAGATGGATCTGCTTGCGCGTCTCCACATCCTTGAGCACTGCACGCGCGGTATTCAGTACCGCCATCAGCGTGGTCGGTGAAACGATCCACACACGCTTTCCCTGCGCGTAGCCCACCAGATCGGGGTGATAGGCATGGATCTCGGCAAACACCGCCTCCGCAGGCACGAACATCACCGCGCCGTCAGAAGTCTCGCCAGGCACGATGTACTTGCCGGCGATGGCATCCACATGGCGTTTGATGTCCTGCTTGAACAGGCTCTCGGCACTCTTGCGCTCCGCCTCGCCAAGCGCGGTATCGAACATGCGGTGATAGTTTTCCAGCGGGAACTTGGAATCCACTGCCACGCGCCCGGTTGGCTCCGGCAGACGCAAGACGCAGTCTGCCCGGGCGCCAGAAGCAAACTGACTCTGGAATTCATAGGCATCGGGTGGCAGGGCGTTGCGCACAAGGGCTTCGAGCTGTACCTCGCCGAAAGCTCCACGCGACTTCTTGTCGCCCAGCAGTTCCTGCAGGCTGACCACGTTGACCGTCAGATCGCCGATCTTCTTCTGCGCCTCGTCAATGGTCGCCAACCGGGCCATCACGCTGGCAAAGGTTTCGTTGGTCTTGGCGAAGCCTTCGTCCAGACGTTGATTGACCACACCGGTGATCGCATCAAGGCGTTCGTTCATGGTTCGCGTGAGCGCTTCGGTGGTCGCCGTCTGCTGCAACGAAGCTTTGCGCAGGCCATCCTGCAACAGCTCCCGATCCGCCCGCGCGGCTTCGGCAAGCTTTTCCAGTGTCTGCGCAAGCATCTCGCTGCGCAGTTGTTCCTGGCGCGCAGTCAAGGTGCTGGCCAGCTCGGCAAGCTTCTGTGCCGTTTCGGCACCCTGCCCCGTCACAAGCCCCTGCAGGGCCAGATGCAGAGCCTGCATGGCCTCGCGCGTGGCGCGCAATTCACCATCGACCAGCGCGCGCTGACGCTCGGCATTGTCGGCCTGTGCGGCGATCATGCGATCTCCCAGACGCTCCAGCCCGACAGCGAAATCGTTGAGCATGGCACGATGGCTGGCTCCCAGGCTCGACTCCACACGCGTCAGCAAGGCCTCCTGCTGCTCACGCTGCTGGGTCAGCCCGTGCTGCAGGCGCCAACCCAGCCAGAAAGTCGCACTCGCCAGCACGAGCACGGCCAGCGCAATCCACAAGTTGCCCATGTTTCCGATCCGCGAAAAGGATGATTCAGCGCTCTGCGCTGAGGCGCTGGAGCTCGATCTGCAGGGTGTCCGCGTCGCCGGCGATCAGCGCCTGCCCGTCCTGGATCGTACATTGCAGGCGCATGCCGCGCTCGGCCAGATCGGCCAGAGCCTGGCTCTGGCGGGCGTCGATAAGCCAGACGGAGAGCTTTTCCTGCCGGTTGAGGTCATTGGCGTTTTGCAGCCACCATTGATCCACGCCACGCCCATAGGCATACACGCTGACCTTGTCGGCACGACCACAGGCCCGGCGCAGCAGGCGCTCATCGGGCTGGCCGACCTCGATCCAGTGCATGACGCTGCCGGTGAGATCACGATCCCATAGCGCCGGCTCGTCCTCGGTGGAGATGCCACGGCCGAACTCCAGCGACTCGCTGGCATTGAGCATGAAGGCGAGCAGACGCACCATCATGCGTTCGTCGGTTTCAGAGGGATGCCGTGCCAGTGTCAGGCTGTGGTCGGCATAGTAATGGCGATCGAGGTCGGCAATGCCGAGCTCCGCCTTGAAGACGGTGGAACGTAGCGCCACGATGGACTCAGCGACAGCGCAACACGAAGGTCTGTACGCCCTCGCCGGGGCCGTCCTGCACCTCCAGCAGTTCATGGCCCGTCTGACGGCAGAAGGCTTCAATATCTTTCTGCGCGGCCGGATCATCGGCCAACACACGCAGTTGGCCGCCACTCTGCATGCTGGCAAGGGCCTTCTTGGTACGCAGGATGGGTAGCGGGCACTTCAAGCCACGCGCATCGAGTTCCACGAGATGGTTTTCCACTGTTCTGTTCCCTGAATATGGCTTTTCTAGTCTTTTTGCATGCGTTCAGGCGGCGCATCTCGCGCAGGCGTGCATCCATCGCGGCCTGGGCGATGTGGTCACCGCCACCGGCCTTCTGCGCGAGTTCCAGCTGGTCGATGGCACCTGTGTAGTCCCCCTGCAGTGCGTAAACCTCGGCCTGCGCCCGGTGCGTCTCGGTACTGCGCCCGAGCAGCGTGTTCGCTCGCGCCTGCAGGGCGTACAGCCGGTAATCCTGATTCAGTGTGCGCAACGAGGGATCGACGACGCGCAAGGCCGCTTCACCATCATTGCCTGCCAGCCAGGCTTCCGCTTCGCAATACTGCAGCGACGGGCGCAGCGGGAAGCGCGCGCGCGCCTCACCACACAACCGGGCCGCCTCGGCATAACGCCCCTGAGCAATGGCAACGTCCGCGGCCAGAGTCACCAGAAAACTGCTGCCAAAACCCAGCGTCTGCAACTCCGGCAATTGCTGCGCTGCCTTGTCCGGCTGATGATCGGCCAGATAGGCACGCGCTAGCCCGTACAGGGTTGCCGCACGCGCCGTGGGAGTTTTGTCCTGCTGGGCAAGATAACGTTCGATGGCAGTTCGTGCTCCCAGCTGCACGACCTCTATGCGTGCGCGCATCAGGTGGTAGTCGATGGGGGAGGCCTGCGGCCGGGCGCCGATCTGGCGTACACGCTCACCGGCATCGGCAATCCGGTCCTGCGTCAGCGGGTGGGTGCTGAGATAGGAGCTGGCGTTGTTCTCCAGCGAACGCGTCTGGGCATACATCCGGGCGAAGAAATCCGGCATGCCCTGCGGATCGAATCCGGCACCCGCCAACATCTGCAGGCCAAGCCTGTCTGCCTCACGCTCATAGTCACGTGAATACGACAACTGGTTCTGGATCAGCGCGGCCTGGCCGCCGGCCAGCACGGCGCTGCCGACATTGGCACTGTTTCGCCCGATCAGCACGGCCGCAAGGATGGAGGCCAGTGCCAGTGCGGTGTTGGTCCCTTGTGAAGAGAGCATGCGCGCCAGATGGTGCTGCGAAACGTGGGTCATTTCGTGCGCCATCACGCTGGCAAGTTCGGATTCGGTGCGCGACGTGATAATCAACCCGGTATGAAAACCGATCACGCCACCAGGCATGGCAAAGGCATTGACGGTGGGGTCGCGCAGCACGAAGAAACGGAAACGGCCGTCAAGGCTCCCCGCACGGGCCAGACGCTGACCGATATCGGCCAAGTACTCTTCCGCTTCGGGATCGTTCACATAGCTCGGTTCCTGGAAGCGCACCTGGCGCAGGATCTCTTCGGCGATGCGCTCTTCCTCGGCCGGAGAGAGGGAACTCTGGGCGGTATGGCCCAGGTCAGGCAATTGCGCTGCAGCGCCCTGCAGGGTCAGCACACCGATCAGGATCAGGGCCAGCAGGCGTCGCAGGAAGGAAGGTCGGATCATGGATGCAATGATACTGCCGCGTCCGGGCGCGCAGTGAAATACGGCAGCGAGTGCCAATGGCGACACGGACCACGCGCCGGCACAACGGTTCCTGTGCGAGAAGTAAAGGCAACCAAATCCTTCCCGGAAAAAAACAACAGCCCGTGACCGGGGGCGGTTACGGGCTGCGTGCAGAGGAATGCTCGTTTGCCGGCAGGGCCGGCGAACAGGCTTAGAAACCGATGCGGTTCAGGTCGTCGGCCACGGCGCGATGGGCGCGGGCCTCATGCATGCGGCTGGTGCTGAACTCGGTGCTGTGCATCACGATTTCGGCCAGATAGCCCACACGCTCCTGATCTTCGCTGCTCACATACACGCTGTGATCGGCTTCAAATTCGAAAAGACCAAAACTCGGAACCATGATCGACCTCTTTCTCTGCGCTGGTATTCATTGACCGCACCCGAATATCGAGTGCGTGATGTGATATTAAGTGTGCGATGTCATGACATCCAATCGTTTGTTCTTCTGTATTCATAAAACGAATCGCAACAAAATTCTTTTATAGCCAGATAAAACGCAATTCATCGGAAATAAAAAACCCGCCATCGGCGGGTTTTTTACCAATTGCTCGCAGTGTTCAGAACACGCGGAACAGGTTCTCCTGGCTATCGGCTACACGTGCAGCCTCGTTGTAGCCCGCGCCGAACTCGGTGCTGCGCTGGACCACTTCGGACAGGAAGGCTGCCCGCTCTTGATCTTCAGCACTGATGAACTGACGGCGGGAAGGCTCGAATTCAAAAAAACCAAAACTGGGAACCATGATCTGTATCCTCTCTATTTCAATTTTGTTATCTGGGTGAATCGCCCCCGGTTCACTAGACACTTCGAAGCCTTAAGCTGGCAACCAAGTGGAGGTGTCTATGAGTAGCAAGCGATACACGGAAGAGTTCAAGATTGAAGCGGTCAAGCAAGTGACCGATCGCGGACATAGCGTTGCGGACGTTGCCGGGCGACTGGATGTGAGCAT
>NZ_MDUX01000051.1 GCF_014736495.1 Candidatus Dactylopiibacterium carminicum
GAAAAACAGTATTTCATGAAGCTCGGGGCTGTCTAGGAAACCCGGGGCGATTCAGTAAGACGCGTGTGTTCGACCTTGCGGGCTGGCTGAAGGCCAACGCAGGCGCCTTACTGTCGGCAACGGCCGAGACGCCGCTGGCTTTTGAGGGTACGGGCTTCGAGTTGACCGGCACGGTGGCCCCGGCAGGCGGGTTGGAGGCTGTGGCCTATGCGCAGTCTGGCGATCTGTTTGCTTCGGCCAACCTCGCCAACAACACCCCGACCGATGGCGATGACGTGCTCTATGGCACCGCCAATGGCGACATCCTAGACGCCGGTGCGGGCAATGACATCGCGCTGGGCTTGGCTGGCAATGACACGATCCTGGGTGGTGACGGCAACGACCTGATCCACGGCGGCGATGGCGATGATGTGCTGGAGGGCAATGCCGGAAACGATGTGATCTACGGCGGCTGGGGTGCGGATCAACTCACCGGCGGCACCGGCAATGACCAACTCTTCGGCGAATGGGGTGGCGACACCTACGTGTATCAGCCTGGCCACGGCGAAGTGATCATCGACGACGATCATCTCGTGCTCAACTGGGGCTACGGCGGTGGTGAAGGCGGTTACGGCGGTGAAATGTCTGCGCTTGCTGCTATGTCGTCCGGTTATGGTGGTGGGTATGGCGGTGCCATCGCCGACGATGCGCCCAACGTCCTCACCTTCGGTCCCGGTATCAGCCAGCAAGACCTGCGCTATTCGGAGCAAAACGGCGATCTGGTAATCGAGTTTGCCAACCAGCCCAGCGACCGGGTGATCCTGAGAGGCTATGAGCCGAATCGAGCCACACAGACCCGGTCGGTGGATATCATCCGCTTTGCCGACGGCGCCGAGATCGTGGCCGAGAACATCGATCCCACGGGCAAGACCGAGACGGCGGGCGATGAAGGCGGCTGGCTCGACGGCACCCCGTTTGCCGACACGCTGATCGGCGGTGACGGCGATGACACGCTGGGTGGCCAGGGTGGCGCGGACAGGCTGGTGGGTGGTGCAGGCTCGGACACTTACCGTATTCACAAGGAATGGGGTACTCGCCCAACCGAGACGCTCATTGCCGAGACCTGGCGCGAGCAGGACACGAACCGCATCGAGATCACCGGCGAAATCAACGCCGACGACCTGCGCCTGGAGTTCGACGGACGCGACCTGCTGTTGCGCCTGACTGAAGACGGCGATGCGATCCGCTTTGCCGGTTTCGACCCGCGCGCGCCGGGCATGCAGGCGCCGGTTTCGGAAATCAGCCTGCTCTGGTGGGGCGTCAGCTTGTCGCTCGATGAACTGATGGCGCGCGGGGTGCGCTATGGCGATCACACCCAAGATACCTACGACATCAACATTGGTGACGGCGAGGTTTTTATCGATGATGTCGCCGCCCCGGATGCTGGTAACGTGTTGCGCTTTGGGCTCGGCATCGATCCGGAAGCGTTACGCGCCAACCTGCGTTTTGAGGAGGACGGCAATGGTGGTCATTTGCTCCGTATCTCTTATGGCGGCGACGGCGACATTCTGCTTTTGACCGGATTCAATCCGAACGACGTCCTCGGAGGTGGCCATGCCGTTGATCGCTTCGAGTTCGTCGATGGCACGGTTTGGGATTACGCCGCCTTGGTTTCGGGTGGGTTCCTGGTTGAAGGCGACGAGCAATCGAACGAACTGACCGGGACAAACCTTGCCGACCGGCTCCATGGCGGCGGGGACAACGACGCGCTCCATGGAGGCGCAGGTAGCGATGAGTTGTATGGCGAGCAGGGCAACGACGTGCTCTCCGGTGACGCGGGTGACGATGCCTACGTCTTCAACAAAGGCGATGGCGTCGACACGATCATCGACAGTGGCGCGACCGATTTCAATTACATCCGCTTCGGGACTGACATCCGGCCCGAAGACATCCGCCATGAATGGGATGGCACCACGCTTGTCTTGCATTACAGCGATGACGATGCGGTGCGGATCGATAACTACTACGGTTCGGAAGGCAATCCGGTCATTCTGGCACTCGCGTTTGAAGACGGCACGGTGGTGTCTCTCACCGAACAGATGAACCGTGCTCCCGTGGCAACCCGGCAACTGGACGACACGATGGCGACAGAGGATCAAGATATCAGCCTGATTCTGCCCGCCGACCTGTTCAGCGATCCAGACGCATCCGACGAGATCCAGGTGGTGGTGAAACTGGCCAACGGAGAGCCGCTACCGGCATGGCTCAGTTTCGATCCTGTCTCCCGCACATTGAGCGGGAAAGCTGCCAACGATGACGTGGGTGACCTCGCGATTGTGGTGGAAGGCAAGGATCATTTCGGCGCAGCCGCCAGCATAAGCTTCAACATCAGCGTGCAAAACACCAATGACGCGCCCGAAGTCGGTGCGCCTTTGTCCGATCTGCGCGCCCTGGAAGACAGCGCCTTCAGCTTCACGCTGCCCGCAGGCAGCTTCCGCGATGTCGATGTGGGCGATGCGCTTACCTACACGGCCACGCTGGCAAACGGCGATCCGCTGCCTGCCTGGCTCACCTTTGATGCCCAAAACGGGACGTTCTCCGGCACCCCGGCCAACGGCGACGTGGGTGAGTTGCGGCTTGCCGTGACCGCGACCGACCTGGCAGGCGCATCGGCCAGCCAGACATTCGCGCTGGAGGTGACCAACACCAACGACGCCCCGACCATCGGCGCCGCGCTGGCCGCGCAGACTGCAACCGAAGACACTGCCTTCACCTTCACCGTGCCGACGGGCGCTTTCGCCGATGCGGATGTGGGTGACAGTCTGACTTACTCGGCGGCACTGGCGGATGGCTCTGCTTTGCCTGCATGGCTGCAACTGGATGCGGCGACCGGCACTTTCAGCGGCACGCCAGGCAACGACCATGTCGGCGCACTGGAGATTCGCGTAACGGCCAGCGATCTGGTGGGTGCCAGCATCAGCCAGTCGTTCAGCCTCACTGTGGCCAACACTAACGATGCACCGGAAGTCGCCGTTGCACTGGCCGACCAGCAAGCGACCGAGGACGCACCGTTTGCCTTCACCATTCCGCAAGAGGCTTTCCGCGACGTGGATGTAGGCGATACGCTCACGCTCTCGGCCACCCAGGCCGATGGCTCAGCGCTGCCGATCTGGCTCCAGTTCGATGCAGCGACGCGCACTTTCAGCGGCACACCAGCCAACGGCGACGTGGGCAGTGTCTCGGTGCGCCTGACGGCCTCTGATGTGGCTGGCGCACACACAGGCCAGCCAGACTTTCGCCATCGGTGTGACCAACGTCAACGACGCCCCCGAGGTCGGCACCCTTCTCGCCAACCAGACCGGACGCGCGGGCACGGCGCTGAGCTGGCAACTGCCCGGCACCGCGTTCGTCGATGTCGATGCGGGGGATGTGCTGGCCTACTCGGCCACCTTGGCTGACGGCAGCGCGCTACCCACGTGGCTCGCCTTCGACGCGGCCACCGGCACCTTCAGCGGCACCCCGGCCTCGGCAGGCAGCTATGCCCTGCGGGTCACCGCCACCGATCTGGCGGGTGCTTCGGCCAGCCAGAGCTTCACCCTGGCGGTCGAATTGGGCGGCGGCAACCAGGCACCGGTCACCACGCCGGACACGGCCAATCTGATCGAGGATCGCAAGCTCTTCACCTGGGGCAATGTGCTCGCCAACGACCGCGATCCGGAAGGCGAGCGCCTCTCGGTGGCTGATGCGGGCATCCGGCGCGGCGAATACGGCGTGTTGACCCTGCTCTCCAATGGTACCTACGCCTATGTGCTCGACGATTGCTCCACCAAGGTGCAAGGCTTGGGCGCGGGCGAGACGGTCACGGAGACCTTCAACTACCTGGCCAGCGACGGCGCATTGACGGTGACTGTGCAGGGCACCAACGACACGCCTGATCTGGTGCGCTGCCTCTCCGACGTGCAACTGGCCAAAGGCAAGGTATTCTCGTGGAAGGTGCCCGCAGGCAGCTTCCGCGACGCCGACCGCAACGACACGCTGAGCTACTCGGCCACCCTGTCCAACGGCAAGGCGCTGCCGAGTTGGCTCAAGTTCGATGCCGCCACGCAGACCTTCAGCGGCACGGCTCCGGCCAATGCCAAGGGCAGCATCGACGTGCGCGTCACCGCCAGCGATGGCCATGGCGAGTGCTCGACCGCCTCGGATAACTTCAAGGTGAGTTTTGGCAACAAGACGGTGGTGCCAACTGCCAGCAAGGGCAATGAAGGCGTAGGCAACGGCGCGGATGCGCCGCCTCCCGGTCACGGTGCCAACATCGATGACGGTGCAGGCATCTCGCCGGGGCAGCCGGGCCGCAAGCATGGCGGCGACCGTGACAATGACCCCCTGGGGCGTTTCCTCGACGGCTTCAAGCGTGATGACAAGTCCGACCCGTCGCAGCATTCGTCCTTGCCTGCGCTGGATCGCCGCTGGTTCGAGCAGTGGGGCGAGCAGCAGCAGGCATCCGGGCAGGAGGGTTAGGGCCAGGCCAATCACGATGTTGAGCGTCACTGGGCCGAATTGACCCATGCTCTGAACCGGCTCGATGCAGAACGACAGAGCGCGCCTGCGTGGAACCATGCCAATCAGGGGGCTGACCTTTCCGGATTGGTGGGCTGGATGCAGGGCGGTGGCCACGGCGCACGCGGCGGCGTCGATACCGTGTCGTTGGCCTGCGGTACGGGTACCCGGCTCAAAGGCTTCACTGGCATAAAGGAAGGGGTGGGGACATTGTCATGGTAAGCCGCGGTTACGTCTGCAAATGGCGCGCGTTCTGATCGCGTGGGAACTGGGCGAGGCCTTCGGGCATCTCGCCCGGTGCCTGCGGCTGGCCGAGGGGCTCGTGCTGCGGGGGCATGGCGTGACGCTGGTGCTCAAGGATGTTCGGTTGCCCGTCAGGCAGGGCTTGGTACCTGGCATCACCGTGTTGCCCGCGCCCCTGACTCCGCAGGTTGAGGCGGGTAGCAGTCCGCCGGTGAATTACGCCGATGTGTTGCGCGTCAGCGGTTTTTCTGACGAGCAGGATGTGGCTGCGCGGCTCAACGCTTGGCACGGGATTGTGGCCTTGGTTCGGCCTGATGTGCTGGTCGCCGACCATGCGCCGACGGCCCTGCTGGCAGCGCGAATGGCTGACATTCCTCATCTGTCCATCGGCAACGGCTTCTCGATTCCCCCAGCCGTTTACCCATGGCCTTCGATCCGACCATGGGAGGCTGTTTCCGAGCATGCCTTGGTCCATGCCGAGATGCGGCTCGACCGTGTGACGGAACTGGCACAGAAGGCGCTGGGCCATGGAATGGCGGCACGCCTGCGCGATTTATTTGGTACGCATGACATCCTGGATACCTTTGCCGAGCTCGACCACTATGGTGTTCGTGTGGATGGGCATTACGTTGGCCCCGTCGTCTCGGTGCCCAAAGCCTTGCGCGTTGCCTGGCAAGGCCAGGAACACCCCAGGATGCTGGTCTACCTGCGGCCCGCCGTGCCCGGTTTCATGGTGATTTTGCGGGCGCTTGCCCGGTTGGATGCCGAAGTGCTATGCGTTACGCCCGGCATGAACCCCGAGGTGGCAAAACGTTGTGCCACGCGGCGTTTGCGCATCGCGTTGGCGCCGGTTGATCTGCCACCCCTGCTTGAGCATGCTGATCTTGCGATCTGCTATGGCAACAGCGGCTTCTCGATCCAGGCTTTGTTGGCGGGGGTTCCGCTGGCAATGCGGCCGCGGTATATCGAACAGGCGCTTTTCGCGCATCGCGTTGAGGCGCTGGGGGCCGGCCAAGTGCTCGGCGGTCGGATGGATGCAGACCGCGTTATCGCGTCATTGCAGGAACTGCTCAGCAACCAGGTCTGTCGGCAGGCCGCCCGCGCGTTCAGGGATCGTCATTGCCATTTCTCCCCCAGCCAGGCTATCGAACAAAGCCTGCTCCTCATCGAGCGCACGTTTCTTGACGGGAGGAGCATCGAGCCCACCCGTAGGCCGCAAGAATCTCAGGAGCGTCCCCTAACATGCTTTCGTTGATTTCCCTCGTACAGCACGTCCACCGCGATCATCAGGATTTTCATCCACCACTGATCCGTTTGCAGCACAGCGCGCCGCATCCACAGGGGCGGCGGGTGCTGTGGATGCTGCTCGGCTTGCTGGTGTTTCTGCTGAGCTGGGCACTGCTCGGGCGTCTGGACATCGTGGCGGTGGCCGAGGGCAAGCTGGTGCCGGCCACCTACCTCAAGATCGTGCAGCCGCCGGAGGAGGGTATCGTCAAGGAAATCCTGGTGCACGAAGGTGAGACGGTGCGTGCCGGACAAACTCTGATGCGCATGGATGCGCTGATCACCGACGCCGATCTGGACGCCATTTCGACCGAGCACATGCGTAAGGCGCTTCAACTGGCACGCATTGATGCCGAACTCATCGGCAAGTCCCTACAGCCAGAGGTGCAGGCGCCGGTGATGCTGGTGCGCGAAACCAGGGCACAGTACCGAGCCAATCGCGATGCTTTGGCCGCCACTCTGGCAGAGGAACATAGCCGTTTGGTCAAAGCACAGCAGGAACTGGCGGCCGCCCGCCAGCAGCAAGAGCGACTGGAGGCGGTGCTGCCCCACTATCGCGAACAAGACATGGCCCAAGAGAAACTGGTTAAGGAAGGGTTTGCCGGAGGCCTGATAGGTTCGGACAAGCGGCGTGAGCGCATCGAGAAGGAACAGGAGCTGGCTACGCAAGGCCACTTGATCGCTTCTGCTCGAGCCAGCATTGAGCAGTCGCAGAAAAAGCTCAAGCAGATCGAGGCCGACTATCTTCGACAGTTGCACGCCGAGCGCAATGAGGCTCAGGCGCAGATCGACAAACTGGGCAAAGAACTGGAGAAACAGCAGCACCGGCGTGAATTGCTGGAATTGAAGGCTCCACAGGAGGGCGTGATCAAGGATCTGGCCACGCATACCTCTGGCACAGTGGTGCAGCCCGGCACCGTCTTGGCCAGCCTCGTGCCCCGCGAAGAAAAGCTCAAGGCCGAGGTGTGGGTTTCCAATGAGGACATTGGCTTTGTGCGTCCCGGGCAACCTGTCAAGCTGAAGTTCGCTGCCTATACCTTCCAGAAGTACGGCATGGGTCACGGCATGGTCGAGCATGTGAGTGCAGATGCACAAAGCGAGGAGGAAGCTCGTGACAAGGGGTTGCAAGGCAGCGGGCAAAGTCCGTTGCGTTACAAGGCTTTGGTGATGCTGGATGGAGGTGCTCTGGAAACAGATGGGGTGAAGTACCCCTTGTCCGTTGGGATGCAGACTACGGTGGAAATCCTGCTGGGTGACCGAACGGTGGCGGAATACCTGCTCTCGCCCGTGAAAAAGGCTTGGCACGAGGCTGGCCGGGAGCGATGAGCGAGCGATGCTGCATGCTTCACGGTTCGGATGGATGCACTGCGTCCGCCAGATGCCGGGTATCCACCAGTTTGCCGTGACCAATACGCGCGATGCAGCCGTACGGGCTTTATTGTTTCAACGTCGAACCGAGAGGTGTTTCTGTCTTTCGTCGATATTTTGCATTGAACGAATGAACGGAACATACTTACGGCATGCTTGTCAAGACTCACACCCAGCGAGTCCTTGCGCTGGCCAGCCAGAAGGGGTTGCTGCGCGCCAGCGATCTGGGCGCTATTGATGTGCCCCGGGTCGTCCTGGCGCGCCTGACTGCTGCCGGTCTGCTGGATAAGGTCGGGCGCGGCCTTTACTGTTTGCCCAGCCATTCGGGGGCGGAGCATGAAGGGCTTGCGAGTGTCGCTACCAAAGTACTGCAAGCCGTATTCTGCCTTCTGACGGCTCTCCAGCTTCACGAACTGGCCACTCCAATGTCATGCCCGATCTGGATCGCCATGCCACGTGGCAGCCATACCCCGCGCATCGCCTACCCGCCGCTCAAGATGGTTCAGATGACGGGGTACGCTTACTCCGAAGGCATAGAGACGGTGGAGCTCGATGGCGTTGCGCTACGCGTGTATGGCGTCGCCAAGACCGTGGCGGACTGCTTCAAGCATCGCAACAAGATCGGCCTGGATGTGGCACTGGCGGTGCTGAAGGAGGTGCGCGCTGAGCACAGGCCATCGATGGACGATCTATGGCGCTACGCGAAGATCTGCCGGATGACCAACGTCATGCGCCCTTATCTGGAAGCCATCGAATGAGCAGCATTGCGGTTTTCGTTTGCCCCCGCCTGCTCAACGTCGGCCTGCTGGCCAAGGCGATCAAGGCCATCTTCGAGCGGCGCGGCATGGCCGTACCTGGTGAGTTGCCCGTAGGCCTTACCTCGTGGCGCTGCTGCGGGCTGGCTTGGAACCAGCGTTGCACCGGGTAGCTCGATGATGGTCATGTCGCTTGTATCCATCGACCTGGAAGTCGGCTGCGAAAGCGGACGCATCCATCGGCTGGCCGGGGTGCATGGCGATGGAAGTGCTTCTCTTGCCTTTCCACCCGGCAAGCTGCCTGGTGCGCTCGATGCCCTGGACCGCCTCGCCGACGGCGTTGCATTTCTTCTGGGGCACAACCTGATCGCCTTCGATCTGCCGCAGTTGCGTGCAGCCCAACCCAACCTGCGGCTGCTCGGAAAGCCCGCCATCGATACGTTACGCCTCAATCCGCTGGCCTTCCCGCGCAACCCCTACCATCATCTCGTCAAACACTATCAGGACGGCGCCTTGCTCGGCAACCGCCGCAACGATCCACTGCTGGACGCCAAACTTGCCCTGCAAGTCTTTACCGATCAGTGCGCCAGCCTGAAGGCTATGCAGGAAGTTTCGCCCGACCTCCTGCTCACGTGGCATTGGTTGACGACACAAGATCATGGCACGGGCGGGCTCGATCATTTCTTCACCGAAGTTCGCGGCGCTGGCAGACCGTACGCATCACAGGTCAGGGCGGCACTCACCCGTTTGCTGGACAACACCGCCTGCGCAGAAGTCGGCGCAGACATCATCCTCAAGGCGGAGCAATTTTCCTGGGCGCTGGCTTATGCGCTTGCCTGGATGTCGGTGGCAGGCGGCAATTCGGTGATGCCACCATGGGTGCGCCACCAATTCCCTGAAGCCGGGCGATTGATCCGGGCCTTGCGTGACAGACCCTGTTCCAGCCCGGGCTGTGTCTGGTGCCGTCGCGAACACGATGCCTTGACCCAGTTGAAGCTGTGGTATGGCAGGGATTACGACTTCCGCCCCGAACCGGTGGACGCTGCCAGCGGTTTGCCTTTGCAGCGAGTGATCGTCGAAGCGGCGATGCGCGGTGAGCATGCGCTGGGTATCTTGCCCACCGGCACAGGCAAGTCGCTGTGCTACCAGGTGCCTGCCCTGTCGCGTTTCGTGCGCACCGGAGCGCTATCCATCGTCATCTCGCCGTTGGTGGCGCTGATGGAAGATCAGGTCAAAGGATTGCGTGAGCGTGGCATCGAGGGCTGTGCGGCCATCAACGGCCTGCTATCCATGCCCGAGCGCGCAGACGTGCTGGAGCGGGTGCGCCTGGGCGACATCGGTATTCTGCTCATTGCGCCGGAGCAACTGCGCAACAAGAGTGTGCGCAAGGTGCTGGCGCAGCGCGAAATCGGCGCATAGATTTTTGACGAGGCACACTGTCTGTCCAAGTGGGGGCAGGATTTTCGCCCCGATTATCGTTACGTCGCCCGCTTCATCCGCGAAAGTACCGAGGCCAGTCCGGGCGGCGAACTGCCGTTGATCCAGTGCCTGACAGCCACTGCCAAGCCCGAGGTTGTGAGCGACATCGTGGGGCACTTTCGGGAAAAGTTGGGCGTGCAACTGCGTGTGTTCGATGGTGGGTCAAAGCGTGACAATCTCAAGTTCGACGTGATCGAAACCACCCCAGCGGAAAAATTCGCCCAGGTTGCCCGCTTGGTCGAGCAGGCATTGCCTGCTCATCTGTCTGGCGGCGCCATCGCTTACTGCGCTACGCGCAAGCAGACCGAGGATCTGGCGGCCTTTCTGCATGACAAAGGATTCGCGGCCAAGCCCTACCACGCGAAATTGCAGCCGGAAACCAAGAAGGAAACGCAGAAAGCGTTCATTGAGGGCGCGTTGCGCGTCATTGCGGCGACCAACGCCTTTGGCATGGGTATCGACAAGCCCGACGTGCGCCTTGTCGTCCATGCCGATATCCCAGGTTCACTGGAAAACTATCTGCAGGAAGCGGGGCGCGACCGCGCGCAAGCGCATTGCGTGCTGCTCTATACCGTCGATGACGTGGAACGCCAGCACGGCATGTCGGCGGCCTCGCGCCTGTCGCGGCGCGATATCCAGAGCGTGCTGCGTGCCCTGCGCCAGTTGCAGCGCAAGAAAGAGCGCGATCAGGCGCTGGTCGCCACCTCCGGCGAAATACTGGATGAAGACGAAGACGGCAAGTTCAAGCGCGACGGTGCGACCGACGACACCCGCGTGCGCACAGCCATCGCTTGGCTGGAAGAGGCCGGGCTGGTGCGCCGCGAGGAGAACACAGTACAGATATTCCCTTCGTCGTTGCGCATCAAAAGCCGGGACGACGCCGAGCGCAGGCTGACACACGTCGATGCCGCCTATCGCCAGAGATGCCTGGCGCTGATTGACATTCTGCTGGCTGCACCCGCGGACGAAGGGCTGTCCACCGATGAGTTGATGGCCGCTACTGGTTTCAACGCCGAAGCGCTGCGCGAAACCCTGTTTCTTTTCGACCGTCTGGGCATCGCCAGCAACGACATGGCGATGACCGCTTACGTTCATGTGGCTGTCGAGCACTCGTCGAAGAAACGTTTCGATGAAGCCTGTGCGCTGGAGCGGGCCGCCATCGCGGCCCTGCGGGAGGAAGCGCCTGACCTCGGTGCGGGTGATGCCGCACCCCTGCACCTACGCCTGCTGGCTCAACGGTTGAAGGATCAGGGTATCCCTGTGCTGCCACAGCGGCTGCGCCAGATCATTGTCGGACTGGCGGGTGATGGACGCGATGGTGAAGACGGCAAAGGCAGCCTGACCTTGAAGCGTGGCGCCGATCCCGAAACGGTTCATTTCACGCTCAACCGTCCGTGGCGCGTGCTGGAAAAGATTGCCGAACGCCGCCGCAGCGCCGCCGAAAAGCTGCTGGAACATTGGTTGTCCAGCCTGCCGCAAGGCACACGCGGTATCGATCAACTGTCGGAAACCACCTTGGGAAAGCTCACCGCCAGTGTGACGGGCGACGCCTTTCTGGCCACCGAAACCAAGGATATGCGCAAGCTGGTGGAGCGAGCGCTGTTGTGGCTGCACGAACAGGAGGTGCTGCGCCTGAACAAGGGGTTGGCTATTTTCCGTGCTGCCATGACCCTGCATCTGGAAAGCAACTGGAAACTGCAATTCGAAAAAAGCAACTACCAGCCCTTGTCCATGCACTACGACGAGCTGACGCGGCAGATCCACATCATGGCGGAATACGCCGAGCTCGGTGTCAGAAAAATGGCGGATGCGGTGAACCTTACCCTGGACTATTTCAGTTTACCGCGCGAGGAATTCCTTCGGCGCTGGCTACCGGGGCGCGAAAACGAGCTGACGCGCCAGACCACGCCACAGTCCTGGGACACCATCGTCGAAATCCTCTCCCGTCCCCACCAGCGCAACATCGTTGCCGACGACCGGGAGAACGCCAACGTGCTGGTGCTCGCCGGTCCCGGCTCGGGCAAGACCCGAGTACTCGTCCACCGCATTGCCTATCTGATACGCATCCGCCGCGAGAACCCGCGGACCGTACTGGCCCTGGCCTACAATCGTCACGCAGCGCTGGAGATTCGCAGGCGGCTGGTTGAACTCCTTGGCGATGATGCACACGGCGTCACCGTACTTACCTGTCACGCACTGGCCATGCGGTTGGTCGGCGCGAGCTTTGCGGATCGTGTCGGCGAAGAAGCCGATTTCAGTGCCGTGTTGGCGGAAGCGACAGACCTTCTCGACGGTCGCGATCTGCCGCCGGAAGACGCCGATATGCGGCGTGACCGCCTGCTGGCCGGTTTTCGCTGGATTCTGGTGGACGAGTATCAGGACATCGGCCCCGGCCAGTACGCGCTGATTGCGGCGTTGGTGGGGCGCAAGCGCAGCGACGAGGATGGTCGCCTGAGCCTGTTTGCGGTGGGCGATGACGACCAGAACATCTATGCTTTCGCCGGAGCCTCGGTGGAGTTCATCCGTCGCTTCAGCGAGGACTACAAAGCCAGGACGGAATTCCTGATCGAGAACTACCGCAGTACACACCACATCATCGACGTCGCCAACCGCGTGATCGCCCGCGCAGCATCACGGATGAAGACCGAGGCGATACGGGTGAACGCTGTCCGTGCCAAATCCGCACCTGGTGGAAGCTGGCAAAAAATCGATCCTGTCGTGCAGGGGCGCGTGCAGATACTGCCTGCAGGCTACAACGCGCAGCAACAGGCATTGGCCATCTATACCGAATTGCGACGCATGATGGCCTTGGGCCTCGACCCTGCCAGAACAGCGGTCATCGCTTGCCAATGGAAGTTTCTCGATCCCCTGCGCGCAGCCTTGGAGGCTGCGGGAATTCCTGTGTCCATGGCCGATGAAGAAGCGCCGCCGCTGTGGCGCTTGCGCGAAACGCAGACATTGCTGGCGTATCTTGAGGATCGGCAAGCGGCCTCCCATCGCCGTTTGTTGAGGGCGGAGGAGCTTCAATCCTGGCTGGCCAAGCAGGGCGGCACGGGCTGGTGGCCCATCCTGGACGAAGCCATCGTCGCGTTTGCCGAAGACACCCAGGGGGTGGAGGTTTCACTGGCCTTCTTTCGTGACTGGCTGGCCGAATGGGGGCGAGCCAGCCGTAGCAAGCAAACCGGCATCCTGCTATTGACCGCGCACCGCGCCAAGGGACTGGAATTCGATCATGTGTTCGTCCTCGACGGCGAATGGCGTCCCGGCCGCAATGAAGAGCCGGATGCTGTGTTGCGCCTCTACTACGTCGCCATGACGCGTGCTCGCGTCATGCTGACACTGGCACGGATGGATACAGGCAATGTGATGATCGATGCGCTGGACCAACACTCCTCCCTCATGCGCCGATCACCCATGCCATGGTTACCGGTCCCTGGGCCCATGGGATGTCGGTATTACCTGCCCAGTCTGAGAGAGATCGATCTGGGGTTCACGGGCCGGCAAAATACCCATCACCGCGCGCATCAAGCCATCGCCAACCTGCATGTAGGCGATGAGCTGCGCTATATCTCGGACGAACGTGGTGTTCGGCTCGAAGATATATCCGGAACGCCCGTCGGGCGCTTATCCAAGCGCTTTGTGCCACCTCCCGGTCTACGCTGCCAAACGGCCCGGGTCCGCGCCATTCTGCTCTGGCGAAAATCCGACAGCGCACCGGAATATCAAGCCCAGTACCGCCGTGAAACCTGGGAAGTCGTGCTGCCGGAGCTAATCTTCGTACCCTGATTGGTGGTGCTGTAACTCATCGACATTTGATGCCGTACACGATGGCTGCGTACGCCACAGGGCAGAGACTGTTTAGGCTCTGTCGTGAGAGGCCGGCGGGCGTCGGTAGCAGAGCGCAGCGTATTGCTTTGCGCGGCTGTAGTCGGTTTGTTATGCCAAGCCTGACCTGTGAGGCGAACGCGGTTCCGTGGGGCCGGCTTCAGCCGGACCGCTGTGGTGGGCGCCAGGCTGAAACCGTGGAAAAGCGCAACGCAGGAACTGGCCGATTCGGGGCTCCGTTCATGCTTCGATCCCGCAGCACGAACGGGGTTGAAGCATCGGTAGCCCAAGCATAACTGTTGGTTTCCGGAACGAGTTCTGCCGTTTCGAGACACCGTCGATCAGTTGGAGCAAGGCTACGAACGGTTTCGAGGGGCGTATGGGGCTTGAACACATCCAATGGACTGCACGTGTGGCAGACGTAATTGTTTGCCAGGGATTTGCCGCACTCGATACGCAGAAACTGGTGCTACAAAGTAAAACAACGCACTGCATCGAATGATTTAGTGCGTTGTTTTACAAGACTTTCGGTGGTGGAGAGGAGGAGGATCGAACTCCCGACCTTCGCATTGCGAACGCGACGCTCTCCCAGCTGAGCTACCCCCCCACGGAAGGCGGCAATTATACGGCAGGGTTCCGGGTTTGCAAGCAGGGCGCGGAGGCTTCGGGCGAGCACTGGCTCGTGTCAGGGCTTGTGCCAATAGGGCAAACGGCAATGCCCATAAGTGCTGGATAGGGCAAGCATCCCTCCCTCGATTTCCGGGTGAGGAGAATGAAAATGCGCTTCGCATTGCTGGGCAGACTGTTGGCATTGGCGGCGGCCTGCGGTCTGAGTGCCGTGGCTACGGGCAAGGAGCTGATCCTCGCGGAGATCCATCCGCCCGGGCATGTGCTGGTGCAGTCCGAGGAGTTCATGGCGCAACGGCTGACGGAGGCGACGGGGGCCGGGTTGCAGCTGCGTGTGAGTCACAGCGGGCAGACGGGGGGTGAGGGGCAGAGCTGGCAGAAGGTGAAGGAAGGTTCGTTGGATCTTGCGCGCGTCAATCTGTCCGCGTTGGTCAATGATCTGCCGGCCGTGAAGCTGTTGAGCCTGCCTTACCTGTTCCGTTCGCGGGATCACATGTGGCACGTGCTGGAGGGGGATTTCGGCAAACGTATCCAGACCGAGGCGGAGAAGGCGGGGGCTGTGGTGCTGGCGTATTACGACAGCGGGGTGCGTTCCTTCTACACCACGAAGAAGCCGATCCGCAGCCTGGCGGATTTCAAGGGGTTACGCGTCCGCGTGCAGGATTCGCCTGTATATATGGATCTGATCGACCGCCTTGGGGGGACGCCGGTGGTGTTGCCCTACGAGAAGGTGACCGATGCCCTGCGGGATGGCGAGATCGATGCGGCGGAGAACAATGCGCCGTCCTACGTGCTCAGCGGGCATTACAAATACGCCCGTTACTACAGCCTGGACGAACATTCCTCGGTGCCCGAGGTGCTGGTGATTTCGCGCAAGTCATGGCTGCAACTGACGGAGGCCGAACGCAAGGCTTTGCAAGAGGCGGCGTCTGCGTCCTCCGTGTTCATGCGCAAGTTGTGGGGAGAGAGCGAGATCCAGGCGCTGGCGCGTGCCAGACGTGAAGGCGTGGTGGTGACGGAGAAGAGCCAGATCGCCATGTCCGGCATCGAGGCCTTTGCGGTCAAGCTCTATTCGAAATACATCACCAACTACCCGGATATGGAGACGGTTCTGGCGATCCTGCGGACCAAGTGAGGCAGCTTCATTGACCTGCCAGCAGCAGGCAGAGATCCTCGGCGAGACGTTGCGGCGTCTCGCCGTGGCGTACGAACAGTCGGGCTTGCCCGGCGGGATCGAAAACGTAGCAGCCAGCGGTGTGATCGATGGTGTAGAAGTCGCCGCTGTCGTTCTTTTTCTTGTAATAGACGCCGAATTCACCGGCGACGGCCGCAAGCTCGGCTTCACTGCCGCTGAGTGCCAGATAGTCGGGATTGAAGGCCGTGACGTAGCGTCCCAGGCGCTCAGGTGTGTCACGTCCGGGGTCCACGCTGACGAAGATCACCTGCACGCGCGCGCCATCGGCGCCCAGCAACTGCTGGGTCTGACGCAGCATCATCAGACTGGTCGGGCAGACATCGGGGCAGAAGGTGTAACCGAAGAAGACGGCCACTACCTTGCCCTGGAAGTCCGCCAGCGTATGCGTGCGACCGTGCTGGTCGCGTAGGCGCTGCAGACCCGGGCCGTAGCGGGCCTTGGGCGTGCTGACGTTGTTGAAGCGTGGCCCGTCGTCACAACCCGGTAGTGCAATACCGGCCAGCAGGGCGGTGATGAACTGGCGGCGCTTCATGTCCGCTTGCCCCGGCGCAGGGCGTCCAGGATCTTGTCATGCACGCCGCGGAAACCGCCATTGCTCATGACCAGCACTTGGTCGCCATGGCGGGCCTCGGCCGCGACCGTTGCCACCAGATCTTCCAGTCGTTCGAAACAGCGTGCGTGCGTACCCATGGGAGCCAGTGCGGCAGCGGCATCCCAGCCCAGACCGGCGGTGTAGCAATAGACCAGATCGGTTTCCGCGAGGCTTGCCAGCAGCTGGTCCTTCATGACACCGAGCTTCATGGTGTTGGAGCGGGGCTCCAGCACCGCGAGGATGCGTCGCTTGCCCACCCGGCGACGCAGGCCGGCCACGGTGGTGGCGATCGCGGTGGGGTGATGGGCGAAGTCGTCATAGACGGTGATGTCATTGACCATGCCGCGCGCCTCCAGCCGGCGCTTGACCCCTGCGAAGCGGGTTAGCGCCTGTGCTGCGGTAGCGGGCGTCACTCCCACGTGGCGGGCCGCCGCGAGTGCAGCCAGGGCGTTGAGGCGGTTGTGCTGGCCGGTCAGCGGCAGCTCGCAACTTGCAAGCGCTTCGCCCTTGAGGCTGAAGCTGGCGGGGCTGCGGCCGTCGTCCGCGCTGACATCCCATTCCCCTTCGCCGCCAAACCATTCCAGCTCGCTCCAGCATCCACGCCCGATCACGCGGCGCAGGCTCTCCTCGCTGCCGTTGGCGATGATGCGGCCGTGGCGCGGGATGGTGCGTACCAAGTGGTGGAACTGGGTTTCGATGGCGGCGAGATCGGGAAAGATGTCGGCGTGGTCGAATTCCAGGTTGTTGAGGATGGCCGTGCGCGGCCGGTAATGCACGAACTTCGAGCGCTTGTCGCAAAAAGCAGTGTCGTATTCATCCGCTTCGACGACGAAGAAGGGCGTATCGGTGAGGCGTGCCGAGATGCCGAAGTTCGAGGGCACGCCGCCGATCAGGAAACCAGGGGCGAGCCCGGCATCCTCCAGGATCCAGGCGAGCAGTGAGCTGGTGGTGGTTTTTCCGTGCGTGCCGGCCACGGCGAGCACCCATTTGCCGCGCAGGATGTTGTCTGCCAGCCACTGTGGGCCGGAAGTGTAGGGCAGACCCTGATCTAGGATCGCCTCCAGCAGCGGGTTGCCGCGCGAGATCGCATTGCCGACCACGAACAGGTCCGGCTGCATGGCCAGCTGGTCCGGGGAATAGCCTTCGATCAGCGCCACGCCCTGTTCGACGAGCTGCGTGCTCATGGGGGGATACACGTTGGCGTCGCAGCCCGTGACGGTGAAGCCCGCCTGGCGGGCGAGCAGCGCGATGCCACCCATGAAGGTGCCGCAGATGCCGAGGATGTGGATGTGCATGGCCGGGGTTGGGGTCTGTCTGCCCTATGTACAATGGCACGATTCTACCTTCGCCATCCGTGCTATGCCTGCCCGCTCCAACAACGTCGATTCCGTGCTGGGCGACCTGCGCCACAACATCGCCAGCCAGGCGGCGCGTCTGATCGCCGAGGAAGGCATCGAGGATTACGCGCTGGCCAAGCGCAAGGCAGCGCGCCAGCTTGGCGTGCCCGAGAAGGATCTGCCCAGCAATGCCGAGGTGGAAGAGGCTCTGCAGGCCTGGCGTGCGCTGTTCCATGACGAGCAGGACGTGGAACGCCTGCAGCGGCTACGCGAGGCGGCCGTGGTCGTGATGGAACTGCTCGACCCCTTTCGCCCCTACGTCACTGGCGCTGTGCTGGATGGCCTGGTGGACGCGTTTTCCGAGGTGGTGCTGGAGCTCTATGCGGACAGTGCCAAGGATGTGGAAATCTTCCTGCTGGGGCAGGAGGTGCCTTTCGATCACCACGAGCCGCGCCGTGGCCCGGACGCGCCGGAGGCGATCCTGCTGCTCGATTGCGATGACGTGCCGGTGCGTGTCAACGTATACGGGCATATCGCTGAGCGCAGCCAGCGGCGCAGCCCGGGCGGCCAGACGCAGGTGCGCCTGCGCCTGGATGCCTTTCGCGCCTTCCTGAAGAATCTGCCCGATGCGGCCTGAACGGCGGCGTCTGCTGGGGGTGGGAGGGGCGCTGCTGCTTGGAGCATCGGCTGGCTGGCTGGCGCGTGAGCGCCGACCTGATCCCGGCGTGCCTGAATCCGCCCGGGCGGCGTTGCAGGCCTTGCTGGCAAGCAGCATGCCCGACCTGGCTGGGCTGCCGCAGCCCCTGGTCGGCTGGCGCGGCCATCCCTTGCTGATCAACTTCTGGGCGAGCTGGTGCCAGCCGTGCCGTGCCGAGATGCCGCTGCTCGACACCGTTTCGCGCCGTCACGCGGGGCAAGGCCTGCGGGTGCTGGGGATTGCCTGGGATACGGCGGAGAATGCACGCGCCTTTCTGCAGGAGTTTCCGGTGAGCTATCCGGTGCTGCTGGCCGACGATGCGATCGCGGAGCGCCTGGTCGCGCTGGGCAACCCCGCCCAGGGGATCCCTTTTTCGCTGTTCGTGACTGCGCTGGGGGAAATTGCTTCCCTGCGGCTGGGCGCATTTTCAGCGCAGGAGCTGGACGACCGCCTGGAGGCCATTCTTCCCCGAATGGGAGCTAGTTGAAGGGAAATATGGACAATCTGCAGCGAATTGCGGCAAACTCGCCGACATGAAGAAAGCCGCGAACAAGAAAGCGAAGCCTGCGGAGACTGCCACAGAGGCCGAATCTGCGGCGCCGCAAGCGCGTATTCTGGTCCTGCAAGGACCAAATCTCAACATGCTTGGCGTGCGGGAGCCCGGCATCTATGGTTGCACCACACTCGCCGACATCCATCTGGCGATGGAAGATCGTGCCCGCGCCAGCGGCGCCTTGCTCGAATCCTTCCAGAGCAATCATGAAGGCGAACTGATCGACCGTATCCAGGCAGCCTACAGCGAAGGCGTCGACTTCATCATCATCAATCCCGGCGGCCTGGGGCATACCAGCGTGGCACTGCGCGATGCATTGTCCGGCGTGGCCATCCCCTTCATCGAGGTGCACATCTCCAACGTGCATGCACGCGAGCCCTTCCGGCACCACACCTACACATCGGGTGTTGCGCTGGGCGTGATCTGCGGGCTGGGGCCGGAAGGCTACCAGTATGCCCTTGACTATGCGCTGACGCGTCTGTTGTCGCGCTGATCATACGAATATCCGGCAGCCCCGTTCGGGGCTGTCTTCAACTATCTGGAGTGTGAGACATGGATCTGAGAAAGCTCAAGAAACTCATCGACCTGGTGCAGGAGTCCGGCATCGCCGAACTGGAAGTCACCGAGGGCGAAGAGAAGGTGCGTATCGCCAAGCATCTGCCGGCTGCGGCCGCCCCCGTGAATTACGTGACCCAGGTGCCGGCCGGCCAGGCTGCTGCGCCGGTCGCCGCAGCCGTCAGTGCTCCGGCCGCAGCCGTTGAAGCGGCCCAGCCCGAAGGCACCGTGGTCAAGTCGCCGATGGTCGGTACCTTCTATCGCTCCTCCGCGCCGGGCTCCAAGGCGTTCGTCGATGTCGGCGATACCGTGGCCGTGGGCGATGCACTTTGCATCATCGAAGCCATGAAGCTGATGAACGAGATCGAATCCGACGCCGCTGGCGTGATCAAGGCCATCCTCGTCGAGAACGGCCAGCCCGTGGAATTCGGCCAGCCGCTGTTCATCGTTGGATAAATCAGTGACACGTGACAGGGCGATACGCGACACGTCTGCAGGACTGCCACGCATCACGAATCACGCATCACGTATCACGAGGTTTTCATGTTCGACAAGATCCTGATTGCTAACCGCGGCGAGATCGCGCTGCGCGTGCTGCGCGCCTGCCGCGAGCTGGGCATCCGCACGGTGGCCGTGCACTCCGAGGCGGATGCCGAGGCGAAATACGTCAAGCTCGCCGATGAATCCGTCTGCATCGGCCCGGCCTCCTCGGCGCAGAGCTACCTGAACATTCCCCGCATCATCGCTGCTGCGGAAGTGACCGATGCCGAGGCCATCCACCCTGGCTACGGCTTCCTTTCCGAAAATGCCGACTTTGCCGAGCGCGTCGAATCCTCCGGCTTTGTCTTCATCGGACCGCGTCCCGAGACCATCCGCCTGATGGGGGACAAGGTTTCCGCCAAGCAGGCCATGATCGAGGCTGGTGTGCCTTGTGTGCCGGGCTCCGGTGGTGCCCTGCCGGATGATCCGAAGGAGATCGTGAAGATCGCCCGCGCCATTGGTTACCCTGTCATCATCAAGGCTTCAGGCGGTGGTGGCGGGCGCGGCATGCGCGTGGTGCATACCGAGAGCGCCCTGATTTCTTCCGTGGCGACGACGCGTACCGAAGCCGGTGCCGCGTTCGGCAATCCCACGGTGTACATGGAGAAGTTCCTCGAGAATCCGCGCCACATCGAAATCCAGGTACTGGTCGACGAGCATGGGCATGCCATCTATCTGGGCGAGCGCGACTGCTCGATGCAGCGCCGCCACCAGAAGGTGATCGAAGAGGCGCCGGCGCCTGGCATCGACCGTAAGCTGATCGCCAAGGTCGGCGAAGCCTGCGTGGCTGCCTGCAAGCGCATCAATTATCGCGGCGCGGGTACTTTCGAGTTCCTCTATGAGAACGGTGAATTTTTCTTCATCGAGATGAACACCCGTGTGCAGGTGGAGCATCCGGTGACCGAGCTCATCACCGGCATCGATATCGTGCAGGAACAGATCCGCGTGGCCGCAGGCGAGAAGCTGCGCAACACGCAGAAGGATGTACACCTGCGCGGGCATGCCATCGAGTGCCGCATCAATGCCGAAGACCCGTTCAAGTTCACGCCGTCCCCCGGCAAGATCGTGACCTGGCACACGCCGGGCGGCCCGGGCATCCGCGTCGATTCGCACGTGTTCACGGGTTATACCGTGCCACCGCATTACGACTCGATGATCGGCAAGGTGATCGCCTATGGCGATACCCGCGAACAGGCGATCCGCCGGCTGCGCATCGCGCTCTCCGAAATGGCCGTCGAGGGCATCAAGACCAACATTCCGCTGCACCAGGAAATGCTCATGGACTCCCACTTCCTGCAAGGCGGCATGAGCATCCACTACCTGGAAAAGAAGCTCGCGGGCAATACCTGAACGGAGTGGCGACATGTGGCATTCCGTTTCCCTGAAAGCGCCTGCCGAGCAGGCAGAGGCCCTGTCCGAAGCGCTGATGGAGGCCGGCGCATTGTCGGTCTCGATCGAGGATGCCGACGCCGGCACCGACGCTGAAAAACCGCAGTTCGGTGAGCCGGGCAGCATCAACGAGCGCCTGTGGGATCACAGCGTGGTGATCGCGCTGTTCGATGCGGACGCCGACATTCCGGTCTTGCTGGCCGCAGCGGTCAGCGAGGCCGGGCTCGATAGCGTGCCGGACTTCAGCGTGGAGACCGTCGAGGAGCAGAACTGGGTGCAGCTTACCCAGGCGCAGTTCGATCCGATCCACATCAACGATCAACTCTGGATTGTGCCCTCCTGGCATACCGCGCCCGATCCCGCTGCGATCAATATCGAGATGGATCCGGGCATGGCCTTCGGCACTGGTTCGCATCCCACCACGCGGCTGTGCCTGCAATGGCTGTGCGGTGCGGTCAGGCCCGGGCTGAGCGTGCTCGACTACGGCTGCGGCTCCGGCATCCTCGGCATTGCCGCTGCCAGGTTGGGGGCGGGCGAGGTGCTGGGCTGCGACATCGACACCGCTGCCGTGGAAGCCAGTGCCGCGAATGCCGTGCGTAACCGCGTGGCAAACGCTCGTTGGCAGGATAGTGCCTATCCGGTGACCGGGCTTTACGATATCGTCGTTGCCAACATCCTCACCAATCCGTTGTGCGTTCTGGCGCCCACGCTAGTGGCCCGAGTGAAACCCGGTGGCCGGCTGGCGCTCTCTGGCGTGCTTGCCACGCAGGCGGATCAGGTCATCGCGGCCTATGCACCCTGGGTTGCGCTTGAAGTCGGGGATGAACACGAGGGTTGGATCAGGCTGGAGGGTACCAAGGCATGTTGACCACGCGCTGCCCGCATTGCGCCAAGGTGTTCCGGATCCGTCCGGAACAGCTGAGCCTGCGTGGCGGCCGTGTACGCTGTGGCAATTGCCAGCAGGCCTTTTCGGCGTTGGCGCATCTGGGCGAGATGGATGAGGAGGCGCTGCCGGGTACGCATGCACCCGAGCCGGTTACTGCAGTAAAGCCCCTGGATAAACCGGTGACCGCACCTGTGACGGAGTCCGTCAACGCGGCATCCCAGCCTGCACCTGTGCAAATTCCGTCCGTACCGCCGGTGGCTCCCGTGCAACCAGTGCCGGTTCCGCCGGCAGCGGAGGCTGTACCCGAGCGTGTCGTCTCCGCGCCACGTCCGGCTCCCGCGCCCAGGGCGCCGCAGATCAGTCCAGAATTCCTGCAATCGGCACCGATCCCGCTGCACGAAAGCTCGCCGCTGGCCAAATTCGGTGAGGTGGCGTTTCCCGCGCTGGATCTGCCGACATCGGGGCAGCCGGGCATCGAAGCACCGGCCTTCGTCGCGCTGGATGGCGGCAGAGTAGAAGAGCCGGCGCTGGGTGACGAATTCACCATGCATATCTCGATGCCCGACGAGGATACCGAGGTGCCCGTCACGCAGGAGAAGCCGGCTGAACCCGAACCCTACCGCTCGAAGATCGCCGAAGAGCTTGGTGTTGCGCCCTACGAGCCTTCGCGTGAGCTGGATATGAGGCAGACCGTGATGCTTGAGGAGCCGCTCGACGTGATCGAATTGCGGCCGCTGGATCGGGGGCCTGATTCCTTGTTCGACGAGCGGGCGCGCCAGATGGCCGCGCGCCATGCGGGCGTGGAGGATCGACGCAAGCGGGCGCGCCGGGCCGGCAGGGCAGGCTGGGCGGCCGGACTCTTCTTGCTTTTGCTGCTGATCCTGTTGCAGGGGGCCTATCTCTTCCGCATGGAAATCCCGCGTGCCGTTCCCGACTGGCGCCCGGCGCTGGAGCGGGCCTGTGCGCTGATCAACTGCAATGTGCCGTATCCGCGCAATGCCGAACTGGTCTCGCTCGAAGGGCACAGCTTCAATCCGGAGGATGGTGCGGAGGGCAATTACCGGCTGATCATGACGCTGTTCAACCGGGCATCCTATCCGCAGGAATGGCCGCATGTGGAATTGACCATCACCGACCGTTTCGACATTGCCATCTCCCGGCGCGTGCTCAAGCCCGGGGAATGGCTGCCGACGGCTTACCGCCATCTGCCTGCTTTCGAGAGCCATACCGAGGTCACTGCCAGCCTCGGATTGAACATCGGCGAGCTGCCTGCCGCCGGTTACCGGCTCTACGTCTTCTATCCCTGATTCCCCGGGCGCCACCTGTCCGTCCCCGATGCGCCTGTCCGCTCGCCTGCTGCCTCATCCTGTCTGCATCGGTGTGCCCTCTCTGCAGCTGGAGGTGATGATTGCGCGCGGGGCGGACGGGCTGCTGCTGGATTACCGCGTGGCTGGGGATCTGACGGCCTTGCGCTGGCCGGTGCCGGCCGCCGGGTTTGCCGATGGTCTGTGGCAGCACACATGCTTCGAGGCTTTCGTGGCGGAGGCCAGGGGCCGGGCTTACCGGGAGTTCAACCTGTCGCCGGGCGGGCAATGGGCTGCCTATGCCTTTCACGACTGGCGCCAGCGTGCCGACTGGACACCGCAGGTCGCACTTGGCGTGCAAGTCGTGCGGGCAGATGGCGTGTTCCGGCTGCATGCCTTGCTGCCGGATGCGTTGCTGCCGGGAGGAGCCTTGTGCCTGGGGCTTACCGCCGTCACCGAGCGGCTGGATGGCCAACTCGATTACTGGGCGTTGACGCATGCCGGTGAGCGCCCGGATTTCCATGCCCGCGCGGGCTTCACCATTGAACTGCCGGATGCGCCCGGGGCGCGTCCCCAGGGAGATCTGTCATGTCTGTAAAGCTGCAAACCGGCCTTGACCGCTTGCTGGCCGACCCTGCGCTGCGTGCGCCACTGGCCGGGCGCCGCGTCGCGCTGTTGGCGCATCCGGCCTCAGTGACGCCGACGTTGACCCATGCGCTGGATGCGCTGGCCGAGCTGCCGGATCTCAAGCTGAGCGCAGCCTTCGGGCCGCAACACGGTCTGCGTGGTGACAAGCAGGACAACATGGTCGAGTCGCCGGATTATCTCGATCCTCGTCTGGGCATTCCCGTTTTCAGTCTGTATGGCGATGTGCGTCGGCCTACGGCAGAGATGATGGCGAGCTTCGATGTGCTGCTCGTCGATCTGCAGGATCTGGGCTGTCGTATCTATACCTTCATCACCACTTTGCGCTATGTGCTGGAAGAGGCTGCACGCCATGGCAAGGCCGTTTGGGTGCTGGATCGTCCCAATCCGGCTGGCCGACCCGTGGAAGGGCTCACCTTGCGCGAGGGCTGGGAAAGTTTCGTCGGAGCAGGCCCGATGCCGATGCGCCATGGTCTGACCATGGGGGAGCTGGGGGACTGGTTCGTCGCTAGGCTGGGCCTGACGCTGGAATACCGCGTGATCGAGATGCAGGGGTGGCAGCCCGGGCTGGGGCCGGGATATGGCTGGCCGATTGAGCGAGCCTGGATCAATCCCAGCCCGAATGCCGCGAATCTTTCCATGGCGCGTGCCTATGCCGGCACCGTGATGTTGGAAGGCACGACGCTTTCCGAAGGGCGTGGCACGACGCGGCCGCTGGAGCTTTTCGGTGCGCCCGACATCGATGCGGGTACCGTGCTGGCGGAGATGCGCCGCCTGGCGCCGGACTGGCTGGCAGGCTGCGTGTTGCGCGAATGCTGGTTCGAGCCCACCTTCCACAAGCACGTCGGCAAGCTGTGCAGTGGCGTGCAGATTCATGTGGAGGCCGCACATTACAACCATGCGACCTTCCGCCCCTGGCGCCTGCAGGCGCTGGCCTTCAAGGCCGTGCGCACCTGCTACCCGGAATACCGGTTGTGGCGCGAGTTTTCCTACGAGTACGAACACGACCGGCTGGCCATCGACCTCATCAACGGCTCTTCCCTATTGCGCGAATGGGTGGATGATGCGCACGCAACACCTGACGGACTGGACGCTCTGGCTCGTGTGGATGAAGCCGCCTGGATCGAGGCTCGCCAGCCTTTCCTGCGCTACACCGACGCTGATTGAGGTTCCAATAAGAGGGAAGCATAAACATCATTGCTGGGCTTCCGTGAGCCGGTGCCTGCAGGCGTGAATCATGTCAC
Source organism: Candidatus Dactylopiibacterium carminicum (assembly GCF_014736495.1). Classification (GTDB taxonomy): domain Bacteria; phylum Pseudomonadota; class Gammaproteobacteria; order Burkholderiales; family Rhodocyclaceae; genus Uliginosibacterium; species Uliginosibacterium carminicum. The sequence continues at coordinate 25,055 of NZ_MDUX01000051.1, forward strand.
GATCCGGGACAGGGAATTTCTCCGGAAAATCGGCTAGTTGATTGATGTTGATGAATGTTTTTTTGTTTCCGAGTGATACGGAATTTCATTTTGCATGCATCGCGAGCCTGCGATACCTTCAGGAACATGGCGCATGAATGGCAACCGCCTTCCATGCGCCATTTTTTTCCTCAGGAGAGAGAACCCATGGCAAACACAAAAATGATTTCGGGGTACCTGGCGGTAGCGGGCGCCCTGTTGGTCCTGTCGTCTGGTGCGCAGGCGGTGACGGTAGATTGGGGTGTGCATGACACGAGCGAATCACAACGCCTGTACAGCAGCCTTTTCTCGTCGTCCCCGTATAACTCGACGTTCACATTTTCGCTGCAATCCCTGAGCGATCTGTTGGCGAGCTTCACCACGGGCCTGACGGGTTCAGGTTCCGTCGGTCTTTTCTCTGCCGACAATACACAGATCGGCAGCTTCAGCTTCGGGGGGACTTACTCAACGTCTTCACTGACATTCAGTAGCCTGGGGGCGGGAGATTATTACTACACCATCTCCGGTGCCGGGTATTCCCCCATTATCGGCGCGAATTTCAGCTCGACACTGACGCCTGTCTCCGCGGTGCCTAAGCCTGGCAGTCTGGCGATGCTGCTGGCCGGTCTGGGCATGGTCGGTCTGCTGGCCCGGCGCCGTACGGCGTAATCCATCGGGCGTCGGACGGCCCGTATGAAGGCGCGGGCCATGGCGGCGCTTACTGAAGGCGATAGCGCGAGGTGATTCCGTGCATCTCGCGCGCTAGGCGATCCACCTCCAGGGCCGCGCTGGCTGCCTGTTCTGCGGAAGCCGATCCTTCCTCAGCCATCTGGGCGATACGTTCCACCAGTGTGGCGATCGTATTGGCTGCCGACCCCTGCTCGCGGATTTCGCTGGCGATTTCCTCGCTACGAGTCCCGGCTTCATCGCTGGCCTGATGAATCCTGCCGATGGCCTGCTCTGCTTCGCGTGCACCCAGCTCGCCTTGCTCCACGCGGGCCTGGGCGTTGTGCATGCAGTCCACCGCGCTGCCGGCGCGTTCCAGCATGATCTGGATGGTGCCCGAAATTTCCTGTGTGGAATTGGCTGTGCGCTCGGCAAGCTTGCGTACCTCGTCGGCCACCACCGCAAAGCCGCGCCCCTGTTCGCCGGCACGAGCTGCCTCGATGGCTGCGTTCAGTGCGAGCAGGTTGGTCTGCTCGGCGACTTCCCTGATCACGCCGACGACGTTGCCGACTTGCTGCCCCTGCTCGGCAAGGCTGTCGATCAGGGCCGAGGCTTCGTGTACCGCGGCAGCGATCGCGTGGATGTTGTCCGCCGTACGCCCGATCACCGTAGTGCCGGCACTGGCCAGCTGCCCCGATTGCAGCGAGAGCTTGCCGGCTTCACTGGCCCGTTCTGCGACATGGTTCACGCTGACGGTCATCTCCTCGACGTTCGCGGCCATGTCCGAGGCGGCTTCGCTCTGCCGCATCGAGCCATCGGCCGTCCGGGTGGCCGTTCCGCGCATCTGCGTTGCCGCCGCCGCCAGGGATTGGGCACCTTTGGCGATGCTGCCCATGTTTTCCTGCAACGTATCGATCAGCTGGTTCAGGGCCTGTGAATCGCCCCGGGTTTCCTAGACAGCCCCGAGCTTCATGAAATACTGTTTTTCA
>NZ_MDUX01000052.1 GCF_014736495.1 Candidatus Dactylopiibacterium carminicum
CCCCCCCGTAGCGGCCCGGCCGACGCCCATAGCCCGTCAGGGACTTGAGGCCGATCTGGCGCATCAGCCGAGCAACACGATGCTTGCCGCAGGATTCGCCCAGATCGCGCAGGTCATGCGTGATCTTACGGTAACCATACACGGCACCACTTTCCAGCCAGCACTGCTTGATCAGGCCTTCAATGCGCTGATCTTCCAGGGCAGGTGCAGACAGCGGCTGGGCTTGCCAGGCGTAGTACCCACTCGGATGGACCCGCATGACCTTGCACATGCGTCGGATTGGCCAGACGTTCTGATGCGCTTCGATGAAGGCGTACCTTACCCGGACTGCTTGGCAAAGTACGCTGTGGCCTTTTTTAGGATGTCGCGCTCCTCGGTTACCCGCTTGAGCTCGGCTCGTAGCCGACGTAACTCGTCCTCTTGGCTATCCTGCGTTTGACGCTCCTGCGGCGTCAGGCTGTAGCGCTTGATCCATGCGTACAGACTGTGGATGCTCACATCCAGTCGCCCGGCAACGTCCGCAACGCTATGTCCGCGATCGGTCACTTGCTTGACCGCTTCAATCTTGAACTCTTCCGTGTATCGCTTGCTACTCATAGACACCTCCACTTGGTTGCCAGCTTAAGGCTTCGAAGTGTCTAGTGAACCGGGGGCGATTCAGTTTTCGGTCGGCGTCAACACTGCTGACGAAACCCTGCCGCAAGCGTTCCAGCGTGCGCATCGCCTTGGCTTCGGCTTCGCGCAGCAGCCCGCGATGAATCACGGCTTCGCCGCTGCGGTCGAGGGTGACGATGGCACCGGCCACGGCGCGCACGTCCGGGGCGTAGCCCTGCAAGGCTTCCTCCACGGCTTGCAGTTCCCCGGCGACCTGTTCGCGGCGCGGTTCCAGCGCTTCGGTCTTGTCCTCGTCCTCGGCGTCGTAGGCTTCTTCCAGTTCGGCGTCGATCTTGTCGAGGCGGGTTTGCAGCGATGCGATGCGGCGGGCTTCGCGGGCGCTCGGTTCGCGGCGCTGGCGCGGTGCGTTCTGGAACGCCTGCCTCTCTGCATAGCTCATGTGCGGCACGGCTTCGACCCACGCCCAACCCTCGGCGCGCACGTCCCCGGCCAGCGCATCCAGCTTGTCGCGTACCAGCGTTTCCAGCAGCGCGGCGTCGGTCAGGTAGGTTCCGGCATCGCCTTCCGCGAACAGGTCGCGGCGGATGCCACCGCCCGCCGCCGTGTAGGCGTCCAGTCCGGCGAAGCGCACCAGCGGATGCGTGGCGTCGATTTCGCGCTCGGTCAGGCGTTCGCGCAACGCGGACGCGCCACGCTGCCATTCGGGCGCACCGTAGAACGCGGCTTCCTGCGCGGCGTGGTCGTCGGTGATGGTCAGGGCCATCAACTGTTCCAGCGTGACGGCTGCCGCCCGGTAGTCGGCCAGCAGGCGCGGCGAGACGTTGGCCAGCTTCAAGCGGCGCTGCACCACCAGCGGGGACACGCCGAAGTCGGCGGCAATGCGCTTCTTCTTCGCCAGCAGCTTCAACGCGGTCAGTCGGCGGTCGCCCGCCACCACTTCGTATTGCTCGCCATCGGCAGACAGGATGACGACGAGGTTTTGCAGCAGACCGATGCGGGCGATGCTCGCGGCCAGTTCGGGAATGGACAGGCGCGGGGTCTTGCGTGCGTTGCGCTTGGAGCGGCGCGGCAGCAACTGCGAGAGCGGAACCAAAATCAGGTTCTTGGTCGGGTCGGCCACTTCCAGCGGCGCGGCGGTTTCGATGGCACGGGTTTCGATTTGGGTAACGGCGTTCATGGTGACAACTCCTTGCGGTTAGGGATGCAGCTGCGAGAGAAGCGGCAAGGGCTGCTGCCTGCCCCTGCCGCGTGGGGATTCAGGCTTTCAACTGGCGCATGCCATCGGCCAGCAGCCAAAGCGCACGGTTGAGGCGGATGTTCTGGTCGATGCCCTGCACCGGGCGGGTTTGCTGGCGGCGTCCGTTGGCGCTGCGCCCGCGCAGGCCGCCTTGGGTCAGGTTCTCTTGCGTGCGGTTGAACACGCTCCACAAGTCCGGGCGGCGGTCGTCGTGGCGGCGCGGCATCAGGATTTGCGATTCCGTGATGGGCGCGGGCTTGTCAGGGTCGTCGTACTTGAGGGCCAGCGCGGCGCGGGCAAATACTTCGGATTCGCCATCGTTCAAGGTGATGGCGCGCATGGAATCGCGGGATTCCTGCACGCGGTCGAAGCCGCTCAAGACTTCGTAAGCGCCTTCGATGACCAGTCCGGCCACGTCGCCTTTGTGGGGCACGCGCACGTCTGCCACGGTGTCGCCGCAGACAAGACCGTTGCTGCACACGAACCGGAACATGCCCGCGAGCATTTGGTAAGAACTCGTGCCGTCGTGGGAATTGAGCAGCACGATTTCATTGGCTTCCGCGCCGTTGATCTAGCTTGCATGGCGCAGGCGCAGCATGTGTTTGGTGTGTTCGCGCTTGCCTTCGTCGCGCACGCGGGCCTGGCACGCCATGAAGGGCTGGAACCCTTCTTTGCGAAGCTCCGCCAGCACGGCGGCGGTCGGGATATAGGCGTACCGCTCGGAACGGCTTTCGTGCGGCGCGTCCGCGAAGATGGACAGCGCGACCCTGCGGATTTGATCGTCGGACAGCGGGTAATCGCTGCGCAGCGAGGGAGAACGGGAAGCGAATCTGGATGCGAGTTGCATGGCATTTCTCCTGACGAAAAGGGTTTGCTGTTCAAACCGCACACCGGATTCCTAGATTCGGAGCCCAGCTTTTCGGCTGTTTGGTGCGGTCGGCACGAGGAACCCGGTTGGCCCTGTTGCCACCGTCTTTCCTGAGTTCATCGCCCGCGACGGTCAGGAGCGCGCGGACGGGGGCCGTCAAGGAAACAAGCGCAGGGTTGGTGCGGCCCGCAGGCGCAGCCGAGGACACGGCCCTGCGCGCCTTGACGGCACACGGGCGCGGGCTACGGTCGCGGGTAAGGTGATGAAGTCAGGGGATACGGCTGGACAAGGCAACGGCCATCCCTGTGTGCCGACCGCACGCAAGCAAAGCGCGCAGGCCCGAAGCTGGAAGCCGGGCTGGAGACGTCAGCCGAGCGGAGCGAGGGAACGATGAAAGCCCGTCAGGGGCGAGACGCCGCAGGCGGCTCGATGCGCAGCACGACAGCGCGACCGGCCATGTTTGTTGGCCGGGGACGTCCAGCAGGGACGGCACGACCGCCGGGATCGAGGTTGGCCTGGAACAACTTGCGAAAAGGTATCGTCAGCAGGCATGACGATCCACACGTCTGATGAGAAGGAGAACGGACTATGCAGATTTTCAAGAATGTAGTGGCAGCCTTTCGCGCTCGCCGCAGATGGCGGCTGGATGAATTGAGCGATTGGGTAGTGGCACCTCTCGGGGCAGCATCGTTTCTAATCGCTGGGTATTGGGGCATGGCAGTAGGCGACGTCCTGCCGGAGCTGGTCTCGGTGACGAACCGACATGGCCTGAGCTGGTTCGGAGCCGCGGCCTTCGTGTTGCTCGGCATGATGGGCGTCACCATTTGGTTCCACGCTCACCTTGCGGCACGCTGCAATGCCGTGTTGAAGCAGCGGCACTTCAGTTGGTAGCGCAGCGGCCCGCAGTGCAGTGCCTGGGCTACCTGGCGCAGCAAAAAGGGGGGCCGAAGCCCCCGAAGTCAGAGCAGACCGCGCTCTGCAAATGACGTAGTAGCACCGCCAGCGACGATGATGTGGTCAAGTGTGCGCACGTCCACAAGCTCCAACGCTGCCTTAAGCTGCCGCGTCAACGCCCTGTCCGCAGTGCTGGGCTCTGGATGCCCACTGGGATGGTTGTGCGCCAGGATCACTGCCGCCGCATTGGCTCGTAGCGCCTCCTTGACGACCTCGCGCGGATGCACGGAAGCGCTGTCGATGGTGCCGCGGAACATCTCGGTGTACTCGATCAAGCGATGCTGGGTGTCGAGGAACAACACGGCGAACACCTCATGCTCGAAGCCAGCCAGCTTGGCACGCAGGTAATCCTTCACGACGGCTGGAGAACTGAACTCGGCCCCGCGCTGCATCTTCTGATCGATGGCCTCGCGTGCCGCTTCAAGAATCTGCTCGACCGAGGCCAACAGGTAACGGCCTCGGGTATCGCGCACATGCAGCAGCGAATCGAAAGAGGAAAAAGACAGTTGCGACATGATCGTGCTCCGGTTGCTCGGGCGGAATTGCCTGGAACCGGCGCCTCACGGCGCAGCGCAAGCAGTCAGGGATCACAGACGGCCAACAGGCCGCAAGCGTGCGAGCACGCGCAGTCATTGACGGCGAGAACGCCGTGATACGGTGAAGGGAACAGCAAGCCCGCCCCTCCATCTCCAACGAAGAAGTGGAAGGCAAGCGCAGCGCGCAGGCCCCGATCAGCGATCCAGGCCGAAGGCATCAGGGATCAGAGCCGGATGGCCGTGAATCGCAGAGGCGCGGGGCGCAGCCCGCGAGCCCGACGGCGGAACGCCGGGATGCTTGTTTCCTACACTTGGCCTTGCTGCAGCAAGTTGTCGTGATCGCTAGCGATAGCCACCATGACGTTCACTGCGAACACATGGAATCTGGACGATGGCTGCCGACTCGGAACCGATCAGAACCTCTGAACAAGACACTACTTCCCTGCCCCACCCTGGCACCGAGTGTTACGCCGAGCTTCCGCAGTTCCCGAAGGGATCACCGCTCCCCTTTCGCCGCACGATCCGCCGACGCGAGCTGCATCAGATCGTGCCCTTGGCGGAAACCACCATCTACGAAATGGAACAGCGCGGCGAGTTTCCCCGGCGCTTCCGACTGACGCCGCGCTGCGTGGTCTGGGATCTGGAAGAGGTCGAAGCCTGGATTGAAGGACGCAAGCAAGCCTCGCGGTCCGCAGAGGCCGATACATCGCCCGGCCCGGACGTGAGGCTGCGTCGGCACCGCCCTGTTCGATGAGACCGCCATTTGGCGTCTACGGCGACTACCCGGCATCCACCCTGACCAGTTCTGCCCCGGGAAACACCTGTGCCATCTGAGCCTCAGCAAGCGCGACCGCCACATCTCGCTCCCGCGCTTCCCGGCTGAAGGCCAGCGCGACGTGCCCAGGCCGACCCCAGCCTACCGTGGCGTCGGCACAGTCGCTGCCGGTCAACCGGCGCAGAACCTCATCCTGCGAATCCAGCTCAGGATTCAGCGCATAGACCAGTGTGAAATCGTGAACCATCGCGATCGCTCCATCCGCTTGTATTGCCCCTGTGTCAGCGCGCCTTGATGCGTGCCAGCACGTCCGCCAACTGACCACGATCCGCAGCGCGTTTGGCCGCCGTGCGCTGCGCCAGGTTGTGCAGCTTGCGCCGCACACCGGGCAGATCTGCCGCATGCGCAAAGCCGATCAACCCGAAGTCCGGCTGCTCATCCTCGACCGATTGCAGAAAGGCGCGCGATGGCTCGTCCAGCCAATGCGCCACGCGCGCCAACAGACGCTCGCGGCTCTCCAACAAGGCCGTCGCTTCAATGGGCTCGGCCGTCATGCCCTTGAAGTGAGTCTCGAAGGTGGCCTCGAAATCCGCAGGTACGCGCGGCGCCAGCATTTCCCATGCTGGCTTGGGGCTGCATGTCAGGTACACGAGAAAGGTCCGCCAGAGACCTACATCTGCCCGCTCATCCTCCAGCAGCAGGCCAACATCGAACAGATCGCGCGGATGCTGCCGCGACAGCGCTGCCGCCAGCTTGCCGGCATACAGGTCGGCGAAATCCAGCACCTGGACTTCGGCGAAGCCGAACGCCTCCTCCACCCGTGGCCGCACGACCATGGTTCGCACTGGATGGACCGTCCCGCGCATCACCGGCGTCGTCTCGATCTGCACACGCGCGCGGCCGCGACTAGCCACCAACCGGGTGACCGCCCCGCCTTCGCCCGCTGAAGCTTGGACCTGCAATTGCAAAGGCCGGGCGCGCATCGCGTCGGTTAGTCGTCCGAGTGCTTCAGCGATCAGCTTCGCATCCTCGGCATAGTCGTGCACCGGCAGCCAGGCCAGGTCGATGTCCACCGACAGTCGCGGCAGGTCATGCTCGAACAGGTTGATGGCGGTGCCGCCCTTGAGCGCGAAGCGCGGCTCCTGGGCCAGCACCGGCAGGATCTCCACCAGCAGCCGCACACGGTCCGTATAGCGCCGATCCCATCGATCAAGCCAGGTGCTCATCGAGGTCTCCTGGCAAAGTGATCTGGTAGGTCGGATGCAGACGCCCGCCGGGCACCAACGCGCGCTTGCCCCGGCCCAGATCGACGCCATCCAACGGCACATGCTCCAGCCACGCATGCCGATGGCGATCGGCCAAAGCCAGGAACAGCCGCTTGGCCTTGATGCTGCGGCTGTGACGCAGCAGCAGGCCGACGCGCTGCGGGCGCAGCGTGGTCATGGCCTGCATCAGCGCATCGGCCTCGTAGACCCCTGCCGCATCCGATACGCCATCACACAACTCCAGCATGGCTCGCTCGGGCGTCGAGCAGACCAAGGCATCGACACCAGGTGCAGCGGAGTGCCAGGCCAAGCCCGCCTCGGACAGCGCCTTCTCGGAGACTTCCGCAGTGAAGGACACGGCCGGCAGATCGAACGGCCCCTTGCCGAGGTACTCGAAGCGCTGCTCCATGGACAGCTTGCCGACCCAGCCCGGCGGCAGTACCGATCCGTAAAGCGTGATCGTCCCGGCATCGCCCAAACGCAAGTAGTGCTCATGCCCTTGCAAGGCCAGCGCGAATCGCCCACCGACATGCAGTGGCATGCCCTCCCCACCCTGTAGGCTGCGGACCACCCCATCCCATTGGAGCCGCCCGCCCGCGCGCATGTAGACGCCGCGCGCCGGCGACACCAGCCAGCCGCTGCCGACATAGCGCGCGACTAGGCTGTTGGAGTAGTCATGCGCGCGCAACCAGCGGCTAGACACCAGGCGCGTATCGCCTAGTTCGGCCAGCAAGCGGTTCAATTTTCCTGAATTTTGAGCATCCATAGTGCTCAAAATATCAGTTTTATAAACCTCCGCCAAGGGCCATGAGTTTGCAAATTCAGGAAAAAGATCATCCAGAGTGATCTTTTTCTGATAAACACAAACCCCGGGCGACCCACCAAAAGCGTTCCCAGCCAAGGTCATCATGCGCTCCTCCCTCACAAAGCCGGGCTGAGCACCGGGACCGACACGTCCTCCGGCACCAGCTTCGGCACATGCGTGCGCCCATCGATCCATGCCTCCACCATGTCGGCCCACTCCTGGAGCATGTGCCGCCGCGGCCCGGCGTACTCGGCCTTGTTGTAGACCGACCGCGACGTCCGGCTGCCTTCTTCATGCGCCAGGCACTTCTCGATCCAGTCCCCGTTGAAGCCCACCTCGTTGAGCAGCGTGGACGCGGTGCGCCGCAGGTCGTGCACCGTGAAGAGAGCTCCAGCGGCAACCCGGCTTCCTTCGCGCGGGAGCCAATGAGCTGGGTCACCCGGTTGAGCGTTGCATGCGACATGCAGCGATCGGGGTGATAGCGCGACGGCAGCACGAATCGCGAGCCAGCCGCGCAGGTGTGCAGTGCCACGAAGATGTCCATCGCCTGCCGCGACAGATAGACCACGTGCGGCTTGCGTCCCTTCATCCGCACCTTCGGAATCGTCCAGGTGGCGTTCTCGAAATCCACCTCGTTCCAGGTCGCCTCGACCAGTTCGCTCTTGCGCACCATCGTCAGCAGGATCAGCCGCAATGCCAGCCGGATCGTCGGATAGGAGGCAATGGTCTCCAGTTGGTGGAAGGCCAACCGGATCTCGGCTGGCGACAGCGCCCGGTCCTTGGGAACGAAGGTCGCGATCGAGGCCGCCTTCACGTCGTCGGCCGGGTTGGCGAGCCGTTCGCCGTGCAGGATGGCGAAGGCATAGACCTGCTTAACGATGTCGCGGATGTGGATGGCCGTGGCCGGTGCGCCGCGCGCCTTCACCTTGTTGCACAACGCCCGCAGGTCGTCGGGGGTGACTTCCTTCAGCTTGCGATTCTGGAAGACCGGCAGGATGTCGCGGTCGATGATGTGCTTGCGCATCGCCCGGGTGCTGTCGGCCATGCGGGCATCGGCCAGCCAGCGTTCCGTCATCTCGCCGAAGGTCCTGGCGGCTGTCAGTCGCCGCTTGGCCCGCTGCTTCTCCAGCGCCGGGGAAAGGCCCTGATCGACGGAGCGCTTGGCATCGAGCAGCCGCTCTCGCGCCATGGCCAGCGACATGCCGGCCGGCCCATACCGTCCGAGCGTGAGCGTCTCGCGGCGCCCATTGAGACGGTAGTCGTAGCGGAAGGTGATGGTACCGGCGGTCGATACCGCAACGTACATGCCATCGCGATCAAAAACCTTATAAATCTTGGACTTAGGCTTGAGATTGCGCAGTGCAGTGTCGGTGAGCATTAAGGGTGTTCCTCCTGTTCGTGACGGCTTTTACCGTCAGGGACCTGGAGACCCGTTGATGCTCGGAAAGCCGCATGAAATAAGCTTTCCTCAGGAGTTTTTTACCGTCAAAGACCGGTTCGGTCTCAATAGTAAACAGGAAGGTCTGGATCCGACCTCCGGGGGCTTACCGTCAGTTCTGTCGCCGACCCGTTCTGCTGGCCGGCGATAGCCACCGATAGAAAACGCAACTTATACTTTTAGAATCAACAAGTTAAGTTACCTCTACCGATACCTGGCGATAGCCCCCGAAGGACGCTCCGTCATTCCCACTCGATCGTTGCTGGCGGCTTGCCGGAAACGTCGTAGACGACGCGGTTGATGCCACGCACTTCGTTGATGATGCGGTTGGAAACCTTACCCAGCAGCTCGTAGGGCAGCTCAGCCCATTTGGCCGTCATGAAGTCGCTGGTGCATACCGCGCGCAGCGCAAGCACATATTCGTAGGTGCGGCCGTCACCCATCACACCCACGCTCTTCACCGGCAGAAATACCGCAAACGCCTGGCTGGTCTTGTCGTACCAGTCGGCGGCACGCAGCTCATCAATGAAGATGGCGTCAGCGCGGCGCAGCAGATCACAGTATTCCTTCTTCACTTCGCCCAATACGCGCACGCCCAGACCCGGACCCGGGAAAGGATGGCGATAAACCATCTCGTGCGGCAAGCCCAGTGCTACGCCCAGTTCGCGAACTTCGTCCTTGAAGAGCTCGCGCAGGGGCTCCAGCAGCTTGAGGTTCAGGGTTTCCGGCAGACCACCGACGTTGTGGTGACTCTTGATGGTGTGTGCTTTCTTGGTCTTGGCACCAGCCGATTCGATCACGTCCGGATAGATGGTGCCCTGTGCCAGCCATCTCGCCTTGGGCAGCTTCTGCGCTTCGGCCTGGAAGACTTCGACGAATTCGCGGCCAATGATCTTGCGCTTGGCTTCCGGATCGGTGACTCCCGCCAAGTGGCCCATGAACTGATCCACGGCATTGGCATGGATCACCTTCACGCCCAGGTGCTTGTTGAAGATCTGCATGACCTGCTCGCCTTCGTTCAGGCGCAGCAAGCCGTTATCGACGAACACGCAGGTGAGCTGATCACCGATGGCACGGTGGATCAGTGCTGCAGCAACAGATGAGTCGACGCCGCCCGAAAGCCCCAGAATCACTTCGTCATTGCCGACCTGCTCGCGGATCTTCGCCACGGCCTGATCTATGTAGTTCGGCATGGTCCAGGAGGGTTGAGCCTTGCAGACCTTGAGCACGAAGCGATTGAGCATTTCGCGCCCTTGCAGCGTGTGCGTCACTTCCGGATGGAACTGCACGGCGTAGAAGCCGCGCGATTCATCGGCCATTGCCGCGATCGGGCAAGCCTCGTTGCTGGCAATCACGCTGAAACCGGCCGGCATTGCCGTAACCTTGTCGCCATGGCTCATCCACACTTCGAGGAATTTCTGACCGCCGGCATCGGCACGATCTTCCAGACCGTCAAAGATGGCGCCGCCGGTTGCCACGATCTCGGCATACCCGAACTCGCGAACCTTGCCTGCTTCCACCTTGCCCCCCAACGCCTGGGCCATCCACTGCATGCCATAGCAGATGCCCAGTACCGGCACGCCCAGCTCGAACAGGCGCGAATCCGCCTGATAGTCGGACTCATACACGGAGTTGGGGCCCCCCGAGAGGATGATCCCGGTGGGGTTGAATTCGCGGATGAAGTCGATGGAGACATCGAAGGAGTGCAGCTCGCAATACACATGCGCTTCGCGCACGCGACGGGCAATGAGCTGGGCAACCTGGGAGCCGAAATCGAGGATGAGGATCTTGTGCATGATGGTTCAGTGCGTAGCGGAATCGAAGGTGGCAGCCGCCGCGCTGGCCGGCTCCGGTTTGTGCGTGCGCAGGTAGCGCAGCGCGAACAGCGCCGCACAAGCCTGCAACAGTGCGCAGAAATAGTAAGGGGCTCCCACGCGCCAGTCCGGCAGCGTCAGATGTGAAACCATGGCCAGCAAGGGAGTGGCCAGCACCGGCGCAGCCACTGCCATCAGACTGTTGAGCGAGGATACCGCGCCCATGGTCTGCCCCTGGCTGTGTTCGTCAGCGGAATTGGAAATCAGACTCTGCACAGCGGCCGTGGCTCCAAAGGCAAAGACGTTGCAGGCGATCACGGCATACATCATCCAGCCCTCGGTTGCCAGCCCCCACAACAGATAGGCCATCGCGCCGGATGACAGGCCGATCACGGCAAAACGGCGAGTGCCGAACCAGTTAAGGAAGCGACGCAACAGGAAACCTTGTACCAGTACCGCCATGACCCCGACGGCAAACAGCGACCAGCCGTTTTCGCCCGGCCCCCAGCCAAAACGCAGCGAGTTGGCAAGAACCCAGACGGTATGCATCATGAACTGCGCCAGTGAAGCAAGCGCCATCACAGCCACCAGTAGCCCGACCCCCGTAAGCCGTGTCAGATTACGCAAGGCCGATACCAGATTGGCCGAGCGCCACGCCATCGGCTTGCGCTGTGCGAACGACAGGGACTCTGGCAGCACAAAATAACCATAGGCCAGATTCAGCAGGGCCAAAGAGCCGGCGACGTAGAACGGCAGATGCAGATTGATGGCTCCGAGGATGCCCCCCATCACCGGCCCGAGGATGAACCCCATACCGAACATTGCCCCCAGCATGCCGAAACGGCGCGCCCGCTGCTCGGGCGGCGTGATGTCCGCCACATAGGCATTGGCGACAGCAGCATTGGCCTGCATCGCGCCACCGATCAAGCGCACGCCGATCAGGACTGCCAGTGAAGTCGCCATCGCAGTGGCGAAGAAATTCAGCGCCAGGCCACAGAAACCCAGCAACAAGATCGGGCGGCGCCCGAAGCGGTCGGAAAGTGCGCCGAGTACGGGCGCTCCGAGGAAATTGGCAAACCCGAACGCAAAAGCCACGGCGCCATACCACCACGCCTGCTCCGTGGGGTCTGGCGCGAAACTGCCGACCAGTGCGGGCAGTACAGGCACGATCAGGCCGATCGATACCATGTCGATCAGCACCGCGATCATGATGAAGGCCATGCCCGCACTGCGGCCCTGCTTCGGGATTTCGGGGGCCGTGGTGCGGAGGGTCATCAAAGGTCTGCCTGGGTTGTGAAAAAAGAAACCGGGCCGCCACACAGGCAGCCCGCACGACTCAGTCGACCTGATGGTAGTTGGGCGCTTCCTTGGTGATCTGCACGTCATGAACGTGAGATTCACGGATACCTGCCGATGTGATTTCGACGAACTCGGCCTTGGAGCGCATTTCGTCGATGCTGTTGCAGCCCACATAACCCATGGAAGAACGCAAGCCTCCCATCAGTTGGTGGATCACCGCGCCAACCGGCCCCTTGTAGGCAACTCGGCCTTCAATGCCTTCGGGCACCAGCTTCTCGGCTGCGCCGTCTTCCTGGAAGTAACGATCCGCAGAGCCCTGCTGCATCGCGCCCAACGAGCCCATGCCACGATAGGACTTGTAGCTGCGGCCCTGGAATAGCACCGTTTCGCCCGGAGCTTCTTCGGTACCGGCAAACAGGCCGCCCAGCATCACGCAATTGGCTCCGGCAGCAATCGCCTTGGAGATATCGCCGGAATAGCGGATGCCGCCGTCGGCGATGAAGGGAATGTTTTCGGCCGCAAGTACCTTGGCAACGTTGTCGATGGCAGTGATCTGGGGCACACCCACACCGGCCACGATACGTGTGGTGCAGATCGAGCCCGGGCCGATGCCGACCTTGACCGCATCTGCGCCAGCATCCACCAGCGCACGTGCCGCATCACCGGTGGCAATGTTGCCGCCGATCACATCCAGATGCGGGAAAGTCTTCTTGACCCAATTGACGCGGCTGATCACGCCTGCCGAGTGGCCATGGGCGGTATCCACCACGATCACATCGACACCTGCCTCCGCGAGCAGCTCGCAGCGCTCTTCGGTCCCTTCACCAACCCCCACCGCTGCGCCCACGCGCAGACGGCCCTGGGCATCCTTGGCTGCCATCGGGTGATCGGTGGCCTTCTGCATGTCCTTCACGGTGATCAGGCCATACAGCTCGCCATTGCTCTTGAGCACCAGCACACGCTCCAGGCGATGCCGGTGCATCAGCACACGGGCCTCTTCCAGCGTAGCGCCTTCCTGCACGGTCACCAGACGATCGCTCGGTGTCATGATCGCGGAGACAGGCTGATCGAGATTGGTTTCGAAGCGCAGATCCCGGTTGGTGACGATACCGACGACCAGCTTGCCATCCACCACCGGCAGGCCGGAAATGTGGTGCTGACGCGTCAGTGCAAGCACTTCGCGCACACTCAGCGTCGGCGGGATCGTGATCGGATCACGCAGAACCCCGGATTCGAACCGTTTGACCTTCGCAACTTCCTGCGCCTGCAGACGCGGCGTAAGGTTCTTGTGGATGATGCCGATGCCGCCTTCCTGGGCCAGCGCGATGGCCAGGCGGGCTTCGGTCACGGTATCCATGGCTGCGGATACCAGCGGGATGTTGAGTTGGATGTTGCGGGTCAGGCGAGTGGCAAGACTGACATCGCGGGGCAGGACGTTGGAGTGGGCGGGGACCAGCAGGACGTCGTCGAAGGTCAAAGCCTTCTGGATCAAACGCATGTTTATAATCCTCTCAAGTCAATCGCCGGGCTCTCCCAAGATTGACTTGGCCCCCGCAGGGGCGGCTTGGTCACTGAGTACCGAGCCGGAGACTTGCAAACCGGCAAATGAGCATTATACAAGGGCGGAACATCTTAGTGAATCAGCCCGCCAGACTCGGGAGTCTTCCAATGAAATCGAGAGCCTTGTCCTTCCTGCTGCTCGCCACGTTCTCGCTGGGCGTGAACGCACAGATCTACACCTGGAAGGATGCCAACGGCCGAACCCATTTTTCTGATCAACCGCCGACCGGCGTGGAAGCGCGTACGACTCGCGGCAAGACCAGCCCGCCACAGCCGCAATCGGAACCCGCAGCTTCCGAACCGAGCGCCAGTGCATCCGGCCCCAGGGGCTGGCAGGAGCAGGACAAGGAATTCCGGGAACGCCGCGCCAAGCAGGCAGAAGACGCCGCAAAGGCCAAGGAAGAAGCTGCCGCCAAGGCCGAGAAGGCGCAATATTGCGACAGCCTGCGCCGCAATCTGACCCTGATGGAGCGTGGCGGCCGCGTGGGGATGCCTACCGCGGGCGGCGAGACGGAAATCATGTCCGACGCTCAACTCAAGGCCGAGGCCGAGCGTCTGCGCACACAACTCGCCAGGGATTGCCGCTGACGCGGCAATCCCTGGCGAGGTCAGGCAGTCTCAGCCTCTCCGCCGCCCTTCCTGGTGACTTTGCCTTCCTCGGCACGTTTGCGGCGCACTTCCTTGGGATCGGCGATCAACGGACGATAGATCTCCACGCGATCGCCTTCGCGCAGGCTGCTGTCCAGCCGCACGAGCTTGCCATATACGCCGAACTTGCTCTCGCCAAGCGAGAGCTCCGGATACTTTTCCAGCAAGCCGCTCGCCTGCACGGCCGCCTCGACGCTCGCCGGCTCATCCAGATGCAGCTTCACCAGCTCCTGACGATGCGGCAAGGCATAGCACACCTGTACTTCGATCTTCCTCTCACTCATGAGCGCTTCTCCCGCACCAGTTGCTCCGCCCGCTTGACGAAAGCCTCGACGAAGGAATTGGCTATGTGATTGAAGACCGGCCCCAACACCTTCTCCAGCAGATGGCCGGAAAATTCGTAATGCAGCGCAAACTCCACCTTGCAGGCGGCTTCCCCCAGCGGCGTGAAACGCCATTCGCCATCCAGCTGGCGGAAAGGCCCCTCGCGCAAGCGCATGCGAATGCTGCGGCCCGGCTCGTTCTCGTTGACCGTGGAGAAATGTGCCTTGATACCGTGGTAATTGATGTGCAGGGTCGCCAGCAGACCGGTGTCGCTGCGCCCGGAGACATCCGCGCCCGCACACCAGGGCAGGAAGGCTGGATAGTCTTCCACGCCGTTGACGAGACGATACATGTCGTCGGCACTATGCTCGACGAGAACTGACTTCTGGATCTGGGCCATACGAGAGCGGGTGAAGCCGCGCGGGGCGGCACTGATAGAATGGTGGATTCTAGCGGATACGCGCCGCCAGGCGGCGTGCGGCAGAACATACACATGAGCATCATCGACAATCGCAAGGCGTTTCACGACTACTTCATCGAAGAGCGCCTGGAGGCAGGCATCGTGCTGGAGGGCTGGGAAGTCAAGGCCATCCGGGCCGGTCGCGCCCAGATCAAGGAGGCCTATATCCTGGTGCGCGGTGCCGAACTGTTCGTGATCGGCATGCACATCAGTCCGCTGCTGGCCGCGTCCACACACATCAAGCCGGACCCCGTCCGCACACGCAAGCTGCTGCTGCATGCAGGCCAGATCGACAAATTCATCGGCAAGGTCGAACGTGCCGGCTTCACGCTGGTGCCGCTGGATCTGCACTACAGCAAGGGCCGCGTGAAGATGGAAATCGGCCTGGCCAAGGGCAAGAAGCAGTACGACAAGCGCGAGAGCGAGAAGCAACGCGACTGGGATCGTGAAAAGCAGCGCCTGATGCGCGAGAAAGCTCGCTGAGGCGCTTGCCGTGAACACCCTGCTGCTCTACTGGATCACGGGTGTACTCGAAGCCGGTCGCAAGGGCATGGATATCGTCGGCGCCAGTGCCATTGGCCTGGTCTGTGCTGCGGGCGGGGGCACCCTGCGCGACCTGCTGCTGGGCCGCAAGGTTTTCTGGATCGCAGATCAGACCTATCTGCTGGTCGCCCTGCTCGCCGCCGTGATGGTCTATTTGCTGGTACGCAACGTGCGCTTGCCACCCAGACTTTTTCTGATCCCGGACGCCATCGGCCTGGCATTGTTCTCCGTCTCGGGCACGCTGATCGCGCTGCACTCCGGTGCTCCCTGGCTGGTCGCCGCGCTGATGGGCGTGATTACCGGTGTGCTGGGTGGCGTGCTGCGAGACATTCTGTGCAACGACATCCCGCTGATCTTCCTGCCTGGTGAGCTGTATGCCGTGGCAGCCACGGGCGGCTCGTTGACCGTCGTGATCCTCAAGGCACTGGAGTTCAGCCAGCCAGTGGCCGCCTGCAGTGGTTTTGTCATCGCGCTGGGGCTACGCGCGGCCGGGATGTTCCTGCAGTGGCGGGCACCACACTGGAAGCCACGCGAGTAAGGACGCTGCATCTAAGCGCAGCAAGGCGCTCCGGCGGCCATCCCCGCCCGAAGGCAAGAACTGATCAGCGAGATAAGGCAGCCGTCAGCGGCAGCACATGCTGCGAACCGAGCGTCGGCGTCTGCAATTGAGCGGTCTCGATCCAGTCTCGGATCGGCTCGACGAGGAAACCGGCGCCTTCATCTGTCATGTGGATGCCGTCGTCCGCCCGCAGCTTCACCAGCTTGCCCCGCGCATTGGCGCGATATTGCGCGAACGCGTTGTCGACGTAGCCCAGCGCCGGATTGGGGTCCAGCCACTGTACAGAGGGGTGTGCCTGTAAAGCTTGCTGCACCAGCGCGTTCATGTGTGCCATGCGACGCGAGAAGCCCTTCTCGCGCATCACTGGCATGCCAACCCAGAGCACGCGCGTGTCATTGGCGGTGATCAGCGCCAGGAAGCGGTCCAGTCGCTCGAGATAGAAGGCATCCCATGCCTCGCTACCGAACCTCAACACATCACGCCCCACCTGCACGTTCTGCGCGTCGTTCGCCCCCATCGCGCAGATCACCAGACGCGGAGGGCGT
Source organism: Candidatus Dactylopiibacterium carminicum (assembly GCF_014736495.1). GTDB lineage: Bacteria > Pseudomonadota > Gammaproteobacteria > Burkholderiales > Rhodocyclaceae > Uliginosibacterium > Uliginosibacterium carminicum. The sequence goes on from NZ_MDUX01000052.1 coordinate 16,246, forward strand.
TCGGCAACCATCAGCGGATAGCGCTCCAGCCAGTCGAACACTTCGGGACGAGCAAGCCCGGTGCCAGACCGGAATGCGCGCACCAGATGCAGGCGTTTGTCGCTCCCCAAGCCGCGCGTCAGCGCCGGCGCGAGGCCGACCGCCATCATCGAATCGCCCGCCAGCGCGATTGCTACGCCCTCGCCTGTCGGCGTCACGGCGATACTCCTGGATGGCGCGCGAGGCAATTCCGGTGCGGCAAGCGGCCACGATCCTACTGGGACGGGCTCGGGAACGGACGCTGGCTCAGGCATGTCCTGCACAGGTTTCGGGGCTATCACAACAGCTGGCCCGGTGAGCACCACCGCTTCGGCCTGTTCAAGCGCCGGCGCGAAGAGCGGTGTCAATGCATCCTTGCCCGCGAGCAACACTGCGCGTGGCCGCGAGAACCCGAGTGGCCGGACGGCATCCGCCCAGGCTTCGGCCACCGGCAAGCTGACGCTACGCAAGGGGCCGACGGCAAGACGATCCGCCCAGGTACGCAGGCCCTCGGCTTCGACGACGAGCGCCAGCAGCACAGCCCCCAATAGCGTGAGGAAGAGTCGGAAGAGAGAATCGAAACGGCGCAGCATCGTCAGAACTGGAAGTAGATGAAGGGGGCGGGATCACTCGGTCCGAGGACTTCGATCAGCACCAGCAAGGCAGCGAATGCCGCGCCATGTGCCAGAGGCTGGAGGCGCATGGCCGCGAGTTGCCAGCGCAGATGCCAACGCTCGGGCAGATACTGCAACCCAATGCCCAACAGCACGCAGAGCACGGCCCCCAGCGGCAGATCCCAGCCCCAGTCACCCACGAAGAGCTGTGTCAGCACCGCCTGCACGGAATCCATGGAGTCGGCACGGAACAGCACCCAGCCCAGACACACCGCGTGGAACAGCAGCAGGCGCGCCACCCAGGGCCACCAGCGCGAAGCCCGCCAGCCGCCATCGGTACGACCACGCCAGAAACCTTCCCACTGCCTGTGCAGCACCAGCAGCAGACCATGCCAGCCGCCCCAGAGCACGAAATTCCATGCGGCGCCATGCCACAGACCGCCCAGCAGCATCGTCACCATCAGGTTGATGCGCGTGCGCCAGGAGCCCTTGCGCGAGCCGCCCAGCGGGATGTAGAGGTAGTCACGCAGCCAGCTCGACAGCGAGATGTGCCAGCGGTGCCAGAACTCCTGCGGCGAAGCGGCCGTGTACGGTGCGTTGAAGTTCAGCGGAAAGCGATAGCCCAGCAGCAGCGCGCAGCCGATGGCAATGTCGGTGTAGCCCGAGAAGTCACAATAGATCTGCACCGCATAGCCATAAATGCCTAGCAACACCTGGCTGGCACTCAATGCACCGGGGTTCGCGAACACGTCATCGACGATCAGTCCGGCCAGTGTATTGGCGATGACGACCTTCTTGAAAAGACCGACGAAGATCAGTTGCAACGCGCGGCCGGTTTCGATGCGTGTGGGGTCAGGCGCCTGTTGCAACTGTGGCAGGAATTGCGAGGCGCGCAGGATGGGGCCGGCGATCAGTTGCGGAAAGAAGGCGACATAGAGCAAGGCATCGGGCAGCGCCACCTTCCCGTGCAGTTTGCCGCGCAACGCATCCATCATCAGCGAGATGGCATGGAAGCTCATGAAGGATATGCCCAGCGGCAGCATCGGCGAGTCGTATTCCAGACGCAGCGTGATGCCGAAATCTCCCGCCAGGGTCACCAGATTCTGCAGCAGGAAACCGGTGTACTTGTAATAGGCCAGCACACCGAGGCAGCCGGCCACCCCCAACGCCAGCCACAGACGCGGGCGGCTGCCCTGTTGGATGCCACGCGTGGCGATCCAGGCCCACAGCGAAATGCCGAACAGCAGCGGCACGAAGGCCCAATCCCAGAATCCGTAGAAGACATAGCTGAGCCCCAGAAGGGCGAGCTTGTGAGCGCGGTGAAAGCGCAGCAGTCCCCATCCGGCGCATAGCGACAGCAAGAAGAACAATGCGTATTCGACGGTAGGGAAAAGCATCCGGAGAGCCGCGACAAGCACAAATGGCTGCGAATCTTAACAAAATCGAGCCATGCCCCGCAGCACACAGCCGACTGAACGGGACGAGCCCCACCAAGCTGCCGCCGTTCCTTCTCCCTGAAGGGGAGAAAGTGGCCGACAGGCCGGATGAGGGTGACGAGATATGGCCAGCGCAACCCAGAGGGCGACAGAATCAGGGGGTTCTCTCCCTCTCCCGGCCCTACGGGCCACCCTCTCCCCCGCAGGGGCGAGGGTAAAGGCAGGTGTCGCGACGAGATCGGGACCTGAGCGGGACGCGCTACTTGCACTCCCGCCCAGCCGCCGCCGTTCCTTCTCCCTCGAGGGGAGAAGGTGGCCGACAGGCCGGATGAGGGTGACGAGATACGGCCCGCGCACCCCAGAGGGCGACAGAATCGGGGGGGCTCTCCCTCTCCCGGCCCTGCGGACCACCCTCTCCCTCAAAGAAAGAGGGTAAAGACAGACATCGCGGCAAAACCGAGGTTTGAAGGCGCGCGCCGAAATGACGCCAAGCCTGGAATCGGTGCCGCTTACTGCGCCTTGCCCAGCACCGATGCTGTGGCGATCAGCTCATCGAGCAGCGCCATCGAGGCAGCACCGCTGCAGGAGAAAGGATCGATCACTGGTTTCTCGGCATATTTGAGCAGCAGCGAAGCATTCACGCGCGCGAGATTCACCTGGCCCATGGTCCAGCTGGCGAAGCGGCGCTCCGAGATTTCCTCGTAGGCAAGCAGGCGTACCTGCTGATGACGCGGATCTCGCACGATGGTGTTGTAGAGCTCGCAGACAGCATCGCGCCCGCCTTCCAGCACCTGCATGAAGACATCTCCGCTGTAGCAAAGGATGCCGGTCACCCCATGTGCCGGATTGTGGGCGCGGGATTGCGCAAGGATCGAATCGATGATATCGCCGGTGAGCGGCTGGGCGGCGCGGCTGGCATACAGCAGGCGGACAAGCATGGCGAAGCTCCTCAGGGATTCAGTTTGATCAGCGACAGAAATTCACGGCGCAGCGAAGCATCCTTCAGGAAGGAGCCACGCATCACGCTGTTGATCATCTTGCTCTGGTTGTCCTTCACTCCGCGCCAATGCATGCAGAAATGGTCGGCCTCCATCACCACGGCCAGACCATCGGGGCTGACCTTGTCCATCAGCAGCTTGGCGACCTGGGCGATGGCCTCCTCCTGAATCTGCGGCCGGCTCATGATCCAGTCGGCCAGACGTGCGTACTTGGAAAGCCCGATCAGGTTCGAGTGCTCGTTGGGCATGATGCCGATCCACAGCTGGCCGATGATCGGGCAGAAGTGGTGCGAACAGGCGCTGCGCACGGCGATCGGCCCGACGATCATGAGTTCGTTGAGGCTTTCCGCATTGGGAAACTCGGTGACCGGCGGCGGCGGCACATAGCGGCCGCGGAAGACCTCGTTGAGGTACATCTTGGCCACGCGCCGCGCCGTGCCTTGAGTGTTGTGATCGCTCTCGGTATCGATCACCAGACTCTCCAGCACGCCCTTCATCTTCTCCGCTACTTCATCGAGCAATTCGTCGAACTCTCCCTCCTCGATAAAGGAGGCGATGTTGTCGTTGGCGTGAAAACGCTGCTGGGCCTTCTGGATACGCGCACGAATGCGGGCCGACACGGATTCGGCTACGGGAACATAGGTCGGGAATTGTTTGTCCGGCATGGACGACTCCTGACGGAAGCAGGGCCAAGAGCTTAGCGCATCGACCGATCCACCGATACAGACACCAGGTAATGCTCCCATGCCCCGACGTACGTGGCCTGAACAGCCGACACCGCGCCATCCCGGTTACCATCCCCATCGGACTTCAAGCTTCATGACTGCCTTGCGCGCCCTGTACTTCATTCTGCTGCTCCAGCCGCTGACAGCCCTCGCCTTCACCTTCGAACTGGAAGCGCCTGCAGACCTGCGCCCCATGCTGCAACAGCACCTGGAGGTAGCACGTGCCCAGCAGCAGCAGGACGAGCCACTGGCGCCCGACGAACTGCAGCGATTGCTGCTGCTCAGCGAAAGCAGTGCGCGCGAGCTGCTCGCCACCGAAGGCTATTTCTCACCTACGATCAGCAGTGATCTCACCGGGCAGCAGGATGCCGAGCTGCGTGCCAGGCTGAGCGTCAGCCCGGGGCCCCGTACCATCGTTCGCGAACTCGTGCTGGACCTCACCGGCGCAGCCAATGAAGGGGAACGCCAGGCGCGCATGCGCGGCTTCCTGCTGCGCGACCTGCCGCTGCGCGAAGGCATGCCCTTCCGCCAGGCCGACTGGAGTGCGGCCAAACAGGCCGTGCTGCGCCCGCTGCACGCCTTCCGCTACCCGGCGGCCAGCCTGGAAGCCAGCGAGGCACGCATCGACGCCGATCGCAATGAAGCGAGCTTGCTGCTGCGTGTCGACAGCGGGCCGGCCTTTTCCTTCGGCGAACTGCAGATCAGTGGCCTGCAACGCTATCCCGAGAGCATCGTGCGCAACCTCAGCAGCATTCGCCCGGGTGACACCTACAGCCAGCAGGCGATGTTCGACCTGCAGCGCGCACTGGTCGACAGCGGCTATTTCACCCAAGCACAGGTGCGCATGGAGCCGGATCCCGCACAAGCCACTGCCACTCCCGTGGAAATCGAGGTTGTGGAGCAAAAGGAAAAACGCTTCAGCTTCGGTGCCGGCATCAGCACCGATACCGGCCCGCGCGTCAGCAGCGAATGGATGCTGCGCAACCTGCGCGATCGTGGCCTGCGCCTCACGCTGGAAGGGCAGATGGATCGCGCTGCGCAGCAAGGCAGCGCCACGCTGGCCTGGCCGAAAACCCCGCGCGGACGCGAGCACAGTCTCAGCCTGCAACACAAACGTGAGGACATCGAAGGCCAGGAAACCCGCAACAACATCGTCGGCGGGCGCACCAAGCAGACCCGGGGAGACATCGAAACCACCATCGCGCTGCAATACCAGGAAGAATCGCAATACGTGGGTGACGAATTCAGTGCCCGCAACCAGGCGCTCACCGCCAACTACATCTGGACGCGCCGCCACGTCGGCCGCGCAGTCTATCCGCGCCGTGGCTACATCCTGACGCTGCAGGGTGGCGGCGCCAACGAATGCCTGCTCACCGACACCAGCTTCCTGCGGCTCTATGCGCGGCACACGCAGAATTTCCCCCTCGGCAACAACGCCCGGCTGGTGCTGCGCGGCGAGGCCGGTGGCGTCTTTTCCGAACGCCGCGACGGCATTCCCACCGATTTCCTGTTCCGCGCCGGCGGCGACACATCGATCCGCGGTTACGCCTACCAGAGCATCGGCCGCGACACCTCGGGCGCGGTGCAATCGGTTCGCTACCTGGGCACCGCCAGCATCGAATACCACCGATTCTTCACCAGTACCTGGGGCGGCGCGGTATTCGTCGACGCCGGTGACGCCACCGACCAACCCGCACAATTCGCACCGGTCTTCGGATATGGCTTCGGCATGCGCTACGCCTCGCCGGTCGGCCCGATCAACCTGGATCTCGCCTGGGGCGAAGCCACCCGCAAGCTGCGCCTGCATTTCACGCTGGGGGTCACCTTCTGATGCGCCGTCTGAGCCGCCGCTTCCGTCAGCTTGCGCTCGCCCTGCTCATCATGATGACGGGCTCCGTGCTGCTTTTCGCCTGGCTGCTCGGCAGCGAACCCGGCTTCCGCTGGCTGCTCTGGCATGTGGATCAGTTCGCGGGCGACCGGGTGGAAATCCGCGACGTGAGCGGCAGTCTCCGGAACTCCCTGCGCATCGGTCGCCTGAGCATCCGCACCGCCAACCAGCACGTCCGGATCGAGGAACTGGCGTTGAGCTGGCAGCCCACCGCACTGCTGGGCAAGCATCTGCAGATCAACCACCTCGGAGCACAACGCGTATTGGTCGAAAGTATCGGCGCGACGGAAAAGGAACCGGGTTCAAGCCTCACCCTGCCCGCCAGCCTGCGCCTGCCGATCACGGTCAAGGTCGACCGTCTCACGCTGGGCGCACTGCAGATCGCCGAGAATCAGCCTCCACTGCTGCAGGAACTCCGCGCCAGCCTGGACGCCACACAAAGCCCTTATCGCCTCGACCTGGACACCCGCACCGAATGGGCCGATCTGCAAACCAATCTCGCGCTCGCCCCGGACGCTCCCTTCCAACTGGATGCCAGTCTGAGCGCACAACGCGAGACAGCTCCTGCGGCAGAAGCCGAGCTGCAACTGCACGGTCCGCTGGAACAGCTGGTCCTGCAACTGCGTGCCCGCGCAGGGGAGGCCCGCCTGCTGGCAGATGGCCAGCTTGCGCCCCTCGCCGAATTGCCGCTGCGGGCACTCAAGTTGCAGGCCCGGCAGATCGACCCCCGCGCCTTTGCACCCGAGGCCCCAGCTGCCAGCCTCGATCTGGATGCTGAACTCAGGCAGGAAGCCACGGATGCCGTCCGTGCCAGCGTCCGGCTGACCAATCGTCAGGCCGGGCGCATCGACCAGCGACGCCTGCCGCTGCAATCCCTTTTCGCCGAATTGCGGGCCACACCGGCGTCTGCCAGCATCGAAACGCTCCGGTTCGATCTGGGACAAGCCGGCAACTTCGAAGGTACGCTGCAATGGCTGGACCAGCGCCTGAAACTCGAACTGCAGGGGCCACGCCTGAACCTTGCCGGACTGCACAAGGCACTCAATCCCACCCGGATCGTCACCCGTCTAGCACTGGAAGCGGACCCGCAGCGTCGTACCCTGACGCTGGATCTGAACGAAGCCCGTGGCCGGGCCAACCTGAAGCTCAGCCAGGAGGGCGACCTGATCACCCTGCACAGTCTGGAAGGCAGCGGCACGCCGGGGCGCCTCAGCGGTCACGGCAACCTGCGGCTGGATGACAGCAAGCAGTTTGCAGCCACGCTCTCGCTCGATGGCTTCAACCCCGCGCAGTTCGGCAAGTTTCCGCAAGCCAGCCTGAATGCCCGGCTGCAGGCCAATGGCAGCCTCGCACCCGAGCCGCGCCTGCAGGCCGAGCTGCAATTGCCGCCTGGTCATCTGGAAGGCCGGCCGGTTGCAGGAGATGCGCGACTGCGTTACGACGCAGGCCGCCTGCACGCACTGCAGGCCAACCTTCGCCTGGCCGGCAATACCGTGAGGCTTGCCGGCGCCTATGGCCGTGACAACGACGAACTGCAATGGCAGCTCGATGCTCCCGCGCTGGCGCGGCTACACCCATCGATGGCCGGCCAACTGCGCAGCCAGGGACACAATCGCGGCCTGATCGGGCGCGGCACACTGGAAGCCGAAGTGACTGCCCGTGCACTCTCGCCCTGCCCGGCCAGGTTCAGTTGCCCGAGCTGGATCTCGCGCTTTCGCTCGACACCCATGCAAAAGGCCGCTTCTCCGGATCGCTGCATGCCCGCGCGCCCAGCTTGCAAGGACGGACGCTGGAATCGCTGGAAATGCAGCTCAGTGGCCGCCGCGATGCCCATGACCTGACGCTGCAAGCCGTAGAGGCCACGCAACGTCTTGAACTGAAACTGGCTGGCGGGCTGGACGACAGGCCACGCTGGCAAGGCGAGATCCGGCAACTCGAACTCTCCGGACCGCACCCGCTGCGCCTGCTGGCCCCCGCCAGCTTGCGCGCCGACGCTGACGAACAGCGCCTGGCGGGATTCCGTTTGCAAGGTGCCGGCGGTGAGCTGGATATCGTGGAACTGTTCCATCGCGCAGAAGGCGTGCGCAGCAATGGCGCGTTGCGTGAGCTCGCACTGGCCGACCTGCTCGCGCCGCTGAAGCTGGATCTTCCTTTCACGACCGACCTCCGCCTCGATGGCGACTGGAATCTGGATTACGACACCCAGCGCGACAGCCTGCTCGGCCATCTGCAGATCCAGCGACGCAGCGGAGACCTGCGCCTGCGCAGCCCTGCACAGGCACTTGGTCTGGAAACCCTGGCCGTCCAGCTTGATTCGACCCGGACAGAGGCGCGCACCCGAGTACGCATGGCCACCAGTCGGGGCGCACATGTCGACGCCGATGCCACAGCACTGATCGAGCGCGGCCTGCGCCAACTGGATGCTCGCACACCACTGCGCTGGCAACTGGACGCCAACCTGCCAGACCTGCTCTTCACCCGCGCCCTGTTGCCACCAGGCATCAGCCTGGATGCCGCCTTACAGGCAAAACTCACGGGCGAAGGCAGCCTGGCCACACCGCGTATCGAGGGTACGGCCAGCCTGGGCAACATCCGTATCCGCTACCCGCAGGAAGGCGTTGCCATCACCGGCGGCGAACTGCGCCTGCGCCTGGACGAAAACCGCCTGCAAGTCGAACAGGGAAAACTACAAGGGCAGCAGGGCCGTATCCTGCTCAGCGGCGGCATGGCGCTGCAGGACTACCGGAGTGACCTTGAGCTGGTCTTCGAACAATTCGAAGCCACCCGCCGCGCGGATCGCCAGGTGCAACTTTCCGGCAACACGCGTCTGCAATTCGACGGCACGGGCCTGGCACTTACCGGCACCCTGAAGGTGGACCGTGCCCGCCTGGAAATACCAGAGGCCTCTCGGCCAAGCCTTTCGGATGACGTGATCGTCATCCGCAATGACGCCCCCGCAGGCAGGCTGGTGAGCAAGTCGCAGGCCTTCCGGCTGGATCTGCGTATCGAACTCGGAGAACGCACCTACTTCAAGGGCGCCGGGCTGGATGCCCGCCTGGGCGGTGCATTGCGCGTGTTTTCCGACCCGCGCGGGCTGCGCGGCGAAGGCTCCATCCAGGTTGAACAAGGCCGCTTTTCCGCCTATGCCACCACGCTGGACATCAAGCGCGGCATCCTGCGGTTCAATGGCCCCATCGACAATCCCTCGCTGGATATCCTTGCCGTGCGCACCTTCAGCGAGATCACGGTGGGCGTCACCGTCGGCGGCAATGTTCAGCGCCCGCTCGTCTCGCTTTATTCCGACCCCGACATGCAAGACAGCGAAAAACTCGCTTGGCTGGTCCTGGGGCACGGTCTGGACGGCACGGGCCAACAGGAATTCGCCCTGATGCAGCTCGCTGCCAGCGGTCTGCTGGCACAAGGGGAATCCGTAAACCTGCAGGCCAGCATCGCCGAAACCCTGGGCATCGACAGCATCTCGCTACGCGCCGGTGATGGCGAAGATCTCAGTACGGCGGTTGGCAGCGTCGGCAAACGCATTTCCGCACGTGCCACCTTGAGCTACGAACAGAGCATGGATGGTCTCAACCAGGCCGTGAAACTCATCTACCAGCTCACTCGCCGCATCCGCCTCGAAGCCCAGGCGGGCCAACGCAGCAGCTTCGACGCGATCTACACCATCGATTACGACTGAGATCGGGGAAAAGGGGCGCCGGGGCTTTCCCGCCGCAGAAGAACGCCATCGACTCCGAGTAGTCATTCAGTTTTGGCAGGCTCGATGAATCGCCCCCGGTTCACTAGACACTTCGAAGCCTTAAGCTGGCAACCAAGTGGAGGTGTCTATGAGTAGCAAGCGATACACGGAAGAGTTCAAGATTGAAGCGGTCAAGCAAGTGACCGATCGCGGACATAGCGTTGCGGACGTTGCCGGGCGACTGGATGTGAGCAT
>NZ_MDUX01000053.1 GCF_014736495.1 Candidatus Dactylopiibacterium carminicum
GAAAAACAGTATTTCATGAAGCTCGGGGCTGTCTAGGAAACCCGGGGCGATTCAGGGTGACCGCAGGGTTGGGCGTCATTCGCAGACTGCCAACGCCAAAGGAAGACTGCGCCGAGCACAAGACCTACCGGCGTTTGCAACGCATAGAGGACGTTACGGAGCGCCGACGCATTCAAAGGAAATTGCGTAAAGAACAACGTCCCGATAGAAAGCGCCACAAGAAGAGCGATGGGCAGCTTTGATTTACGTGGTGACCAGTGCGCGGCAAGTGCTCCAGCGACTACCGATGCGCAGAACCCGAACCCTTGAACAAAGAGCCACTCACCGCTTTCGGGCAGATACGGCCCGGGCAGGGAGCGATAAGGTTCTGAATAGATGGCAGCCCACACGAAAGGACGGAGAGCCCAATACACGACGCTAAAAAGAACCGCGAACAGCGGGTGTGCCACCATTCCGACCAGCACGGCCCGCCAAACGGATTGAACCTTAGGAGGATGCTTGAGAGAGAGTAGTTTCATGACGCCCAACTTGTTATAGGGATCAGTTTTGCCGCATAACATCGGCACGCGCTCCCTAACATGGCACGACCGACCAGCGAAGATGGTCTCCCAGAGTGACTTTCCATGATTCCGCTGTAAATATGAACAGCATTAACAGAATCGACAAAAACCTCACTCTCCAGAATCCGGGCTAAAGGGGCTGAACGACCGCTTTGTGGCTACGAGACTGAGCGCCCACTGCTGGCCGGCAGCGGCCATTCTAGCCTGTTGGCATTAACAGCAGAAAAGGCCGATTTGCCGTGGTTTAGACGATGTGTCAGGCGGCTGCTTGTGGTCGTTGAGGTTCATGGGATGACGAACGACAGGCTTGGTCAGCAGCAGCTGTCTGCGATAACCGGCACGCTTGTGTGCATCACCAAGCCAGGGCAGTGATCAGCGGGATCGTGATGTGTGATTGCATGCGCGCGGATTGCGTCGCTGTGTCCAGACGGTATATCAATGCGGTTTGGCAAAACTGACGTTTGAAATCCGCCATGCTCTCTCCCTTATCAGTAATCTGCGCGGTTTCGAGGGGCTTATCGCACTTTCCAGGGCTGGGCAGGGCAAACGTACTAACAGTGTCCGCCATGCCATGCGTCTGAAGTTTGAGGAGAAACGCCGTGTCCATGTCTGTTGATCAGCGGAGGGTTTTGCTTGCGGGGGCGACGGGGCTGGTAGGAGGCTTGATGCTTCAGGCCCTGCTTGCCGATGAGGCCGTTTCGGTGGTGCATGCGCTGAGCCGCTGGCCATTGGGCGTCCACCATCCGAAACTCTAGGTTCACATCGTGGATTTCAGCCGTTTGCCCGTGTTGCCCCCGGCTGACGAGGTGTATCTGGCACTCGGCACCACGATCAAGGTGGCGGGTAGTCAGGCGGCATTTCGGGCCGTCGATCTGTACGCCAATCTGGCCGTGGTCAGGGCTGCATTTGCCGCGGGTGTCCGGCGTGTGGGGCTGGTCAGCGCGGCGGGGGCCGATGCTAAATCTTCCATGTTCTACAACCGCGTCAAAGGCGAGCTGGAGGATGCGCTCAAGGCGATGACGCTGGAGACGCTGGTCATTGCCCGGCCTTCCCTGCTGCTGGATAGCCGGGAGGGTTTGCAACAGCCACCGCGCATCGGCGAGAAGATCGCGATTCCGATTGCCAGGCTGCTGGCACCCCTCCTGCCCGGCACCTACCGGCCGGTGCATGCGCGTGCGGTCGCACAGGCATTAATCAGCACCGTGCCTCTGACACGGGGCGTGGTGGTGATGGCATCAGATGAACTTGCCAGGGCGGCAGGCCCGCGCTGACGAGTGCGGTTCGCCAGGGGGATGGCCGCCACGGGCACAGTGGAGGCGCTACCCGGCCGGCGCCGGCATCCCGAGACTGATACGGATGTGGCGGGTGCCCCGATGCGGGCTAGCCTCGATGAGGGTTCCTGAAGATGTCTTCCACGGGCAGCTCGAAAAGTGCGCTGATACGGAACGCCAGCTCCAGGGACGGGTCGTGCTTCTCGGTTTCGATGGCATTGACGGCTTGCCGGGAAACGCCCAGTTTTTCCGCCAGATCCGCCTGGGTCCATCCGGCCTCGGCACGCAGCACGCGCAATCGGTTTTTCATTCAATGACTCGTGCGGACGAAGGGTGAAACCAGCGCGTAGATCGCCCAGAAGCAGGGATAGATCAGCCAGCCGGGAATGTGTGTTGCCGCCGCATAGGTCTCTCCGAAGCCCCAGGCAGTCCAGAGCGCCAGCGTGCCGCCTGCGGCCAGCACAAAACACTTGGCGACGATCACGCGCACATATTCATCGCTCTGCGCCATGAGCCGCAGCGTCGCCCATATCTGGCCGACCACAGGTGCTGTCACCGCGACAGCAACGGCCCATCCCGCCGGCTGGCCGAGGATGTCATCGAAAAGCCCCACGATCGCGGCGGCGTTGATCAGGATGTAGATCGCCATGAAGCACAAGGTGCGGACGATATAGGTTCGCTCCGGCGGGGAGCGGCGGAGGGCGGTGATCTCGGGATGCATGACGGGGTTTTCTGTGTAAGGTGAACATGACTTTATGTTTGTCATGTATTGCTGTCAATATGTAAAGTAAACATTACTATTTTGCCCGACGCGTTTGTACTCCGGCAGCGGCCACCATGCCGCCTGAAGCGCCAGGCGCGCGATCTCCCGCAGATATGGCGGGCGCGGGGATAACATCGGCGCCTGTTTGGAGGGATCAGACATGCCGGAGCGCAGTCGTGTTGTCATGGAAGGGCTGATCGTTGCGCTGCTGCTCGGCGTGGGGCTGCCTGCCCTTGCCGCGCCGGCGTGTGCGCCCTTGCCGGCGGAATTGGTTGAAGACACGCGCCTGGAGGCCGGTTGCACCTACCACCAGGGGGTGACGATCACGCGGCCGCTGACGCTGGACTGCTAGGGGGCCGTCTTCGACGGGGAGGGCAAGGTGCTGCGCGGGCTGGTGATCGATTCGCGCGGCGAGCCGCTTGCGGGCGTCACGGTGCGCAACTGCAGCTTCCGCCGCTTTGCTCGCCACGGGGTGCTGATCCACTGGGGGCTGGCGAACGACAGGAAGCTCGCGCGCTATCCCGAGCGCGAGGAGCGCTGGCGCCGCGCACCGCAGGACATCCTGCTGGAGAACCTGCGCGTGGAGCAGAACGCGGTGATGGGCATCGTCATCGACGACTACGTGCAGCGTGTGACGATGGCGCGGGTGAGCGTGATCGACAATCCGGGCTGGGGCCTGTACTGGGATCACGATTCGCGCGGTCACCTGCTGATCCATTCGGAGGTCTGCCGCAACGGCCATGGCAGCGCCTTTGGCAAGCCGGGGCTTTCGATCGATGCGTCGAGTGACAATCGCGTGATCGACACGGCGTTCGAGGACAACGGCCGTTCGGCCATCGAGCTGTACCGCAACTGCTGGGAGTTCGCCGCGACCAATCCGCGCTCGGTGCCGCGCGAAGAGGGCGCGAACCGCAACCAGATCCTCGGCAACCGCTTCATCGACGAGAAGGTCGGGGTCTGGATCGCTTCGCGCCAGAGCCAGGATGTGAGCCGCATGCAGTGCGGCAGGCCGGCGTACCACGAAGGGCGCTACGTGGAGGACGAGGCGCGCGACAACGTGGTGGCGCGCAACCGCTTCGAGCGCCTGCGCGGGCGTGGCATCGTGGTGGAGGACGACGCCAACAGCGTGATCGGCAACCGTTTCGAGCATGGCGAAGGTGCCATCTCGGTCGGCACGCCGATCCGGGCCCGCGTGTTGCATCGCCCCGTCGTGGGCACCCTGCTGCGCGACAATCAGGCGGACGATGGCGTCGATCCGCAGCCGGGGCCGCAGGACTGACGTATCGCTGCCAATGCCGGTCAGCCGCCGGCGGGGCGTGCCGCGGCCGTGCGTGACAATTCCTCGATCACTTGTGCAAGCAATGGCACGGCCGCGCGGATGCGCTCCACGGGAACGCCGCCGTAGCCGAGGTTCATGCCGTTGCGCCGGGTCGATGCGTCCTGGTAGTACATCGACAGCGGGCGCACCACGAGGCCGCGCGTCAGAGCGCCGGAAGCCACCATGGTGTCATCGATCGGCCGGTTGAAGTGGTACAGCAGCTGCAGGCCGGCGTGGCCGCCGGATACGCTGACGGCATCGCCCAGATGGCGTGTCATCTCCTCGATCAGCACGTCGCGCCGCTCGCGGTATACCTGCCGCATGCGCTTGATATGGGCGCTGAAATGCCCCTCGGCGATGAACTCCGCCAGTGCGGCCTGCTCGATCAGGCGGCCGCCGCGATACAGCTCGGAATTGCCGATCTGGAAGGCGTTGATCAAGTCTTCCGGCAACACCATGTAGGACAGCCGCAGGCCCGGGAACATCACCTTGCTGAAGGTGCCGAGGTAGATCACGCGCTGCTTGCGCGCCAGGCCGAACAGCGAGGCCACGGTGCGGTTGTCATAGCGCTGCTCGTTGTCGTAGTCGTCCTCGATGATCCAGGCGCCCGCGTCGTCGGCGCCTTCGAGCAGCGCCAGGCGCCGCTCCAGCGACAGCACCGTGCCGGTCGGGTACTGGCTGGAGGGCGAGACGTAGATCAGGCGCGGCGGGTGGTTCCAGTCTTCGGCGCGCGGCGCCATGCCCGCCTCGTCGACGGGGATGGGCACCGTGGCGAGCCCGGCCGCCTGCAGCACGTTGCGCGCGCCCCAGTAGCCCGGCTCCTCGATCCAGGCGCGGTCGCCGACGTCGCAGAGCATGCGTGCGCACAGATCCAGCGCCTGATGCGAGCCATTGAGGATCACGATCTGCCGGGGCTGGCAGCTCATCAGCCGCGAGACGCCCAGGTATTCGGCAATGGCCGATTTGAGCGGGCCGTAGCCGCTGCCGGCGTAATCGAGCAGGCGGCCCATGTCCCGGCTCATGTGCTTGTTGATCAGGCGCTTCCAGGTCGCGAAGGGGAACTGGTCGGTATCCGGCACGCCGGGGATGAAGGCGCCGCGCTGGATGGTGCTGCTGGCCGCGTGGCTGGCGATCTGGTTGCCGCGCCGTGACAGGCCTTCGCGCCGCGTGCCGATCAGGCGTTTCTGCACGCTGAAGGTCTCGCGCCCGTTGAGCGCTTCCGAGACGTAGGAGCCCGAGCCCGGGCGGCCCCTCCAGATAGCCTTCCACCAGCAGTTGCTCGTAGGCGCGCACCACGGTGTTGCGCCCCAGCTGCAGTTCCTTGCACAGCTGGCGGGTGGAGGGCAGCTGGTCGCCGCCCCGCAATTGCTTGTCCAGGATGGCTTGCCGCAGGACGAGGTAGAGCTGGTTGTGCAGCAGCTGGCTCGTTGCTTGCTGGTCCAGACGGTTGCGAACGAGTTCGCAGATGAGTTCCTTGTCCATCGGGCGGGGGCAGGGCGGGGATCTGAAAGTGGATTCTTCTTTCTGCCTGAAAGTGGTTCCGGATGGAGCCAATTATTACCCTAGGATGCATTCCATGCGTAGTTCCCGTGGTGGCGAGAGGCCGATGGCTCCAGCCGCCCGGGCGTATCAAGCGGAGAAATGGCCTGTGATGAACCGAACCGATCCTGCTGGCGAAGCCCACGTGACCTTCAGCGGCGTGCGCAAGACCTACGATGGCGAGCACCTGATCGTGAGCGACCTGAACCTTGCCATCCGGCGCGGCGAATTCCTCACGCTGCTGGGGCCCTCCGGCTCGGGCAAGACCACCTGCCTGATGATGCTGGCGGGTTTCGAGACGCCTACCGCCGGCGAGATCCGGCTCAACGGCCAGGTCATCAACCGGCTGCCGCCGCATCGTCGCAACATCGGCATGGTGTTCCAGAACTATGCGTTGTTCCCGCACATGACGGTGCGCGAGAACCTGCGCTTTCCGCTGGCGATCCGCAAGCTGCCGGCCGCCGAGATCGACAGGAAGGTGACGCGGGCGCTGGACATGGTGCAGCTGGGCGGGCTCGGCGAGCGTTATCCGCAGCAGCTCTCCGGCGGGCAGCAGCAGCGCATCGCGCTGGCCCGCGCGCTGGTGTTCGACCCGGAGCTGGTGCTGATGGACGAGCCGCTCGGCGCGCTGGACAAGCAGTTGCGCGAGCACATGCAGCTGGAGATCAAGCATCTGCAGCAGGCGCTGGGTGTCACCGTGGTGTTCGTGACGCATGACCAGAGCGAGGCGCTGACGATGTCGGACCGCATCGCCGTGTTCGATCAGGGCGTGATCCAGCAGATCGACGATCCGGCCACGCTCTACGAACTGCCGGCCAACAATTTCGTGGCCAACTTCATCGGCGAGAACAACGCGCTGGAAGGCGCGGTGGAGTCGGTCGAGGGCGATCGCTGCACCGTGAAGCTGGATGGCGGGCTGCGCGTGCAGGCCTCGATCGGCAATCCGGTCGCGACTGGTGCGCGCACCGTGCTGTCGGTCCGCCCGGAGAGCATCCAGCTCAATGTCCAGTCGCTCGGCTGCGCCAACCGTCTCGGCGGCTACGTGCGCGAGATCACCTATCTGGGTGACCACCTGCGCGTGCAGGTGGAGCTGGCCGGGCGCAAGCAGATCATCGTCAAGGCGCCGGCCGCGCAGCACAAACACCGTTTCGATACAGGCGACGCCATCCACGTCGGCATCAATCCGCAGCAGATCCGCGCCCTGGCGCCTTCCGCATGACTCCCTGAATTTCCCTGATTCCCCCTCGTCCCGTCTGGAGAAGCCCATGATCCGTTCCGCCCCTTCCGTGCGCCCGCTGAGCCTGCTCTGTGCCACGTTGTTCTGTCTCGCCGGCGCCGCCCAGGCGGCTGCGCCGACCGTCATCTTCTTCGGGGGGACCAACCAGAAGGCGCAGGCCAAGGCCTTCTACGAGCCCTTCACCAAGGCCTCCGGAATCAAGATCGTGGCCGGTGAATACACCGGCGAGCAGGCCCGCGTGAAAGCCATGGTCGAGGCGAAGAACGTCACCTGGGATGTCGTCGAGGTCGAGTCGCCCGAGCTGGCCCGTGGCTGCGAGGAAGGGCTCTACGAGAAGCTGGATTTCGCCAGGATCGGCGCCAAGGCGGATTTCGTGCCGGCAGCCGTCACCGAGTGCGGCATCGGCATCTTCGTGTGGTCCACCGTGCTGGCCTACAACGCCGAGAAGCTCGCGGTCGCGCCCACTTCCTGGGCCGATTTCTGGGACGTGAAGAAGTTTCCCGGCAAGCGCGGTCTGCGCAAGGGGGCGAAGTTCACGCTCGAATTCGCGCTGCTGGCCGATGGCGTGAAGCCCGAGGAAATCTACAAGGTGCTGGGCAGCAAGGCCGGGGTGGATCGCGCCTTCCGCAAGCTGGATCAGCTCAAGCCCCATATCCAGTGGTGGGAAGCCGGCGCGCAGCCGCCGCAACTGCTGGCCGCGGGCGACGTGGTGATGAGCAGCGCCTACAACGGCCGCATCGCCACTGCGCAGAAGGAGGGCAAGAAGCTCGCCATCAGCTAAACCAACAACATCTATGACTTCGATTTCTGGGCCATCCCGACCGGCGCACCGAACAAGACGGAAGCCTACAAGTTCATCGCCTTCGCCAGCCTGCCGGAAAACCAGAAGGTCTTCGCCGGCGAGATTCCCTACGGCCCGACCAACCTGAAGGGCACGGCGCTGGTCGACAAGGCCATCGCTACGGACCTGCCCACCGCGCCGCAGAACATGAAGGGCGCATTCGCCAGCAATACCCAGTTCTGGGTGGAGCACAGCGAGGATCTGGAACAGCGCTTCAACGCCTGGGCCGCGAAGTAAGCCGCGCCATGCCGGGGTCCAGGGTCTGTTGACAATCACTCGCCGGATGATTGGCAAACAGACCCTAGCGCCGCCGCCCCGGCCTCCGAAAGACATCAATGCCGCCAGAGGATGGAAGCATGTCCGAACTGACCGCCACGCTGCCTGCCGTTGCCGCCGGGTCGCAGGCGCCTTCGCTGAAACAGCAGCTGGCTCGTGCCGAGCGCATCAGGAAGCTGAAATATGCTGCCCTGATCCTGCCGCTCGCGCTGTTCCTGCTGTTGAGCTTCCTGTGGCCCATCGCCGCGCTGCTGCTGCGCAGCGTGGACAATCCCGAAGTCATCGCCGCGCTGCCCCAAACCAGCGCGCTGCTGCGCGGCTGGGATGGCCAGACCCTGCCGGACGAAACCACCTTCAATGCCCTGGCCCGCGATCTGGCCGCGGTGAGCGGCACACCGCCGCTGGCCGCAGCCGCGCGCCGGCTCAACATGGAGCAGCTAGGTTTCCGCACCCTGATGATGAAGACGGCACGCGCCGTGCCGCTGGCTGAAGGCGTCGGCGCGCGTCATGCGCTGGTCGAGGTCGACGAGCGCTGGGGCGAGGTGGCGACCTGGCATTTCCTGGCCCGCAACGCTTCGCCCTGGACGGCCCGCCACCTGCTCGCCGCGCTGGACCGCACCTACGACGAGCAGGGTCGCGTGGTGAAGACCGATGAGGAGCAGGCCATCTACATCGATGTCTTCAAGCGCACCTTCGGCATGGCGCTGGTCGTCACGCTGTGCTGCCTGATGCTGGGCTTTCCGCTGGCCTACCTGATGGCCACGCTGCCGGTGCGCACCGCCAACGTGATGATGATCTTCGTGTTGCTGCCGTTCTGGACTTCCATCCTCGTCCGCGTGGCGGCCTGGATCGTGCTGCTGCAGAGCGAGGGCCTGGTGAATCAGGCGCTGCGCGGCCTCGGGCTGATCGATCAGCCGCTGCAGCTGGTGTTCAACAGCACCGGCGTCTATATCGCGATGGTGCACATCCTGCTGCCCTTCATGATCCTGCCGCTCTACAGCGTGATGAAGGGCATCTCGCCGCTCTACATGCGTGCGGCATTGTCGCTGGGCTGCCCGCCCTTCCGCAGCTTCTGGAAGGTGTACTTCCCGCAGTCGCTGCCCGGTGTGGGCGCCGGCTGCCTGCTGGTGTTCATCCTGTGCATGGGCTACTACATCACGCCGGCCCTGCTGGGGAGCCCCTCGGAGCAGATGGCCAGCTACTTCGTGGCCTTCTACACCAACCAGACGATCAACTGGGGCATGGCCGCGGCACTCTCGACCATCCTCTTCATCGCCACCCTGCTGCTCTACATGGTGTATGCGCGCCTGATCGGCAATCAGGATGCGGCCGCCCGCGCCCGCTGAAGGAGAAAGACATGCTCGCCTCCTACGCCTCTCCGCTCGAACGCGCCTGGTACTACGGCCTGCGCATCCTGTGCGGGCTGGTGCTGCTGTTCCTGATGCTGCCGGTGCTGGTGATCGCGCCGCTGTCGTTCAACGCGGATTCCTTCTTGCTCTACCCGATGTCCGGCTTCTCGCTGCAGTGGTACGAGGAGATCTTCGCCTCGCCGACCTGGCGCCAGGCCTTCCTCAACAGCTGCATCGTCTCGCCTTGCGCCACCCTGCTTGCGGTGCTGCTCGGCACGCCGGCCGCCGTGGGGCTGGCCCGCGCCGATTTCCCGGGCAAGGCGCTGCTGACGGCCATCCTCATCTCGCCGATGGTGGTGCCGGTGGTGATCGTCGGGGTGGCCACCTACCTCGTCTTTGCGCCGATCGGGCTGGCGGGCAGCTATCTCGGCCTGATCATGGTGCACGCCGCGCTGGGCGTGCCCTTCGTGATCACCACGGTCACCGCCACGCTGCAGGGCTTCGATTTCAACCTGGTGCGCGCGGCGGCCAGCCTGGGGGCGAACCCGCTCACCGCCTCCTTCCGCATCACCCTGCCGCTGGTGGCGCCGGGCGTGATCTCAGGCGGCCTCTTCGCCTTCGGCATCTCGTTCGACGAAGTGGTCGTCACCCTGTTCCTCGCCGGGCCCGAGCAGAGCACGCTGCCGCGCCAGATGTTCGCCGGCATCCGCGAGAACATCAGCCCGGCCATCGCCGCGGTGGCCACCATCATGACGATTCTTTCCACGCTGATGCTGGTTACGCTCGAATGGCTGCGCCGCCGTGGCGAGCGCCTGCGCGACAGCCCTTCCTGAGTCGGCCCTGCCGCCGTTTTCCCCATTGTGTGTTTGCCGTATTGCGCCGCCGGTGCAAGGGCTTCGTGCAGGCCGGCGCCCGGCCTCCGTTGCCCCACGACCGGCTCCGACCCGAATCTTCCGAACAAGGATGTCCCGATGCTGAACCTCAAGGATCCCGCATTGCTGCGTGAGCAATGCTTCATCGATGGTGCCTGGTGTGGCGCCGATGCCGGCGCGACGCTGGCGGTACGCAACCCGGCTACGGGCGAGCGGATCGGGCAGGTGCCGAAGATGGGGGGCGACGAAACCCGCCGCGCCATCGAGGCCGCCAACGCCGCCCTGCCGGCCTGGCGCGCGAAGACTGCCGCCGAGCGTGGCCGCCTGCTGCGCCGCTGGTTCGAGCTGCTGATGGCGCATCAGGATGACCTCGGGCTGATCATGACCAGCGAGCAGGGCAAGCCGCTGGCAGAGGCGCGCGGCGAGATCGCGTATGCCGCTGGCTATCTCGAATGGTTCGCCGAGGAAGGCCGCCGCGCCTATGGCGAGATCATCCCGCCGCACGCGGCGGACAAGCGCATCCTCGTCACCCGCGAGCCGGTGGGCGTCTGTGCGGCGATCACGCCGTGGAATTTCCCGGCAGCGATGATCACGCGCAAGGCCGGCGCGGCGCTGGCCGCCGGTTGCACCATGGTGCTCAAGCCGGCCTCGCAGACGCCTTTCTCGGCGCTGGCACTGGCCGAGCTGGCTGTGCGCGCGGGCATCCCGGCCGGCGTGTTCAACGTGATCACCGGCTCGGCCGTCGCCATTGGCAGCGAGTTGTGCGCCAACCCCGTCGTGCGCAAGCTCTCCTTCACCGGCTCCACCGAGATCGGCGCGCAGTTGATCGCGCAGTGCGCGCCCACGGTGAAAAAGCTGTCGATGGAGCTGGGCGGCAATGCGCCTTTCATCGTCTTCGATGACGCCGATCTGGATGCCGCCGTGGAGGGCGCGATGGCCTCCAAATACCGCAACGCCGGCCAGACCTGCGTCTGCGCCAACCGCCTGCTGGTGCAGGACGGCGTCTATGACGCCTTCACCGCGAAGCTCGCCGCCGCCGTGGCGCAGCTCAAGGTCGGCAACGGCGCCGAGCCCGGCGTCACCCAGGGGCCGCTGATCGATGCCGGCGCGCTCGCCAAGGTGGAAGAGCTGGTCGAGGACGCGCTCGCCAAGGGCGCCCGCGTGGTCTGCGGCGGCAAGCTGCACGCGCTGGGCGGCAGCTTCTTCGAGCCGACCATCCTGGCGGACGTGACGCCCGCGATGCGCGTGGCGCGCGAGGAAATCTTCGGCCCGGTGGCACCGCTGTTCCGCTTCCACTCCGAGGAGGAGGCCATTCGCATGGCCAACGACACCGAGTTCGGCCTCGCTTCCTACTTCTATGCCCGCGACGTGGCGCGCGTCTTCCGTGTCGCCGGGGGGCTGGAGTACGGCATGGTCGGCGCCAACACCGGCCTGATCTCCACCGAAGTCGCGCCCTTCGGTGGCGTCAAGGCTTCCGGCCTGGGCCGCGAGGGCTCGCGCCACGGCCTCGACGACTACCTCGAAACCAAATACGTCTGCCTCGGCGGCATCGCCTGAAGCCGCCAATCCTTGCCGATTCCATCCTCTGGAGAAAACGAACATGAACTCAGTGACCGATCTCAAATCCGGGGCCAGCAATGCCGGCCTGATGGCGCGCCGCGCCGCAGCCTTGCCGCGCGGTGTGGGCCAGGCCCATCCGGTTTTCGCGCAGCGCGCCGAGAACGCCGAGATCTGGGATGTGGAAGGGCGCCGCTGGATCGATTTCTGCGCCGGTATCGCCGTGCTCAATACAGGCCATCGCCATCCGAAAGTCATGGCTGCCGCCAGGGCGCAGCTGGAGGCCTATACCCACACCTGCTTCCAAGTGGTGGCCTACGAAGGTTACGTGGCGCTGTGCGAACGGCTGAACAAGCTGATGCCCGGGCCCACGCCGAAGAAATCCTTCCTGATGAATTCCGGCGCCGAGGCCGTGGAGAACGCGGTGAAGATCGCCCGCGCCCATACCGGCCGCCGAGGGGTGATCGCCTTTGGCGGCGGCTTCCACGGCCGCACGATGTTCACCATGGCGCTGACCGGCAAGGTCGATCCCTACAAGATCAAGTTCGGGCCATTCGCGGGCGACATCTACCATGTGCCATACCCCGACCCGCTGCACGGCATCACCGAGGACGAGGCCTTCACCGCGATCAAGCGACTGTTCAAATGGGATATCGAGGCGAGCGATGTGGCCGCCATCATCGTCGAGCCGGTGCAGGGCGAGGGCGGCTACATCCCCGCCTCCACGCGCTTCATGCAGGGACTGCGCGCGCTGTGCGACGAGCATGGCATCGTGCTCATCGTGGACGAGGTGCAATCCGGCATCGCACGCTGCGGCAAGTTCTTCGCCATCGAGCACCATCAGGTCGAGCCGGACATCCTCACCACGGCCAAGGGCCTGGGCGGCGGTCTGGTGATCTCGGGCGTGGTCGGCAAGGCGGCGATCATGGATGCCCCGGTGCCCGGCGGCCTGGGTGGCACCTATTCCGGCAATCCGGTGGCGGTGGCCACGGCCAATGCGGTGCTGGACGTGATCGAAGAGGAAAACCTCGTGGCCCGCGCCGCCAAACTGGGCGAGCACATGCGTGCCCGCCTCTTGGCGCTGAAGGCGCGTTTCGATTGCATTGCCGACGTGCGTGGTCTGGGCGCGATGACGGCGGTGGAGTTCTGCCACGGCGGCAAGCCGGAAAGCCCTGCCGGAGACATCGCCACCGCGCTGAAGAACGAAGCCGCGAAACGGGGCCTGCTGCTGCTCAACTGCGGCAACTACGGCAACGTGCTGCGCATCATGATTCCGCTGACCATTCCCTTCGCGCTGCTGGACGAGGGGCTGGACATCATCGAGGCGGCACTGGCGACGGTGACGGAGGGCTGAGAGCCCTCGGCCCGTCGTACACCTTAATGGGGGCCGCGCCGAACCTTGAGCGCTGCGGCGCTCCAGTGAGCGGCATGAGCGTTCGTGCCGGGGGGGCGGCGCATGAACGCAATTCCGCTCAAGGGCGCGAGCCTGCCAGCGGGCTTACCGCTCCGCCTGCAGAAGCCTGTACTCCAGCAGGCGCGGCGGTGCGCCCGGCGCGACGAGGATGACGAATTCCTCGCTGACCTAGCCTTGCGCATGAAAGCGCTGGTAGCGCAGCGTGATCCGTTCGCCCTCGGCCTGGGCCGACGTGCGTTCGCTGCCCAGCAGGCGGCCCAGCGTGGCGCGCGGTTGCAGGCGGGCCAGAAAGGCCGCCTCCGTTTCCTGGGCGCGCAAGGCCGGTGCGGCATCGTGCCAGATGCCCGCGAAGTCGGCTTCGGCCAGGGCGAGGTGGAAGGCGGAGACCGCCTCTTCGGCCTGACCGATGCGACGTGCTTCGTCCCCACAGGCGGCCAGCAGCAATGCACAGGAGAGGAAAAAGGCTGCTTTTCGCAGCCAGGGGATCGAGCGCATTTCGTTCCTTCTTCACGGGGATGGCATGGCCGGGTGCCTGTGCCGGCGGGGTCCGCTAGAATAGCGGACCCTGTCTGTTACGCGCCGCCGTAAAGGCGGCCCGTCTTTTTGGAGAAGCCGTGATGTACCAATCCCCCCTGCTCAAGGATCTGCAAGCCCGTGGCCTGATTGCCCAGACCACCGATGCAGATGCGCTCGATGAAATGCTCGCGCAGGGATCGGTCACGCTTTATTGCGGCTTCGATCCGACGGCCGATTCGCTGCATCTGGGGCATCTGGTGCCGGTGCTGGTCCTGAAGCGCTTCCAGCAGGCCGGCCACAAGCCCATCGCGCTGGTGGGCGGTGCCACCGGCATGATCGGCGACCCTTCCTTCAAGGCCACCGAGCGCAAGCTGAACACGCCGGAAGTGATCGCCGGCTGGGTGGAGAAAATCCGTGGCCAGGTTTCGCCCTTCCTTGCCTTCGATGGTGAGAACGCCGCGATCATGGCCAACAACTACGACTGGTTCGGCGGCATGGGTGCGCTGGAATTCCTGCGCGACATCGGCAAGCATTTCTCGGTGAATGCCATGATCAAGCGCGAATCCGTGCAGCAGCGGCTGAACCGCGACGAGGCCGGCATCTCCTACACCGAGTTCTCCTACGCTTTGCTGCAGGGCTACGACTTTGCCGAGCTGTACCAGCGCCATGGCTGCGTGCTGCAGATCGGCGGTTCGGATCAGTGGGGCAACATCACAGCCGGCACCAATCTCACGCGTCGCATGCATCAGGCACAGGTGTACGGCCTCACGCTGCCGCTGGTGACGAAATCCGATGGCACCAAGTTCGGCAAGACCGAGTCCGGCGCCATCTGGCTGGACCCGAAGAAGACCTCGCCTTACGCCTTCTACCAGTTCTGGCTGAACACGGCGGATGCCGACGTGTACAAGTTCATGCGCTACTTCACCTTCCTCTCTGTGGAAGAGATCGAGGCCATCGAGGCCGCCGACAAGGCCGCGGAAGGTCGCCCGCAGGCGCAACGCATCCTCGCCGAGCAAGCCACCGAACTGGTGCACGGCAAGGCCGCGCTGGAGGCTGCGCAACGCATCAGCGCGAGCCTCTTCTCCGGCGATCTGGCTGCGCTGACCGAGGCCGATCTGGCGCAGCTCGCGCAGGATGGCGTGCCGGGCGTGGAACTGGGCAAGGAAGTTGGCAGCCTGGTTGATGCGCTGGTCGCCACCGGTCTGGCGAAATCCAAGACCGAAGCGCGCAGCTTCATCCAGAGCGGTTCCGTGGCGATCAACGGCGCCAAGGTCGATGCCGTGGATCATGCCTTCGCGGAAGCCGAGCGCCTGTTCGGCCGATTCACGCTGCTGCGCCGGGGCAAGAAGCTTTACGCGATGATCCGCTGGGCTTGAGAGGCAGACTCATGGTGCGCCATGCGCACCGCTTATCTGTCCTCCGGTTTGTTGCTCGGTCAATTCACTTGCGCAACAGCCATTCGCCGACTCGCTCCGGCAGCATCCGCACCAGCACCGTGTCGCGGCGTATGAAGTGGTGATAGAAGGCCGCCGCGATGTGCAGCAGCACCACGACCGGCGCGATCCATTTGCCGGAGAAGTGGTGGATGCCATCCATGATCGGCTCGAAGGTCACCCAGTCGATCTGCAGGATCTGGAACAGCTCGGTGTTGGGAAAGCGCGGGATCTTGAAGAGATAGAGATCGATGGTCGCGGAAGTCGAGCCGCCCGTTCCCAGGTAGCCGGTGGCGGGCATGATGATCATCAGTGCGTACAGGCCCCAGTGCGCCAACTTGGCCAGCAGGTGCTCCACGCGGCTGCCCGGGGCGGCCTCCGGTTCGACGCTGACCCAGCGCCAGATCAGGCGGGGGATGACCAGCACGCCGACGAGGATGCCGAGAAACCAGTGAACGTTGAGCACGGGCAGGAACAGCGGATTGGTGCGATCGCGCTCCAGCACGAGTACCACGTAGTAGACGAACGGATAGCTGAGGATGAAGGCAGACGCGATGAGCCAGTGGTAGATGCCGGCGATGGCGCCGAAGCGTTCCCGGGTGTTCTTCAATTGCATGGTGCTCTCCTTGGACCGGCGTGTGTGTTGGGCATGGTCACTGCTGCAGGCCTGTCGATGGGGGGGCCTGCCGTTCCGGAGTCTGTGACAGAGGCGCTGTCCGGCTTTTGATCTTCATCGGGTTTCGTGCACATTGGTGATTGCGATATGGCCATGTTTTCATTGTGGTTTTGCTGTGATCCGGCGTGTGCTTGCCAGCGGGCAGTGCTGGCCGGGTGCCGCCGTCCGGGGGCTGTCATGAATCTGGGAAATGGGGATTGAGCGTGCAACAGGGGCTGTCTTCTTCGCGTGCCGGTGCGTTGTCGGCGTTTTCAGTGATGTGCGCCCTGGCTGCGCAGAATGTCGGCGCGGCCTTCGCCAAGCAGATTTTTCCACTGGTGGGCGCCGAAGGCATCGCGGCACTGCGCGTGGGGATTTCGGCCTGCCTGCTGCTGGCCTGGTTCCGGCCCTGGCGTATTTCCCTGGAGCGCCACGATGCGTTGAACCTGCTGATCTACGGCCTGGGCATGGGCTGCATGAATCTTTTCATCTATCACGCCTTCGCCCGCATTCCGATCGGTATCGCCGTGGCCATCGAGGTGACTGGTCCGCTTGCCGTGGTGCTTTTCTCTTCCCGCCGTCCGCGTGATTTCCTCTGGCTGGGCTGTGTGAGCGCAGGGCTCTACCTGTTGCTGCCGATCCACGCACAGGGGGCCGGGCTGGATCCGGTGGGTGTGGGCTGGGCCCTGGCCGCCGCTATCTGCTGGGCGATGTACATCGTCTTCGGCAAACGGGTATCCCATCTGGAAGGCGGGCAGGCCGTTGCCTGGGGCATGTTCGCTGCTGCCGCCTTCACGGCGCCGGTGGGGGCGGCGCATTCCGGCGTCACGCTGCTGATGCCCTCCATCCTGCTCATCGGCACGGCAGTGGCCGTACTCTCCAGTGCAATCCCCTATTTCGTGGAGATGCAGGTGATGAGGCGTTTGCCGCGCCGTGTCTTCGGCATTCTGGTGAGTACTGCACCGGCCATCGCCGCGCTGGCGGGCTGGGTGATCCTGGGAGAGCGCCTGAGCGCCGTACAGTGGCTGGCCATCGGCCTGATCATCCTGGCTTCGGTGGGGGCTGCAGCCACGGCCGGCAAGCGTCAGGCGGCAGTCATCGAACCGTAGAGCCTGTTCATGATCTTTCTTGTGTCATGAAAAAGTTGCAACTCAACCCCCCCCGACCGTCCACGCTCGCCCCTGCATGGGCTCGCGGCTGCGCGGGCGGCGAGTAGTACTCGTCGAATTCCCCGCTTCGCCCCCTTGCCAGGGGAGGAGCACACCAAATCGCGCCGAATCGACCTCCCTCCCCTGATAAAGGGGCGGGAAGAGGGAATTCGCAAGGCAATGCCTTGTGTCTCTGAAGCAGATCGGGTGTGCAAACCCGGTCCTCCGGCTGGGGAGGGGGTTGAATGACAAACGAAAATCATGAACAGGTTCTTAGGCTTGCAAGCGCGGCGCCATCAGCTCCGGGAGCCACTGCATGAAGACCTGCACACGCCGGGGCAGGTGGCGGCGGTTGGGATACAGCAACGAAACCGGCATCGGTGCGGCGCGCCATTCCGGCAGGATCTCGACCAGTCGCCCCGCCTGCAGATGTGCCAGCATGCCGGCACATGGCACCTGGATGATGCCCAGGCCGGCGAGAGCTGCACCTTCGTAGGCCGCTGTGGTGTTCACCGTCAGTGCTCCGGGCATGGGCAGCATGCGTTGCCCGCCGTCCGTGTCCAGATATTCGAAACCGGCAGGACGGACCCCAGGCTGGGAACGTAATGCACCAGCCGGTGCGTGCCCAGATCTGCCGGCGTGTGCGGCGTGCCGAAGGCTGCGAGGTAATCCGGGCTGGCGCAATTGATCATCCGGTATTCGCCCAAGGGCCGCGCAATCAGCGAGGAGTCGGCCAGCCGCCCCACACGCAGCACGCAGTCGAAACCTTCACGGATCAGATCCACGCGGCGATCCACTGAGGAAAGTTCGAGTTCCAGCGCGGGATGTCCGGCCAGGAAGCCGGGCAGGGCGGGCAGCACCACGTCGCGTGCGACGGCTTGCGGCATGTCCACACGCAGACGCCCGCGCAAGGTGGAGGCCTCTGCCCGGAACAGGCCCTGCAGCTCGTCGAGATCGGCCAGCAGATCTTCGGCGCGCTCCCGGAACACCCGGCCGTCCTGCGTCATCTCCACGCGCCGTGTGGTGCGATGCAGCAGGCGGGTGCCCAGCTCCGCTTCCAGCTGGCAGATCGCCGCAGACGCGCTCGCACGGGGCAACCCGAGCTGCTCGGCGGCAGCACTGAAGCTGGCCAGCTCGGCGACCCGGACGAAGATACGCATGATGTCGGTCAGATTCATGGGAGCGATTGTTGGCTATTTCTGGATAGTCTATTCGTTTTGTTGTTGTTTATTTGATTATTTGTAATAAATAGACTGGCTCCGTCCTTTCAAACAAACCCAGGAGTCCAGCATGAACCGCAAGATCGCCCTCATCACTGGCGGCAGCCGTGGCCTTGGCCGCAATGCCGCGCTCAAGCTCGCCGCACGCGGCGTGGATCTCATCATCACCTGGCGCAGCCAGGCGGACGAGGCTCAGACCGTCGTCCGTGAAGCTGGAGAACTGGGGGCCAGGGCTGTCGCTCTGCCGCTGGATGTGGCGGATAGCGCAAGTTTTGCGGCTTTTGCCAATGCCGTGTCCGGGGCGCTGCGTACGCACTGGCAGCGGGAGCGCTTCGACTATCTGCTCAACAATGCCGGCGTGGGGCTGCACATGGCATTCACCGAAACCACCGAGGCACAGTTCGATGAAATGATGCGCATCCACCTCAAGGCCCCGTTCTTTCTCAGCCAGGCCCTGCTGCCGCTGATCGAGGATGGTGGCCGCATCCTGAATGTCTCGTCTGGGCTGGCGCGTTTTTCGTATCCGGGCTCGGCCGCCTACGCGACGATGAAGGGCGGCCTCGAAGTGCTGACGCGCTACATGGCCCTGGAGCTTGCGCCGAGGCGCATTGCCGTCAATGTGATCGCGCCGGGGGCGATTGCCACCGATTTTTCGGGCGGCAGGGTACGCGACAACGCCGAGCTGAACGCCACCATTGCGGGCCGGACTGCGCTTGGCCGCGTTGGCTTGCCCGATGACATCGGTGACGCGATGAGCCTGCTGCTTTCCGACGAGGCCGGCTGGATCAACGGGCAGCGCATCGAGGTTGCCGGCGGCATTCATCTATGACAAGGATCTGACGCATGATCCGTTATCGATCATGCGTTTGTCTTTCTCCGGATGCCCATTTTCGGGGCGCGGATTTTTGTATTCCGCGCCATTTTGGTTGTCCGGAGCGCTGCGCCCTGTGTAAAGTACCGCCCCCGAGGCGCGGGTAAGGCGTTGTTGAAGTCGGCACGCGCTTTGCTTATTCGCCTTCGCCAGCCCGGATTACCGGGGGCGGTGGTGCCGGCCATTGCGGATGGAGCGCGGGAATTCGCCTTCCTTGCCCCATCATGCAGCGCCGGCACCCATCATTCCGCTAACGCTCTCTCATTGCGAGACAAAAATGAAGAAACAGATCCTTGCAGCAAGCATCGCCGCGGCCCTGGTCTCCCCCGTCATGGCCGCCGATCCCGCAGTTGAAAAACTGGAAAAGCAGATCATCGATCTGCAAAAGCAAGTGGCCGAGATCAAACAGGCCAAGGACACTCCTGCTGCAACTGAAACCGGCACCAAGTTCCGCGTGTATGGTTTTCCCGTCTGGATGCCGTGCACAACTTCGGTGGTCGCAACAACTGTGGCAATGGTGGTGACTGGGCCGCTTACCAGCCCAACATCGCGCTGACCGGTTCCGAAGATGCTGGTCGCAAGGGCGAAACCTACATGCACACCCGCGTGTCGCGCATCGGTTTCGAAACCACGTCTGCAACCGAACTGGGCGCGCTGAATGCCAAGGTGGAAGGTGACTTCTACACCAACAACGGCTTCCGCATCCGTCACGCGTATGGCCAGATCGGCGGCCTGCTGGTGGGCCAGACCTGGTCGACCTTCATGGATCTGGACTCCTCGCCTGACACGGTGGACTTCAACGGCCCGACGGGGAACACCTCGCTGCGTCAGCCGCAGATCCGCTACACCTATGGTACCGACTTCGGCAATTTCATCGGCGCGCTGGAAACCAAGTCCACCGGTTCCGATGCGGATGACAACCTGTCGCGCAGCCTGGATCTGGTTGCCCGTTGGGACAAGGCTTTCAACTGGGGCCATGTCGCCCTGCGCGGCCTGACCACCGAGAATGCCGTCAAGGGTGACAGCGTTAGCGCCTCCAAGCGTGGCTACGGCGTGGGTCTGGGCGGTTCCTACAAGATCACCCCGGCCACTGCCCTGCTGCTCAGCCCCACCTATGGCAAGGGCATGGGCCGCTTCTTCAATGAATCGGTCGGTGCGACTGTCGATGGCGGCAAGGTCTATCTGCCCAAGGAAGTGGGCGCCGTGGTTTCGCTGCAACAGCAATTCAGCAGCAAGCTGCGTGGCACCCTGGCCTATGGTCAGCAACGCACCCTGGGCAGCGACTACGTTGATCACGTGTCTGGCACGACCAACCGGCTCCTCCGCTCGGGCAGCGTCGGCCTGATGTGGAACCCGGTGAAGGACGTCGAGTTCGGCGGCGAATTCATGCTGTCGCATCGCCGTACCATCGACGGCTCCAGCGGTACCGAGCCGCGCCTGAACCTGGCCGCGACCTACTCCTTCGGCAACTGAGCCCCGGCACAGTCTGTCCGAGAGACGAAGCCCCCGCATTGCGGGGGCTTTTTTCATTGCGCGGGTAGCAGGTACTTCCGGGGGTCAGTCGGCAAACACGCTGCGGTTACGCCCGGCGTTCTTGGCTTCATACAGTGCGGTATCCGCACGCGTGATGATGCGCCGGTAGTCTGGATGGCCATCGTAGGCTGCCAATCCGATGCTGATGGTGACATTCAGGCTGCGACCACCGCTGAGCAGGATGTTGGTCTGCCCGATTCTGGTGCGCATCTTTTCCGCGACGGCCAGCGCGGTCATGCTGTCCACATCGACCAGGATGACGAGAATTTCCTCTCCGCCATAACGGAATACGAAATCGCCGGATCGCACTGAATTCATGATCAGTGCGGCAATCTGTTGCAGCACCGTGTCGCCGGTGTCGTGGCCGTAGCTGTCGTTGACCCGCTTGAAATGATCGATGTCGATCAGCATCACCGTGAACTTGTGATTGGTCTTCTTCGCAAGCTCGATTTCGCGCATCAGTGCGGAAGGCAGGAAGCGGCGGTTGAGCAGCTTGGTCAGTGCATCGCGCCCGTTTTCGACCTCCAGATAGCGGTCGAACAAGGTGGTCAGCAGGAATTTGATCTCGGAGACGTCGCTGTCGAGCTGGGTGAACAGCGCCGAAATCTGTTCGGCATCCAGATGGGCGTCCAGTTGCGGCACGATCTGCAGGTCGATGCGTTCGGTGATCGACTGGATCTGGCGGATTTCGGGCGAGCGGTCGAACATGAACTGTGCCTTGTGCACCAGCCACAGGCCGAATTCCGAGTGCCCGATCAAGGGCATGCGGCTGCCCGGCCGGCGGAAGGCCGAACTCATGATCAGGTGATTCCATTCCACCAGTGCTGCGCGCTGGCGCTCGCGTTCGATGGCGAGATCCTGACTCAGCGAGAAAAGCCGGTAGGCTTCGTCCGTTCTGGCGTCGCGATCGGCGTTGGAAACGAAAGACGAGTTCATGGTCTCGAAGGCGAGATCGACAAGCGCGTGGATATAGATCAGCGCGCTTTTGAGTGTGTCGCGATCCAGGCTCGCGTCGGCCGCGATGTACTCGCTGAGCCAGTGCTTGAGATAGCGGGCGCCCCGACAGACAAGATTGATCGGAATCTTGATGCGGGCATGACTGGTGCCGACCTGGCGTTGCTGGGCGATGGAGGCAGACACAAGTGAGGGGTCGCTGGTGCCGAAAAGCATGTTCAGCCAGCGCAGCAGGGCCTGCCCGAGGCGGTTCTCAACGATGGCGTGATTGAGGAAGATCGTGGCTTCCGGATCCTCCAGCATGACCTTGTAGAAACGTGTCGAGAGTTCCGGTGCCCGCTGGCGAACGATATCAGCCACCTTGATGCGGACTTCGGTGGAAATCTGTGCGATGACCTCTTGCCATTGTCGTTCCGTGGCCTGGCAGGTTTCTGTTTCACCGGTTTCGGCAGGAGGCGGATCCTCCGAGTATTCGCCAGGATTCATGACTATTCCCCCACGATGTTGAAGGCCGGGCTTCGCGTTCCGCACACATTCTTACCGGACACGGGGCCTGTTTCTCAAGGAATTTTTGCCTGTGTCTACTCTAATAGGCTATCCGGGCTATCCATGCTGCCCGGATATCCTGACGGGCAGATCAGCCGTAGCGCCTTGCTGCGGCCACGGCCAGCCCCGCGCCAATGCTGCCGAAGCGATCGCCTTCGCAGGCGCGGGCTGCCGGTAGCAAGGCGGCGATGGCTTCGCGCAGTTGCGGTACGCCGCTGCCACCGCCGGTGAAGAACAGGGTGTCGACCTGCTGGTGGTGCAGGCCGGCCTGTTGCAGCAATGTCGCGAGCGTGGTCACCACGCGGCCGACCAGCTCGGCGCTGGCCTGGGTGAAATCCGGGCGGCCGATAGACGCATCGAGTTCCGGGAAATACTCGGTCAGCGCCAGTTGCGTGCGCTCCGTGTCCGACAGCGCGATCTTCGCCTGCTCCACCTGCAGGGCCAGCCAATGGCCGGCGCGGCGTTCGATGAGGCGGCTGAGCCGGTCGAGCAGGCTGCGTTCGCCTCCCAGGCGGTAGAGCTGCTGGCAGTCGTTCCAGGCTGCGCGCGAATAGGCCAGCGGGATGGTGTGCCAGGTGGCGAGCTGGAAATACAGGCTGGAAGGCAGCGGCGCGCCTGTGCGCCCACGGCTGCCAAGGCCAAAGTGAGGCATCGCACAGGCTAGATTGAGCACGCGGTCGAAATCGGTTCCTCCGATGTGCACGCCACCACTGGCGAGCAGGTCCGCCTGCCGGTCTTCGCTTCGGGCACGCTCTGGGCCAAGGCGAACCAGCGAGAAGTCCGTGGTGCCGCCACCGATGTCGGCAATCAGTACGACTTCCTCACGTGCCAGTGTCTGTTCGTAGTGATAGGCCGCGCCCAGTGGTTCGTACTGGAAGCTTAGCTCACGGAACCCTACGGCACGGGCGATCTCGGCCAGCGTGTCCTCGGCCCTGCGGTCCGCTTCCGCGTCGTCATCGACGAAGAACACCGGTCGGCCGAACACGGCGCAGTCGAACGAGCGGCCAGCGGCGGCTTCGGCCCGCAGCTTGAGTTCGCCGATGAAGGTGGTGAGCAGGGCACGGAAAGGCAGCGCGCGGCCCGCCACCTCCGTGTGTGCATCGATCAGGCTGCTGCCGAGCAGGCTCTTGAGCGAGCGTACCAGGCGGCCTTCGTAACCGTCGAGGTACTGTGCCATGGCCTCGCGGCCGAAGTGGGTGCTGTCCTCGTCGGCATTGAAGAAGACTGCCGAGGGCAGGGTGGGGCGGCCATCTTCCAGGGCCAGCAGAGGGCGTACGCCAGGGCGCAGCCAGCCGACCGTGGAGTTGGACGTGCCGAAGTCCACGCCACAGGCGCGTGCGGGAGATGCAGACATGGGATGCAACAGAGGGGTGAAGCGGGCGCGGCATGATAGCTGAGGATGCCGTTCCGTGCGGGGGATGACGGGCCTTCTGGCAGGTCGGACCTGCCCGCGCCGGATGCATGTGAGGCGCGGGCGGATCGGCGGCCGGATCAGCTGGTCGACGTGAGCAGGGCCGCAATGCCCAGAACCGCGAAGATCAGGGCGCAGACGATGTGTACGGTGCGGATCGGTACGCGGCGGGTGAGGCGGTCGCCGAACCAGACCACGGGGGCGTTGGCCAGCATCATGCCCAGCGTGGTGCCGACGACGACCCAGACGATTTCGGTGTAGCGCGCAGCCAGGGCGACCGTGGCGATCTGCGTCTTGTCGCCCATCTCGACGATGAAGAAGGCGAACACCGTGGTGAGGTAGGCGCCGAAACGCGCCGGCGTGTTGCTCTCGTTTTCGTCGAGCTTGTCGGGGATCAGCATCCAGGCGCCCATGGCGAGGAAGGAAATGCCGAGGATCCAGCGCATGGCGTCACCGCCGAGATAGGTGGTGATCCATTGCCCGACGGCGGCCGCACAGGCGTGATTGACCAGCGTGGCGGTGAAGATGCCGAGGCAGATTGGTAGGGGTTTTTTGAGGCGAGCGGCGAGAAGAAGTGCCAGGAGTTGGGTCTTGTCGCCCATTTCTGCGAGGGCGACGATACCGGTCGAGACGAGAAGTGCTTCCATGGAAGAAGGAGTCGGCAGGTCGACGGATGCGGACGATTGACTGCCACGCCCGTCGACCTGCATCGACTCCGCGACAGTCAAAGGTCTCGCCGAACCCGGTGTTGGCTCCCCGCGCCATGATCTTGCGATTAAGTCTGTTGACGCAGGGCCCTCTTGCAGAGGGTGGCTACTCCCCGATGACGGGCCGAATTATACGTCTTTCTGGGTAGATGTCACTGTGACATCTCGTGTGGCAATGCCCCACAGGATCATTCCAGTAAGGCCACGGACTTCACCTGCAGCCAGATCGTGTCGCCGATCTCCAGTGCCAGCTGGGCCGCGGCGCGGCGCGTCAGGCGGGCGAGCAGCAGGGAGTCACCCACCCGTGCCTGCACCAGCGCAAGGCTTGGATGCTCGTCTTCGGCGATGGCGGTGATCGTCGCGGGCAGCAGGTTCTGGATGCTGCTGTCCTCGCTGGGGTGGCGGCTGATGCTGACGTCGCGTGCCAGCACGCGCACACGGACATGGCTGCCGACGGCCAGCCCGGCATCGCGTGCCCACAGGCTCCCTCCGGTGAAGTCGAAGCGCGCCAGCTGCCACTCGTCGTCGCGTGCGCCGACATGCGCATCGAGTACCACACCGGCATCCTCGCCGAGCCGGATGGGTAGATCGACCCGGCCAGCGTTTCCGCCAGCGGGCCGTCGGCAAGGGCGCGGCCGCCTTCGAGCACGACCAGATGGTCGGCCAGGCGCGCGACTTCATCCGGCGCGTGAGCAGCGCACGGGCGATGGCCACGCGCTGACGTTCGCCCCCGGAGAGATTATCCGGTCGGCGCGTGAGCAGATGGGCGATGCCGAAGCGCTCGGCCATGGCGACGATTTCCTCTTCCTGCACCGCGCCCAGTGCGCGTTTTATGCCGAAGGCAAGATTGCGGCGCACGTCGATGTGCGGGAACAGGCTGGCTTCCTGGAAGACATAGCCGATGGCACGTTGCCAGGTAGGTGTGAAGCGGCCGCGTTCGTCTTGCCAGCATTCGTCATTGAGTGCGATGTTGGCCTGGCCCGCGCGCTCCAGGCCGGCCACGCAGCGCAGCAGCGTGGTCTTGCCAGAACCTGAATGGCCGAACAGCGCGGTCACGCCATGGCCGGGCAGAGTGAGGTCCACGTCGAGCGTGAATGCCGGAAATTGATGCCTGACACGGAGGGTGAGGGAGGTGCTGCTCATGGGGTTTTTCTCCGGGCATCCGGGTTCAGTGTGTAGAGCGTGATCAGCACGGCGAATGAGAACACCACCATGCCGCCAGCCAGCCAGTGTGCCTGGGCGTATTCAAGCGCCTCGACGCGATCGAAGATCTGCACGGACACCACACGGGTCTGTCCCGGAATGTTGCCGCCGATCATCATCACCACGCCGAATTCGCCGACGGTATGGGCGAAGCCCAGTACCGAGGCGGTGAGGAAGCCCGGGCGTGCCAGCGGCATCACCACGGACCAGAAGGTGTCCCAGGGACGTGCGCGCAGGGTGGCGGCCACTTCCAGCGGGCGTTTGCCGATGGCTTCGATGGCATTCTGGATCGGCTGCACGACGAAGGGCGTGGAGTAGATCACCGAGGCGATCACCAGCCCCTGAAAGGTGAAGTGAATCGCCCCCGGTTCACTAGACACTTCGAAGCCTTAAGCTGGCAACCAAGTGGAGGTGTCTATGAGTAGCAAGCGATACACGGAAGAGTTCAAGATTGAAGCGGTCAAGCAAGTGACCGATCGCGGACATAGCGTTGCGGACGTTGCCGGGCGACTGGATGTGAGCAT
>NZ_MDUX01000054.1 GCF_014736495.1 Candidatus Dactylopiibacterium carminicum
CCACTTGGTTGCCAGCTTAAGGCTTCGAAGTGTCTAGTGAACCGGGGGCGATTCAGTTTTCGGTCGGCGTCAACACTGCTGACGAAACGCGCTCAGCGGAGATCATGTCTCACGCGGCCTCGCTTGCCAGCGTGATCAATGCTCGGCTGCGTATCGTTACAGCGGACTCTCTCCAGGGCGTCCTGCTGTACTGGAAGCCTGAAAAGGGCTGGCATGAACTGTCGAGCGGGAGGCTGCCGACAAGCTGCAGGAGGTTCACGCCGATCTGCTGGAAGAAAGGGTCGCGTGATGGCAGATAGATCAAAGATCGAATGGACGGACGCAACGTGGAATCCCGTCACGGGATGCACGAAGGTTTCACCCGGCTGCAAGCACTGCTATGCCGAGCGCGAGTGGCCGCGCATGCAGAAGCTGGTGCCAGCCTATTCCGGGCGCGCATTTACCACCGTGCGGTGCCACCCGGAGCGCATTAAACAGCCACTGCGCTGGAGGCGCCCGCGCCGCGTGTTCGTCAATTCAATGTCGGACCTGTTTCATCACGATGTGCCGGATAGCTTCATTGCAGACGTGTTCAGGGTGATGCGCGAGGCTCGCCAACACACGTTTCAAATACTCACGAAGCGACCGGAGCGCGCAGTGCAATGGTTCAGCAAGATTCGTGAGTGGAACTCGTGCATGGTCTATCAGCGAGACGCCGAGCGCGCGGATTTCGTCGGCAAGGCTGATGCGTGGCCGCTGCCGAATGTCTGGATCGGCATCAGCGTGGAAGATCAGGCGGCAGCAGATGAACGTATTCCGTTGCTGCTGAAGATCTCAGCTGCCGTCCGATTTCTGAGCGTGGAACCGATGCTGGGGCCTATTAGCTTCGAGGGAATGTTTGCAAACCCATCGAACCCGGCTGATGGAACAAACATGCTCGAATGTATTGATTGGGTGATCGTCGGAGGCGAGTCCGGCCCAAACGCGCGCCCGATGCATCCTGCCTGGGGGCGCAGCCTTCGCGATCAGTGCGAGGTGGTCGGCGTGCCGTTTCTGTTCAAGCAGTGGGGGGCATGGGAAGCGGCAAATGTACATCCGCAAATGATCCCTGTTTATGTGAAGTCCTGCATTCTGAATACCGACGGAACGCTGTATCACGGCCCATCTCAGTCACGTCCCTGTGGCGCAGAGGGGATGCTGTGGGTGGGCAGGAAGGCAACCAACCGGCTGCTTGATGGGGCTGAGCACAATGCGTATCCGGGAGGTAAATGATGGTCGCCCGCACAAGATTCACTGCACGCCAAGCTCAGGCGCGCGACATACGCCACGACATCATCCGCGCCAAAATTGGGAAGGTGAAGATCGCCCTCAAGCAGCTGCAGATGGCGGATGACTCATACCGCGACCTGCTTGAGCGCATCACCGGCAATCGCACACTCACACTCTGCGTTGAGGGCGAGATCGATGCGGTGATCCGCGAGCTGGAGCGACTCGGGTTCAAGGCAACGACGCCGAAAACAACACGCAAGCTCGACGACTCGGAAGAGGGGCGCAAGATCCGCGCAATCTGGCTGCAGCTCCATGTCATCGGCGAGGTCAAGAATTCCAGCGAGCTGGCGTTACTGAAGTATGTGCAGCGGGTAGGGAAGGTCTCAGCCATTCAGTGGCTGTCAGCAGCAAAATGCGAAGTCGTCATCGAGTCATTGAAGAAATGGGCCGTCCGTGTTCTCCCAAACAAGATGGCCGAGCAGTGGAAGCAGCTCGCTGCTCAAGGCAAGCGCCAGGCCTATACACCCAGTGCGCTGGACGCATTCATTCGCTCAAAGATGGGGCCGAAGGCATACGAGCCCTACACCTACGACAACCTGCTGTCCTGCTGGGCTCAGTTGCATAGCGAATTGCAGAAGGATGCCCGCCATGCCTGATCAACTCACATTCCCTGAGCGTTATCCACCGTCGCTGCAACTGGTCGCAATCGCTGTGCATCGCTACTTGGTTGAGCATAAAATCCTGCCCCATCAGGAGGCAGCAGTAGCCGCCCTCGGTGCAGCTGAATCAGTCCGCACTGAAATCGGTGGCGGCCCGGTCTATATCGGCAAGGGCGCCTATTACGAAGCCGATGTGCGCGCACAGGAGATCTACGAGAAGTTCAACGGTCGCAACGGAGAGCAGCTCGAAAGGGAATACAAACTGACGCCCGAGCGCATCCGACAGATCGTCACCGAACGTATGAGGGCCGAACGCGCAAGTCGGCAGGCAAAGCTCCCCGGCCTCGACTGACAAAAAAGGGGCCGAACTGGCGGCCCCGTTGTTTTGCTCTGCGAAACGTTCTTTAAAGTCCGGTCCCGTTATTTCCTGTTTCGTCTCGCCTCATCCCGGATTTATCCCAGCACTTTCCCCGGGTTTATCCCTTCTCCTCTCAGGTAGCCGGGCTTTTTTCTGGGGCGCCGCCGGCGCGTGTTCAGAGGATGTCGAGGTTTTGTACGTTGGCCAGCAGATCCCGGTCGCCGTGGCGACTGTTGAGCTTGATCTGCAGGCGCAGGTCGTTCACCGAGTCGGCATTGCGCAACGCATCCTCGAAGGTGATCAGTTCGGCCTCGTAGAGATCGAACAACGCCTGATCGAAGGTCTGCATGCCGATTTCGCGTGAGCGTTTCATCACTTCCTTGATTTCGGCGACTTCCCCCTTGAAGATCAGGTCCGAGATCAGGGGCGAATTGAGCATCACCTCGATGGCCGGTACGCGGCCCTTGCTGCCTTTGCGTGGCAGCAGGCGCTGCGAAACCATGCCGCGCAGGTTCAGCGAGAGATCCATGAGCAGCTGGGTGCGCCGCTCTTCCGGGAAAAAGTTGATGATGCGGTCCAACGCCTGGTTGGCGCTGTTGGCGTGCAGCGTGGCCAGACAGAGGTGGCCTGTTTCGGCGAAGGCGATGCCGTAGTCCATGGTTTCGCGGTCACGGATTTCGCCCATCAGGATCACGTCCGGCGCCTGACGCAAGGTGTTCTTGAGGCCGGCCGCCCAGGAATCGGTGTCGATACCCACCTCGCGCTGCGTGATCACGCAGTTCTTGTGGGTGTGCACGAATTCGATGGGATCCTCCATCGTGATGATGTGGCCGTAGGAATGTTCGTTGCGGTAATCGACCATTGCCGCCAGCGAAGTCGTCTTGCCGGTGCCCGTCCCCCCCACGAAGATCACCAGTCCGCGCTTGGACATCGCCACGTCACGCAGGATGGATGGCAGGCCCAGTTCGTCCATGGTCGGGATCTTGGCCGCGATGGTCCGGGCCACCAGGCCGATGCGCCCTTGCTGCACGAAGGCGTTCATGCGGAAGCGGCCTATGCCCGAGGGCGAGATGGCGAAGTTGCACTCCTTGGTCGCTTCGAATTCCGCCGCCTGCTTGTCGTTCATCACCGCTCGGGCGATTTCCTGCGTGTGCTGTGGCGTGAGTACCTGATTCGATTGCGGCACGATCTTGCCGTCGATCTTGATGGCAGGCGGGAAGCCGGAGGTGATGAAAAGGTCGGAGCCTTTCTTGCTCACCATCAGCTTCAGCAGATCCTGCATGAATTTCAGTGCCTGGTCGCGTTCCATGATGTCTCCACACCGGCCGCTAGCGTAGCCGCATGCATGATTTGCTCGGGGTCAGGCGCTGCCGCCCGGGAATAGATCCTTGTTCGAGGCGCGGGCACGGGCCTCGGCGGCCGAGACGATGTTGCGCCGAACCAGTTCTTGCAGGTTTTGATCCAGTGTCTGCATGCTGTATTGCTGCCCGGTCTGGATCGAGGAATACATCTGCGCGACCTTGTTCTCGCGGATCAGGTTGCGGATGGCTGGTGTGCCGATCATGATTTCGTGGGCCGCCACACGACCCTGGCCATCCTTGGTTTTCAGCAGGGTCTGCGAGATCACCGCACGCAGCGATTCCGAGAGCATGGCGCGGATCATTTCCTTTTCTTCGGCAGGAAACACGTCAACCACACGGTCGACGGTCTTCGCGGCCGAAGAGGTGTGCAGCGTGCCGAATACGAGGTGGCCCGTTTCGGCGGCAGTCATCGCCAGGCGGATGGTTTCCAGGTCACGCAGCTCACCCACCAGCACCACATCCGGGTCTTCCCGCAGCGCAGAGCGCAAGGCATTGGAGAAGGAGTGGGTGTCGCGGTGTACTTCACGCTGGTTGATCAGGCAGCGTTTGCTCACGTGCACGAACTCGATCGGATCCTCGATGGTGAGGATGTGTTCATGGCGTTCTTCGTTGATGTAGTCGACCATCGCTGCCAGCGTTGTCGACTTGCCCGAACCTGTCGGGCCGGTGACCAGCACGATGCCGCGTGGCTGGTTGGAGATCTCCTTGAACACCTTGGGGGCGTTCAGATCCTCCAGCGATAGCACCTTGGAAGGAATGGTCCGGAACACCGCGCCGGCGCCACGATCCTGCATGAAGGCGTTGACGCGGAAACGTGCCATGTTCGGCACCGAAAACGAGAAGTCACACTCCAGGAATTCCTTGTACTGCTTGCGCTGCGAGTCATTCATGATGTCATACACCATGGCATGAACATCCTTGTGCTCCAGTGGCGGCAGGTTGATGCGGCGTACGTCGCCATTGACGCGGATCATCGGTGGCAGACCTGCGGAGAGGTGCAGGTCGGAAGCCTTGTTCTTGACGGAGAAGGCGAGCAGTTCGGTGATTTCCATGCTTGACGCTTCCTGGGGCAGAAGGTGGGTGGGGCTGACTGCTATACTTTTCGCGCCCGGAATCTGCTGCCGATCATGCCGTCAATGACGGCTGAAGCCGCCTGTGGCAAGCGTGGCGAAGATTCCCGGATGGCCTGAAAAAGGATAGTCGATTATATGCCCGGCATTGCCGAAAACCTCCTGGCTGTTCGTGCCAGCATCGATGCCGCCGAGCGGAAAGCCAGCCGCCACCCAGGCTCGGTGAGCCTTCTGGCGGTCTCCAAGAAATGCCTCCCCGAAGCCGTGCGCGAAGCCTTTGCCTTTGGTCAGCGTGAGTTCGGTGAGAACTACGTGCAGGAGGGACTGGAGAAGATTGCTGCGTTGGCGGATCTGCCGATCAACTGGCATTTCATCGGCCCGATCCAGAGCAACAAGACTCGCAGCATTGCTTCGGCTTTTGCCTGGGTGCACGCCATTGACCGGCTGAAGATCGCCGAGCGCCTGGCCGAGCAGCGCGATCCGGCATTGCCGCCGCTGAATGTCTGCCTGCAGGTGAATGTCAGCGGAGAAGAAAGCAAGAGTGGCGTGACGCCGGACGAATTGCCACCACTGGCATTGGCCGTGGCAGCCTTGCCTAATCTCTCGTTACGCGGCCTGATGTGCATTCCCGAGCCCACGGAGGATGAAATACTGCTGCGTGGCCGTTTCCGTCTGCTGGGGGCGCTGCTGGCGGATTTGCGCAGACTGCTGCCGCATGCGCCGCTGGATACGCTTTCCATGGGCATGTCTGGCGACATGTCGCTGGCCGTCGCCGAAGGGGCTACGATCGTCCGTGTGGGGACGGCGATCTTCGGAGCGCGGCCACGCAAGGTGGATCAGAGCCTGTAAGACCAACCCAGGCGAGCCAGCAGCCGTTCGAAGTCCCCGTCGGGGGCGGCTTGTAGCAGCAATTGCTCACCGGTACGCGGATGCTGCAACTCAAGGCGCGTGCAGGCCAGCAGCATCCGGTGGCAACCGAAATGCGTGGCAATCAGGCGATTGTGCGCGCCCTTGCCATGTGTGGCGTCGCCGATGATCGGGTGGGAAATATGCTTGAGGTGGCGGCGCAGCTGGTGACGTCGCCCTGTTTCGGGGTGCAGGCGTACCAGTGCGTAGCGGCTTGTCGGATAACGATCATCCGCCGCCAGAGGTAGCTCCATGCGGGCCAGGGTTTCGTAGCGGGTCAGGGCGGCTTGGGCATACGGCTCACCACGCTGCGGCAGGCGAGGGTCATTGTCCGGTTTCAACGGGTGGTCGATGCTGCCGGAGTCCTCGGGCCATCCGCGAACGACTGCCAGATATTCCTTCAGTACCTCGCGGGTTTCAAAGGCCTGGCCTGCCAGTGCGAGCGTTTCGCGGTCCAGCGCGAACAGCAGCACCCCCGAGGTGCCACGATCCAGCCGATGCACCGGCCATACCCATTGCCCGATCTGCTGACGCAGCAGTTGCACGGCAAACAGCGTCTCGTGGCGATCCAGCTCACTGCGATGGACCAGCAGACCGGAGGGCTTGTGTACTGCGACGAGATGATCGTCTCGGTACAGGATGGGCAGATGCAAAGCGTTCAGGCCAGCAGGCGTTGCAGCCAGGCCGGCGGCTCGACGCTGTCGAGCAGGTTCTTCAGATGCAGGCCGAGCTCCGTATCGCCTTCGATGCGCAGCTTGCGCTGGAAGAAGAGTGTGTCCGGATCTTCGATACGGCGCAGCAGCTTCAGGTAGTCCGCTGTACTGGCGCGAAAGCTGACATCGGCGGGCGCATCGCTGTCGCCCGGCCGGAAGCGGCCGTCGACATAACGCAAGGTGGCACGTGCGCCGAGATCTTCCACCAGGATGCGCAGGCTGCGCCCTTCGAGAAAGCTGAAGTCCGCATCTAGCTGTCCCGTGGCACGGGCCAGCGTGAGCGCGGCACAGAGTGCATCGCTCCACGGGCGTTGCGGCAGGCGCGGGCCCAGCGTGGCGAGGAGTTTCGGGGGTTTCAATTCAGTCAGCATGGGTCAGTTCTCCGAACTTGATACCTTCGTGGCCGAACCAGTAGCCATCGCAAAGCTCGCCGCCAAGGGGGGCCAACGCGTCGCTGGTAACCGTCTGACCATCCAGGGCTGCGCGGTGCAGGGCGATCAAGCGCGCAGTATCGCGCGATTGCGGGCTGATGCGCAGACCGGTGACGCCACAGGCCCGGATGTCCGGCAGATAGGGCAGCAGGGCCTGCACTGCGCCGGATTGCGTCTGGATGCCATTGATGGCGAGAAAGTGCTGACCTTCACGAGTATCCAGCGGCAGGCCGTCCGGGAATTCAAGGCAACGGAACTGGCAGTCGTCCTTCTTCAGGTTGAAGTGGCGGGCCGTGAAACAGCGGGCAGAGAATGCCAGCGGCAGGCGCCCCCAGGCGAATAGTTCGGTCTCCATGCTTTCCGGCGCCTCCTGCAGCAGTCGTCCCAGGCGCTGACGATCCATCTCTACCGGCGGCACCCAGCGCACGGCACCCATGCCGGCGAACAGTTTCAGTGTGACGGCGTTGTAGATGTTCAGGTGCGGACCTGCGACCCAGCGGCTGCCACGCAGCAGGCCGGCCGCTCCGAGATCGTTGGCTTCGACGAGGAATTCGCCATTGCCACACAGCCGGCGCAGAGTCTTGAGTTCGCTTTCGGATTCGAGCAATGCCTGACAGGAGAGCACGACTTCCTTGCCCGCCTGTGCCAGTTCGCGCGCCAGCCCAAGCCAGTCATCCAGGCGGACCTGCTGGCGGCGGCTACAGACGACTTCACCGAGATGGATGGTGTCGACCGCCCAGTCCGCCGCTTCGCGATAGAAGGCGAGAACCTGGTCACGGGGCCAGAAGTAGAGTAGAGGACCTAGAGTCAGTTTCATTGGTTTTCCCAAAATGGGTGAAGGCGCGTAGCGAGCGGGCCTGAGGCAAGGCGGCGAGCGCAGACAGTGCTATTGCACGGCGAGCGAGCTAACGCGGCACAAGGCCCGCGCAGTAGCGCAATCGCCCATTTTTACTTCCAGGGGCGCAGATACGCCCCGAGTGTCACGTGCTGGCCTTCGGAAACCTTGCCCAGCGCGGCATCCCAGGCCGGACGGGGGCTGAAGCGTTGCGGGTCGGTACAGGCTGCGTCGATGGCAGCACGCAGCGTGCGCGTGACTTCCGCGACATAGGCCGGGCTGCGCTGGCGGCCTTCCACCTTGATGGCGGCCACGCCGATGCGCAACAGTTCGGGCAAGGCGCTGATCACGTTGAGGCTGGTCGGCTCCTCCAGGGCGTAATAGGTTTCTCCGCCAACCGCAAAGCGGCCTTTACACAAGGTGGGGTAACCGGCCGACTCGTCATTGCCGTATTCATCGATGAGGATGCCGGACAGACGTGCCTGGGTGCCGCGCGGGGTTTCTACCCAGCGGACCGCCTTGGCCGGCGAGCATACACCTGCCGTGTTGGGCGATTCGCCCGTGGCATAGCTGGAGAGCAGGCAACGCCCTTCCACCATCACGCACAGGCTGCCGAAACCGAAGACTTCGATTTCGATGTCGGTGTGGGCGATCACATGCTCCACCTGAGGGAGCGTCAGTACGCGAGGCAGTACGGCGCGGCTGATGCCAAAGGCATCGCGGGCGAAGTTCAGCGCCTCGTAGCTTGTCGCCGAGCCTTGCACAGAGAGGTGTCGGCGAAGCTGTGGGTGTGTGCGGGCGGCATAGTCGAGCAGGCCAGGGTCCGCCAGGATCACGGCATCCACACCGAGATCCGCAGCGAAATCCACAGCCTGTCGCCAGCGGGCCTCCTCACCGGCCTGTGCATAGGTGTTGATCGCCATGAGTACCTGGCGGCCACGGCTGTGTGCATAGCGGATGCCTTCGCGGGCGGCATTCTGGTCGAAATTCAGACCAGCGAAGTTGCGGGCGTTGGTGGCATCCTTGAGGCCCATGTAAACCGTGTCGGCGCCATGATCGACTGCTGCTTTCAGGGCGGGAAGGCTGCCAGCGGGGCAGACCAGCTCGGGTTTGCGCATGGAAATGGAGCCAGGACGAAAATCGGCTCGCCAGTCTAGCAGCGCAGCGGCAAGGCGCCTTGCCCTGAATCAAGCCGGTTTTCACGTGACAAGGGTTTGAAGAATGCCGCTGCAAATGCCGTAGAATCCTTGCTTCTTTCGGGAGCGCATCGTGCGCTTCAGGTTTTTTAGGTGGCTTATAGCAGGGGACCTCTCATGGCCAAGGGCGACATCATCCAGCTGAAATTCGAAGACTTCACCGATTCCGATACCGGTGCGCGCGTGACGCGCCTGACCCCGGTTGACGTGACTTGTCACCGTAATTACTTCTACCAGAAGTGCTTCACCAACGATGGCAGCAAGCTGTTGTTCGGTGGCCTCTTCGATGGCGGCAGCTGGAACGCCTACCTGCTGGACCTGAAGACCCAGCAAGCGCGTCAGCTTACTGATGGCAAGGGCAAGGTCGACAACACCTTCGGCAACTTCCTGTCGCCGGACGACAAGTACCTCTACTACGTGAAGGGCGGCCGCGAGCTGCGTCGTGTGGCACTGGATTCGCTGGAAGAACAGGTGCTCTACACCGTGCCGCAGGGCTACAAGGGCTATGGCACCTGGGTGGCCAACTCTGCCTGTACCAAGCTGGTCGGCATCGAAGTGGTGGAGGGAGATCTGCTGCCGCTCAAGACTTGGGAAGAATTCGCCGAGCAGTACCACATCCGCGTTGCCGCCTGGTGCGCATCGATATCGAATCCGGCACGGCCAGCGTGATCTACGAACAGGCCAAGTGGATGGGGCACCCGCTGTATCGTCCGTTCGACGACCACACCGTGGCTTTCTGCCATGAAGGTCC
Source organism: Candidatus Dactylopiibacterium carminicum (assembly GCF_014736495.1). Classification (GTDB taxonomy): domain Bacteria; phylum Pseudomonadota; class Gammaproteobacteria; order Burkholderiales; family Rhodocyclaceae; genus Uliginosibacterium; species Uliginosibacterium carminicum. The sequence goes on from NZ_MDUX01000054.1 coordinate 9,529, forward strand.
GCACGATCTGGTCGACGCCCGCATGTGGTTCGTCAATGAAGACGGCACGAATGTGCGCAAGGTCAAGGAGCACGAGCAGGGCGAGTCCTGCACGCACGAATTCTTCACCCCCGATGGTTCGAAGATGATCTACGTGTCGTACAAGGAAGGTAGCGTCGAACGCTGGATCTGCTCGGCCGATCCGGTCACGCTGAAGAACGATGCATTGCTGACCATGCCGGCCTGCTCGCACCTGTACTCGAACTACGATGGTTCGCTGCTGGTGGGCGATGGCTGCGACACGCCGCCGGATGTTTCCAACACCGCTGCGCATACGCACGAGAACGATCCCTTCCTGTACCTCTTCGACTTGAAGGACAACTCCACGAAGAAGATCGCCAAGCACAGCTCCTCGTGGAAGGTGTACAAGGAAGACCGTCAGGTGACCCACCTGCATCCGTCCTTCACGCCGGATGACAAACGCGTGCTGTTCACCTCGGACTTCGAAGGTGAGCCTGCGTTGTATCTGGCCGATCTGCCGAAGTAAGCATTCTCTGCATGAAGGAAACGGGCCCGCGGGCCCGTTTTCATTTCTGCCCAGGCGCGCCCACCGTTACGACCCCGTTCGTGTTGAGGCATCGAAGCATGGGCGGGCGCCAGTTGTGCCCAGATGCGGCGCAGCGGAATCCGGGGGATGAATACTGGTGCGGAGACGGCCTAGGATCCCGACGGATCAACGCCCTGCCTGTGCCAGTGCGCCGGGGGTGTAGCTCCATTGCTTTTGCCAAGCCGCATGTACTGCGTTTGGATAGGCCGCCTGACCCAGACTGCCGTTGTAGCGACCGAGTGCCCGGAAAAGGTTGCCCTTCTCGATATCCAGATAGTGACGCAGGATGGTGCAGCCATAGCGCAGGTTGGTGCGCAGGTGGAAAAGGTTGTGATCGGGCGTGCCGATGGCCTTTGTCCAGAACGGCATCACCTGCATCAGGCCGCGTGCACCGGCTCCTGAAATGGCGTATTTGCGGAAGCCGCTTTCAATCTGGATCAGGCCCAGTACGAGTTGCGGATCCAGCCCGGCACGCTGTGCTTCGTAATACACGGTGAGCAGCAGATCCTCACGTTCGCGCTGATTGGGGATGCGTTTTGCGAGGCGTTCGGACATCAGGCCGAGCCAGCGTTGGCGTTCGTCAGGCGACTGGAACAGGGGTTCGGGCGCGGCCATATCCGCGACGGCAGCGTGGAGTGCCGCCTGGACGCTGGCGGAGAGGTCTTCTTCTCGCTGCGCGCCCGCCAGCACCAAGCTGGGCGCGATGACCAGCAAGGCGGACAGCAGGAGCGGAAGACCTCTTCCTTGCATCACTTCAGCAGTGCCAGCAGCGCTTCGGCAGCGCCTTCGGCAGGCAGACGTGTGGCTTCGGACTGACGGCGGCCCTGGTACTCGATCTGCCCTTCCTTCAGGCCGCGGTCACCGATCACCACACGGTGAGGCACACCGATCAGCTCCCAGTCGGCAAACATCACGCCAGGGCGCTCGTCGCGATCGTCCAGGATCACGTCGATACCCGCACTCTTCAGCGATTCATAGAGTGCGGTGGCCGTATCACGTACGGCTTCCGAACGGCTCCAACCCATCGGGCAGATCACCATGCGGAAGGGGGCGATGGCGTCCGGCCAGATGATGCCGCGCTCATCGAAGTTCTGCTCGATGGCGGCACCCATGATGCGCGTCACACCGATGCCGTAGCAGCCCATCTCCATGACTTGCTCCTTGCCGTCCTCTCCGATGAACTTGCAGCCCATGGCTTCAGAGTAGCGCTTGCGTAGCTGGAAGATATGGCCGACTTCGATACCACGGCAGATGGCCAGAACGCCTTTGCCGTCAGGCGAAGCGTCGCCAGCCACGGCATTGCGTATATCTGCAGCTTCGGGCTCCGGGAAATCGCGGCCGAGATTCGCACCAGTGTAATGCTGGTCGTTTTCGTTGGCGCCGATCACGAAGTCCGCCATGCTGGCGACCGTGCGATCCATGTAGATCTGGCCCTTGAAGCCGATCGGGCCGATGGAGCCCGGATCGGCGCCGAAGGCCTCGCGGATCGAAGCTGGCGTGGCAAAACGCAGCGGCGAGAACACGCCGGGCAGTTTGGCAGCCTTGATCTCGTTGAGTTCGTGGTCGCCGCGCAACAGCAGCAGCACGGGCTTGCCATCTTCACCTTCGACGATGACCGACTTCACCGTCAGACGTGCGTCGATCTTCAGGAAGGTCGCGAGCTGCTCGATGGTCTTGGCGCCGGGCGTGTGGACCTTGGTGAGCTCGGCAGACGGGGCGGGGCGGGGCGATGCGGGCGCGACGGCTTCGGCCAGCTCGACGTTGGCGGCGAAGTTGGAATCCGGGCTGTAGGCGATGGCGTCCTCCCCGGTTTCTGCGATCACGTGGAATTCGTGCGAACCAATGCCACCGATGGCACCGGTATCGGCTGCCACGGCCCGAAACTGCAGGCCAAGGCGGGTGAAGATGCGCGAATAGGTGTCATACATATTGCGATATTCGCGCTGCAGATCCTCGAAGCTCACATGGAAGGAGTAGGCATCCTTCATCGTGAATTCGCGGCCGCGCATGATGCCGAAGCGAGGGCGGCGTTCATCACGGAACTTGGTCTGGATCTGGTAGAGGTTGCGCGGCAGCTGGCGATAGCTGCGGACATCCTGGCGCACGATGTCGGTAATGACTTCCTCGGAGGTCGGCTGAACCACGAAATCGCGCTCATGGCGATCCTTGAAACGCAGCAATTCATCGCCCATCTTGTCGAAGCGGCCAGTCTCTTGCCAGAGCTCGGCTGGTTGCACGATAGGCATGGAAAGCTCCACGGCGCCGGCGCGGTTCATCTCCTCGCGGACGATGGCCTCGATCTTGCGGATCACGCGCAGCCCCATCGGCATGTAGTTGTAGATGCCGGCGGAAAGCTTCTTGATCATGCCGGCGCGCATCATCAGCTTGTGACTGACGATTTCTGCATCGGTGGGGGCTTCCTTGAGGGTAGAAAGGTAGAACTGACTGGCGCGCATGGCAGAACGAGACCCGGATCGATGAAACCCAGAATTGTAACTGAGCACCAGCGGGCAGGAGCAGCCGTGCCGGCCAGAGGTTTCCTTGGGCGGGGAACTGTGGAAGAATCGGCGCAAACGTTCAATTTGCAGGTGATTCCATGCTCGATCGGGACGGCTATCGCCCCAATGTCGGCATCGTCATCGCCAACCCGCACAACGAGGTCTTCTGGGGCAAGCGCATCCGCGAACATTCCTGGCAGTTTCCGCAAGGTGGCATCAAGCAAGGGGAAAGCCCCGAGCAGGCGATGCACCGCGAGCTCTACGAGGAAGTCGGCTTGCGTCCCAAGCATGTGCATGTGCTCGCCCGGACCCGTGACTGGTTGCGCTACGACGTGCCCAAAAACTGGATCAAGCGCGAATGGCGCAGCACATATCGGGGCCAGAAGCAGATCTGGTTCCTGTTGCGGCTGGTCGGGCGCGACAGCGACATCAGTTTACGTGCCAGCGGGCATCCGGAATTCGATGCTTGGCGCTGGACCGATTTCTGGGTGCCGCTCGATTCCGTGATCGAGTTCAAGCGCGGCGTATATAAGGCGGCCCTGAATGAGTTGTCGGGCAGCCTGTTCGAGGGGGCAGGGGATCGCCGTCCTCCAGCGTATCGAGGCGAAGTCGTTCGCTGACAGGGGGCGCCATGGATCGTTTCATCCTTCACTTCGACCGTATCCTGCGCACGCTTGCGGCTACGCCGCAAAGCGTGCAGCCAACGCCGGGCGCCGAGTTGCCGGAAGCCTCGCTGAGTGATGCCGAGCGTGCCCACATGGCAGGCCTGATGCGGGTCAATCACGTCGGCGAAGTCTGTGCTCAGGCGCTATATCAGGGCCAGGCGATGACTGCGCGCGATGATCATGCGCGCGAGGCACTGGATCACGCCGCGCATGAGGAAGTCGAGCATCTGGCCTGGACGCAGCAGCGCATCCGGGAGCTGGGCGGGCGTACCAGCCTGCTCAATCCATTGTGGTATGGCGGTGCGTTGAGCATCGGTGTGCTGGCCGGAATTGCAGGAGATCGCTGGAGCCTCGGGTTCGTGGCCGAAACCGAGCGTCAGGTCGAAGCGCATCTGAATGATCATCTGGCTCAAGCGCCAGAATCCGACGGACGTAGCCGCGCGATCATCGAACAGATGCGTGATGACGAACACGAGCATGCCGAGATGGCGCGTGCCATGGGCGGCGAGTCCCTGCCGCAGCCAGTGCAGTTGGTGATGCGGGCGGCTGCGAAGGTGATGACCACGCTTGCCTACCGCATCTGATCAGCCCGCCTTTCGCGACTGAAAAACCTTCAGGCTACGGTTTCCACGATCTCGAAGTCGTGCGTGATCTCGGCCGTCTTGCCCAGCATGATGGAGGCCGAGCAGTACTTGTCGGCCGACAGCTTGATTGCGCGCTCCACGATCTCCGGTTTCAGGTTCGCACCGCTGACGGTGTAGTGATAATGGATGCGGGTGAATACCTTCGGATCCGATTCGGCGCGTTCCGCATTCAGTTTGACGGAGCAGCCGACAATCGCATGGCGTCCCCGCTTGAGGATCAACACCACATCGTAGGCGGTGCATCCTCCTGCGCCCGCGAGGATCAGCTCCATCGGACGCGGAGCCTGGTTCTGTCCGCCCAGATCGGCGGCGCCTTCCATGTGTATGTCGTGGCCGCTGCCGGTGCGCGCCTCGAAACGCGCATCGCCTTGCCAACTGATGGTGCACTCCATGTCTTGCTCCTTGGTCACAGGGTCGGCAAGTGTAGCTTGTCACCTCGCCAAAGGGGCTCTACTGCGAGGGTGCTGCGCCTGAAGAAGATTTGTCAGACATATGTAGTAGGAAAGCCAGATTCCTGCGGGAGAGGCTGACGAATAACTACATTGGAATCATGTGTTTAAGCAATTAGTCTGGCTTATATGCGAATAGAAACATTCTTCTCTTCGAATTCTTGCGCCGACCTGCCTCCTTGGTCATAATGAAGTCGTGTTGATCGTTGCTCCTGACTTGTTTCTGGTTAAAATCAATTGATCCAAAGCTTGTCTCCTCCACCCTCCTCCTTTGGTGTGGACTTGGCGCAGCTCCCACAAGGAGCTGCGTTTTTTTCGTTCCTGAAACGGAGCGGGCGCCGCGTAACATGCGGCACGTTGATATAGAGTGTACAAGGTGTTTGACATTGGTTTGATGTCGCGCCTATACTTGCCGACTTTCTGCGTACAGGCATTCTCTGTGTGCGAACGACAAAACAAGAGAACTAAAGGAAACTCTGATGAAGACCTTTTCCGCCAAGCCGCATGAAGTGACGCACGACTGGTTCGTCGTCGATGCGACCGACAAGGTGCTTGGTCGTCTGGCCAGCGAGATTGCCCGCCGTCTGCGTGGCAAGCACAAGGCCATCTATACGCCTCACGTGGATACCGGTGATTTCATCATCGTGACCAATGTCGAGAAGCTGCGTGTGACTGGCGACAAGGCACTGGACAAGAAGTACTACCGCCACTCCGGTTATCCGGGCGGTATCTACGAAACCAATTTCACCAAGCTGCAGCAGCGCTTCCCCGCTCGCGTGCTGGAGAAGGCCGTGAAGGGCATGCTGCCCAAGGGCCCGCTCGGCTACGCGATGCTCAAGAAGCTCAAGTGCTACGCTGGCGGTGCGCATCCGCACGCTGCCCAGCAGCCCAAGGTGCTGGATATCTAATCGAGGAGCGAGCAAATGCCCGTTGGTCAGTACAACTATGGTACGGGTCGTCGCAAGACTGCGGTGGCTCGCGTGTTCATCAAGGCCGGTTCCGGCAAGATCGTGGTGAATGGCAAGCCGGTCGACGAGTTCTTCTCGCGTGAAACCGGCCGCATGATCGTGCGTCAGCCGCTGCAACTGACTGAAACCAGTGATCGTTTCGACATCCTGGTGAATGTGGTTGGTGGTGGTGAATCCGGCCAAGCCGGTGCTGTCCGCCACGGTATCACTCGTGCGCTGATCGATTTCAGCCCGGAACTGAAGCCCGCGCTGAAGAAGGCTGGTTTCGTTACCCGCGATGCCCGTGAAGTCGAGCGCAAGAAGGTCGGTCTGCGCAAGGCCCGTCGCGCCAAGCAGTTCTCGAAGCGTTGATCACCTCCGCTTCAATCAAAAGCCCGCGCTGGTCGCGGGCTTTTTGTTTTGCAGGAATCCGATCGAGATGCATTGAGTTGGATACGAGGATCTTCTGGTCATGCTGAGTGAACTCCCTGTGTTCCTGTTGGCGGCAGGCAAGAGCTTTCTGTTCGTGCTCGCGACCTTGCTGCCCATCCTGAACCCGGCAGCGACAGCCCCCATTTTTCTGGGACTGACTGAAGGCGCTGCGGAAAGCACGCGTGCGCAGCTGGCACGCCGGATCGCGCGCAACATGCTCGGCTTGATGGCGGGCTCGATGCTGGTGGGTTCCTATGTGCTTGATTTCTTTGGTATCTCGTTGCCGATCGTGCGTGTCGGGGGGGCATGATCGTGGCGGCTACCGCCTGGCGCATGCTGACGGCCACGCCTGCCAACATGGATAGCCGCAGCGAACTGGCGGAAGCCTTCACCCCCGAGCATGCTCGGCGCCAGGCCTTCTATCCGCTGACCTTTCCCATCAGCTGCGGCCCCGGCTCGATTGCGGCTGCGATTACGGTCGGGGTTACCCTGCATGACGCACGCTTGACCCTGTCGCTGGCCAACATGGGGGGAGCCCTGCTGGCCCTGGCGGTGATTGCCGTGGTGCTGTCCCTGGCCTTTCGGTATGCACAGCAGTTGCTCAAGCCGCTGGGGGAGACGGGAGCCATCGTCTTCCTGCGCTTGTCTGCCTTCATCCTGTTGTGCCTGGGGGTTCAGATCGTCTGGGATGGGGTCAGTGTTTTGCTGCTGTCCGTGCTGCACCCCTGAAATCAAGACGCCCTCTTGCGAGGGCGTCTTTCCATCTTCTGTGAGGTAACGAGGACTCAGCCTAGGCGTTTGTCGCGTTCGATCAGCGCATAAGCCGAGTGATTGTGGATGGATTCGAAATTCTCGGATTCGACCACGTAGGCAACGATGCGCGCCTCCTCGTTGAGCCGTCCGGCCACATCACGCACCAGATCCTCGACAAACTTGGGATTGTCGTAGGCGCGCTCGGTCACGTATTTTTCGTCCGGGCGCTTGAGCAGCCCCCACAGCTCGCAGGATGCCTGGGATTCGGCAATCTCCACGATCTCCTCGATCCACGTCGATGCATTCGTTTCAGCGGTAATGGTGATGTGCGAGCGCTGGTTATGTGCTCCGTACTCCGAGATCTTCTTCGAGCAGGGGCACAGGCTGGTGACAGGTACCACTACCCGCGTACGCAGCTTGTACTCGCCACCAGCACTGATCTCGCCGATGAAGGTTACGTCGTAGTCCATCAGGCTTTCCACGCCCGAAACAGGGGCCTTCTTCTTGATGAAGTAAGGAAACCGCATCTCCAGGTAGCCAGTCTCGGCTTCCAGGCGCTTGACCATCTCACGCAGCATCGGCTCGAAGGATTCCACCGATATCTCGCGTTCCTGGGTATTCAGGATCTGGACGAAGCGTGACATGTGCGTGCCCTTGAAGTGATGGGGCAGGCCGACATACATGTCGAAAGTGGCCACGGTGTGCTGTACGCCGCCTTCTCCACGGTCCAGAACCTTGACCGGGTGGCGGATGGATTTGATGCCGACCTTGTTGATGGCCAGGTGGCGGCGGTCTTCAAAGCCCTGTACGTCAGGAATCGAAACGGAGGAGTTCATGCGGGGCCTGCGGGTTGTGCACCTTTGAAGGTGACATTTTGTTGGGGGAAGTCAGTCTAGGAAACCCGAAAAAAAAGCTCAACTATTGACGATATAGGCTGGGTGCGCCTGAATGCGTCGCTGGATGCCCTGGGCGTCGAGTTTCACATCACGCAAAAGCTGGGCCTGATCGCCGTGATCGATGAAATGGTCCGGCAAACCCAGGCGCAGCAAGGCTGGCGGTCGAGCACGAGACTCCAGCAGACGAGCTACTTCACTGCCGGCTCCACTGATTGTCGCGTTTTCTTCCAGCGTGACGAGAAGCTGGTGGCGATCTGCCAGGATTTCAATGAGCTCAACGTCCAATGGCTTGGCAAACCGCATGTCCACCACGGCAGCATCCAGCGTGTCAGCCGCCTGCAGTGCTTCGTGCAGCAAGCTGCCAAAGGCAAGAATGGCGGGGCCCTTGCCCTCCCGGATTACCCGTCCCTTGCCAACGGGCAGCACTTCCTGGCTGCCAGCTTCAGGCAGGTTGCCGGCGCCACCACCGCGGGGGTAGCGGACTGCCGTGGGGCAATCCAGGCTGAAAGCGGTGTTCAGCATCAACTGGCATTCACGTTCGTCGCTGGGCGTCATCACTACCATGTTAGGGATGCACAGCAGATAGGAAAGATCGAATACGCCGTGGTGTGTCGCACCGTCGGCACCGACCAGCCCGCCGCGGTCGACTGCCAGCATGACCGGCAGGTTCTGCAAGGCGATGTCATGGATCAGTTGATCGTAGGCGCGCTGCAGGAAAGTGGAATAGATCGCTACGACCGGTTTCTGGCCTTCGCAGGCGAGTCCGGCGGCAAAGGTCAGGGCGTGCTGCTCGGCGATGCCCACATCGAAATAACGATCAGGATGCTCCTGCTCGAAACGTACTAATCCGGAACCTTCGCGCATGGCAGGTGTGATCGCTACCAGGCGCGGATCGCGCACGGCGGCATCACAGATCCAGTCGGAGAAAACCTGTGTGAAAGTGAGTTTGCCGCTGCCTTTGCCTGTCTGGATGCCTGCGGCCTGATCGAACTTGCCGACGCCGTGGTACAGGGTGGGATTGGCTTCCGCAAGCTTGTAGCCCTGCCCCTTGCGTGTGATCACGTGCAGGAACTGCGGGCCCTGAAGGTTGCGGATGTTCTGCAGTGTCGGGATCAATGCATCCAGATCATGCCCGTCAATAGGGCCGATGTAGTTGAAGCCGAATTCCTCGAACAGCGTGCCGGGCGTGACGAGCCCCTTGACGTGTTCTTCCACCCTGCGCGTGATCGACGAGCCGAGTACCTTGGCGCTGGCGCGGCGTGCCGCAGCATAAGTGCGACCGGAGAGCATGCGTGCGAGGATCTTGGTGAGAGCGCCCACAGGTGGCGAGATCGACATCTCGTTGTCGTTGAGCACCACCAACAGCGGCGCGTCGGTGACGCCGGCGTTGTTCAGTGCTTCGAACGCCATGCCGGCCGACATCGCGCCATCGCCGATGACTGCGACGGCATGGCGATCCAGTCCGCGCTGGCGCGCGGCGACGGCCATGCCCAGCGCGGCGGAGATGGAGGTCGAGGAATGCGCCGTGCCGAAGGTGTCGTATTCGCTCTCGCAGCGCCGAGGAAAGCCGGAAATGCCGTCGTACTGGCGCAGCGTGGTCATACGGTTGCGCCGCCCGGTAAGAATCTTGTGTGAATAGGTCTGGTGGCCAACGTCCCACACGATGCGGTCGTCAGGTGTGTTGAACACGTAGTGCAGCGCGATGGTCAGCTCGACGGTGCCGAGGTTGGAGGACAGGTGCCCTCCGGTGCGCGAAACGGATTCGACGAGAAAGGCGCGCAGCTCTTCGGCCAGCTGCGGCAGTTGCCGGCGATCGAGCTCGCGCAGTTGCGCGGGCGCGTCGATCGTTTCCAGCAGCGGATATGTGCTCATGGGCGGTTGGCCTTATGGAGAGAGGCGCTCAGAACTGGCGGCTGACGATGTAGTGGGCGAGCTCGCGCAGGCGCTGTGCGCGTTCGCCGAGCTCCTGCAGCGAAGCTTCGGCCTGGGCCGCCAGTTCGGATGCCAGCAGGCGGGATTCGCTCAGTCCGAGGATGCTGACGTAGGTCGGCTTGTCATGGGCTGCATCCTTGCCGGCAGTCTTGCCCAGCGTGGCGGTGTCTGCCGTGGTGTCCAGGATGTCGTCGACGACCTGGAACAGCAGGCCGATGGCGCGGGCATAGTGGTCGAGGGCCTGCAACGAAGGCTCGTCGATTTCCCCGGCCAGTGCGCCCAACAGCACGGCGGCGCGAATCAGGGCGCCGGTTTTGTGCAGGTGCATGACTTCCAGTTCCTCGCGCGTCAGCGCAAGACCCACGGAGGCCAGATCGATGGCTTGTCCCCCGGCCATGCCCCGCGAGCCCGAGGCACGCGCCAGCGTATGGACGGCACGCAACTGGCGGGCCGGATCGGCGAACAGACCGGGCGCCGAAAGCAGGTCGAAGGCGAGGGTCTGCAGCGCGTCGCCCACCAGCAGGGCCGTGGCTTCGTCGTATTGCACGTGTACGGTCGGTTTGCCGCGGCGCAGGGCATCGTCGTCCATGCAGGGCATGTCGTCATGCACCAGCGAATAGACGTGGATGCATTCGAGCGCGCAGGCCGCCGCATCCAGGCGTTCGGAAGGCGCACCGGTCAGCGCGCCGGCGGCATAGGCCAGTAGCGGGCGTACGCGCTTGCCGCCGCCCAGAGTGGTGTAGCGCATGGCTTCGTGCAGGCGCCCGGGCTGCAGACCGGCTGCGGGCAGGCTGCGTTCGAGTGCAGATTCGGCACGCTGTTGCTGCTGCCGCATCCAGTCACTGAAGGAAATGTCGCTCATGCTTGATCTTCCCCGGGGCGTTCGACGAGCTGCCCGTCTTCGAGTTGGCGGATCTTCTGCTCGGCAGCCGTCAGCGTGGACTGGCAGTGACGCAACAGCGAGATGCCGCGCTCGTAGCTGGCCAGCGCTTGCTCCAGTGGCAGGTCATCCCGTTCCATGGCTGCCACGATGCCTTCCAGCTCGCGGATCGCCTGCTCGAAATTCTCGGGGGTGGTGTGGGGCTTGCTTTTGACCATGCGGAACTCGGCGTGCGTAAGGAGGGGCCGGCAGAAACCCGCAAGTATAATTTAATGTTCTGTCTTTCCGGCTCAAAAGGATGTCGTTGCCCATGGCCGAGCGAAGCGTCACCGCTGCCACCGAAAACCCGCAATTGCCCGTGGCTGCGTATTCCGACGCTACCCTGTTCGAGGCCGATCACAACGAGGTAGGGGCCCTACCAGACGCCGATTGAAGACGGCATGCGCCATTCTCACGCGTTCTACCGGCGGGTGATGGGCGGTAGGGCAGTTTCCTTGGTGCTGAGTAACGAGGACTGAGTGGAAGGCTTTTGCGAGCCGCGGCTTGCAACCTCGCTGCAGCGCGACGGAGGGGCGTGGATCAGGTGGAAGCCGGCTCCCCCGCTACTGCACCGATGATGCGCAGGCGCACCCTACGGCAGAAGCCTTGTGGTTTGGTGGTAAGAAAAGCGGGTCCACAATGTCGCGCCTTCAGCCTTCAGCCCAATTTCGGCCGCACGATCTGCTGGCGTATCTCTTCCTGGCCGGGGAGTGCATCGGCGCTCCAGCGGAGCACGCGCAGACGCCGTTCACGCAGCAGGGCCTGCGCCTGATCGAGCATGTCCTTTTCGTTCGGACGTTCGATGATGATCGCTACCGCCGGGCTGAAATCCTTGCGGCAGATGACGAAATCGATCTGTATCCGGGGCGGCCGGGGTGTATCGGGCAACAGGCTTGCGATGTCCACACAGCACATCATCGGCAACTGGGGGAATTCAGCCCGCAGCAGAACGTACAGGGTCTGCACCGCATCGGTGAGCGGCAGGAAGCGGGCTGGCGGCCCGGAAGGCATTGGCCGTGGCGGTGGGGCTGGTGGCGTGGGGCGCTCTGGTCCTGCCTTTTCATGGAGCAGCAGTGCAAGCTGGCCCGCATCGTAATCATCGTTGCGGTGGCCGTAATTCTCCTGCCAGTTGCGCCAGGCACGATAGGCCCAGTAGCCGCCACCGCCGAGCAGACCCGCGAACAGCAACCATCCGATCATCTGCCACCCCCTCCGTGAATCTCCGGCCGGATTTTACCGGCCCCGGATTCACAGGCGGCTGGCGGGCGTCATCAGGCTTCCGCCTTTGGTCCAGGCGTGCCGGCAAGATCTGCGAGGATGGGGCAGTCCGGGCGGGAATCGCCAGCGCAGCAATCGGTCAGCTCGCTGAGCGTCGAGACCATCTGTTGCAGTTCTGCGATGCGAGTCTGCAGATCGGCGATATGGGTTGCGGCAATGCGCTTCACGGCCGCGCTGCTGCGTTGCTTGTCCTGCCAGAGCGCCAGCAGGCCACGAATTTCCTCGATGGAGAACCCCAGCTTTCGGCTGCGGGCGATGAACCGTAGGGTATGCACCTGCTGGGCGCCGTACAGGCGATAGTTGGCTGAGGTACGCGGAATATCCCCTAGCAGCCCCAGGGTTTCGTAATGGCGGATCATCTTGACCGAGACGCCACTGGCCCGGGCCGCCGCACCGATGTCGCGGAATCCGGCGGCCTGGGCTTCGGCGTGTTCGAGCGCAGTGTTCATGGTCGTTTGCTCCGGCGGAGGACTGCCTGGAGCTTTGACCTTCCAGGCACTGAATGCGTGTTGCGCATACCATCGGGCAGGCAAGCTGCCCACCCGATCAGTGGGGCCTGCGGCTCAACAGCAGGGCATTGCTCACCACGCATACACTCGAGGCGGCCATCGCTGCGCCAGCGATCACCGGATTGAGCAAGCCGGCGGCAGCCAGCGGCAGCCCCGCCAGATTGTAGATGAAGGCCCAGAACAGGTTCTGCCGGATCTTGCGCGTAGTCCGGCGCGAGAGTTCCAGTGCCTCGGCCACCAGTCCCGGGTCCGGGCGCATCAGCGTGATGCCGGCGGTATTCATGGCCACATCGGTGCCGCTGCCCATGGCGATGCCGACGTCGGCAGCCGCCAGCGCCGGTGCGTCGTTGATGCCGTCGCCCACCATCGCGACCGGGCCGTGTGCCTGCTGCAGTTCCGTGACGATACGTGCCTTGTCGGCCGGAAGTACTTCGGCCCGCAGTTCGTCCACGCCCATTTGCGAGGCAATGGCCTGGGCACTGGCCGCGTGGTCGCCGGTGAGCATCACGGTGCGCAGACCGGCGGCTTTCAAGGCGGTGATTGCGGCGGCGGCTTCAGGCCGCGCTTCGTCACCGAAGGCCAGCAGTGCGAGCACGCGTGCTTCGCCACCGAGCTGTGCCAGCCAGGAGACGGTGTGACCGCGTGCCTGGTGCGGTGCGGCCCAGGCGGCAAGTCCGCTGCAATCCAGGCCCAGCTCTTCCATCCAGCGCAGGCTGCCCAGAGCATGGGGTTGTCCCTCGATTTCTCCCCGGATACCGCGCCCGGGTTCCGTGCGCAGCGCTTGGGCCGCCTGGGCCGCTGGGCTTGCGCTGAGTACGGCGCGCGCCAGCGGATTTTCGCTGCCGGCCTGCAACGAGGCAGCAATTCGTAATGCTCCATCGTTACCGGCAGTCTGGCCGGGGGCTGTTTCCAGCGCGATCAGCGCGGGCTTGCCACGCGTCAGCGTGCCGGTCTTGTCGAAAGCCACCACACGGACCTGACGTGCCCGTTCCAGTGCCGAGGCATCGCGGATCAGGATGCCGCGCTGTGCCGCCGCACCCGTGCCCGCCATGATCGCGGTGGGGGTGGCCAGTCCCAGTGCACAAGGGCAGGCGATCACCAGCACGGCCACGGCATTGAGCACGGCCTGTGACCAGTCACCGCCCAGCCAGCCCCAGCCGAGCAGGGTGAGCAGGGCGATCACCAGTACCACCGGGACGAACACCGCGGCGACACGATCGACCAGTTGCTGGATCGGCGCCTTCGCGGCCTGTGCGTTCTCCACGAGCTGGATGATGCGTGCGAGCGCGGTCTGGGCGCCAACGGCGCTGACACGCAACGCCAGATGACCCGCGCCATTCACACTGCCGCCGATCAGCACATCGCCGTTGCGTTTGGCGACTGGCAGGCTCTCGCCGGTGATCAGGGATTCGTCGATTTCGCTTTCGCCTTCGATCAGTACCCCATCCGCCGCGATTCGCTCGCCAGGGCGGACCAGCACGATGTCACCCACCTTCAGCGCAGCGGCAGGTAGCTCACGCTCACCCTCCGGGGTGCGGACCCGTGCGACTTCCGGCCGCAGTGCCTGCAGTGCTCGGATGGCGGCTCCGGTCTGACGGCGCGCGCGCGTCTCCAGCCACTTGCCCAGCTGCACCAGCGTGATCACCACGGCAGAAGCCTCGAAATAGAGGTGGCCGGCGTCACTCGCCAGCAGTTGATGGACGCTGAGCCCCCAGGCCGCGCTGGTGCCCAGGGCCACGAGTACATCCATGTTGCCGCTGCCCGCGCGTATCGCCTTCCAGCCCGAACGATAGAAGCGTGCGCCGAAGACGAATTGCACCGGTGTGGCGAGCAACAGCTGCACCCAGCCCGGCAGCATCCAGTGCACACCGAAGGGCAGGGCTAGCATCGGCAGCACCAGCGGCAGACTGAGTACCACGCTGGCGAGCAGCGCAAATCCTTGCCAGCGCGCGGCGGGGGAGGCCTGTGGCGCCGATGTGGCCTGACGCGGCGCGCCATCCAGGCCGACGCGGCGCAAGGCTGCGATCAGTGGCTCGGGGTCGGCGTCCAGGCGTGTCTGCACACGCGCCGATTCGGTCGCGAGATTCACCGTCACTTCGCTGACGCCTTCGACGCTTGCCAGTGCCTTTTCCGCCCGGCTGACGCAGGAGGCGCAGCTCATGCCGGAAACCTGCAGGTCGAGGCTGCGGGTCGGCACCGAAAAACCGGCGCGGCCAATGGCCGCCAGCACCTCCGGCAGGGCTGCTGCGCCACTGATGCTGGCGCGTTCGCTGGCAAGATTCACGCTGGCTTCCGCGACACCGGGGGTGGCGCGCAGCACGCGTTCCAGGCGCGCCGAGCAGGCGGCGCAGGTCATACCCTCGATGGGCAGGGAATAGTGTTGTGATGTGCTCATGGCAGGACTCCAGTCGATGCTGGTCAAACGATAATCCTTGCCATCATAGCAAGGTCAACGATGTGTGCAGTCTTGACCCTTCCTGCGTGGGAGGGATGATCATCCAGCTACCGGTCGTGCTTGTCCGCGACCTTCATCGTCAGAGGAGAACACCATGTACGAATTCACCGTGCCAGACATTCATTGCGGCGGCTGCGCCAAGACCGTCACTCGCGTGCTGGGCGAACTCGACCCGGCAGCCGTGGTCGATATCGACGTCGAAAAGAAGCACGTCAGCGTGCGTACCGCACAACCGCGCGAAGCAGTGGTTGCACGCCTGACCGAAGCGGGTTTCGCGCCCGCCTGAAGCGGCTTGACGCTGCTTGCACGCGAAGCCTATCGTGACGCGCCGGCAATGACCGGCGCTTTTCTTCTGGAAACGGTGTCTTCGTATGCGCAGATCAATCTTGTCCATCCTTGCCCTGACTCTGGCCTTGAGCGGCCTGGCCGTGGCTCAGTCGCTGACGCCGGCACCGGTCAGCACCGTGGACTTGAGCGAACGCCCGGTCGCGTCCAACCCGGGGCCGCAGAGCCAGCTGCGGCTGGGCGATGCGCTGTATACCGGCCATTTCAGGGTCAATGACGAAACCGGTCTGATGACGGGCGAACTCGAGATCCGCTGGGACAACGGCAGCCGTTTCCAGGGCCGGCTGGTGGATGGGAAGCGCCAGGGGCAGGGGCGTTTCACTTGGCCTGATGGCCAGTATTACGACGGCGACTGGCGCGACAACCAGGCGACCGGGCAGGGCGTGATCCAGTATGCGAACGGAGACCGCTACACCGGTCTGGTGCGCGATGGCGTGCCCGATGGTGAGGGCGAAAAGCGCTATGCGCCGCGCGGTGAGCGTTACGAAGGCAGCTGGCGCGCCGGTCTGCGTGAAGGAGAAGGGCGTTTCACCTGGGCCAGCGGGCAATCCTATACCGGGCGGTGGCAGGCCGATGAACCCGAGGGCGAGGGGCTGCTGAACTATCCCAATGGCGACAGCTATCGAGGTTAGCTGACGGCAGGTGCGCCTCAAGGGCGCGGCGTACGCATCCTGGCCAACGGCGAGTGAATCGCCCCCGGTTCACTAGACACTTCGAAGCCTTAAGCTGGCAACCAAGTGGAGGTGTCTATGAGTAGCAAGCGATACACGGAAGAGTTCAAGATTGAAGCGGTCAAGCAAGTGACCGATCGCGGACATAGCGTTGCGGACGTTGCCGGGCGACTGGATGTGAGCAT
>NZ_MDUX01000055.1 GCF_014736495.1 Candidatus Dactylopiibacterium carminicum
GCACTCATCGACCAGCCCACGACCTGTCGCGAGAACAGATCCAGGACTGCCGCCAGAAACAGCCAGCCCTCATGCGTGCGGATGTACGTAATGTCAGTCACCCAGACCTTGTTCGGTTCGCTCACGTCGAACTCGCGCTGAAGATGGTTCGGTGACACGTTGGCAGGACAGCCCCCCCGTAGCGGCCCGGCCGACGCCCATAGCCCGTCAGGGACTTGAGGCCGATCTGGCGCATCAGCCGAGCAACACGATGCTTGCCGCAGGATTCGCCCAGATCGCGCAGGTCATGCGTGATCTTACGGTAACCATACACGGCACCACTTTCCAGCCAGCACTGCTTGATCAGGCCTTCAATGCGCTGATCTTCCAGGGCACGTGCAGACAGCGGCTGGGCTTGCCAGGCGTAGTACCCACTCGGATGGACCCGCATGACCTTGCACATGCGTCGGATTGGCCAGACGTTCTGATGCGCTTCGATGAAGGCGTACCTTACCCGGACTGCTTGGCAAAGTACGCTGTGGCCTTTTTTAGGATGTCGCGCTCCTCGGTTACCCGCTTGAGCTCGGCTCGTAGCCGACGTAACTCGTCCTCTTGGCTATCCTGCGTTTGACGCTCCTGCGGCGTCAGGCTGTAGCGCTTGATCCATGCGTACAGACTGTAAATGCTCACATCCAGTCGCCCGGCAACGTCCGCAACGCTATGTCCGCGATCGGTCACTTGCTTGACCGCTTCAATCTTGAACTCTTCCGTGTATCGCTTGCTACTCATAGACACCTCCACTTGGTTGCCAGCTTAAGGCTTCGAAGTGTCTAGTGAACCGGGGGCGATTCAAGCAGCCAAACCCTCAACCTCGGCAACTCCGGGAATCAAATCTTCACTGAATCCTCGTGCCAACTGGCCGTTTCCCAGCGGTTCCAGGCCCTGAACGCAGGATTTGATCTGGCGCATGCCGGCAAAATTGCTGGCATGCGTTTTTTACGCAAGGCCTCAATGCCAGGATTGGCAAGGCTTTCAGGGTTATTGTTTTGTCATTTCCTTGCTGTGTCTGGGTTTGCTGCCTGATTGACAAACCCTAACCAAATCAATAGACTGCGCATCATCTGTAAGACGACATGTTGTGTTTCCTGTCCGTAAAATAGGTTTGGGGCGCAGTGTAAAACATGTCAAATCTGTTCCTGATGTCCAGATGACCGATTTTCTCGCTGCGAGTACTCCGCGCTGGAGTGCGGCGTAGCGTCGCAGATCCGCAATGCCAGAAGGCATTGTCGTCGTCGCGCAGGCGTGCGTGTTCCAAGCACGGGCTTCGGAACTCTCGCCTGGTTCTTTTCCGGTTTCCCTCGATTCGATCCTGTCGTGGATGGCTCGTGGATGCATGGAAACGTCCGAGAGGAGATTCGATATGAATCACATCACCGGTCTGTGGCGCGGTATGCGCCACGTCCTCACTTTTTGTATCCACTTTGCGCACGGCGGCCTGTTAATGACAGGCGTTCTGGTGCTTGCCCTGCTGGGGTACCAGTGGTCTGCGCATGGTAGCGAAGGACTGAATCCGCGCCATTTCCTCAGCCTGAGTGCTCCACTTGCCGACGAAGAGCCTCTGGCGGTGGATGTGCTGTATCACGAACAGGATCTGGTCAAGGTGCCTGATGCCTACAGCAAGGTTGCGTCCGCTGTCGGCAGGCGTTTCAGAATTTCCCCGATCGTGGTGAATTCGCTGATCACTGCGGCAAAGCGTGAAGGCAGTATGCAGAATATCGATCCTCTGCTGATCCTTGCCGTGATCACGGTGGAGTCCAGCTTCAATCCTTATGCCGAGAGTGTGGTCGGCGCTCAGGGACTGATGCAGATTGTCCCCCGCTATCATCCGGACAAGATAGCGTCCGATCTCGGGGCTGCCGCCTTGTTCGATCCCGCAGAGAACATCCGTGTCGGTGCTTTGATCCTGCGTGAGTACCTGCGTACCGAAGGGAATCTGGAGGCCGCCCTACAGCGTTATGGCGGGGCGAGCGGAGATCCGGCGATGTTCTACTCGGGCAAGGTACTGCAAGAGTTCGAACGCCTTCGCCGCATTGCCGGTCTGCCCTTGGAGCGCACCGCTGCGCGTACTGACGACGGTAGCGATCGCGCCAGTTGAATCGCGTTTGCGGGGCTTTTTTTCAGAGTCGAGAAAAGCGAGCTTGCTGCGCGCCATCGACTTCGATGGTTTCGAAGAACATCTGCCAAGGGCGCGCCCACAGCCCCGTGTCGTTGTACAACGGTCTATAGAGGACCAATGATTGTAGCGTTTCGCTGCAGCGGGCGATACCGACGACTTCGTATTCTCCTCCCTTGAAATGCCGGTAACGGCCAGGTTCCAGAACGGGGAGCGGGGGGAGGGTATCAGACATGACGAAGCAATGTTTCAGAACGTTGGGGTGTCGGCAAAAGACTGCCGGGGGGCGGTGCTTCGGCAGCACGTAGCTGGGCAAGCCAGTCGACCAGTTGATGCCAGTCACCGAGTTGAGCCTCGAAGCGCTCGGATGGAAGATCGAACAGGGACAGGCCGCTTTCCAGGCAGCGATTGTAGGCAACGGCACTGCGGATGGCTCCCAGGCAGGGAAGCCCCATTTCGCTCGCCCAGGCGCGTAATGATTCCGCCTGGCTGGTGCGCGCATCGATACGCATGCCGATGCAGGCCAAGCGACAGCGACCACTGGCGATACGCGGCATTGAGCGTAGCTCCTGAATACTCTCGCGTGCGGCGGCCTTGTCGAATAGCCCTGCTGTTACCGGGATGATGATGCCGTGTGCATTGCTGCTGATCTTCATCAGTCCGAAGCCGTGGAAACCCCCGGGCGTATCCAGAACGACATGTCGCATGCCGGCAGGGGGGCGGGCGAAATTCTTTTCGTCCACGCTCCAGCCATGAATGCGAGGTCTGGTCGGCGGACGTAGTGCCAGCCACAGGCGGGATGATTGCTGGCGGTCTACATCGCCGAGCATCACTTCTTCGCCGAGCGATGCGAGGTGGCTGGCCACATGCGTTGCGAGTGTCGATTTCCCGCATCCACCCTTGCCGTTGACGACTGCGATGATGGTCATAGATGAACTCCATCTGCCGGCGCAGCATTGCGTATCGCTCCAGTCTAGCGCGGGTTGCGCGCTCGTGGCGTACTTATGCTGCGGGATCAGCGCGGCAATTGCAGGCGTTCTTGCACTGGGGCGGCGTCATTGCGTACCCCGATTCTGGCCCTGATTGCCGGGAGTTGCTGCCGAATCAGGCTGAGCTGACGCAACAGACGACGTTCCGCGCCTTGGGCGTCGCCCGGAATCGGCATGTCGATGGAGGGGCTCTCATCAGGCATGGTGCCCTGTTCCAGCGCTGTGGCCAGCTGTATCAGATCCTGTTGGATGGCGGTGGCAAGTGCGTCAATGCAAGCTTGATGCTGCCAGGCCGTGAGCTGTTCGCGATGTGCTCCCAGTGCCGAGATGTAACCCAGCAATGAGTGACTCTCCGCCAGGAACAGATAGGCTTGGCGCGCGTGGGCGCGGAAACGTTCCGGTTCCCCCAACATGGCCGCCAGTGTGCTGGAAAGCTCAGCATCCGCATTGTGGGCATCGCGCCGGGCGATGCGGTAGGCCAGATCGTCGCGCTTGCCCTGACTGTACTGCCGAAGTATCTCGCCCAGGTAGCGCGCACTGGCGCGCAGACTGCCGGCCATGGCGCGGTGCAGGCGTTTGCCTTGCCAATCCGGCAGTACCAGCGCGACGGCGACCCCTGCAATCAATGACCCGAGGATGGTATCGAGCAGGCGCGGCAGGACCAATGCATAGCTACCGCCAAACTGGTTGAAGCACAGCATGACCAGCACCGTGATGCTGGCCGTGGCAAGCAGATAGCGCTCGGCGCGGAAGGCAAAGAAGGCCACGCCTGCAACCACCAACAACGAAAGTTGTGCGGCCGGATGCGCAAAGGCGGCGATGAATGCGCTGGCGATCAACAGCCCCAGCAGGGTACCGCTGACGCGTTCTCCCAGGCGTCGCCAGGTACTGCTGTATTGCGGCTGGCAGACGAAAACCGTGGTCAGTAGGACCCAGTAACCCTGAGGCAGATCCAGTATGTGGATCAGGCCATAGCCGGCCGAAAGTGCCAGAGCGAGGCGCAGACCGTGGCGGAAACGGCTGCTGGCTGGGGAGAACTGCAGACGCACGCGCAGCAGCATTTCGCGCATGCTGCGTGGATTGGCATCACGCAGCATGCGGTCGACATGTTCGTCAGGCGCGAAGGGGTTGGCCAATTGCTGCAGCTCGGCATCGATGCGTGCAAGGTTGCGCCCGATGTCATCCAGCGCTTCGCGCAATTCGGTCGCCATCGGGACCGCGTTGTAGCCCAGATAGTCAAGGCTTTTTCTCAGTTGCTCCAGGGCTGCAGCGCTGCCCTGCGGGGCCGGCGCAAACTCTCCCTGAACGATGGCTCCGGCAAGCAGCTCGCAATAATCCGCCTGCACTCGTAGCAGATGCTCACAGCGGAACAACACGTCGCTACGGGCGAAGGCTGTGGTCAACTCGGCATACGGATGATGGGCGGAGCTGGCTCGTTCGTGGATGCCTTGTGCTGCGAAATACCACTTGAGCAGCCGCATGGTTTCCGCGCTTACACGCCCTCCCTGCTGCCAGGCGATCAGGATCTGGCGCGCCTGGTTCATGCGTCCGACCAGGCGGGCATTGTGCTCGGCTAGTTGCAACCGCTGCGCTGCCGTGTCGTGCCCGGGTTGCGGTGACAACAGGGCAGCTTTCAGACGCAGGTAATGCGCCAGTGCCAAAAACACCCGGGCCGTGCTCTGACGCGGCGTTCGCTGTGAGAAGAACAATGCTCCGAGCAACGAGATCGCACTGTATAGAGTGGCCCCGCTGAGCAGCAATGCCGGCTCGTGCCAGAAAGGCAGCCCCTGGCTGTGGTGCTGGCTCAGGCCGAGCATAGTGTAGATCGCCAGGATCAGCGAGGCGATCGAGAGCGTGGCATAACGTTCGCCCAGTGCCCCCAGCATTACAAAGCTGAAACTGGAGAGCGCCAGCCCGCATACGAAAAGCCAGGGCCAGGGGAACAGCCATTGCACGCTGAAGGCGACGACCGCAAAGCTCGCGAGCATGGCGCAGATGGCACGCAGGCGGCCGATCGGGCGATCATCGGTCTCGGCGAGCGCTGCGGCAATTACACCCAGGATCAGACCGATCAACCATTCATGGTGCTGCCAGGCCACGCTTGCCCAGATCACACAGAGCAGGGCGATGGTAACTTTCAGGCTGCTGAGCGCCTTGTCATGCACCCACAGGCGTCGAAGCTGTTCGGCAACCGGGTACATGGAAGGGATTTATTTCGGATGCACGCGGGAGAGGCGCCGCAACAATTGTTGCAGCACGTCGTTCTGCATGTCGGCGTAAAGCAGCGAGTCTTCCTGCGCCTTGGCGAGTTCGAGACCTTCGGAAAAGCTCACGTCGCGATAGACGTAAATCTCGCTGTAAGGCGCGAGTTCCAGTCCTTTGCGGTCCACCACACGGTAGGCGAAACGCTGGCGCAACTGGTATTCACGCACCGACCCCGATGAGTTCAGTGACAGGATGTGTTTTTCCTTGTCATTGGCTACGAGCTGGAGGATGGCATCCGCTTCTTCGGCTTTCGATACCACGTGGGCGTTACCGGTGCTTTCGATGGCGCGCTTGAGCGCCGCGGTGAAATCCTCGTACTGATTCATCGCGAGATAGATGTTGCCGAAGGGCAGGGTCTGAGCACCCCGTAGCTGGAAGCCACAGGCTGCGAGCAGGGAGAGAAGTGTGGCTGCGATGAAGGCACGACGAAGCATGGGTTTTCCCCGGACAAGAATGCTTGGGTTGCAGTCCGGATTCGGGCCTGTAGCTTTCATCCGGGCTGCGTCCTGAGTTACACAACGATATTCACGAGCCGGCCCGGCACGACGATGATCTTCTTCGCCGGTTTGCCGTCCATGAATTTCTGCGCGGTTTCGGAGGCGACTGCCAGTGCTTCGATGGTGCTCTTGTCGGCAGTGGCCGGGACCTTCACCGAGCCCCGCGTCTTGCCCAGCACCTGTAATACCAGTTCGATCTCATCCTGCACCAGAGCGGCGTCCAGTGGCTCGGGCCATTGTGCCGAGAGGATGTCCGCACCATAGCCCAACGTGGCCCACAGATGATGGGTGATATGCGGCGTGATCGGTGAGAGCACGCGCAGCAGGATGCCGAATGCCTCTTCGATCACTTCGGCGGCCAGCGCGGAGTCGCGGGGGGCCTTTTCCAGCGCGTTCATCATCTTCATCGTCGCCGAGGCGACCGTATTGAACTGCTGCTTGCCAAGGTCATAGTTGGCCTGCTTGAGCAGCAGATGGGTGTCGCGGCGCAGGGTGGCGAGATCTTCCGGCAGCTTGGTCGAAGCCAGCGCCCGCGTGGCCGGCAACAGCGGCTTGATCTGGCTGGCGAAGACGTTGCCGAAGGCCCACACGCGCTTGAGGAAGCGGTAAGAGCCTTCGATACCTGCATCCGACCATTCCAGTGTCTGCTCGGGCGGCGCGGTGAACATCATGAAGAAACGGCAGGTGTCGGCGCCGTACTGTTCGATCATGGCGTTGGGGTCGACACCGTTGCGTTTGGATTTCGACATGGTGCCGTAGCCACCGTAATCGACCGGTTCGCCATCGCGCACAGCCGTAGCACCGGTAACGCGGCCGGATTCATCCTTGATCAGCTGGACTTCTTCCGGCGCGAACCACTCGATGCCGGTCTTGTCGCTGCGGCGCGAGAACAGATGGTTCAGTACCATGCCCTGGGTCAGCAGACGCTGGAAGGGTTCGCGATAGCTCACCAGGCCCAGGTCACCCATCACCTTGGTCCAGAAACGCGAATAGAGCAGGTGCAGGATGGCGTGCTCGATACCGCCGATGTATTGATCGACCGGCAGCCAGTAATTCACGCGCTCATCGACCATGGCGCCATCGCTGCCGGGCGTGGCGAAGCGGGCGTAGTACCAGCTCGAATCCACGAAGGTGTCCATCGTATCCGTCTCGCGGCGCGCGGGCTTGCCGCACCTGGGGCACGAGCAGTTCAGGAATTCGGGGCGGCGGTTCAATGGGTTACCAGAGCCATCCGGTACGCAATCCTCGGGCAGTACCACCGGCAACTGATCGTCGGGCACCGGTACCGTGCCGCATTCATCGCAGTGGATGACCGGGATCGGGCAACCCCAGTAGCGTTGACGGGAGATGCCCCAGTCACGCAGGCGCCATTGCAGTTTCTTGTCGCCCAGGTCCCGGGCCTTGAGGTCGGCGGCTACGGCGTCCACGGCATGGGCATAGCCAAGGCCATCGTACTTGCCGGAATGGATGCAATGGCCTTCCTTGGAGCCATACCATTCCTGCCAGGCATCGGCGGAAAAGACTTGTTCGCCAACGGCGACGACCTGCTTGATGGGCAAGCGGTATTTCTGCGCGAAATGGAAGTCGCGTTCGTCATGCGCCGGCACGGCCATTACGGCACCATCGCCATAGCTCATCAGTACATAGTTGCCGACCCACACTTCGACCTGTTCGCCGGTCAGCGGATGGGTGACGAAAAGGCCCGTCGGTAGGCCTTCCTTTTCCATGGTCGCCATGTCGGCTTCCATGACGGAGCCGCTCTTGCACTTCTGGATGAAGGCTGCGAGTTCGGGGTTGTTCCGGGCTGCGTGCGTGGCCAGCGGGTGCTCGGCAGCGACGGCGCAGAAGGTGACGCCCATGATGGTGTCTGCCCGGGTAGTGAATACCCACAGTTTGCCCTCATTGATGAGCTGGCCGTCCTCCCCCTTGATTGCGTGCGGGAAGGCGAAGCGCACGCCGGTGCTCTTGCCGATCCAGTTCGCCTGCATCAGGCGTACGCGCTCGGGCCAGTTCTCCAGGGTATCCAGATCGTCGAGCAGTTCTTCGGCGTACTGGGTGATCGCCAGGTAGTAACCGGGGATTTCACGCTTCTCGACCACCGCGCCAGTGCGCCAGCCGCGACCGTCGATCACCTGTTCGTTAGCCAGTACGGTCTGGTCTACCGGATCCCAGTTCACCACCTGCGTTTTTTTGTAGGCAATGCCCTTTTCTAGCATGCGCAGGAACAGCCACTGGTTCCACTTGTAGTAGTCGGGCTTGCAGGTGGCGAGTTCGCGATCCCAGTCGATGGCGAAACCCAGCGACTTGAGCTGGCCCTTCATGTATTCGATGTTGTCGTAGGTCCACTTCGCGGGTGGCACCTTGTTGGCGATTGCCGCGTTTTCCGCCGGCAGGCCGAAGGCGTCCCAGCCCATGGGCTGCATCACGTTGTAGCCACGCATCTTGTGGAAGCGGGTGAGCACGTCGCCGATGGTGTAGTTGCGCACGTGGCCCATGTGCAGCTTGCCCGAGGGGTAGGGGAACATCGACAGGCAGTAGTACTTGGGCTTGGTAGCGTCTTCGACGGCCTTGAAGGCGGCTGTGCGCGCCCAGAATTCCTGGGCGCCGTGTTCGGTGGCGAGGTGATCGTATTTTTCCTGCATGGACGACATGGATGTGACTCGGCTGGAAATGGAGCGAATCGCGCATTTTAGCGCGCGGTGGCGGGTTGGGCGACATGTGTGGCCGTCACGATGAACCAATCCGGCTATCCTTCTGTCTGCCTCACCTGTGCCTGCTGGATCCTGCCCATGTCCTTGCCTGGATTTTCGTTCCGACTGCTGCGCCGCGATCTGCGTGCCGGCGAACTGCATCTGCTGGGGCTTGCCCTGTTTGTGGCGGTTGCCGCGCTGAGCAGCATTGCCTTTCTGACCAACCGGGTGGAGCAGGGCATCGTCCGCGACGCGGCCCAGCTACTGGGCGGCGATCTGCTGGTGTCTGCCGATACGCCATTGCCCGCAGAATGGATCGAGCGTGCCCATGGCGACGGGCTGCGCACGGCGCAGGTGCTTCAGTTCCGCAGCATGGCGAGCACGGATGCTGCCGCAGAAATGGTGGCACTGAAGGTGGTGGAGGCCGGCTATCCCTTGCGCGGCGTCGTCGAAATCGCCAAGGCGCCCGGAGAGGCATCTCTTCCAGCGAAGGATGTGCCAGCGCCCGGAGAGGTCTGGCTGGACGAGCCTTTGCTCGTTTTGCTGGGCGTCGGCATTGGAGACGTGGTCCAGCTGGGATATGCGGATTTGCGGGTGACGGCGCTGATCACCAATGAGCCGGACCGTGGCATGGGTTTCTCCAGCTTCATGCCGCGCGTGATGATGAACATGGCGGATCTGCCTGCCAGCCGCTTGGTACAGGAAGGCAGTCGTGTGCGTTATCGCTTGCAACTGGCGGGCGAGCCGGACGTCGTGGTGCGTTTCCGCGACTGGGTTAGGCCGCTGCTCGATCGCGGGCAGGAACTGGAGAGCGTGGATGATGCGCGCCCGGAAATCCGCGAGCGCCTGGATCGGGCGGCGCGCTTCCTGCGGCTGGCGGCAATGCTGGCGGTGGTGCTTGCCGCTGTGGCCATCGGTCTGGCTGCACGCCGTTACCTGCAGCGCCATCTGGACAGCTGCGCCGTGATGCGTTGCTTCGGCGCGGGCCGGCGGCAATTGCTGGGTGCCTATGCACTGGCGTTTACCGGATTCGCTCTAGTGGTATCGCTGCTGGGCTGCCTGGCCGGTTATGGCGTGCAGGCGCTACTGACCGAGGTGGCGCGCAGCGTCATCCACAGCAGTCTGCCGTCGCCCGGTTGGCTGCCCTGGCTGCAGGGGCTGGTGCTCGGGCTTGTGTTGTTGCTGGGGTTCGTGATGCCACAGCTGTTGCGCCTGACCCGTGTCGCACCGATCCGGGTGATCCGCCGTGAATGGTCTGGCGTGGAGCAGGTGGGCGTGCTGGCCTGGGGCGCGGGGGCTGTGGCATTGGCTGCTGTGATGCTGTGGGTGGCTGCAGATCTGCGACTTGGATTGGCGGTTATCGGGGGATTTGTCGTCGCGCTGGCAGCCTTTGCATTGCTGGCGTGGGCCGCACTGGGCTTCTTCGGGCGCCTGCGGCATGCCGGCGGCGGCTGGGGGCTGCGCTATGGTCTGGCTGCGCTGGCCCGGCGCCGCGCCAGCAGCACCGTGCAGGTGGTGGCGCTGGCACTGGGGCTGACGGCAGTCCTGCTACTGACCGTGGTGAGCCGGGATCTGCTGGCAGGCACGTCTGCCGCCGGATGCGCCGAATCGCTTCCTCATCGGTGTACAGCCAGACCAGGTCGACCCGGTGCGTGAGTTCTTCACCGCACACGGGCTGCAGGCCCCGGCGCTGGCGCCCATGGTGCGGGGCCGCCTGGCGGCGATCAACGGCAATCCGGTACATGGCGAGGATTACGAGGAATCCCGGACGCGCAATCTTGCCGAGCGCGAATGCATCGTCGCCGGCCGCTGGCATGGCGAAGCCCACGTGCCGGAGTTCTCGATGGAACAGGGCATTGGCGAGCGTCTGGGAGTGGCGCTTGGTGACGAAGTGAGTTTCGAGATTGCCGGGCAGCGCGTGAGTGGCAAGGTCAGCAGCGTGCGCAAGCTGGACTGGGATTCCATGCAGGTGAATTTCTTCTTTACGGGCGCCCCCGGCTTGCTCGACGGTATGCCGGCCAGTTTCATCACCAGCTTCTATCTGCCGCCTGAACGTGCCGGCATGGTACGAGAACTGGTCGCCAGTCATCCGAATCTGACCGTGATAGACGTCGGGGCGATCCTTGCACAGGTAGCGCAGCTGACCGAGCGGCTGGCCCGCCTGTTGCAGTTCGTGTTCGGTTTCGCGGTGTTGGCGGGGCTGATGGTGCTGCTGACGGCGCAACAGGGAACGCATGACGAGCGCCATTACGAGCTTTCGGTACTGCGTTCGCTGGGCGCCCGGCGCAAGCAACTGCATTTCGCACTGGCGGCAGAGTTTCTGGCGCTGGGGGCAATGGCTTCGGCGCTGGCGGTGTTCGCGGCCTGGGGGATTGGTCAGGTGCTGGCTTCCTTCGTTCTGGAACTGCCGTATTCCGCGCAATGGCCCGCTTTTGCGTTGGCGTGGGTGTTGGGCACTCTGGGTATCGCTTTGGTTGGCTGGCTGGGTGCCCGGGGTGTGCTGCGGCAGACCGTGATGGAAGCCCTGCGCGCCAGCCATTGATTCGCCTACGGAGCAATCGTGCAAACCATCCTGCGAGCGTACGGAAGAGCGCTGCGAAGCCTGACGCAACCGGTGATCCTGTGGCACATGCTGTGGCCGACCCTGCTGTCGGTTGCCCTGTGGTTGACGTTGTTGCTTAGTTTCGGTGCCACGCTGGCCGGCTGGTTGCTGCATGGGCTGGAGGCCTGGCCCTGGCTGGGGCGCTGGATTCTGGATGCGGGCGCCGACACCCGGCACATGCTGCTGCTCGCCGCGCAATTCGTGCTGTGGCTGATGGCGCTGCCACTGATCTATGTCACGGCGGCATTCCTGGTATCGGCATTTGCCATCGGCTTCATGCTCGAGCACGTCGGTGGGCGTGAGTATGGCGAACTGGTGCGCAGGCAGGGCGGCTCGATGCGCGGCAGCGTGCTCAATTCGATGGCGACATTGCTGCTGTTCCTGGTGCTGCTGGCGATCACCCTGCCATTGTGGTTTCTCCCGGGGCTGGGGATTCTGCTTTCCCTGCTGCTGGTGGTGTGGCTGAACAAGCGCTGTTATGCCTACGATGCGCTGATGCTCCATGCCGATACCGTGGAACTGTTGGAGCTTCCCCGGAGGCACCGGGGATCGCTCTGGCTTCTTGGGCTGGGGTGTGGAGTGCTGGGGTTCGTGCCGATACTGAATCTGCTGGTGCCGGCGCTGACCGGGCTGGCCTATGTGCATTATCTGCTCGAAGCGCTGCGCATCGAGCGGCGTGGAGGCTGAAGGAGAAACAACATGGCGTTCGGTGCCATCATCATCGGTGACGAGATTCTGTCCGGTCGGCGGCAGGACAAACATCTGGTCAAGCTCATCGAACTGCTGGCCGCACGAGGCCTGTCACTGGCCTGGGCGCGCTATTGCGGCGACGACAGGGCGCAGCTGACCGCCTTGCTGCGCGAATCGCTCGCTGGTGACGACATTGTCTTTTCGTTCGGTGGCATCGGCGCCACGCCCGACGATCACACCCGGCAGAGCGCGGCTGCGGCAGCAGGTGTGGCGCTTGTGCTGCATCCCGAGGCCGAAGCTGCCATCCGCGAGCGCTTCGGCGATGAAACCACCCCTCTGCGCTTGCGCATGGGCGAGTTTCCTGCAGGTAGTCGCATCATTCCCAACCCCTACAACCGCATTCCAGGCTTTGCCTATGGGCGACATCATTTCCTGCCGGGTTTTCCGGAGATGGCCTGGCCGATGGCGGCCTGGATACTGGATACCTGGTACGCAGATCTGCACGACACTCAAGCTCGCGTGGAAGCCTCGGTCATCGTCTATGGTGCCCGCGAGGGCGATCTGATTCCCTTCATGGAAGCGCTGGAAGCAGAACACGGCGTGAGCATCTTCAGCCTGCCTTCCCTGGGCACGGTGACCCAACCCCGGCATATCGAGCTGGGGGCCAAGGGAGAGGTAGCGGCTGTCGAAGCCGCCATGGCCTTGATCAAGGCCGAGATGACGCGCCGGGGGCTGGTCTGGGTGCTGGCGCAGGATACCCGTCCGGCAGCCTGAGGTCAGTTCCGCAGGCGCCATTGGCACTTTGTTTTTCAGCGTAGTACCAGATTGTCGCGATGGATCAGTTCAGGCTCTTCCGAATAGCCCAGCAGTGATTCGATATCGCTGGATGGATGGCCGGCGATGCGGCGCGCCTCCGAGCTGCTGTAGTTCGACAGACCACGCGCGATCTCTTCGCCCTGTTCGTTGCAGCAGGCGACCGCCGAACCCCGCGTGAATTCGCCTTCAACCTGCTTCACGCCCACAGGCAGCAGGCTGGCGCCACCGCGCAGTGCGCGCACGGCTCCGGCATCGAGCGTCAGGCGTCCGGCCAGTTGCAGATGATCGGCCAGCCACTGCTTGCGTGCCGCCATCGGCGAGCTGGATGCGTAGAGCAGGGTACCGAGGACTTCCCCGGCGGCCAGGCGCAGGAGCGGATCCTGCTCGCGTCCAGAAGCGATCAGGGTGTGCGCCCCACTGTGCGCCGCACGTTGAGCTGCGCGGATCTTGGTGATCATGCCACCACGCGAGATGCCGGTCCCGGCACCACCGGCCATGGCTTCATAGCGGCGGTCTTCGGCCTGGCCCTCGCTGATCAGCGTGGCTTCCGGGTCGCGACGGGGGTCCGCCGTGTAGAGGCCTTGTTGGTCGGTCAGGATGATCAGCGCATCGGCTTCGATCAGATTGGCCACCAGCGCGCCCAGGGTGTCGTTGTCACCGAACTTGATTTCATCGGTGACGACCGTGTCGTTCTCGTTGATGATGGGCACCACGCCCAGAGAGAGCAGCGTAGACAGCGTGGCGCGGGCGTTCAGGTAGCGCAGCCGGTCAGACATGTCTTCGTGAGTGAGCAGCAATTGCGCCGTGTGCAGACTGTAATCGTGGAAGGCGCCTTCGTAAGCCTGCGCTAGACTCATCTGACCGACAGCGGCGGCGGCCTGCAGTGCATGTGTTTCTGCCGGGCGCTCCTTCCAGCCCAGGCGTTGCATGCCGGCGGCGATGGCTCCGCTGGAGACCAGTACCACCTCACGCCCTTGCTCACGCAACGCTGCGATCTGGCGGGCCCAGTCGCCGATGGCATTCGGATCGAGACCGGCGCCGTTGTTGGTGACGAGCGCGCTGCCGACCTTGATGACTAGGCGGCGGGCATTACGGATGGCGGTACGCATGATGACTCTGGAAATAAAGGAAACGGATTCGGAAAGTGGCTGCTGGGAAGGCGCGAAGCATACGCGAAGGGCCGCAAAGTGATTCGATTGCTTTGCGGCCCTTGTGATGTCTTCAGATGCTCAGGCTGTGATCAGCCGCGAACGTAGATGATCTCCCCTTCGAAATCATCGTCATCGTCGTCTTCATCATTTTCCTCGTCGCTACCGATGGGGTAGGCCTCGGGGGGGGCCTCCGGCGATGGCTGCGAGATTTTCCTCTTCGCTCCAGCGGGGCAGGGCGTCGATGTAATCCTGCAAGGCGAAGATCAGGGGCTGGCAACCCTCGCCGTTGATGCCGGCGATGGCGAACCAGCGTTCAGGTTCACCGTAGGCCTTCAGGAAGGCGCGGATGCGTTCTTCGCGTTCTTCCTCGGGGATCAGGTCGATCTTGTTGAGCAGCAGCCAGCGGGGTTTGGCGTGCAGGCTTTCGTCATACTTGCGCAACTCATCGACGATGGCGCGTGCTTCGCGGACCGGATCGACCTCTGGGTCGAAAGGTGCCAGGTCGACCAGATGCAGCAGTACCCGCGTGCGCTGCAGATGGCGCAGGAAGCGGTGGCCCAGGCCAGCGCCTTCAGCTGCGCCTTCGATGAGGCCGGGAATGTCTGCGATCACGAAGCTGCGGCCTTCGCTGGTACGTACCACACCGAGATTGGGTGCCAGGGTGGTGAAAGGGTAGCCAGCCACCTTGGGTTTGGCCGCCGAAACGGCGCGGATGAAGGTGGACTTGCCAGCGTTGGGCATGCCCAGCAGACCGACATCCGCCAGGACCTTGAGCTCCAGCGCCAGCTTGAAATGCTCGCCAGGTTCTCCGTTGGTCTTTTGTCGAGGCGCGCGGTTGGTGCTGCTCTTGAAGTGAAGATTACCCAGGCCGCCCTTGCCGCCACGTGCGATCAGGATCTGCTTGCCGTCCTCGTTGAGGTCGGCGAGTAGTTCGCCGGTCTCCTGGTCCTTGATTACCGTGCCGACCGGCATCTTGAGAAAGAGATCTTCACCACCTTTGCCGTAACAATCAGTGGTGCCGCCTTTTTCCCCGTGCTCCGCACGGAAGGTGCGGGTATAGCGGTAATCGACCAAGGTGTTGAGATTGCGATCCGCCACGGCATAGATGCTGCCGCCGCGTCCGCCGTCGCCGCCGTCGGGGCCACCCTTCGGGATGTACTTTTCGCGACGGAACGACGCGTTGCCGTTGCCACCGTCGCCGGCATAGACATCAATGCGCGCTTCGTCGAAAAATTTCATGATGAATTCTCAGGCTGGAAATGAAAACGGCCCCTCAGCCCATCGCTGCGCGATGAGCTGGCCCCCCAAAGGGGACGGCTTTTTCATCTTGGGGCGGCCCTGCGATGAAAAAAGCCCCATCGCTACGCGACAGGGCTTTGGAAACGTCGCGGAAGCCGGATCAGGCCTGGGCTTCAGGAACGATCGTCACGGTACGGCGGCGCTGGGGACCCTTCACCAAAAACTGCACGCGGCCTTCGATCAGCGCGAACAGGGTGTGATCCTTACCCATGCCGACATTTTCGCCCGGATGGTATTCAGTGCCACGTTGGCGGACAAGAATGTTGCCAGCGAGAACCAGTTGACCACCGTAGCGCTTCACGCCCAGTCGTTTTGCTTCTGATTCGCGGCCGTTACGTGAACTGCCGCCTGCCTTTTTGTGTGCCATGGCGTATTAGCTCCTGCTCAAGCCGAGATCGCTTCGATGCGAAGCTCGGTATAGTTCTGACGGTGACCTTGGTGCTTCTGGTAGTGCTTGCGGCGGCGCATCTTGAAGATCTCGATCTTCTTATGACGACCTTGGGCCAGGACTGTGGCCTTGACACTTGCACCAGCAACCAGCGGCGCGCCGATTTTCACGGACTCGCCTTCGCCAACCAGGAGAACCTGGTCCAGCGTGATTTCAGTGCCAACGTCTGCCGGTATCTGTTCTACCTTGATTTTTTCGCCAGTGGCAACGCGATACTGCTTGCCACCGGTTTTTACGACCGCATACATGTTGGACTCCAATGAATAAGAGCGTGGGAAAACACAGAATTTTTGCCGGTTTTGGGTCGAAAGTCAAGGATTTCTTTGGTCCGGCTTGACGCTTCGCGCAGCCGCCGCCTAACATCCGCACTTCCCCGCAAACGCCCTAAGGGACTGCCTTGCAGCTCGAACAACTCTACGCACCGGTGGCCGCCGACATGGCAGCGGTCGATCAGGTCATCCGCAGGCGTCTGTCTTCAGAAGTCGTTTTGATCAACCAGGTGGCAGAGTACATCATCAGTGCAGGCGGCAAACGTCTGCGGCCTGCACTGCTGCTGTTCGTCGCCAACGCTCTCGGTTATCGCGGCAAACATCACCACGAATTGGCCGCCGTGGTCGAATTCATCCATACGGCGACTTTGCTGCACGATGACGTGGTGGATGAATCCGATCTGCGCCGGGGGCGCAGCACGGCCAACGCAATGTTCGGCAACGCGGCTGCGGTGCTGGTGGGGGATTTCCTCTATTCGCGCTCCTTCCAGATGATGGTGGGGGTGCAGGACATGCGCGTGATGCGGGTGCTGGCTGACGCCACCAACGTGATTGCCGAAGGCGAAGTGCTGCAGCTCCTCAATGTGCACAATGCCGATGTCAGTGTGGAAGCTTATCTGCAGGTCATCCACTACAAGACGGCAACCCTGTTCGAAGCCTCCGCGCGGCTTGGCGCGATTCTGGGCGGATTGGACGAGGCGGGGCAGGAAAAGCTGGCTGCTTTCGGCCGGCATATCGGCTGTGCGTTCCAGTTGGTCGATGATGTACTCGACTACTCTGGCGATGAGGCGGCGACTGGCAAGAATATCGGCGACGATCTTGCCGAAGGCAAACCGACGCTGCCACTCATTCATGTGATGCAGCACGGCTCGCCCGAGCAGGCCGCACTGATACGTCACGCCATTGAAGAAGGGGGGCGTGACGCTTTGGAGGCCGTGATTGAGACGGTACGCAGTACTGGCGCACTGGAGGCTACACGTGCATTTGCACAGCGCGAGGCCGAGTATGCGATCACAGCGCTTTCAGACGTTCCCTCTTCCATTTTCAAGGAATCTCTTCTACAATTATGTTCTTTCGCAGTTGCGCGGGATTACTAGCCAGCGCAAGTGCTTCGGGGTGTAGCTTAGCCTGGTAGAGCGCTACGTTCGGGACGTAGAGGCCGGAGGTTCGAATCCTCTCACCCCGACCAAGATTTATTGAAAAGGCCACGAAATTCCGTGGCCTTTTTTGTTTTCAGACACGGCCATTCTTCAGTTTTTGAGTCCTTCTGCGATTGATCTGCGCAGCGATAGCCAACCTGGCAGGAGCGCGATCAGCAGTCCGGCAGCAACCAGTGCGGCGACCAAGCGCAGCTCTTCTTCGCCGAGAGAAACCGGCATCGTGAAGCCCGCTTTCGGGGCAATCCATTGCATCAGCAGCCAGGATGCGCCGTAGCCCAGCACCAACCCTAGCGTGGCGCCTGCAGCAACAAGCAAGCTGACCTCCAGCCAGATCACGATGAAGATGTAGCGGGCGCTGGCACCGATTGCCCGAAGTACTGCGAATTGGCGGGCACGGGCGAGAAAGCCAGTGAGTAAAGCCATCAATATGGCGATGACGACCAGAACCTGAGCTGTCAGCGCCAGCAGGGACATGAGGTCACGCACGTTGCCCAACGTGCTGTAGAGCTCGTTGAGCACTTCCGCAGGGAACAGAGCCATCGACTCATGCGTGCGCAACTGGCCGCGCAGGCCATAGGCCGCAGCCACCGACTCAGGCTTCACCGCGATGGCCGGAACGCCCGGCAACTGCGTGGCATCCCAGGGCGGGCCGATGTGTTTTTCTCCCTCTGCGTGACCACTGGGCAGTTCATGAATGGCCCAGACATCCTCTACCGGGACCAGGATGGCGGAATCCCAGGCGTTGTGGCGTGGCGGTAGCCGGCCGACAACGGTGTAGCTCAGCGCGTGATGGTGATCGTGAGCCTCGTCCTGTTCGTCTTCTTCGTCATGCGTCTGTTGTTGCCCGTGCGCGGGTTGTATCCGTGTGCCGAGTGCAAGTGGCACGCTGGCGCCGACGACGGCTTCGCCGCGTTGCGTGAACAGTCGTCCCTCTGTGGGCGGCAGATGCCCATCGCGATTGGCGAAGGCGGTGATCGTGCCGACAATGGGGTGCCCTTGCCAGTTGTCTCCGAAGGCGATGGGGGCTGCATAGCGTACGCCGCGCGTACGGCTGATTCGTTCCAGGACCTCCCCGCTGAGCAGCGGAATCGATTGCAGCTTGAGATAGACACTGGTGAGCACGAGTTGGGTCGGGCTGCCGGGGGCTCCGACCAACAGATCGAAATCATCGGCGGCACGCGCGTTGCCCTGGCGCAATGCGCGTTCCTGGGCGATGACGGCAATGCCCATGGCCACGGCGAGTGCGACGAGGGCCATCGTGGTGGCAACCAGCAGGCGGTTGCGGCGATAGTCGGCGAGAACGACGGGAAATGGATTGAACATGGCAGGGGCTTTGGCAAGGTCAGGCGTGAAGGCCGCCTTCGCGGAGTTCCATGACCTGCTGCATCTGGCCGAGCAGGTGTTCTTCGTGCGAGATGACGATCAGGGTCGAGCCGTGTTCGCGGGCCAGCTCGCCAAGCAGTGCGCCGATACGTTCGCGATGAACAGGATCCAGGCTGGCGGTGGGTTCGTCCGCGAGCAGAACGGCAGGCGAGAAGAGCAGGGCACGGGCTACGGCGACGCGCTGGCGCTCGCCGCGAGAGAGCAACTCGGCACGTCGCGTGGGAATGGTGATGCCGACACGATCGAGCAGGGCGGCAGCGTGTTCGCGCTGGGCTGGCGAAGCGCGCCAGGCCGAGAAGCATGCAGGCAGCAGGACGTTGCCCAGGGCCGAGAGTCCTTCGACGAGGTGGAAATCCTGAAAAACAAGGCCCAGCTGTCTTTGCCTCCAACGCGTGAGTTCGGTGGCGGGCAGGCGCGTGATGTCGGTGCCCGCCCATTGGATGCTGCCGGCGGTTGCTGACGCGATGCCCGCTAGGCAATGCAGCAAGGTCGTCTTGCCGGCGCCGGAAGCGCCCCGGATGCCGAGCGTGGCGCCCGCAGGCAGTTGCAGTGAGGAGATCGCGAACAGGTCGGCAGCCTGTCCGTCGAAACGGAAACGGAGATCTGAGATCCGGAGTGTGCCGCGCATCGTTCAAGTGATCCTGTGGAAAACCGCGTCGCGGATGCGCAACTGGCTTACGAAGCCTGTGACCGGGTCGGTGTAGCTGCCGACTTCGAGCTTGCCTTCGACTTCGATGCGCTCTGAGAAACTGGTGGGGATGACGGTCTTGCTGGCATAGATGACGACGATATCCACCGGCCATTCCGCATCCGAAGAACAGAACGGACAGATCGCCACTGGTTCGCGTGTAAGTACGAAAAAATTGCTCTCCGGCTTCAAGGGTGGCGCCATGTAGCCGCGCAGTCGTACCGTCTCTCCTTTCAGGGCAAGGGTGCGCTCCGCGAACTGGAGTCCCAGCACGGTGTTGGATTTATAGAGCCCGTCAAAGCGCAGCAATTCGGCTGCGCGCAGCAAGGGGCTGGCTGCGAGGGCCGACAGGGCAAGCAAAAACCGGCGGCGGGTGCCGCCGGTCCGTACAGGCAATGGCATGACTTACTTCTTGGCTGCCGCAGGTTTGCCCAGCGCCAGGGCGTCGGCAATCACGCGGAACAGATCCGAGTTCTCCATCTGACCGCGTACCTTGTCCGCTCCCGGGCCCGTGGCGGTAAGGATCACGTCGTCGCCGGTATGTACGCCTTGGTTGGCTGCGCGTGAGCCCTTGTTGGGCAGGTTGCCAGTGACGAAGATGGCACCGGGCACGCTCTTGTACTTTTCGTTGGCCACGATGGCGCCATCGGCATTCTTGACTGCCGGCACATTCTCGCCATCCATGTAGGGGCGATAGGTCTCGTAAAAATCAGGCGTGTTGGCGAACACCAGGCGCAGGCGCTTGGAAACATCCACCTTGTCCGGGTAGCCATCGGCATCCGGCGCAGGATAGTTCGGGAAGCCTGCGGCTTCATAGAGACCGATCTTGTTGCGCATTTCATCGCCAGGCTGCTCGTCATCCACGGTGCCGACGACGTTGACGCCATGGCTGTGGTCAGCCGTGACCATGATCAGCGTGTCGTTGCCGTTGGCCTTGGACCAGTCCTTGGCGGCGCGGACTGCGTTATCCAGCATGATCGTGTCGTAGATGGCCCGCTCGGCGTCCATCGAGTGCGAGTACTTGTCGATGCGCGAGGATTCCACCATCAGCACGAATCCTTTCTTGTTGCGCGAAAGGATCTTGATCGCGGCGTTCATCTCCTCCACCACGTCCGGCTGCTCGGGGAATTTCGATACGCTGCCTTTTTTCAGGAACTTCAGATCCAGCGCACCATCGATGTTGCCGGTGTTGTAGAGGCCCAGCAGCCGGGTGGTTTTCGCATTGCTGGCCGCTGCGTTCATCTCAGCCTTGGTCGTTGCGAAGGCGTAGCCGGAAGACTGGAATTTCTCGATGTAGTTGTCTTCATCGCTACGCTTGGAGCCCGGCGTGCTCTTGGGCAGGAAATTAGGCGAACCGCCCCCCATCATCACGTCGATCCTGCTGTCGTGAAACATCTTCACGATATCGTTGTAATCCGAGCGTTTGCGCGTGTGCGCCACCATGGAGGCCGGTGTGGCATCCTCGATCTCGGAGTTCGTCACCACGCCGACGGCCAGCCCTTGGCGCTTGGCGATCTCGGTCAGGGTTTCAACCTTGGGATGTTCCAGGGAGCCCTTGGCGCGCGAGCAATACACGCCCAGCGCGTTTACACAGGTCTTGTGGCCGGTGGTGTAGGCGCTGGCGGCGTTGGCTGAATCTGTGATGATGGAATCGGTGCCTTGCGTGGTCAGCAGGGCCATGGCGTCCATATCGTCCATGGCGAGCTTGCTCTTGTATTTGCCGTCTTCGATTCCCTTGCTGAGGATGCGGGCTGCAGTTCGGTGGCCAATCGAGAAGCCGTCTCCGATGAACAGAATCACGTTTTTGGCGCGGGCCTTGGCTGGCGTGGCATAGACATTCCAGGTGACTTTCTGCGTGTTGCTGCCGTCGGTGGCCTCGACGACGTACTGGCCGGCTTTGTTCAGGGAGACATCGCGCAGGATCAGGTTGGATTCTCCC
Source organism: Candidatus Dactylopiibacterium carminicum (assembly GCF_014736495.1). Classification (GTDB taxonomy): domain Bacteria; phylum Pseudomonadota; class Gammaproteobacteria; order Burkholderiales; family Rhodocyclaceae; genus Uliginosibacterium; species Uliginosibacterium carminicum. The sequence continues at coordinate 21,039 of NZ_MDUX01000055.1, forward strand.
TTGCCTGTCTCATCCGGAATCATTTCCGCGCGCTGTCCGAGTACGCTGGTGTAATCCTTGCCGTTGAGAGTCAGTCTGACCTTGGCAGCATCGACCAAGCCTGGAAATTCGACCTTCAGGTCGAAGCGGGAGCCGGCGAGGATTTCGGCGCGATTGAGAGGGTAGATGGTCTGTGCCGCGGCAGGCAGGGAAACCGACAGGGCCAATACCGCAGCAGCGATCAGCGTGGGGCGCATGACAGATCCTTAGAGTTGAGGATGAAGAACGGAGAGCGCCCGCAAGACTAAGGATCTAGCGTTAAGTTTTTTTGACGATCGGAACTTTTGTGAGCGATGCATAACGTCCAATAGGCCTTCAGGCGTCGGGCGTTTGCCGGAAGGGCCGTGCTACAATGCTGCGCGGCGGGTCTCCTCGCATTGCAAGGTGGGAATCTGGTCAGGTCCGGAAGGAAGCAGCCATAACCGCTGTCTGCAAGTGCCGGGGGTCAGGCTCGCCGCCTCGAATACGAAAAAGGGCTGCGTCCATGGACGCAGCCCTTTTTGCTTGTAAACCGGAGTTGGTCAGGTTTCGATCAGGCGTACGCCACGTTCTGTATAGACAGGCGATTGAAGCCAGACGGGTTTGACCTGAACGCTGTCATTGGGGGATTGCAGGCCGACATGGCTGTTCACCACATGCGTCAGTAGCAGACTGCCGAACGAGAAGATCAGGATTCCGAGGATGCGCATGGTGGCGCGCACCGGATGGCGGGGGCCTTTTGTCTGCATGTTTTTCTCCTCCTTTGAAAACCGGCAAGCCGGCCTGATTTCAGTCTGAATGATCCCCATATGGGGCTGCCAATTGCACTTGACAAGCCCTGCGATAGCGCCGGCCAATCGATGCTTGCACGAGAGTTCGTGCTGATGCTGCCAAAGAGGATTTAAAGACGAATGAGGATGGTGTACAGCCAGCCTTGTGTGGATAGTGCTGCACAGAATGCCTCGATCCTCTGGGCCAGCCGTTGTGCCAGGGTGTTCATCTCTCTCTTCCTGTTATTTTTCAATACTATTGAAAACACAAAAATTGATCCAATTTATAAATCAAAGCCTGTCAATAGGTTTTGAGTATTGCCAAGTACGCTTCTTCAAGCTGGGTCATGCCGTAATGGCATGCCAGCAGATCATCGGGCAGCACCTGCAGGTCGTTCTTGAGCCAAAAAGGCACGGATGGAGGGGGCTTCCGGGCTAGAATCGTTCCCTATGAGCTATCAGGTATTGGCCCGTAAGTGGCGCCCTCGAAGTTTTGCGACCCTGGTCGGACAGGAGCACGTGGTGCGTGCGCTCACGCATGCGCTAAGCACAGGTCGACTGCATCACGCCTATCTGTTCACAGGCACGCGTGGCGTCGGAAAAACCACGATCTCGCGCATCCTGGCCAAGAGCCTGAACTGTGAGCAGGGCATTACCGCCACACCGTGCGGTCAGTGCGCAGCGTGCACGGAAATCGATACGGGGCGGTTCGTCGACTATGTGGAGATGGACGCTGCCTCCAACCGGGGGGTGGACGACATGGCCGCCTTGCTGGAGAAAGCGGCTTATGCGCCGTCCCGGGGGCGCTACAAGGTCTACATGATCGACGAAGTGCACATGCTGACGGGGCACGCCTTCAACGCAATGCTAAAGACGCTCGAAGAGCCGCCCGAGCATATGAAGTTCATTCTTGCGACCACCGACCCGCAGAAGATTCCGGTGACCGTGCTGTCACGCTGCCTGCAGTTCAACCTCAAACAGATGCCACAGACGCATATTGTCGAGCATCTGTCGAACATCCTGGGGCAGGAAGGGGTCACTTTCGAGCCGGGTGCGTTGCGTCACATTGCCAAGGGGGCGAACGGGTCGATGCGCGATGCGCTGTCGTTGCTTGACCAGGCCATTGCGCACGGCGCCGGCAAGGTAGAGGAACAAGGCGTGCGCGACATGCTGGGCACGGTGGGTGAGGATCACCTGTACGCCTTGCTTGATGCCCTGCACGGCGAAGATGCCGGCTCGTTGCTGGGGGTGGCGGATGGCATGGCGGCACGCAGCCTGAATTTCGATTCAGCATTGCAGGAATTTGCCGTGCTGCTGCACCGTGTCGCGCTGACCCAGTTCGCGCCGCAGGCGATTGCCGACCCGCTGGAACGCGAACGCCTGTTGCCCTATGCGGCAGCATTCACGCCGGAATTCCTGCAACTTGCCTACCAGATCTGTATCCATAGCCGAGACGAGCTTGCGCTAGCGCCGGATGAATACACCGGCTTTACCATGGGGCTGCTGCGTCTGCATGCGTTCCGACCGGCTTTGCCGGGGGCAAGCGTGGCGGTGGTGGGCGCTGCGCGCCCCTTGCCGGTGATTGCTGCGGCCCCGGCTGCAGAGGCTGTCAGGCCGGAGCCGGTGGTGGTCACACCAGCACCTGAGGTTGCTGCAGCCAGGGCCCTGCATGTGGCAGAACCTGAGCCGGTGCTACCACCATACATGGCTGATCCTGAACCTGCAGCGCCTGATCCTGCACCTGTTGCCGCCTCCGAGGAGCCATCTTCCCATGTGCCACCAGACGGCGCCGGCCTAGAGACAGCGCCTGCCGTGGCGCCTGCGGCAGTCATGGCACCGGAAGCGGCGCTGGATTGGCATGGCATCATCCAGGGCTGTGGTGTGGGTGGGATGGTGCGGGAGTTGGCGCAGAACTGCGAATTGCTGGAGCGGGACGGTACGCTGCTGCATCTGCGGCTGGCGGCTACGCACCGTCACCTGAATGCCATGCCGTCGAACGCAAACAAGCTGCAAGAGGTCCTGAGCGCGTATTTTGGACAAGCCATGCGCGTGACCATCGAAGTGGGCGACGTGCAGTCCGAAACGCCGGCGCAGCGTGACGATGCCGCGCGGCGTCTGGCGCATGCGGAAGCCGTGGCCTCGCTTGAAACAGATCCCTTTGTGCAGGAGCTCGTCGAGCGTTTCGATGCCACGCTGGTCGAGTCTTCCGTAAAACCCTTGTCAGGAGAGAACCCATGATGAAAGGCGGCCTTGCCGGTCTGATGAAACAAGCCCAGCAGATGCAGGCGAACATGCAGAAGGCGCAGGAGGCGCTGGGGCAGATCGAAGTCGAAGGCTCGGCTGGCGCTGGCGCCGTGAAGGTGACGATCAACTGTCATCACAAGGTCAAGCGTGTGGCGATCAGCGATGCCGTGATGGATGATCGCGAGATGCTGGAGGATCTGATCGTGACCGCGCTCAACGATGCCGTAGGCAAGGTCGAGGTAACGACGAGCGAGAAAATGTCCGGCTTTACCTCGGGGATGGGGCTGCCACCTGGCATGAAGCTTCCGTTCTGAATCCAGTATTCAAGCGGCGCCTGGCGCCGCTTCGTTTTTTGACATCATGCCCGCTTCCTTACTTGATCAGCTTGTCGATGCTTTGCGTGTCTTGCCGGGTGTTGGCCCGAAGTCCGCACAGCGTATTGTCTATCAACTGCTGCAACGCGACCGAGAGGGCGCCGCGAAGCTTGCCCGGACATTGGCGGATGCCTTGACGCAGGTGAAACATTGCACGCGCTGCAATACCTTCACCGAAGCCGAGATCTGTGAGCGTTGTCTGAGCCCGCAGCGGGATCCGGCACAACTCTGCGTGGTGGAGATGCCCTCGGATCTCGCCGTGATGGAGTCCACACAAGCCTATCGTGGGCTCTACTACGTGCTCATGGGGCGCATTTCGCCGCTCGATGGCGTTGGGCCGCGCGAACTGCAGCTTGACCAGCTCCTGGCCAGGGCCACCGATGGCTTGGTGGAGGAAGTGATCCTCGCCACGAACTTCACCAACGAAGGTGAGGCAACCGCGCATTACCTGGGCGAGATGCTGCGCGCGCGTGGTCTGCGCGTGAGCCGCATCGCGCGCGGCGTGCCCGTCGGTGGTGAGCTTGAACACACTGATCTGGGTACCGTGGCACAGGCTTTTGCCGAACGACGCGGCTGGTAAGGCATTCAGCTGAGCAGTGCGAAGGGCAAGCCCCCCAGCGTGACCGACGGTGCGTTGCTGCGCGAGCGATGGATTTTCTCGCTTGGTGCGATTACTTCGGCTTCGCCTTTCAGCACGGTCTTGCCGTCCTGATTCGTGCATTCGCAATCGAGCAATACCCGGCGTTTGTCGTCGTACTTTTCGCGTACGACCACGCTGACCGTCAGGCGATCACCAGGTTTGACCGGCCGCGTGAAGCGCAGGCTCTGACCCAGGTTGAATCGCCCCGGGTTTCCTAGACAGCCCCGAGCTTCATGAAATACTGTTTTTCA
>NZ_MDUX01000056.1 GCF_014736495.1 Candidatus Dactylopiibacterium carminicum
ATGCTCACATCCAGTCGCCCGGCAACGTCCGCAACGCTATGTCCGCGATCGGTCACTTGCTTGACCGCTTCAATCTTGAACTCTTCCGTGTATCGCTTGCTACTCATAGACACCTCCACTTGGTTGCCAGCTTAAGGCTTCGAAGTGTCTAGTGAACCGGGGGCGATTCATGTCCCGATTGATTCTTCGCTCCACTTTGTCCTGTTTTCGTGTCACTCCGAGAGGCAGAGTCCCGCAGATTTACTGACATTAAGGTGGGCGAAATTCAGTGGGTGACTTTAGGCTGGCGTATCTGACGGGTCAATGACTCAAACAAAAAAGCCCGTCTGGGACGGGCTTTTTCGTGGGAGTGGAACGGTTTATTGCAGCAGGCTGAGCACTTGTTGCGGCAGTGCGTTAGCCTGGGCCAGCATCGCCGTGCCTGCTTGTTGCAGGATTTGCGCGCGGCTGAGGTTGGCGGTTTCCGAGGCGAAGTCCGCATCCACGATACGTCCTCGAGATGCCGACAGGTTCTCCGAAGAAGTTGCCAGGTTGGCGATTGTGGAGGAGAAGCGGTTTTGTACCGCACCCATGTCTGCCCGCGCGGAGTTCACCTCGGTCAGAGCCTTGTCCACCACTTCCAGGGCTTGCTGGGCACCGACGAAGGTCGAGATGTCGATATCTTCCACGTTGGTTACGGTGCCGCTGACAGCCAGATCTGTTGCACTTGCGCCACTTGCTGCAATGCCGGTCAGCACGCCGACATCGAACGTCTGGTTTGCCTTGACCGAGCTGTAGGTCAGGGAGCCGTCATCTGCGACTTCAGCATAGACACCGGTGAGGTCCATCTTGGCATTGATGGCTGCGGCAACTGCGGCAGCTGCATCGCCATCCGTAGTACCGGCCGCAATGGTGATCGTGTCGGTCGTGGCGGTGCCGGAACCGGTCGTGCCATCTGCTGCGGTGGTGGTGTAGTTGATGGTGATGGTGCCGGTGACTTGCGAGCCAGTCGCGTCGACTCCGCTGACGGACACTCCGGTCACAGGGCCGATGAAGGAAACCTTGCCCAGCGTATCGACGTTGGCATCGACGATCTTGTTGATGCCGATGGTTTGGCCGGTGTCGGCACCCACCTGGAACAGCTTGTTGGTGAAGTCGCCATTGAGCAGCTTTTCACCGTTGAAGGAAGTCTGGTTGGCGACGCGGTCTATTTCATAGATGAGCTGCTTGACTTCGGACTGCAGCGCTTCGCGGTCGGATTTGGAGTTGGACGCGTTGGACGCTTGAACAGACAGCTCGCGGATACGTTGCAGGTTGTTGCCGATTTCAACCAGCGCGCCTTCAGCGGTCTGCGCCAGCGAGATGCCGTCATTGGCATTGCGCGATGCAACGCTCAGCCCCTTGATCTGGGAGCTCATGCGCTCGGAAATCGCGAGGCCGGCAGCGTCGTCCTTGGCACTGTTGATGCGCAGGCCGGAGGAGAGGCGCTGCAGCGAGGTGTTGAGCGAAGATTGCGTGCTCGTGATGTTGCGTTGCGCGTTGAGCGAAGCGACGTTGGTGTTGATGGTCAATGCCATGATGAGGCTCCTTGTAATGTGCGTTTCTCACTTCCGGCTGCTTGGGCAACCGATCACAGGCGAAATCCTGTGGGGCGGCTAGCCGTTGTTGCATGTCCGGCGTTGCCATGTGCCCATCTACGGAACGAAACCGGAGTTTATTTAGGGTGAGCTGAGCATGCAGGCAAACAAAAAAAATCGACGAAGGGAAACCTGGGTGAAATCCTTGTACAGCAAGGGTTTCAGTGAATGCTGAACGGTACTTTCGTGTCAGAAATGGCTCAAGTTTCCAGATTGGGGGTCGAAATTGACAATACGGCGGTAGTCCGTGCCTTGTTCTGGTGGTGTGTAAAAAAATGTAGAGATGTGTGTCCTGAGCCCCGTTGGGGCTCTTTTTGTTTGAGGTAAGGCCCAGACCACCGCTCGTCTGGCGGGTCTCCAGACCTATTTTTTCGCCGGATGGCGCCGCATGCGGTGCCGTTGGGAAAGTGTGGGGGCTGGTGGGCATGAAGGGGCCCGGAAGGCGGCGGGGATCAACTTCCCCGCCGACGATCGATCTGCCTTAGGTCAGCAGACGGGCCTTTACTGAACGACCCTTGATGCGGCCCTGGCCAATACGGCGCAGGGTTTCGGCAGCTTGTTCGCGGCGGACGGCGATGTAGCTCACCTGATCGAGCACCTGGATCTTGCCTACCTGTTCGCACGTGAGGCTGGCGGCATGGGCCAGCAGCCCCATGAGATCGCCGGGGCGTAGCTTGTCCTTCTTGCCCCCGAGAATCTGCAGCGTGCGCATGGGCGGGTGCAGAGGCGTCGGATCGTCCGTGAGGGACTCGAGCGCGTGCCATTCCGGCTCGAAGTGGTTGGTACGGGCAATCTCTTCCAGCCGGCGGCGTTGCGTTTCACTGACCAGGCTCAGTGCCCAGCCTTGCTGATCCGCGCGTCCGGTCCGTCCCACGCGATGGACGTGTACTGCGGGGTCCGGGCTCAGCACCATATTGATCACGCAATCGAGCTGGGCGATGTCCAATCCGCGCGCGGCCACGTCCGTGGCTACGAGCGCGGAAGCACTGCCGTTGGCGAAGCGGATCAGAACCTGATCGCGCGCCTGTTGTTCAAGTTCCCCGTGCAGGGCGAGAGCGACAAAACCTTCTTGTTGTAGTTGCTCGCAGAGTGTGCGGCATTGCTCGCGGGTATTGCAGAAGACGAGCGTACTGGCGGGGCGGTAGTGGCGAAGCAGCTTGCCAATGGCAGGTACGCGTTCTTCTTCGCTTATCAGGTAGAAGCGTTGGCGGATCTGACCGGGGGTGTGGGTCTCTTCGAGCATGACCCGTTGTGGCTGGTGCATGAATCGTTCAGCCAGATGTTCGACGGCTTCAGGCCAGGTAGCGGAGAAAAGCATGGTCTGCCGGCTTGGTGGGCAGCGCTCTGCAATCCAGGCGATATCGTCCAGAAAGCCCATGTCCAGCATGCGGTCGGCTTCGTCCAGCACGAGAGTTGCCAGCGAACCCAGTTGCAGGCTTTCTCGTTGCAGATGGTCCATGATGCGGCCGGGTGTGCCGACCACGATGTGCGCGCCGTGGCTGAGGCTGTCCAGCTGGCCTCGGATTGGTGTGCCACCGCAGAGCGTGAGCACTTTGGTGTTGTCCTGCGCGCGGGCAAGTCGCCGGATTTCCTGGGCTACCTGCTCGGCGAGTTCGCGAGTAGGGCAGAGCACCATGGCCTGCGTATCGAATTGCCTGGGTTGCAGGCGGGCAAGCAGCGCCAAAGCGAAAGCCGCGGTCTTGCCGCTGCCGGTCTTTGCACGCGCAATGACATCATGGCCTGCCAGCGTAAGCGGCAAACTGGCGGCCTGAATCGGTGTCATCTCTTGGTAGCCGAGCTGATCCAGCACCGCGAGTTGGGCGGCTGGCAGTGGCAGTGTGCTGAATCCGGACATGTCAGCGGCGGCGTACGGGGCGTGACTGCTTGCCGGGTCGTGCGGCAAAGCGTTCGGATTTCGTCGGCGGTGGCAAGCTGGCCCTGAAAGCCTGTACTGCCTCTGTGACTCGTTGGGATTCCAGCCGGATGGGCTCGATTCCGGCTACTGGCTCCAGATCTATAAGTGCGCGCTTGATTTCGAAAAGGCGGTTATCCAGCTCGCCACGGACAGGGACTTGCGATAGCAGGGTTTCTGCCGCTGCTGTGAGCGTGTAGCCAGCTTCGTTCGGCTGGATGAGACCGTGCGCCGAGAGGCGGGCAAAGGCTTCACGCAGGCGGACTCCGCCGGGCAGTTCCGGGCGGACGCTGTGCAGGGCGATGATGGTTTCTTCCAGGGTGGCCGGATGACGTTTGGAGGCGAGGACCAGGGCGAGCAGCAGCAGTGCGTCAGCGTCGTGAACGGGGTGCATGGCAGGGGGCCGATGAAGCAGAGCCCGCGAGGGTACCTGATTGCATGGGGGCCGGCGATTCTTCTTGGGGCTTGGCCAGTAGAGGGCTGGATTCGGGAGTGCTGGGTTTGGGTATCCAGACTTTTGCTACTAGGGGTTGTGTTTCGCGTGTTGATGAATGTCATGAAGTGCTTCTGGCGGGGCGTGTCAGTTTTGTTGAATATGTGAGTTTTTTTGCACTCATGGCCGAAAAGCCCTGAGCTGCCGGCACTATTTAGTATGCTTGCGCATCTATCCCGAGGTTCGATTCAAGGAGCTGGTTGATGATTCGGCAAACACTGCGCGGGCTTGGCCTCGCTACCTTGTGCTCAGTGGCCCTGGTGGCGTGCAACAAGAGCGCGGAGAACAAGAGCGCTTCACAGGTGGCTGTGCGCGTGAATGGGGGCGAGGTTTCCGTACATCAACTCAATTTCGCGCTGCAGCAGGCCCGCCTGCCATCGACGCCGGAAAACACCGCGCAGGTGCTTGACCGCTTGGTCGATCAGGAGGTCGCGGTACAGAAAGCTCTGGAGAAGAAGCTGGATCGCGATCCGGCAGTGCTGCAGCAGATCGAGGCCGCCCGGCGGGAGGTGCTGCAGCGTGCCTGGCTAGAACGCCTGGCTGGCGAGGCGCCACGCCCGGACGATCTGCAGATCAAGGATTACTTCGCCAAACATCCCGAGTTGTTCACCGAACGGCGTATCTACACCTATCGCCTGATCGCCATCCAGGCGGATGCCGCAGCCCAGCCGGCCGTGCTGGAGCAGGTAGGCAAGGTCTCCAATTTTGATGAGCTGGTGGTCTGGCTCAAACAGAACGACATCCGCTATTCGACGGACACGGCAACGCGCGCCGCCGAGCAGATTCCCATGCAATTGCTGCCGCGTATGCATCAGCTCAAGGATGGCCAGGTGGCATCCATCACCAGCCCCACCGGACTGGAACTGGTGCAACTGCTGCAGTCGCGGCAGGAGCCGGTGAACGAGGCCAAGGCCCGCGGCATGATCGAGCAGTTCCTGTTCAATCAGGCACGTGCCGATCGTATCCGTACCGAATCCCAGCGTCTGCGCGAGAAGGTCAGCATCGAATACCTCGGTGACTTCCATCCGCCCGCCACGCAGTCCGCTGCTGCCGCCAGCGTTGCACAGTGATGTACGTCCCGCCCTCACAGATTCCTGCCAGAACCATGAAACTCTTCAACCGAATCCTTGCCACGCTGGCCCTTCTGGCCTTGCTGCCGGCCGTACAGGCCCAGGTGCCGCGTGAATACCTGCTCGGGCCGGGCGACATCATTCGCATCACGGTATTCCAGAATCCGGATCTGACGACCGAAGCCCGCGTCTCCGAAGCCAATGCCGTGACTTTCCCACTGGTGGGCAGCTTGATCGTTGGCGGGCTGACCGTACCGGCCGCCGAGCAGCGGATCGCCAAAGCATTGGCAGACGGTGGTTTTGTGCGTCTGCCGCAAGTGAATGTGCTGCCTGTGCAGGTAAGGGGAAGCCAGGTCGCCGTGCTGGGGCAGGTAAGCAAGCCAGGGCGTTTCCCGTTGGAAACGTTCAACACCCGGCTTTCCGACATGATTGCCATGGCTGGCGGCATTGCCGGCACAGGGGCTGACGTGGTGATCATTACCGGCATCCGGGGAGGCAAGGCCTTCCGCAAGGAGGTCGATATCGCCGAGATGTATCTGCACAACACCACGGATGACGACATCCTGCTGGCCGGGGGTGACACGCTCTACGTGCATCGCGCACCTGTTTTCTATATCTATGGTGAAGTGCAGCGCGCGGGTGTCTATCGCCTCGAACGCAGCATGACTCTCATCCAGGCACTGGCCACCGGTGGCGGCCTGACCCCGCGCGGTACACAGCGCGGAATCGCGGTGCACCGGCGCGATGCTGCCGGCAACATCCAGACGCTCAAGCCTGGCCTGAGCGATACCCTGCAGGCGGATGACGTGGTCTACGTCCAGGAAAGCCTTTTCTGAGCGGAGCCTTGGCGTGAATTTCGAGCAATTCCTCCTCATCCTGCGCGCGCGCCTCTGGCTGGTGTTTGGCGTGCTCGTCGTCGTCGTGGCCACCACGGCCACTGTCAGCCTGCTGCTGCCCAAGCAATATGCCGCCACCGCTTCTGTGGTGGTGGATGCAAAAGGGATAGACATGCTTTCCGGCATGCAGATGCAGGCGATGCTGATGCCTTCCTACATGGCCACACAGGTCGACATCATCAACAGCGACCGTGTCGCGCAGCGCGTGATCGGTCTCCTCAAGCTGAATGAAGTGTCGCAATTCCGCGAGCAATGGCGCGAAGAGACCCAGGGACGCGGCAGCTTCGACAAATGGCTGATCGACATGCTGATCAAACGCCTGGACGTGAAGCCTTCGCGCGAGTCCAATGTGATCAACATCGGTTTCTCCTGGCCGGATCCGCGTACCGCCGCGCAGTTCGCCAATGCCTTCGCGCAGGCCTACATCGATACCAATCTCGAGTTGCGCGTGGAGCCTGCACGCCAGTACGCCACTTTCTTCGCCGAGCGCACCAAGGTCATCCGCGAGGAAATCGAGGCGGCTCAGAGACGCCTTTCCGACTTTCAGCGCGAGAACGGCATCACGGCTGCCGATGAGCGGCTGGATATCGAGACAGCCCGCCTGAACGAGCTTTCCAGCCAGCTGGTGGCCGTGCAGGGTGCGCGCGTGGATTCGCAGTCGCGACAGCGTCAGGCTGCGAACCGGGACACCATGCCCGAAGTGCTGCAGAGTTCGTTGATCTCCGGCCTGAAGGCTGAGCTCGCCAAACTGGAAGCCCGCCGTGAGGAACTCACCAACCGGCTGGGTCGCAATCACCCCGAGTATCAACGCACCGAGAGCGAGATCGGCAGCCTGCGCGACCGCATCGACCAGGAAACCCGCAAGGTCGTCAGTTCCCTGGGGGCGAACACCCAGGTCAATCTGCAGCGTGAGAGCGAGATCCGGGCATCGCTGGATGCCCAGCGCGAACGGGTGCTGCAGCTCAAGAACCAGCGTGACGAACTCACCGTGTTGCAGAACGATGTGGCCAATGCCCAGCGTACCTATGACGCACTCAGCCAGCGCCTCACCCAGACAAGCCTGGAAAGTGAGATCCAGCAGACCAATATCTCGCTGCTCAATGCAGCAACCGAGCCGCTGCGCCATGCCAGCCCCAAGTTGTTGCTCAACCTGGTCGTTGCCATCTTCCTTGGCACACTGCTTGGTGTGGGCACTGCCTTGATGCTGGAACTGCTCGACAAGCGCATCCGCGGGACACAGGACTTGCAGATCGTGCTCGGTGGAATACCCGTGCTGGGCGTGATCCAGGATGCAGGTGCCGTCTTCCGCCCGCGTCGCGGATTGCGCCGCCTGCTGGGGGCTCGCTGATGGCTGCCTGTGTCTTTCCTGCCGCTGAAATGCGCCTCGACGGCACCATTGCCGTGGCAGTGCCCGGTGTGTGGAATCGCGCCGCCGTCATCCCTTGCATCCAGATCGCTCCCGCCCAGTCATGAATGCCACTGTCTCTCCCAATCCCCGTGCCATCGGTGCCTTGCTGATCGACGCCGGTCGCCTCACGCCGGAGAAAGCCGAACAGGCCCTGCGATTCGCTCGCGAGAAGAACCTGCGTTTTGGCGACGCTGCGCTTCAGCTTGGCCTCATTACCGCAGAGGATCTGGATTTCGCGTTGGCGCGCCAGTTCGACTATGCCTATCTGCGTCCAGGCGATGATGTCGTGGCGGACGAAGTCGTGGCGGCCTTCGCGCCCAATACGCCGGCGGTCGAGGCGTTGCGCGCACTACGCACCCAATTGATGCTGCGCTGGTTCGGCGCGGAGGCCGGCAACAAGGCGCTGACGATTGTCAGTCCGGAACGCGGAGAAGGGCGTAGCTGGATGGCGGCCAATCTGGCCGTGGTGTTCTCGCAATTGGGCGAACGTACCCTGCTGATCGATGCCGACATGCGACATCCGCGTCAGCACACCCTGTTTCGACTGGATAACCGGCTCGGCCTGTCTGCCGTGCTCACCGGGCGAGGCGGAGAGGAATCCATCAGGCGCATCACTCCGTTGCTGGGGCTATCCGTCCTGCCGGCGGGGGCGACGCCGCCGAATGCGCAGGAACTGCTTTCCCGCCCGGCCTTCACGCAATTGCTGACACATCTGCAGACGCGTTTCGATGTGATCATCATCGACAGTCCCGCTGCAACGCATTGCGCGGATGCCCAGGCGATTGCCGCGCGTGCCGGCGCAGCCGTGCTGGTAGCCCGCAAGAATCTCAGCCCGGTATCCAGACTTGCCTTTACCGCCCAGGCCATCACACAGGCTGGCGCGCAGCTGGTCGGCAGCGTCATGAACGAGCACTGAGATGCATCCGAAGCTCACGCCGCAATTGCCAGCGTTGTCGCCGAGGACTGCTTCGCATGTTGAGGTTGGCTCCTGCCGAGCCCCCACAGGTGAGGGCCTTGGCGCTCGAATCTGCTCTGTCGTGATCGAGGGCTTTGCATGAGCGCCGTTTCTCGTCCTGATTGGCGTCCTTGGGCTCTGATCGCTCTGGGGCTGGCCGTGCTCTACATTCCCAGTTTCTGGGGGTTGTTCCATGGCATCTGGGCGACGGAGGCCCAGGCGCATGGCCCCATTGTGCTGGCCATCGCCTGCTGGCTGATCTGGAAACGCTGGCCCGATATCTACGCGCCGACCGAAGCGCCCCAGCGTGGCAATTCTCCCCGCCCCGCCATTGCCTGGCCGCTTCTTGCCCTCAGCGCGCTGCTCTATGCATTGGGGCGTTCGCAAGGCATCCTGATTTTCGAGATCGGTTCGCTCATCGGCATGCTCATCGGCAGTCTGCTGTTGCTGCGTGGTCCGCGCCAACTCGTCGCCATCTGGTTCGGCCTGTTCTTCATGCTGTTCATGATTCCCCTGCCGGGTGCGGTGGTGGATGCGCTCACTCAGCCCATGAAGCTGGCCGTCTCCAACGTCACCGAGGCCATCCTCTATCAGGCGGGCTACCCCATCGCGCGCAGTGGTGTGATCCTGCAGATCGGGCAGTACCAGTTGCTGGTCGCCGATGCCTGTGCTGGCTTGCAGACCCTCTTCACGCTGGAGGCCATGGGGCTGCTCTACCTCAATCTGGTTCGTCATGCCTCCATCTTCCGTAACGTCACGCTGGCCATCCTGATCGTGCCCATCAGCTTCGCGGCCAATGTCATCCGCGTTACGGTGCTCAGTCTGATCACCTATCACCTGGGCGACGCGGCAGGGCAGGGCTTCCTGCATGGTTTCGCAGGCATGGTGCTGTTCCTCAGTGCTTTGCTGCTGATCATCGCGGTCGACAGATTACTTCGGTTCTGCAGTCGGAAATTCACCGGAGAGGCCGTATGAGCGCCCTGCATCGTGCCATCGTCGCTTGCTGCCTGATGATCGTCACGGCTGTTGGCGCCTGGGCGCTGGTGCCGCGTCACAAGCTGGCCGACCAGCTGGGGCCGCTGAATCTGGAAGAAATCATTCCCATGTCGTTCGGCGATTGGGAAACCCTGCCCAAGGCCCACGGCGGTATCGTCAATCCGCAACAGGCCGAGTTGCTGAGCCAGATCTATACCCAGACGCTCGCCCGCACTTACGTCAATCGCCGCACCGGCGAGGCCATGATGCTTTCCATTGCGTATGGAGAAGATCAGCGCGATGGCATGCAGCTTCATTATCCGGAAGTCTGCTATCCCGCTCAGGGCTTTCAGGTGCTGTCCAACCGCAAGGGAAGTCTGTCGTCCGACTCGGGAGAGATTCCTGTCCGTCATCTGGAAACCTATGCCGGGCAGCGTTTCGAGCCGATCACGTACTGGACTGTGGTCGGCGAGCACGCCACGTTGGGCGGGCTGGACAAGAAGTTTGCCGAGATGAAGTACAGCCTGCGTGGCCAGATCCCTGATGGTCTGCTGTTCCGTGTCTCCAGCATTTCCCGGGATAGTGATGCGGCCTTCCGGCAGCAAGGGAGTTTTGCCCGGGAATTGCTCCAAGCCGTGTCTGCGACCGTCCTGCCGCGTGTGGCCGGGCCGGTCGCCATGAGGTCTGGCGGTTCGCCAGCTGGCAAGGACTCCCGATGAATGCCAAGACCACCTCCCAGCGGGTCCGTCAGAGCATGTTTTCGCTGCTGATCGGGCGGCCGCTCTCGGCCGTGGGGGGGCTGCTGTTGCTGATTCTCTTGTCGCGCTTTTTGGCGCCGGTCGAGTACGGCGGCTATTTCGCGGCCTGGGCATTGATCGAGATCGTCGTTCTGGCAAGCAATTGTGGATTGCTGCACGCTGTGTATCGCTTTGTGCATGCCAGCGAGAGTCTGTCCGGCGAGATCCGGCCTTCCGGTCCGGTCTGGCGTTTGTTTGGCTGGCGGGTGCTGAGCCTTGCCTTACCGGCGTTGTTGCTCTGCCTGCTGTCCCCATCCTGGCTGATCGAGCGCGGCCTGGCTTCTGCGCTGGCTGCGTGCGTGCCATGGCTGGCGGCCATCATGCTGGCCGAGGGATTGGCCCGTTTCATCGAAGCCATCTTCGATTCCATGCTGTGTCAGGGCCGCAGTCAGCTCACCCTGACCTTGCGTACCCTGCTGCGTCTTGGAGGCGTCGCGCTGTTGTTGATGCAAGGGCCGCTGACGCTTGTTGGCGTGTTGCTCGTGGAAGTATTCGCCACCGCTGCCGGTGCCTTGATCGGCTTGGGCCTGCTGGTGCAGCTCTGGTTCAAGAGCGCAGTGGCGTCTTCCGCTACCGCGGCGCCAGACCTGCGGCGCATGGTGCGATTCTCATTGCCAGCGTATGCCGCGCAGGTGCTCGGGCTTGGCTATGGGCCTGATGCGCTCAAACTGGTGCTCGCCGGTGTGGCTGGCAGCGCAGTGCTGGCGGTCTTTGGTTTTGCCTATTCCCTGGCTGCGGTGGTGCAGCGCTACATGCCTGCCAACCTGCTCGCCGGTGTCTTTCGCCCAGTCTTCGTGGCGGCTGCCCGGCGAGAGGACGCCGCCACGGTGCTGCCCGGCCTGGTCGGTTTGTGCGTGAAGCTCAACTGGCTGCTGATCCTGCCTCTGCTGGCTGCTGCCGTATTGGGGGGCGATCGAGTGTTGTCGCTGGTTTCTGGCGGAGCCTATCCGCAGGCCGGCATCACCTTGGCGCTGATCCTGGCCGGATTGCTGATGGTCGCCGTGCACCAGACGCTATCGCTGTATTGCCTGGCACGAGAGGATTCCTGGCCGCCGCTGTTTGCCACGGCGGCCAGTCTGGTTGCATTGCCGGCCGGCATCTGGCTGGCGAAAACCTGGGGAGCTGCTGGCATCGCACTTGCCTTTGGGCTCAGCGAGCTGGTCTGGTCTGTCGTCTGCTATGGCATCCTGCGCCACCGTCAGGGGATATTGCGGGGAATCGATTTCGGTGGACTTGCGCGCATGTTGCTCGCCGTTCTGCTGGCGCTTTGCCCCTGGTTGCTGCGCGACTGGTTCGCACTGGATGGGCTGTTACTGGGCGGGTTGGCGGGGGGCCTGGCGTTGCTTGCATGCTGGTTGCTACGTCCGTTCTGTGCTCAGGAACTGCAATGGCTGCAGACCGTGTTTCCGGTGCTCGGGCGATTCGTCTTCATCAAGGAAGGAGCAAAGGCGTGAAGGCGCTGATCCGCAAACTGGCTGACCGGTATGCCGGTATTGCGCGTCTGTATGCAGTCGCGCGCCAGTGGTACCACCATGTGCGCAAGCTCTGGTATTTCGCCAGCGATGTGCGCTCGGCGTGTCGCCACATGCGCTGGTCCGAGGGCGGCCGTGCCCGTTACTGGGCTTGCAGCGCCGAACTGCTGTTCCAGTACCACAAGCTCGAAAAAGGGCTGTGCATGCCCGGTGAACCGCGCTTCTTCGGCTACGACCCGGCCATCGCCACACTGGATCTGCTGGTGCAATGGCGCGCACGCGACTATCCGCGTGAAGATCCCGTCTACCTCGGCGCCCTGGAAGCCTTGTGGGCTTATCGTCAGCGTCTGGAGCGGACACCCCCACCGCGTGGCGAAATCCTGCTGCGCCGGCTGGATGCCGAATTGGAGGGTGCGCCGGCATCGCAAGATGCTTCGCGTACTCCCGTGCCGGTCTTGCCGGCAATCTCCGGGAATGCGTCCGGCATGTTTCATGAGTTGATGCTGGCCCGGCGCAGTGTGCGCGATTTCGACACTCGCCCGGTGGACCCGGCGGCCGTGGCCCGCGCGGTCGCGGTGGCGCAATGGAGCCCCAGTGCCTGCAACCGCCAACCGGCCCGTGTACATGCCTATTCCCAACGTACGCAAATCGATGCGTTGCTGGCCTTGCAGAATGGCAACCGTGGATTCGGCCAGACCGTAGCCAGCCTGTTGGTGCTGACGGCCGAAACCAGTGGTTTTTTCGATGCATCCGAGCGTAACGAACCCTATGTGGACGGCGGCTTGTTCGCCATGGCACTGATTCTGGCCTTGCAGGCTGAGGGCATCGCGTCCTGCTGCCTCAACTGGTGCGTTGCACCGGCGGAAGACCAGCGGGCTCATGCGCTGGGCGGTATCGCCGACAGTGAGCGCATCGTCATGTTCATCGCAATCGGTCATGCTGCGACGCAGGCACTGGTGCCGCGTTCGCCGCGGCGTGCCTTGCAGACGGTGTATGTCTGCCATTGAACGGTAAAAAAACGGAATGGAAACGGCATGAAGGTTTATTTCGCAGGGCAGGACAACTTCGGCAACCGTGGCTGTGAGGCTCTGATCCGCGCCAACGTGAAGACCATCCGCAGCGTCTTCCCTGAGGCCAGTTTCCTTGTGCCCTCGCGGCGCATCGACCTGGACAGTCGCCAGTGGCCCGAAGCGGCAGCGCTGGGGGTTCAGTTCGTAGATCCCGAACCCTTTCCTGGCCTCATTCGTTGGTGGGGGCGTGCGCGCCGGGTGCTGCCTTCGCTTGCCGGCATCGTGCCCCGCTATCGCGTGAGCGCTGCTACCCGTGCGTTGATCGGGCAGTCCGACGTTCTGATCATGACGGGCGGCGACATCATTTCGCTCGACTATGGACTGGAGTCTCTCCATTACTGGGCAGGCCTCTGCGAAGCAGCCATGCAGGCGGGAAAACCGGCGGTGCTGTGGGCCGCCTCGGTCGGTCCGTTCTCGGCTCACCCGGCCACCGAGCGCCAGATGCGTGCCTTCCTGGCGCGCTTCGCCCTGATCACGGTGCGCGAAACCGCCAGTTTCGATTACCTACAGCAATTGGGCCTGCGCAACGTGCAACAGGTCACCGATCCGGCCTTCGCCCTGGATGCCGAAGCGGTGCCCGCGGCGTTGGAGGGCTGCTTCGCCGGGGCGCGACCCGTGCTGGGTTTCAACATCAGCCCGCTGATCCTGAAGTTCCGCAGCTCCGACGAGGCTCGCGCGGCATTGGAGCAGGAGGTGGCGGCCTTCTTGTCCGACGTGGTCGAGGCCGATGGCATGGATGTCCTGTTGATTCCCCATGTCGACCCGCTCGACGGCGGCGAAGACAACAGCGACTGGGCCTATATGCGCCGCATCCGGGCCTTGCTGGAGCCCGCCCAGCAATCGCGTGTGCAATTGCTGCCCCGAGGGCTCAACGCAGCCCAGCTCAAGGGCGTGATCCGGCGCTGTACCTACTTCATGGGGGCCCGCACGCACGCCACGGTGGCTGCCCTCTCGCAAGGTGTGCCCACGACGTCAATTGCCTACAGCGTCAAGGCAAAGGGAATCAACCAGGATCTTTTCGGACATACGGATTATGTGCTTGAAACGCCGCGTGTCAGTCGTGATTCGCTGGGCGCGCATCTCGCCATGCTGTCCAAGGTCAGGGAGCAGATAACCGCTGAACTGGAGAAGAAAAGCAGCGTGTGGCGAGAGTCCGCGTATGGTTCTGCCGCTGCTCTGGTGGCATTGCTCGAGAAGCGAGAGATCCAATGATCAAATCGAATTTCGTTTGCCTTGAAGGACTTCGCGCTTGGATGGCGTGGTGGGTTGTCGTGGGGCACGCGATTCATTTGGCGGGTGTTCCGGTTTGGATTCCACAGGCGGCTTCTGATTTCTTAACAAAGGGTGGTGTGGCAGTTAATGTATTTATCATGATAAGCGGATTCGTAATTACGCATCTGCTTGTGAATAAATCAGAGGGGTATGTTGCTTATATCACAAGGCGGTTCTTTCGTATTTTTCCTATTTATATTCTGTGCATCGTGGTGTCGGTCGCTTTCGTGGGGATGTACGAGGCCGTCTATGCAGAGCCTTCCTGGGTTTTCGAAAAAGAGATGCGCGGTGATCGGCTTTTGCATCAGGATGAGAATTTTTTCTGGCATTCAATAGCTCATCTAACCATGCTCCATGGCGCCATACCAGAATCAATCTTGAAATATGCAAGCACGACTTTTTTGGCGCCAGCATGGAGTCTTTCGCTTGAGTGGCAGTTCTATCTGGTTGCGCCTTTGATCCTTTTTTTCATGAAAAGGAGCCTGACATGCGCATCGTTTGTGTGTGCGGCGCTTCTCGTTCTTGGCTTTGCAAGCAAAGCGCTGTTTGCCACGGCGTACCCATTTCCATCAATGCTTTTTCTATCGATTCAGTTCTTTTTGATCGGAATTATTTCTAGACTGTTGTTTCCGACAGTAGCCGTATTGAAGGAGAAAGTTTGGCCTGTTGCCATACCGATCATTGCATCCATGCTTTTTTTGCGCAGCATTGAGGGAATCATCTGGACCGTTTTCATGGTTTTTTGTGTGGTCGAGCTAGATGGCGTGCGCATGCCGAGGTGGCTGCAGCGACTTCAGTTCGTTTTTGGCGTGAATCGGGTCGTGAGGTATTTTGGCGCGTGTTCGTACTCAACTTATCTTGCTCATATTCCAGTATTTGTACTTGTTGTGAGTTTGGTAGGGCGCTTTCAGGATGTCGGGAATCAAACTGTTTTTCAGATCGCGGTGCTGTTTGCTATGTTGGTGACCGCAGTGGTTTCTCCTCTGTTGTACCACTGGGTCGAAAAGCCCTTTATTGCTGTCGGAAAGAGAATTGCGATCAACAGAGAGGCTGGACGTAATGGCTAGAGGTCAAACGCATCTACGAGTGGGTTAAGAACCCGAAGGGCCGGGCTTTGCGTTTTTAGCTGTTTTTGTATTTCAATCGAAAGGATCTGGAAGTTGCTGCCACGTCAGGGGAACTGGAGTCTGATCCTGCTGCTGGGTTTGGGCGCGCTGTTTTTTGCATTGCTCCTCGGCGCGGCGCTGGGCGCAGGGCTATTGGTTTTCGCTTTGCTGCTGATGTCCCTACCGCTGCTGGTGGTTGGTGCGGTTTGGTTCTGGAACCAATCCGCGCAGCGACTCGGGCAGGCGGCGTTCTGGTCGCAGTTTCTGCTCTTCTATTTCCTCGGGATCTTTTTCGGCGTGACCGGTGTTTCGCTCAACGGCGCCTGGCAGGTCTTGGTGTTTGCCGGTGGGCTGCTGGGTTGCTGGCTGGCGGCGGGCCGGTTTCGGGAAAGATGGTTGGCGGCCTCGCTGTTCTTCCTGCTGGCCTACCATGCGGTGGCGCTGGTTTCGCTGGTCTTTGCGCCCTCCGTGGCACTTAAGGCGACGGCCTATCAACTCGTTTCGAATCTGAAGCTATTTGCCTTGTTCGGCTTCGTGTTCCTGTTCTCGAAATGGGTGAGCGTCGAGGCGGCGGTCAGGAGGACGACACCGGTATTCATCCTGCTCTGCCTGCTGGCGCTGGCATTACAGTGGGCCGGGCAGGGGCTCTATTCCACGCTCTTCCCGAATTTCATGATTCCTGTGGAGAGCACGTTTTATCTGCCTTCCCCGGGGATCGGCATCTTCCACCACGCTTCGATTCTGGCGGGGGTTTCCGCTGTGTTGGGCTGCTATTACTTCGCGTGCTTCATGGAGAGGCGCCAGCGGCGTGATCTGCTGGTGTTCTTCGGGCTCGTGGCACTGTTGCTGGCTTCCAATCAACGGCAGGAGATGTTCTCTTTCTTCATCGCGATCACCGCCCTGTATTTCTTCCTGTCAGGCAGCACGCTGTTCGTCAGGTCGTCGATCCTGCTAGTGACTTGGGCGCTGCTGCTGTGCGTTTTCGTCGGGCTTTTCTGGGAATCCATCCTGCGGGAGCTGCCGCAGTGGGGGATCGGTACCTGGCAGCGCTCTGTCATTCCGCGCTATCAGCTGTACGACGGTGCCTGGAGTTTTGCCCGTGAGTATTTCCCGCTGGGGCGGGGGCTCGGGGCCTATGGCGGGGTTGGTGCGATGAAGTATGACTTGTCCGCCTATTTTCAACTGGGGCTGACTTCGGAATGGTGGTGGCGCAATTACAACCATTATCTGCTGGACGCCTATTGGCCGAACGCGATTGGCGAGGGCGGCTATTTTGGCGTGCTGTTCATGGGGCTGCATTACGCCTGCCTGCTGCTGTATTTCGTAACCAAGGGTATTGCGGCCCTGTCCCGCGAGGTGCGCAGGGCCTGGCTGGCAGCGGCTGCGGCCTTGTTGTGGGTGCTGGGAACCACGCCGACTTCGCCCGGATTCCAGGAAATCGTCATTCTCTATTTCCCGGCCGTGTTCTGGGTGATCGCCGAGCGCTTGAACCAAGGGAAGGGGGCGGCATGAAACGTATTGTCCAGTTTGTGGGGTTGTGCGCGCTGATCCAGGCCGCAGCGGCCGCGGAGTTGTCTTGCCCGGGCGCCATCGGGGCCATGACGGATGTCAGGATTGATCCCGCCCGCGTGGTCAGGCCGGGGGTGCCCAAGACGCTGTTCGGATTTTCCGTTGATTGGTTCCAGTTCCAGCAGGGGCACGTGCGGCAGGGGGAAGTCCGGCCGGAAGTTATCAAATGGTTGCAGCCGTTCGCGGGCGCGGCCTATCGCTATTCGGCCGGCAACGAAATGGATTGGTCGGCCATGGTTGGGCCCTTGGCGTCACGTCGGCCTGTTTATGCCAATTACCATGGCAACGCGTTGCCGACGTTCGGGCCGGAGGAATATCTGCAGTTTCTGCGGCAGGTGAATGGCCGGGGCATTTTCCTGCTGGATGTGGCGGGCAAGCGGTACCAGGGCGACCGGCAGCGCATGATCGCGGACAATCTGGGCTTGCTGGACTGGATGAAAGGTAAGCAGCAGACCATCTGTGCCGGTGGCCAGGCTTGTGGGGTCGATGCGTACGAGCTCGGCAACGAGGTCGATTGGGAGAAGGGGCTGCGCTGGCCGGGGCCTGTGTATGCCGAGCGCATGCGCGAGCTGCTTACGGCATTGAAACAGACGCATCCGGAGGCCGCTTTCGTGGCCAATGGCCGTACCGCGCCCTGGGGAAGTGGTGGTGCCGGTTACAACGAACCTTCTTTCGACGCGAGCGTGGCCCAGGAGATCGGTTCTCTGGTCGCGGGGGCTACGATCCACCCGTATTACGATGGCAATCCAGTGCCGCAGATGAAATCCCACATCGCGAAGCTGGCGGCCACTTATCGGCGGGTGAACCCTGCCGCTCAGGTGTATGTGACCGAGCATGGCCGCTGGCCTTCCGCCAATCCGTTGGGAAAATGGGAAGCCAATTGGTATCAGGCCTCCGGTGGCTGGGGGGGCATCTCGGCCGCGAATTTCATCCTGATGCTCACCGACATGCCGGAAGTTCGCACGGCGAGCTGGCACGCGATCTCCGTGAGTGGGCCCTGGCAGCTGTTCCACTGGAACAAGGGAGGCGATCTGGTCTATCCCAGCGCGGCCTATTGGGCCATGCGGGCGATCCGTGAAGGGTATCTGGAGGATGTCGTGATGACCACGCCGACATTGGTGGAGGCCCGCGACTATGCGGGAGGCTATCGCCTGCGTATGGTTGGCATGGCGGGGGCCGACGGGCGGATGTCGCTGCTCGGGGTGAATCGCGCGCGCGTGGCCACGGCGGTGCGCGTGATCCCGACGGCCAACCGGATGGCTGGCCGCACAGTGCAGACCGTCATGTTCAGCAGCGATCTGGCCGGGGCGGACAATAC
Organism: Candidatus Dactylopiibacterium carminicum; assembly: GCF_014736495.1. GTDB lineage: Bacteria > Pseudomonadota > Gammaproteobacteria > Burkholderiales > Rhodocyclaceae > Uliginosibacterium > Uliginosibacterium carminicum. The sequence continues at coordinate 17,930 of NZ_MDUX01000056.1, forward strand.
GGATGCCGAGCCCTATCGTTATCAGATCAGTCGCCGCAGCTTCAACGCAGTAGCTGCCGGGGATGTGATTTGTGTTCCGCCGCTGACTGCTTTTTCCGTGGTCTACCAGTGATCCACCCGATGAGAATTCTGCTGTCGGCGTTTGCCTGTGTGATCCTGACTTTGGTTCCGATGAGGAAGTGGGCTGGCAGTGGGCGCGGGAGTTGTCGGTGCGGGGGCTGGCGGTTTCCGTGCTTACCCGGGCGAGCCATCGGCCGGCCATCGAGCGCCGTGTGCTGGAAACTGGCGAATGTGCTGCGGTGCATTTCGAATATGTCGATTTGCCCCGCCTGCATTGCCTGACTGCGAGAATCAACCGCCGCAACCATCTGTATTACTACTTCTGGCAGTGGGTGGCCTATCGCCGGGCGTGGGCGTTGCACCAGGCCGAGCCATTCGACTTGGTCCATCACGTCACCTGGGTGAGTTTTCGTCAGCCAAGTTTCATGGGGCTGTTGGGCGCGCCTTTCGTATTCGGGCCGGTGGCGGGGGGCGATGAAATCCCGTTTGGCTACCTGCAGGGCTTCGGCTGGCGGGCTCGGGCCAAGGAGTGGGTGCGTCATGTGGCCAATGCGCTGGTGCGTTTCGATCCGTTGATGGGCCTGACCTATGCCACGGCACAGCGGGTGTATTTCACGTCGGAGGGGCATTTGGCGCGCGTTTCGGCGCGCGTGCGGCGCAAGGCGTACGTGGAGCTGGCCATCGGCAGTGACGCGCAGGTGCAGCCGTCTTCCACGCCCTCACGGCCTCGTGCCGCACGGCTGCTGTTCGTCGGCCGTTGTATCGGTTGGAAAGGTATGGACCTGGGGCTGGAAGTGCTGGCGCGGGTGCGCCGGCAGCGGCCGGAGGTGAGCCTGACGATCATCGGCGACGGTGAGGATCGCGCGCGATGGCAGGCCCGCGCCGAGCTGCTCGGTCTGGCGGATGCCGTGCATTGGCTGGGCTGGCTGCCGAAGGATGAAGTGCAGCGGCGCTATGCCGATTTCGATCTGCTGTTCTACCCGAGCTTGCGTGACTCAGGAGGATTCGTGGTGCTCGAAGCCTTGCAGGTGGGCCTGCCGGTGGTGTGCTGGAAGCTGGGTGGGCCGGGGGTTGTAGTTGATGATTCCTGTGGTGCGGCGGTGCTTGCGCAGCCCGTGCTGGACCAGGCGCTGGATGACTATGCCGGCGCGGTGTTGCAAACGCTTGAGAAACATGCGACCGGCCAGGGGCTGGGCGAGGCCTGCCGCGCGCGCGCACGGCAATTCACCTGGCCGGCGCTGATCGGGCGCATCCATGGGTTGGAGCGGGAACGGGTGGAGCCGGCATGAAAATCGAGGTGGTGAGCTTCACCGGCGATTCGGGGTTGGCGGACTACGCGGTTTCCTTGGCAAGGGCACTGGCAGCGCATGCTGAGGTGCGCGTGGTGAGTGCGCAATCCCTGCCAGGGCGTTTCGATGCCTTGGGTTTTGCTGTAACACGCGTGTTCCGGCGTTCGCGGCACTATCCGCTGGATATCTGGCGTTTCGTGGCGGGCGTGCTGCGCCGCCGGCCAGACTGGCTGTTGTTGCAGGGACCGTTGAAATTCCCCTGGCTGGATGCGCTTTTCATTCGTCTGCTACATTTGCTTGGCATACGCTGTGCAGTGACGGTGCATGATGTGCTGCCTCACTATCCGAGTTTCTGGAGCAGGTACGAGTATGGCTTCTACTATCGTTCCTTCAACCGTGTGGTAACGCATTCCCAGGCCGCCGCCGCCGGGCTGAAGACGCTTGGTGTGTGTGGCGAAATTCTGGTGGTGCCGCATGGCATCTATGACCTTTTCGACCTGACCGGGATCGACCGCCGTTCGGCGAGGCGGGCGCTGGGGCTGGAGGAAGATGAGTTCGTGCTGCTCTTTTTTGGTCATCTGGAGCCGCGCAAGGGGCTGATGGTTTTCCTGGAGGCAGCGCAGGCTTTGGCGGGAGAGGTCAAGCTGAAATTTCTTCTCGCGGGTGCCAATGCGCTGACCACACATGGTAGTCAGCATGTACGGCGCCTGGAGGCCGCCAGACAGTGGCCGAATGTGATCGTGCATGACCGACGCATTCCCTTCGAGGAGGTGGAGCGCTATTTCGCCGCAAGTGATGTGGTGGCGCTGCCTTATCTGGAGGGCACTACCAGCGGTGTGCTGAAACTCGCGTTGGCCTTCGGCAAGCCGGTGGCAGCGAGTCGCGTGGGAGACTTCCCCGAACAAATACCGGCCGGCGCGGGCGAACTGTTCGACGCGGATGCCAGGATCGCAATGCACTTCGCAAGTGCGGTGCAACGAATCCGCGCCAATTACCCGGCCTATCTGTCGGCAATGCAGGCCGCACGTGGGCAGGCGCAGTGGCCAGACATCGCCGCGCGGCTGCTGGCCTATCTGGAGGCTCGGTAACCATGCCGGCGCTGCTCAGCATCAACAGCTATCACTACCGGCGCGGCGGCTCGGACGTGGTCTATCTCGACCATGCAGCGCTGATGGAGTCTCAGGGCTGGGAGAACGCGTTTTTCTCCATGCGGCATCCCAAGAATCTGGAAACGCCGTGGAGTCGCTATTTCATCGACGAGCTGGAATTCGGTCAGGCGTATTCGCTGCGGCAGAAGCTCACGATGGCGGCCAAGGCGGTGTACTCCTTCGAGGCACAGCGCAAGCTGCGCATGCTGCTGGCGGATTTCCGCCCGGACGTGGCGCATCTGCATTGCATCTACCACCATCATTCGCCCTCTATCCTGCCGGTGCTTTCGGACGCGGGCATTCCGGTGGTGATGACCGCGCACGATCTGAAGATTGCCTGCCCAGCCTACAAGATGCTCAATCGCACCGGTGTGTGTGAGCGCTGCAAGGAGGGTTCGGTGCTCAACGTGATCCGCCACCGCTGCGTGCGTGATTCGCTCTCGGCCAGCGCCATCGTGGCGGTGGAAAGCGGGCTACAGCGCGCGATGAAGGCTTATCTGAAGCATCTGACCCGCGTGGTGGCGCCCAGCCGCTTCTTTCTTGAAAAGTTCGTCGAGTGGGGGTGGCCGCGCGAGCGCTTCGTCTACATCCCCAATTACGTGGATGCGGTGAAATTCGAGCCTTGCTTCGAGCCGGGAGATTACTTTCTGTATTTTGGCCGACTGGCGCCAGAGAAAGGCGTGGCAACCTTGATGCGCGCAGCTAAATCGGCAGGCGTTCGGTTGAAGATTGCTGGCACCGGCCCCATCGAGGCAGAGCTACATGCCTTGCAAGCGGAATTGCAGGGTGAGATCGAGTTTCTCGGTTTCCGCTCTGGTGTCGATCTGCATGCGCTGATCCGGGGCGCGCGCGCAGTGGTATTGCCTTCGGAGTGGTATGAGAACGCACCGATGAGCGTGTTGGAGAGTTTTGCTTTCGGCAAGCCGGTGATCGGTGCGCGTATCGGTGGCATCCCGGAAATGATTGAGGATGGCGAGAATGGTTGGCGCTTTGAAAGCGGAGATGCCGCAGCACTGGCCGAGGTGCTGAGCCGGGTGCAGGGCACGTCCGCTTCGGACTTGGCACGGGCCGGGCGCGCGGCGCGCGATGGTGTGGAGACGCGATTCAACTGGGCCGGCTATACCGCTGCGATGCTGGCGCTGTATGCAGGCCTCGGCGTGAAAATCTGAGAAGCTATTTATGATTTTTTGAATGTCATAAATGAAGCGGCAGAGATGCCAGATTGCTGAATCAAAACCCCTCCCGGCCGCCCACGCTCGCCCCTGCATGGGCTCGCGGCTGCGCGGGCGGCGAGCAGTGCTCACCGAATTCCCCGCTTCGCTCCCTTATCAGGGAGGAGCACATCAGATCGCGCTGGTACGCGCGCCCTACCCTGAAAAGGGGCTGGAAGAGGGAATTCGCAAGGCACTGCCTTGCGCCTCTGAAGCGGATCGGGGGTGCAAACCCGATCCTCCGGCTGGGGAGGGGTTTGAATGACAAACGGAAAATCATGAACAGGTTCTAAGATGAAAACTCTTCGAATCCTTGGCACGCGTGGCGTGCCAGCCGCGCATGGCGGTTTCGAGACTTTTGCCGAGTATCTGGCTTTGTACCTGGTGGCGCGCGGCTGGCGCGTGGTGGTGTATTGCCAGGAGGATGGCTCCGGGCCGGTGTTCGAAGATGTCTGGCAGGGGGTTGAGCGGGTGCATATCCCGGTGGCGGCGCAGGGGCCGAAAGGCACCATCGTGTTCGATTGGCAGGCCACGCTGCATGCCGCCCGCCACCGTGACCTGTGCCTGACGCTGGGGTATAACACCGCAGTGTTCTGTGCCGTCCTGCGCCTCAAGGGCGTGCCCAACCTGATCAATATGGATGGCATCGAGTGGGCGCGTGCCAAGTGGGGCGGAGTGACCAAGACCTGGTTCTGGCTCAACGATTGGGCCGGTTGCTGGTTGGGGCATCATCTGGTGGCTGACCATCCCCAGATCAAGGCGCATCTTTCAAGCCGGGTGAAGGCGAGCAAGATCACCATGATTCCGTATGGGGCCGAGCCGATTCTCGATGCGGATCCGGCGCCGCTGGCCGCATTGGGGCTGACGCCTGGCCGTTTCCTCACGCTGATCGCGCGTGCCGAGCCGGAGAACTCCATTCTGGAAGCCGTGACGGGGTTTTCGGCTCGTCCGCGGGGGGTGATGCTGGCCGTGCTGGGCAAGTATGACGAAACGAATGCCTATCACCGCGCGGTGAAGGCCGCAGCCAGTACGGAAGTGCAATTCCTCGGTGCGATCTACGACAAGCCTGTGTTACGTGCTTTGCGCGGCCATTCGTTGGCCTACATTCATGGTCATCAGGTTGGCGGCACCAATCCTTCTCTGGTGGAGGCGTTGGGTGCTGGCAACGCGGTGATCGCGCATGACAACCGTTTCAACCGCTGGGTGGCGGGCGAGGGCGCACGTTTCTTCGCGGGGGCTGCAGACATGGATGCCGTGCTGGGTGACTTGCTGCATGACCCGGCCGTGCTGGAGACGATGCGCGTGGCGAGCCGGGCACGGTTTGAAGAGGCTTTCCGCTGGGATGATGTGCTGGCGCAGTACGAAGCGCTTTTGACACGCTTTCTGCCCGGGGTGTGAACCACGAGCGCACGGGGTGCGTTGGCCGGACCATGGTGCATTCTTGACGGACCGGTTTGCGCGGACTTTTCATCAGACTGGATCGATAGACATGAGCAACAAACTCGATCAGATCGTTGCCCAGGCGCGCAGCGCCGCAGCTCAGCGCGAAGCTGGCTATCGCGAGCGGGCACTGAAGATCTACCCCTGGATCTGCGGGCGTTGCCGGCGGGAATTTACCCAGGCGAACCTGCGCGAGCTGACGTTGCATCACCGCGATCACAATCATGACAACAATCCGCCGGATGGCAGCAACTGGGAGTTGCTCTGCGTGTATTGCCACGATAACGAGCACTCGCGTTATCTGGAGGCGGATGCCGGTGGCAGTCGCGATGCGGAGGCTCCCACGGCGGCGACGCACAATCCCTTTGCGAACCTCAAGGACTTGCTGCGCAAGTGAACGTGACTGCCCATCTGCGTATTTTCCAAACATGAATACCCAAGCCAACAATCCACTGCATGGTCTGACCCTGGAAGCCATCCTGACCCGTCTGGTTGAACATTACGGCTGGGAGGAGCTTGGCCGACGGATCGAGGTCCGCTGTTTTCTGTTCGACCCGAGCATCAAGTCCAGCCTCAAGTTCCTGCGTCGCACGCCCTGGGCACGCGCTCAGGTGGAGGCGCTCTATCTGGCAAGCTTTTGAACGCCATCCATCGTGATGGCTCAGTAGGTAACCCGGCTGCGTTGTGCAAAGACAGTGCAGTCAGTATGGTCTCTGCACTGCATTGGCGCATGGTGTTGGTATTTGAACAGTGGCTGTGGGGTTCTGTTCAGACCCGGTAGAGATTCTGGCAGGCGGATGGATCCGGTCGTGACCGGAATGGAAGATATTCACCAGGCTGTGTGGTCTGTTTTAACTAATTGATTTTGTTTGTTTTTGCTTGCGGTTTTCAGCCGCATGGCTGTAGTGCGAATGTGGTTATGTGGCATTTGTAATGGCTTTTGGCATGGTGAGTGCATTGTGTATCGTGGTGCTGCTCACCATGCATGCATGGCAATCACCGTGGTTCCCGTCCAGGAGTTAGTTTCCAGTCGTAGCGAGCCAGGTGGAATTGCGTGCCGGTACGGAGTTTTTCGAAGCTTCGACCGTGCAGGGCGGCAGACCGCCGGCGCCCTCCCCAGCCGTTGTACCAATCAGGTGCGTTCTGCACCTGAAGGGAATGAGCGCTGCCCATTCCCCTTTTTTCTCCCAAGCAAGGTGTGTCCGGCTGCCCTCATTCCGCTGTGAGGTTCTGGTGTGTCTGCATGTCTTGTGATCGTTGCCATGAGCAGCAGCGCCTTTTCAGGGCGTTGGCCCTTGAAGATCGGTAGCCGGATGCAGGTTTGCGTCCGGCAGTTGAACGAATCTGACGAGGAAATCGAATCATGCAACCCGTACGTCACCATCTCGCCATTCGTGTCCTGCACTGGGCCGTCGCTGTCATGGTCATCGCCGCGCTGGCGATGAGTACTTTCATCATGTCGCAGATCCCGGATGAGGATCCGGAAAAAATGGCGTCTGCATTGCGCCATATGAGCGTGGGCTTGTTGATCTGCATCGGTACGCTGGTGCGCCTTTTCTGGCGCCGGCGCGTGAAGCGTCTGCCGTCGCTGAGCTCGGGCATGCCCTGGGCGGATGTACTGGCTGGCATCGTGCATCGTGGGCTGGATGTGCTGGTGCTGACGATGATCATCAGCGGCATCGCCATGGCCGTGCAGCTAAGGCTGCCCTTGATGGCGCTGCGTGGAGAGCCTTTCCCCTCGGAGATCGTGTCGCTGTTCGCGTTCACGGTGCACGTGGTGGGGGCTTTCGTGCTGACTGGTGCCCTGTTGATGCACATTGGCGGCGCGCTGTATCACCAGTTCATCCTGAAAGACGGCCTGCTCTCGCGCATGGGGTTCGACCTGCCCTTGAATCGCCCCCGGTTCACTAGACACTTCGAAGCCTTAAGCTGGCAACCAAGTGGAGGTGTCTATGAGTAGCAAGCGATACACGGAAGAGTTCAAGATTGAAGCGGTCAAGCAAGTGACCGATCGCGGACATAGCGTTGCGGACGTTGCCGGGCGACTGGATGTGAGCAT
>NZ_MDUX01000014.1 GCF_014736495.1 Candidatus Dactylopiibacterium carminicum
TGAAAAACAGTATTTCATGAAGCTCGGGGCTGTCTAGGAAACCCGGGGCGATTCAGAAATCAGGAAGGCGGTGATGATCGCCGGCAGCGTACCGATGCCGAACCACACAACCAGCACCGGCACGAAAGCTACCTTGGGCACGCTGTTGAAGCCCACCAGCAACGGGTAGAGCGCCTTGTAGATCAGCGGCGAGGAGCCCACCGCCATGCCCAGCAGCGCACCGACCACCACGGCGATGGCAAAGCCGGCCAGCGTGGTGAAGAAGGTGTGCAGGGAATGCTGCATGATGGGGGCGGCCATCTCCATGCCGACCTTGAAGATCACGCTGGGCGCGGGCAGCAGGAAGGTGGCGATGGAAAAGCCGCGGCAGATCGCCTCCCACAGCAGCAGCAAGGCCACGCTGAGCAGCCAGGGCGCGAGGCGATTGAGGGTCTGCGGGGAAATCTTGAACTGGGATTGGGGGGACAGTCTTTGCATTTTTCAGCTCTCCCGCACATGGCCGATGGCCTGGCGCAACACATGCACGTGCGCGGCGAATTGATCCGAATAGGTCACGTCCAGGTCGCGCGGGCGCGGCAGGTCGATCTCCCGCTGCACCAGGATGCGCCCCGGCCGCTTGCTCATCACGTAGACGGTGTCGGCGAGGAACACCGCCTCGCGCAGATCGTGGGTGACGAGGATGACGGTGAAGGGCTGTTGCTGCCAGAGGTCGCGCAGCATGCACCACAGCTCCTCGCGCGTGAAGGCATCCAGCGCGCCGAAGGGCTCGTCGAGCATCAGCAGGCGCGGGCGGTGGATCAGCGCGCGGCAGATCGAGGCTCGCTGCTGCATGCCGCCGGAAAGCTCCCAGGGATATTTGTCCTCGAAGCCGGCCAGGCCCACGCGCGCCAGCTGCGCGCGCGCCATGCCCTCCTCGTACTCGGCGCGCTGCTCGCGCAGCGTGCTGCGGAAGGGCTCGACGATCTCCATCGGCAGCATCACGTTCTCCAGCGTGGTGCGCCAGGGCAGCAGGTTGGCGGCCTGGAAGGCCATGCCGACGATGGACAGCGGCCCGCCGACCTCACGGCCGTTCACATAGACATAGCCTTCCGAAGGAGGCTTGAGGCCGGAAACCAGTTTCATCAGCGTGGATTTGCCACAGCCTGAGGGGCCGTCCTCCGTGTAGCGGAGGCTGACGTTTTCGAATTCCACGAAATCCATGATGGTTTCCTGTGAAGGAACGCAGCGGGCGCTCATCACGCCCGCTGACTGCTCCGGGTTTTCTAGACCTGTTCAAAGTCTGTAGCGAGAGGCCGTCAGCGGGACGAAGAGCAGCACAGGAACCGGAGTGTATGTGGATACATGAGGATTCCGAGCAGCGCATGAGCCCCGATCACGGACTCGCAGTAAGACTATGAAAAGGTTCTTACTTGATGGCGCGTTCAGCCGCCGACGACAGATAGCTGGCGTTGAACAGGCTGGCGGGCTCCGGCGTGGTCTTGAGGCCGAAAGCCGTCACGACCTGGCCGATGGCACGCTTCAGACGCTCGTCATTGACGCTACCCAGGCCCGCGGCCTTGGTTTCCGGCGTGATGACCACATCGTTGATCGCCATCTTCAAACGACGGGTTTCAAGTGCCACGTCGACCAGCCCATCCTTGGCCTTCACGTAGGCGATCGCGGCCTCGGGATTGGCGATGGTTTCCTTCAGCGCCTTGTTGAAGGCCCGCAGGAAGCCGGCTACCTGCTTGGGGTGCTCGCTGGCGAACTTCGGATGCACGACGATGCCGTTGCCATAGAGATCCAGGCCGTACTTGTTGTAGAGCATCACGGCCACGTCGCTTTCCTTCACGCCACGGGCTTCCAGGTTGAGCACGCTGGTGAAGGAGAAACCGGTGATGGCCTGCACTTCGCCACGGGCCAGCAGGGTTTCGCGGATAGCGGGATCGACGGATTGCCAGGTGACCTTGGTCGGATCCAGATCATTGGCCTTGGCGAAGGCGGGGAACGATTTGCGCCCGCCGTCGAACACCGGCGCGGCCAGCGTCTTGCCGATCAGGTCGGCCGGCTTGGCGATACCCGTCTTCTTCAGGCTGACCACGGCGGCCGGCGTGAAGTTGTAGACCATGTACACCGCCTGCAGCTTCGAGTCGGGGTTGTTCGCGTTGTATTCGACCAGCGTGTTGAAGTCGGCGAAAGCCATGTCGTAGGCGCCGGTGGCCACACGGGTCAGCGCGCCGGCGGAGCCAGCGCCCGAATCGATGACCACGTCCAGGCCTTCGGCCGCGAAGTAACCCTTGTCCTTGGCGAGCAGGAAAGGCGCTGACGGACCTTCGAAACGCCAGTCGAGCGTGAACTTCATTTTGGTCAGATCCTGCGCCAGGGCGGTGCCGGCCAGGCCGGCGAGCAGGCAGGCCAGAGCCGAGCGGCGAACGAGCTTGCTAAACGTTTGCATGGATTCACTCCGTGAAAGGATGGATGACAAGGCGTCGAGAGCGGGCCGACCGACGAGCCGGCGCGTGTTACGCAGGACATTCAGCAATCGATGTGCCACCGGCTCGATGCCGGCTACAGGGAAAACCCGACCCGGCGCACGCAATCCTGGTGCGCGGCAGGCGCCAGAAACAGGAAAAACACCCCTGAAGGGGGTATTTCATGCCTCGCCTTGGTGCCAAAAGCGGCCCGGAAGCAATCCATCTATATGTTGTTTATCCGGATTTCCATATGGGCGAAGGCCGTTCCAGCCTGTGAATGCGCCAGATCCACGCGATTCCCGCAGGGCACATGGCATGGAGGTTGCACAGCTCATGCCATATCACCTGCGCGCATCGCCCGGCTGCCCGGATGTCCGGCGCCTTCGTTGCCTCCACCGGAGAAACACCATGACTACTCGCTGCACCTGGGATTCCGTCGACGCCTACCTGCTGCGCGTGCTGTACACGCTGCTCACCGAGGGCAGCGTGTCGCGCACGGCACGCCGCCTGAACCAGTCGCAACCCGCGATCAGCACGGCCTTGCGCCGTCTGCGCGAACTCACCGGCGATCCGCTGCTGGTACGCAACGGCAACACCATGACGCCCACCGAACGCGGCGCTGCCTTGCTCGAACCCGCGCGTCAGGCGCTCGCCAGCATCGAGTCCATCGTCGTGGCACAGACACGCTTCAACCCGGCGGCCTCACGCCGGGTTTTCAACGTCGCCACACCGGATTACCTCGACCCTGCACTGCTCGGGCGCATCCTTGCACGCTTTCATGAACTCGCACCGCAGGCGCAGATCGTCTTCCACTCCTTCAGCCCTGCGCAGGATTACGCCGGCGCACTGGCCGACGGTCGCCTCGACGTGGTGATCGGCAACTGGCCGCAGCCGCCGGAGCAGTTGCGCCTGACGCCGCTGTTCGACGAAGAAGTGATGTGCATGATGCGCGAATCGCACCCGCTGGCTGGCCGGCCGCTGACCATGAAGAATTACCTGGAGGCAGAACATCTGGCCCCCACGCCCTATTCGGTGGGCCAGCGCGGCGTGATCGACCTGCATCTGGCGCGCGAACGCCTCAAGCGTAACGTGGTGGCCTGGGTACCCTATTTCTCGATGGCGCCCTACATGTTGCTGGAGTCGGACATGCTGTTCTCCTGCCCGCGCAGCTTCGCCGAACACTATGCGCGCTGCCTGCCGCTGGCGTTGGCGCGTGCGCCCATCGAGTATCCACCGATGGCCTTTTACCTTCTGTGGCACGACCGTGCGCACTACGCCGAAGAATGCCGCTGGTTCCGCGAGCAGATCGTGGCCGTTTCGCGCCAGACCCAGCGCGGCAACAACCGCGCGCTGCCCGAAACACCGACCGAACGGCGTCTGCCGGCCGCGATGATGTAACCCACGGGAACCCCCGCGGCGCCACAGCCAAAGGAATGGGCGCCCGGGAAAGCAGGAACGATGCGTTTAGTCGATCACCCGCTGCGGCAAACGCAGGCGGGCGATGCGTGCAATCTGGCTCAGCGCCTCGGCGAACTCGGCGGGCACTTCGTTATGCAGACGTTCCTCGAAGCGCGCAATGATCTGCGTGCGGTCCAGACCGGACACCGCAAGGATGAAGGGAAAGCCAAAGCGCGTGTTGTAGGCGGCGTTCAGCGCCTGCAAGCGTGCGAATTCTTCCGGCGAACAGGCGTCCAGCCGTGCGCCGGCCTGTTCACGTGTGGACTCCGGCGTCAGCTCGCCCGCAATCGCGGCACGGCCTGCCAGCTCCGGGTGGGCGCGGATCAAGGTCATCTGTTCCTTGGGATCGGCTTCCCACATGCTCCGCTCCATCGCCTGCGCCAGAGCTTCCAGGCTGGAGAAAGGGCGTGCCGCCCAGGCGCGCTCGGCAACCCAGGGCGAATGCTCGAAGATGCCGGTGAGCGCGTCGACGAAGGCTTCTCGTTCAAGCGCACCGAGGTGGGCAAGGGAAATCCGGTTCATTTTGGAGTCGGGAGCAGACATGGCGCGAGCTTAGGCACCCGGACGGCATTCAGCCAAGCCGTGCAATCCGATAACCGGATTGCCTGCACCGATATGGCCCGCCATTGCCCCATGCTGGACGTGCTCCTTCGGGTCATACGCAATCCGGTATGGCAGTCATTCGGCGGACATCACAATGCGCCTTTCTATAATCCGCAGCAAATCAGCCTGGAGCCAAGCATGGGCCTTTCCACACATGTACTCGATACCGCACATGGTTGCCCGGCAGCCGGCATGGCCTACCGCCTGTGCGAGGCCGGCAGCGGCCAGGTGCTGCGCGAAGGCGTGACCAACGCCGACGGCCGTTGTGACGGCCCCCTGCTGGCTGGCGAGGCCTTCGTGCCAGGCCGCTACGAGCTGCGCTTCGCCGTGGCGGACTACTTCCGCGCCAAGGGCGTGACGCTGCCCGAGCCACCTTTCCTCGAAGAAGTCACGCTCGCCTTCGGCGTTGCCGACGCCACGGCGCACTACCACGTGCCGCTGCTGGTCTCGCCCTGGAGCTACAGCACGTATCGGGGGTCTTGAAATCGGGAGTCGAGAAGACTGACCGATTGGCATTGAAGTTGCTGGGTTGAATGACAAAACCGCAAAGGGAGCGGGAAGCGTAGCGAGCGCCCCAAGGCGGCAAGGAGAAGCACAGCCGTACTGCAGTACGGCGAGCATCGCAGTTGCCGGATTGGGGGCGCAGTAGCTTCACGCCCCTTCTGCAAACGTGCACGACGAAATCGGGATTAGGCCGGGTCGTGCGGACCCCGCGTCAAAAGGAGTCCGGCTTTCTGGAGCTGCACCATGGAGTATGCCTACCTGATAGACGCCACCAGCCTGCTGTTGCGCTGGCTGCACCTGATCGTCGGGATCGCCTGGATCGGCGCATCCTTCTATTTCGTCTGGCTGGACAACAGCCTCAAGCCGCCCACGGATCCGAAGCTCAAGGAAGACGGCGTCGGCAGCGAGCTCTGGGCCATGCACGGCGGCGGCTTCTACAACCCGCAGAAGTACGCCAACACGCCGAAGAAGCTGCCCGACGATCTGCACTTCTTCTTCTGGCCAAGCTACACCACCTGGATCACCGGCTTCCTGCTGATCTCGGTGCTGTACTACTTCCAGGCCTCCACCTACATGATCGACCCCAATGTCTCCAGCATCACGCCGGGGCAATCCATCGCCATCGGCCTGGGGACGCTGGTGCTGGGCTGGGTCGTGTACGACCAGCTCGCACGCCGGCTCATCGAGCGCAGCCAGCTTCTGTTCGCGATCATCTACGTCGCTTTCGTGACGGCGGTGACCTACGCACTGACGCATCTGCTCTCGGGCCGGGCGGCCTACATCCACGTCGGCGCGATGATCGCCACGACGATGAGCGCCAACGTGTTCTTCTGGATCATCCCGGCGCAGCGGCGTCAGGTGGCGGTGATGAAACAGGGCGGCGAGGTGCCGGCGATCTGGGGCAAGCGCGCCAAACAGCGCAGCTACCACAACAATTACCTGACCATGCCGGTGCTGTTCTCGATGATCAGCAACCATTACGCCAGCACCTATAACCACGCATGGAACTGGCTGGTACTGGTGCTGATCATGCTCGGCTCGGTGCTCGTCCGCCATTTCTTCAATCTGCGCCACAAAGGCGTGTATCGCTGGGAGTTCCCCATCGTCGGCATGGCCATCATCCTGGGCGTGCTGGTGTGGATCGCCCCCAGGCACATCGAGGTGGATGCCAGCAAGCCGGCGCCCACCCTCGCCGAGATACAGCCGATCATGCAGGCCCGCTGCACCGGTTGCCACGCAGAAAAGCCGGACATCATGCCGGTGGCGCAAATGGGGCTGATGTTCGACACGCCCGAGCGCACGCGCCAGTACGCTCAGCGCATCTACGAACGCACCGTGCAGCTCAAGACGATGCCGCTGGCCAACATCACGCAGATGACGGACGAAGAGCGCGCACTGGTGGGAGCCTGGTACATGGCTGGCGCCAAGTAATACGGCCTGGCTTTCAACCGGATAGCAACGTTGGCCTACAGCACTGCGGTTCTACGCCTGAATGCAGAGCCGTATGAGGCAGGGGCCCGCGCTTGCGGATGAAGAGCAGGCAAGGCATCCTGCCCCTCGTCCACGGATTCCGAGGGAGTCTTTCATGTCCAGCCGCCGCCTGCTTCAGTGCCTCACGCCAGCGCTGCTGACTGCCTGTATCACGCTGGTGCCGCAACCAGACGTCATCGATCTGGCGGGTGACTGGGCGATCCGTCTGCCGACGCCGCCCGGGCCAGGTGCCCAGCCCTCGATCAGCTTTGATACTTCCCTTCGTCTGATCTCGGGTTACGACGGCTGCAATCGCTTCCATGGGGCCTATCGCATCCAGGACGGCCAGCTCTACGCGCCGAGTCTTGCCAGTACCCGCATGGCTTGCCTGGATCCCGCACGGCAGCAACTGGAGCGTCAGCTTTTCCCGCTGTTCGCCCACGGTGCCACCCTCGAGCGCCTGCCTGGCCAGCCGACGACTTTGCTGCTGCGCAATGCACAGCTGAATGTCGAGCTGCGCCTGGAGGCGATGGATACGCCTCGCTGAACAGCGCGGTCAGCCGGCGTCGCCCAATGCGCTGCCCTGCGATTGCAGCAAGACGGTGAATTCCGCCAAGGGCACCGGGCGGCTGAACAGGTAGCCCTGATAGGCATGGCAGCCATGCCGCGCCAAAAAGGCACGCTGCGCTTCCGTTTCCACCCCCTCGGCGATCACGTTTAGCCCCAGGCTCTGCCCCATGGTGATGATGGTCTGCGCGATCACCTCGTCGTTGTAGTCGCCCGGCAGGTTGAGCACGAAAGATTTGTCGATCTTGAGTTCATCCAGAGGCAGCCGGGTCAGGTAGGACAGTGACGAGTAGCCGGAGCCGAAATCGTCCATCGAGAAGTTGATGCCGGTCTTCTTGATGCCGTGCATCTTGCTGATGGAGTTCTCGATATCGTCCAGCACCAGCGTTTCGGTCAGCTCCAGTTTCAGGCGGCCGGGATCCGCGCCGCTGAGCTGCAGTGCGGCGAGCACCTGATCCACGAAATCATGTTGGCGAAATTGCAGGGGGCTGACGTTGACCGAGATGTGCAACCCCCTGGTGGCCTCGTCCTCCGACCAGGTTTTGATCTGCCGGCAAGCGCTTTCCAGCACCCACTGCCCGATATGCAGGATCAACCCGGTTTCCTCTGCCAGCGGAATGAACTCGGATGGCGGAACCGGGCGGCGCTCCGGGTGCAGCCAGCGCAGCAGGACCTCGGCCCCCACGATCCGCCCGGCCCCGTCCACCTGCGCCTGGTAGTAGAGCTGCAGCTCGTTGCGCACCAGCGCGTGCCGTAGGTCGCTCTCGAGTGCGCTGCGTTTGTCGAGGGCGGCCTGCATCTCGGGGTCGAAGAAACGCAGGGTGTTGCGGCCGTCCGCCTTGGCCTGATACATCGCGATATCCGCATTCTTCAACAGATCCTCGATGGTCTGCTTGCCGTCGAACAGGCAGATGCCGATGCTGACGGCACTGCTGCAATCCTGTTCGTCCAGGCGGAAAGGCTGTGCGATGGCCGAGCACAGACTGCTGGCAATCAGCTTGGCCAACGTCGCGGCCTCCTGCGGCTCCACACTCAGATCTTCGAGCACCACCACGAATTCGTCCCCGCCAAGCCGCGCCAGGGTATCGACCTGGCGCAAGGCCTTGCCGAGCCGTTCGCCCACCTGAACCAGCAGGCAGTCACCAAGGTGATGGCCGCGTGTGTCGTTGAGCGTCTTGAAGTTGTCCAGATCGAGAAACAGTACCGCGCCATACAGGCCGTTGCGACCTGCCGCCGCCAGCGCCTGCCCGAGCCGATCCTGCAGAAGACGGCGGTTGGGCAGGCCGGTGAGCTGATCGTAGTAGGCCAGGCGATGGACTTCGGCTTCGGCCTCCTTGTTCTGGGTGATGTCGGAGAACGCGCCCACGTAATGGGTGGTGATGCCTTCGGGAGATGCCACGGCGTGGATGGTGAGCCACTCGGCGTAGATATTGCCGTTCTTGCGCCGGTTCCAGATCACGCCCTGCCAATAATGCTGCTCGACCAGCTCGCGCCACATCCGCTCGTAGAAAGCCTTGTCCTGCCGACCGGATTTGAGCAGCGAAGTCCGCTGCCCGATGGCCTCTTCCATGCTGTAGCCGGTCGAATGCACGAAGGCCTGGTTCACGCGCAGGATCTTGCCGCCGGCATCAGTGACCAGCATGGCCGTCTGCGATTCGAAGGCTTTGGCGGCGATACGCAGCTCCACCTCCGCCTGGCGCTTGCGCGCAACACTGGCCCACAAGGCCCACAGCAGCCCGACCAGAGTCAGGGCCAGCAGCACCCCGGCCCAGACCAGCGTCTGGTTTGTCTGGTGCCAAGGCTGATGAATGATGCTGCTGTATTCCGGCAAACGCGAAAGGGAAATATTGAAGCGCTTCAGTTGCAGGTAGTCGAAGGAGTAATGCCCCGGCACGTTACGCCGCACCGGAATGGCGTCGGCACTTTCCCCGTTGAGGATGCGCAGCAGGATCTCCCCTGCGGCCTCGCCCTGGGCCTGGGCGGTAGAGAGATTCCCGCCGACGATGCCGTGACCCATGTAGAAATCCCAGCTGGCGTAGGTTGGCACCGGGCTGTATTCGGAAACGAGTTTGGCCATCCTCGGGTAGCTGACGAACGACCCGGCCTGATCGCTGGCATAGGGCATCAACAGGACCAGATTGTCGGCCGGTAACGCCGTCAGCTTCCGCTGCAGTTCGAGCAGCGACTGGTTACTCCAGAATTCGAAGCTCACCCGCTCGTGGAGCGACTGCAGGATCGGCTCCAGCTCCTTGCGCAGCACCTTGCCCGTGGTCGTGTTGTCGATCACCACCACGATGCGGTGCGTCTTGGGATGCAGTTGCAGCATCAACTGCAGCGTCGCCGAGTTGTCGATGGTCTCGGCGACTCCCGTGAATCCTTTCAGCCCGGCCAACAGCTCATCCTTGTACCAATTCACGCCGCAGAACACGACCGGAACGCCCGGAAACAGCTCGTCCCGGTACTGACGCAGGAAATCGAAGGCGTCGTTGTCCGTAGCCACGATGGCACTGAACTCGATCGACTGATATTTATGGGCGAACAGGCGGCGCAGATTGTCGAAGTGCGTCCGGTCGGCGACCCGCTTGGTATCCATGTACTCCACATGAACTTGCGTGGGCTGACGGGCCTTGTCCAGCATGTCGCGGACACCGGAAACCTCGCCATCGGTCCAGTCCATACCCTGGTGGTAGGAGTTCAACACCAGGATGTGCGCCGCTTGTGCGGCACCTGCAGGTGTCGTGAAAACAAGACCGAGTAATGAAAACCAGATCAGCAGGCCACGGAACAGGGAGCGCAACATCGTTATCGCCTTCATTCGAGGGTGTAACCGCTACAGCACGCGTGTGTGGATGCCAGCTTTCCACACCTTCCGGGCACATCGCAAGCGCTATGCCTGCCTTGATCACGCCATCCGCTCACGGAGCACGCT
This sequence comes from Candidatus Dactylopiibacterium carminicum, assembly GCF_014736495.1. Lineage (GTDB taxonomy): Bacteria > Pseudomonadota > Gammaproteobacteria > Burkholderiales > Rhodocyclaceae > Uliginosibacterium > Uliginosibacterium carminicum. Next base: position 9,985 of record NZ_MDUX01000014.1, read on the forward strand.
TGCCACAAACACGCGCCACTGCGGCCCCTGAACCTGTTGGCTTCTGTAACGACAAGGTGGCCAAAGAACTGAACCCGATCCACCCAGCGCAGGGCATCGACATGACGGTATTTACTTATAGCCAGTACGCGTCAATACGAATAACCCCTCGGAAGGCTGGAACACAAGCGGTGCATGCCTGACGGGAGGTCTTGATTTTTTCTTGATTTTCATAGCAATACACGCATTTAGAAGATCACCGAAGCAGTGCAGCAAATCAACACCATGCACGGCAACGGCACATGCCGGATACCGCATGAAGGACATTCCCGGAGAACCAAATCGCTTCCCCTAGCATGGCGTCCAACCTGCCCGAGCGGCAGGCGGATTCCCCTGCTACCCAAGGAAGATCACCATGAACAAACTCTGCAAAGCGCTTTCCCTCAGCCTCGGGCTGGTCTGTGTCAGCTTCGCCGCTCACGCTGCCGACTGGAGCGACAACGCCGTCAGCTACCGCTACGGCGCCGACTTCTCCGAGCCCGGCAACGCCAAGGACGTCCGCAAGAACATCCTCGGCTTCACGCACGTCAGCGGCTACAAGTACGGCAGCAACTTCCTCAACGTCGATGTGCTGATGTCCGACAAGGCCGATCCGGCCCGCAACTCCACGTCTGGCGCACAAGAAATCTACATCGTCTATGCCAATCAGCTGCACCTGGGCAAGATCACCGGCAAGAAATTCGAGTACGGCCTGATCAAGGACTACGCCTGGACCAACGGCTTCGACTTCAACAGCAAGGACACGGCCTTCGCACCGCGCGTACGCAAGTTCATGACCGGCCCCACCGTGAAGTTCGGCGGCTCCCTGGGCTGGGCTGACCTCAGCCTGCTGTACTACAAGGAAAAGAACCACAACGGCATCGTCGGCAAGAGCGTGGATTTCGACTCCACCTTCCGCATTGCCACCGCCTGGGGCCTGACCTTCAACGCCGGCCCCGTGCCGCTGAAGTTCAACGGTTTCGCGAACTACACCGGCGCCAAGGGCAAGGATGGTTTCGGCACCGAGACCGATCCGGAAACCTGGGCTGATGCGTTCCTGATGGTGGACGTGGGCAAGCTCGTCACCGGCCAGAAGGACACCTTCCTCGCGGATATCGGCTATGAATACGTGAACAGCAAGTTCGGCGCCAAGTCCGGCTCCGACGGCGCCAAGACCAACACCGCCATGGTGAAGGTCGAATGGCACCTGTAAGCCGTGCCTGAAACGGATCGGCAAGCCGCGCCCAGCGCGGCTTTTTCATCGCCGGACCGCTCCAAGATGAAAAAAGCGTCCCCTTGGGGGGAGCGCGCCATCGCATCGCGATGGAGAACGAGGGGCCGTTTTTCATTTCCTCTCCGCCGGCCTACAACAACTGGAATGCGAGGATCGCCACCAGAGTAGCTGGCAGGGCGGCCAGCAAAAGCCCCAACGGGCTCACGGCCTCGCCCTCGAAGCGCTTGCGCAGGATGGCAAGCCCCGCCGGGTTGGGTGCATTGGCTATCACCGTAAGCCCGCCGCCCGTGACGGCCCCCGCCACCACTGCATACTTGAATTCTTCGCTCAGCCCCTCCACCAGCGAGGCCAGATAGGTGAGCGCGGCATTGTCGGTAACCGCCGTCAATGCGGTCGCGCCGAAATAGACGGCGGTGGCATCCATGCGCGTCAGGATGGGCTGCAGCCACCAGGCCTGCTGACCGCCCAGTACCACCAGCCCGGCCAGGAAGAACGCCACCATCAACCCCTCGCGCAGAATCAGGCGCTCCTGAAAGCGTGGATAGGCGCTGGCCAACCCCATGAAAACCAAGAACACGCCAAGGAATACGGGCTGGTGATGGGCAAAGGCGACGATCAGCGCCAGCAGACACAGATGCACGCCCACCATCGATGCCGGTATCGCGTCACCGTCCTGCGGAGCTGCCGACCCCTGCAGCGCAGACAGTTCACGACGGAACACGAAGCTCACCGCAGCCGCACTGATGGCGACAGCCATGGCAGCCTTCCAGCCGAAGTGCGACAGCATGTGGAAGGAATCCCAGCTCCAGGTGCCTGCGACCATCAGCACAGGTGGGGCTGCGAAGTTGGTCAGCGTGCCGCCGATGGAGACATTGACGAACAGCGTACCCAGCGTGGCGTACATCAGGCGCCTGGAAATGTCCTGGCTGTAATAACGCTCCCGCAACATCAGCGCGGCCAGCGTCATGGCCGCCGGTTCGGTGATGAAGGAGCCCAGCAAGGGCACCATCACCATGATGGTCAGATAGGTTGCGAGCGGCCCGGAGAACGGCAGGCAGCGTGCGGCCAAGCGCACGAGAGTCGAGGCGAACTGCATCACCGGCTTGCTGGCGGCGACCACCATGATCGCGAAGACGAACAGCGGTTCGGTGTAATTGCGCGTGTCCAGATAGGCTACGGCGGCTTCCTGGCCGGCGGTGACCCCCATGAAGACGATCAGTACGATCGCCCAGAAGCCGAACACGGCCTCCACTTCACCAAGCAGATGCCAAAGGCCGGCATGGGCAGGACGAGTGCGGGCCAGGTGCTCGAAATATCGGGTGGAGAAGGTATGCAGGATGGCAATGCCGAAAAGGACGGCACCGGCGATCTGGACGGAGGTCGGGTTTATGCGGTTCTTTGACAGAGATTGATCAGCAGTGTGCGGCGGCCCGACCGACACCAGAACCTGTTTTCCTAGACCGGGAAAACACCCGGTCCGAAGCTTACACAAGATGCGAAGCATCTCCAAGAAGCAAAAGCCTCTCACACTCTCCCGCTACGCGAGGTCGCAGCTCCCAAGGGAGCGCTTTTGTCTTGGAGCGGCCCGGCGACAAAGAATCCCCCTCGGTCAAGCGCTCTGCGCTCGCCCGGTCCCCCATGGGACGCTTTTTGTCTTGGGACGGCCCGGCGACAAAAAAGCCCTGGCTCGCCAGGGCTTTGGGGTGGGATGCGGCTACCGGCTCATTTGAGCTGGTTGGCGATCGGCAGGCCAGCTTCCTTGAGGCCATCAGCCACCAGCTTGCCGACAGTCTCCGCGCCCTTCTCCTGGAAGTGAGTGTTGTCGGGCTTGCTGCGCGAACCGGTCTGAGTGGTGTAGTACGGATACTTCGCCGGATCGACCGCCAGGTAGTAATCCAGGGAAGCCTGTTCACCAACGCTGTTGAAGAATGCCATGCTCTTCGCATCGAGATCGACCAGCGCCACATTGTTGGCCTTGGCGGTATCGCGGATGGTCTGCGAGTAGTCACCCGGCACCTTGCCCTTGCCCCAGGTGTGCGTGGTGCCACCGATCTTGCCGCCCTTGAAGCTGCGGCGGGTCACCGGCGTGATCAGCACCGGCGTGGCGCCAGCCTTCTTGGCAATGGCGATGTACTTCTCCAGCGTCTTCTGGAAGGACATCTCGGCCGGCACGCCAGCCGCAGCGCCCGGATAGGTACACAGGTTGACGATATCGATGATGTCGCGGGCGGGTGCGGGACGGGCGGGCTCTTCGCCACACTTCTCATCGTTGTGGCCAAACTGGACCAGCAGATAGTCACCCTTACGGATGTCCGCCTCGATCATGTCGAACCAGCCTTCCGTGATGAAGCTGCGCGAGCTGCGGCCGGACTGGGCCACATTGACCACCTGCACCTGTTTCGCATCCTTGAACTGACGGGCGAAGATCTGCCCCCAGCCCATACGGGGCGTGACATCCACATCGTAATTGCTGGCCGTCGAATCCCCGGCGACGAACACGCGGGTCACCCCGGTGGCTGCAATGGCCTGCGCCTCGGTACGGGCATGCGTGAGGGACAGCGGCGACTGGGTGGAGATCGGATGGTAGTTGCTGTCGAACAGCGACGTTTCGCCGAGGACACCCTTGGAAGACAGGTAGCCACGGTTGTGGCGGACATACTTGAGCAGATCGCCGGCATCGCCGACCACCGGATCGAAACTTGCAGCCGAAGATGCACCGGCTTCCTTCAGCGCAGCGCCCACCAGCGGCTGCAATTCAACGGCCTTGGCCTTGAGTTGCTCAGCCGTGACGGCGGGCGCCTTGGCTGCCTGTACCAGTGCCACCGGGCCAGGAAGCTTTGCATCCTGCGCGACAGCGGACGCCACGAAATCCGTCAAGGCATTGACGTTCGCCGTGGCCTTGCCTGCCGGTGCAGCCACCAGGCTCACGTACTGGATGCGGCCTGATTCCGCAACCAGCATCAGCGGTGCAACAAGGCCATCAGCCGACAGGCTGTAGCGGCCCTTGGCATCGCTGGAAACCGATTTGCGAACGCCTGCCGCGTCATACGCGGTCACGGTGAACTTTTCCTGACCCGCGGCCACGACGCCACTCAGGGTCACGCCGGAGAGCTTGGCTCCTGTAGCGGTGGGAGCTGCACCAGACACGGTCGGCGCGTTATTGGCACAACCGATCATGGAAACGGCAATCATGGCAGCGACGGACAGACGCAGGTTTGGCTTCATGGTATCTCCTTGGTTTTTCTGTTACCTGGCGGGCATTGCACCTGCCAGAAATAGCTTGTCGAGCATGGCGCAAGCCTGCCCTTCTGTCTTGATAGGGATTGCGCTTATCTCCGAAATACACCGGAAGGTCAGGATGCCACATGCGATATGGCCTACGGCCCATCCCCGAGCGGGAGGCTTCTAGACCGTAGCGTCGTAACGCGCCTGCGCGGCGAGGATTTCATCCATGTTGGTTTCGGCCCAGCGCGAAAGATGTTCGATGGTGCTCGCCAGCGTGTCACCCAGGCCACTCAACGAATACTCCACGGTCACCGGCACCGTGGGCAGCGCCAGGCGGGTCACCAGCCCGTCGCGCTCGAGTTTCTTCAACGTCTGCGACAGGACCTTCTGTGACACACCATCCACCTCACGGCGCAACTGATTGAAACGCAGTGGACTCTCGCGCAGGCGCCCGATCACCAGCAATGCCCATTTATCGGCCAGACGATCCAGCACCATGCGCGCAGGGCAATTGCGGGCATAGACGTCATACGGGCCGGATGGGCATCCGGCCAGGTTTTTCACAGGCAGCATGGTTTCCTCTGAGTAACCAAGTGAGGTCTGGGTGCCTTCTTGGCACCCCGGTTTCCGAAAGATACTATCCCCAGGTTTTTCAAACGCCTCCAAACCCCAGACAGACAACATCGAAAGGAGCATTCCATGAGCAAGATCGTCGTCGTGTATTTCTCCGGTTATGGTCACACCCGCCGCGTGGCGGAAGCCGTGGCAGAGGGCGCCAGGGCTTCGCTGCTGGCCATCGACAATGAAGGCAACATTCCCGAGAGCGGCTGGGATGAACTCGCCGCTGCCGATGGCATCATCTTCGGCGCGCCGACTTACATGGGCGGCGCTCCCTGGCAGTTCAAAAAATTCGCCGACGCCAGCTCCAAGGCCTGGTTTACGCGTGCCTGGCAGGACAAGGTTTTCGGTGGTTTCACCAACAGCGCCAGCCTCAACGGCGACAAGCAGGTGACCCTGATCGGCCTGCAAACCCTGGCTTCGCAGCACGGCGGCATCTGGGTCAGCCTGGGTCTGCTGCCCGCCAACGCGACGGCCTCCACACGCCAGGACGTGAACAATCTCGGCGGGTCGGTCGGTCTGCTGGTGCAATCACCTTCTGACGCCGGCGCCGAAGCCATTCCCTCCGGTGACATCGACACCGCACGCAAGTACGGCGAACGCGTGGCTGCGATCACCCAACGCCTCAAGGGCTGAGTATCCGATGCCTCAAGGGCCTGCCGTGCCGGATGGCGCTGCAGGCCTTTTTTTGTTGGCAGGCCATGGCACGGCAATGGACCGGGGGAACATTTTTCATTAGCCTCCCGGCCATGTCCCAGCATTTCTGGTCCGACCCTGCCCTACCCTTCGCCGAAAGCCGGCGGGCACAGCACAGCCGTGCCTGTTATCGGCCGCATACTCACCCCACGCTTTCCGTGGGCGCCGTGGATCAGGGGCACTCGCGTCTGACACTGGGCGATGCCGCGCCGCTTGCGTTGCAGGCCGGTGACGTGGTGGTGATCCCTGCGCAACGCCTGCATGCCTGCAATCCAGCACCGGACGAAGCCTGGAGCTACCAGATGCTGTATCTGGATGAGGCCTGGCTGCGCGCACTGCAAACTGAAGGTCTGGCCGAAGATCCCGGCCTGCGCCTGGGCGGACCAACACTCCGGCGAAGCCCTGCCTGCCATCGCGCACTGGTGGCGCTCAATGCGGTGCTTTTCAGCCCGACGGCCATAGAAGAGAAGGAAGGCGCACTGATCGACTTCGCCAGCGTCTTGTTGCTCGAAACCGAACGCCCTGCGGAAACCGCACCGATCTGGCTGGAAGGCTGCCTCGGCCTGTTGCGCGAGCAATGCGCCCAACCCTGGCGCGTGGCCGAACTGGCCGCCCACGCAGGCCTGAGCCGTTACCACTTCATCCGTACCTTCCGTACCCATACCGGCATGACGCCCCATGCCTTCCAGCTCGACTGCCGCATCAACCACGCACGAACGCTGCTGCGCCAGGGCTGCGGTATCGCCGAAACGGCCTACAACCTTGGCTTCGCGGACCAGAGCCATTTCCAGCAAGCATTCAAGGCGCGCGTCTCGGCGACGCCGGGCGAATATCTGCGCAACCGTAAAACGGAAGACTGAGCTCAACACTCGGTCCTTGTGACTCGGCACTCGTTTTCAAGCGCAATTTTCTCCAATACTTCGCTCCACGCGGTCGGCAGGCTTCGCGTCTCCACTCCTGAAGACACGAGAATATGCCTTGGCAAGACTTCCTGCTGCTCGCAGGCGCGCATTTCCTCGCCCTGCTGAGCCCCGGCCCCGACTTCTTCCTGCTGATCCACACCGCGCTGGCACACGGTCGTGCGGCCGCATGGCGCGCGGCATTGGGCATTGCCTGCGCCAATGGCGTGTTCATCCTGGCGGCAATCGCCGGCCTGGGGCTGCTGCGTGAGCAGCCGCTGGCGCATGCCCTGCTCTACTGGACCGGGTGCGTCTATCTGGCCTGGCTGGGCTGGCAGTTCTGGCGGGCACGGCCGGCCGACCTGCGCACACAGGCCAGGCCGATGCAAGACACCGGTGACGGCCCGCTGCGCCATGGCCTGCGTGGTTTCCTGTCCGGGGTTCTCAACCCGAAGAACGCGCTGTTCTACCTCAGTCTGTTTGCGGTACTGGCAGGCCCGCACAGCACGCTGCTGGCCAAGGCGGGCGCTGGCTTGTGGATGTTTGCGGCGGTGCTGGGCTGGGATTGTCTTGTCGCCTGGGCCTTCACGCGCCAGACGGTGATGCGCCGCTTCGAGGGCCATCAGGCCTTGTTGCATCGCGGCAGCGCCTGCGTGATGTGGGCCGCGGTGGCCCTGATGGCCTGGCGACCCTTGCTGGGCCTGCTACGGCTGGCCTGAAACCGCCGAGGCCTCGGCCGCAGGGTCGAGATGACGGCACAGCCTTGACAGCGACTGCGATTGCTCGCGCAATCCGCCTGCACTTCGCTACCTCAGTGCGAACGGATTTCGGTTCGGACGCGCTCGCGGCCACAACCCCGTTCGTGCCGAGGCATCGAAGCATGAACGGACGCGGCGGTGCGGCCCCTGGGGCCAATGCCGGCCATTCAAAACGATGTTGTCATTCCGGCGCAAGCCGGAATCCAGTGTTTCTTCACTCCCCCATGGATCCCGGCTTGCGCCGGGATGACGCCGGCGCCTTGGGGCGGCCCGGCGGCAAAAGGGCCCCCACGCTCTCCCGCTGCGCGAGTTCGCTGCCCTCTGGGGGTGCTTTTGCCTTGGGACGGCCCAGCGGCAAAAGAAAAACCCGTGGCCTGCGGGTTGCGCAGGCCGCGGGTTGCGACGATCAGATCGCGTCGAGACGGATCTGCAGACCGGTCGCGGTGTAGGTGGTGGTGACCTTGCTGAAACCGGCCACCGTCACGCTGGCGAAGCGGCCGGCGAGCTTATTGGTGGTGAGCACGGTCAGCGTGTCGCCAACCGCCGGGGTGTAACCCGAGAAGCTTACGGCGAGACTGCCGCCAACCTTCAGCACTCCCTTGCCGGCTCCGCTCAGCACCAGACTCAGGCTACCCGTGGTCTGCGTATAGGCGCCACCAATGCTCAGCGTGCCGGGGGCCGCAGATTCGAGCACGCCGCCCTTGACGAACACATCACCCGTGCCGAGCGCGGTGTCCGAATCGGCAGCCAGAGTCCCAGCCGAGAGGATCGTGCCACCGCTGTAGCTATTGTCGCCAATCAGGCGCAGCACGCCACTGCCCAGCTTGCTCAGCTTGCCGGCGCCGGAGATGTCATTGCGCCAGCTGTCCTTGGCATTGAAACCGCCGAGGCTGGCATCCATCGTCACCGCCACGTCACCATTGAAGGCTGCATAGCCATCAGCGGCCGCAAAGAGGTTCAAGCGGCCCCAGCCTTCTTCATCGTTGGCCAGCGGGTAGCCCGAGTCGATCAATGTGGTCTTCAGCACGATACGGCGCTGCGCAGCCGTCAGATAGGGCAGGCGGGTTTCGAGCAGCACTTCGGCGCCCTTGGGCACGGTAGCGCTCTTGCCCTCGTTGGCAGCAATCTTGCCAAGGCCATAGCCGGCGCCTGTCAGACGCTGTTCGAAGTAAGCCTTGTTGGCGGCACGGTCTGAGAAGCGGTCATAGTCCACATCGCTGGTATCGGTGGTGACGGCAGTGTGGGCCTTCTCGTTCAGCTCGGCAAAATCCTTGGCGCCGCTCTGGGCCATCAGGTAATCCTGCACCAGCTGATAGGTCGCAGCCTTGTCCATGCTCGTCTTGGTCAAGCCATAGGCCACCACGGCGGTGGCGTGCACGCGGCCTCCCATCACGTCCAGCGGCGAATGCATGCCGGCGATGATGCGGTTCTCACCCATTTCCATCGCCCGCGTGATCAGCTCCTGGAAGCGCTGCGGGAAGAGATAGGCCATCGGCAACACATCGCGCCAGGCTTCGGCGGTATGGCCCGAGGGGAAGCCGCCGTCGGTGGCCGGTGTCGAACTCTTGGCGGACTCCAGGGCCGGCACCACGACCACATCGCCGCTCCAGCGCCAGGGGCGGCCGTACTTGTAGAAACGCTTCGGTGGTTCGGTGGAACCGTCCGAAATATTGCCGCTGTCGATGAAGGTCACAGCCTGGGCGAGCGCGGAGGAGGTGTTGTCGCCCAGATTGTTGCCGCCATCATCCACCTTGGTGGTGGCAGCCTCGGGATCGACACTGACGATGGTCGTCGTCTGCCCGGTGCCGGTACGCCAGAGACTCGTCAGCGGCCCCATGCCGTCGCTGACGCTATAGCCTTTGCTGCGCCGGTCATCGAGATAGACCGCAAGTGCCTGCGCGGTCGTACGGTTCTGCGTGACTGTCTTCACGTAGTCGATATTGGCCGTGTGGATGCTGCTGTTCTTCACGCTGCCGTCGGTGGCGTCACCAGGAATGCCGGTCCAGGTAGAGGCGGTCACGGCATCGCAGCCGTTCGCGGCAGCCAGGGTCACGCCTGCATCGACCTTCAGGGAGCTGGGCGTCCAGATATCGAGGAAACCTTGTAGCACCCGGGCCCCGGCATTGGTGCCCAGAGTGACCATGCAGGGATCGTTACGCTGGTTGGTCACACCGGTATCCACGTAGGCCAGAACACCTTCCGGCGCGGCTGCGGTATCCGCATAGCCCAGACCTGCGGGTTCAGCAGGCACGGTGACACTGCTTGAGCTGCTGCTCGACGCGCTGTCGGAATCTGAAGATCCGCCGCCACAGGCGGCGATGCCCAGGGCCGCGAGTACGGCTAGGGCGAGGACACGATGGCGGAATGCCTGGACTGCTTGCATTGTTCGATCACTCCTTGGAATCAACCCGGATGGGCGCAGAAGGCAGTGATGATCGACAGGCAGTGTTACAGACGGGCCTTCAGGGACGTGACGGTTTTGTTACCGATCCCATCCCTGGCAGGCAATGACGACGGCGCGTGCTCAATGCCCGGCGAAGTCCACCAGCGTGAACAGCTTCAGGCCGGCGTCGCGCAGCAGTTTCGAGCCTCCCAGCTCGGGCAGGTCGACGATGGCCGCGCCCTCCACCACCGTGGCACCCAGACGCTCCAGCAGCTTCTTGCCGGCCATCATGGTGCCGCCCGTGGCGATCAGGTCGTCGATCAGCAGCACGCGATCGCCGGCCTTGCAGGCATCGGCATGCATCTCGACGGCGGCGCTGCCGTATTCCAGCTCGTATTCCTCGGCGATGGTGGTGAAGGGCAGCTTGCCCTTCTTGCGGATCGGCACGAACCCCACGTTGAGCTCATAGGCCACGATGGAGCCGATAATGAAACCGCGTGCATCCAGGCCAGCCACCAGATCGATCTTCTGATGCATGTAGCGCAGCACGAAATGCTGAACCAGCACGCGCAGGCTTTCGGGATCCTGCAGCAGGGGAGTGATGTCGCGGAACTGGACGCCGGGCTGGGGCCAGTCGGGTACGGTGCGGATGTGGTCGCGCAGGTAGTTCGGGTCGAGCAGCATGGGGGGATTTCCTTGTTGATACCGGGGGATTCTAGCCGCGATTGGGCTCCGTGCCGCGCTGCTATACTGCTTCGCCGCCCCGCCCCAGGGTGGCTGGAAGCACCGCCCAGGCGGCTTTTCCATCCCCGATCATTCCCAGCAGAGACACTCCATGAACGAAGCGAACAAGCGTTTGCGTACCCTGCCCAACCTCATCTTCATGAGCCGCTGGCTGCAGCTGCCGTTGTACCTCGGTCTGATCGCCGCCCAGGTGATCTACGTCTTCCATTTCTGGGTCGAACTCATAGATCTGATCGGCGCAGCCATGGGCAGCCAGACCGCGATGGAGCACATCACTCAGAACGTTGGCCACGCCAGCGCCAGCGGCAAGCTCACCGAAACCGCGATCATGCTCGTGGTGCTGGGCCTGATCGACGTGGTGATGATTTCCAACCTGTTGATCATGGTGATCGTGGGCGGCTACGAAACCTTCGTATCGCGCATGAACCTGCAAGGGCATCCGGATCAGCCCGAGTGGCTATCGCATGTAAATGCTTCGGTGCTCAAGGTGAAGCTCGCCACGGCGATCATCGGCATCTCCTCGATCCACCTGCTTAAGACCTTCATCAATGCGGCGGCCTACACTGACCGTGTACTGATCGCGCAGACCGCGATCCACATCACCTTCCTGCTTTCCGCGATGGCGATTGCCGCCTGCGACCGCATCATGCAGCCGCCCTGCAAATGCGCCGAGCACGGCAAGGATGCGCACTGAGACAGCAACAAGAACTCTTAGGAGAGCCAGCATGAGCAGCATCAAGCAAGCCGACCTGATCGAAAGCGTGGCCGCCGCGCTGCAGTACATCAGCTACTACCACCCGGTCGATTTCATCAAGGGCATGGCGCAGGCCTACGAACGGGAACAGAACGAGGCCGCGCGCGACGCGATGGCACAGATCCTGGTCAACTCGCGCATGTGCGCCGAGGGCCATCGCCCCATCTGTCAGGACACCGGCATCGTTTCGGTGTTTCTCAAGGTCGGCATGGACGTGCGCTGGGAAGGCTTCACCGGCACGCTGGAAGACGCGGTGAACGAAGGCGTGCGACGCGCCTACAACCACCCGGACAACAAGCTGCGTGCTTCCGTACTCGCCGACCCGGCAGGTGCGCGCAAGAACACCCGCGACAATACCCCCGCGGTGATCAACACCAGCATCGTGCCGGGCGACACGGTGGAGGTGATCGTCGCCGCCAAAGGGGGCGGCTCGGAGGCAAAGAGCAAGTTCGCCATGCTCAACCCCTCGGACTCCGTCGTTGACTGGGTGATCAAGACCGTACCGAGCATGGGGGCGGGCTGGTGTCCGCCCGGCATCCTCGGCATCGGCATCGGCGGCACGGCCGAGAAGGCCATGCTGCTGGCCAAGGAAGCCCTGATGGAGCCGATCGACATCCAGGAATTGATCACGCGCGGCCCGGCCAACCGCCTTGAGGAACTGCGCCTGGAACTGTATGAGAAGGTCAACGCCCTGGGCATCGGCGCCCAGGGCCTGGGCGGCCTGTCCACGGTGCTGGACGTGAAGATCCTCGACTACCCGACCCACGCGGCCAACCTGCCGGTAGCGATGATCCCCAACTGCGCGGCCACGCGCCACGCGCATTTCGTGCTCGACGGCTCCGGACCGGTCTATCTCGATCCGCCGTCGCTGGCCGACTGGCCCAGCCTCACCTATGACGCGTCCAAGGGACGTCGCGTGAATCTGGACACCGTGACGCGCGAGGAAGTCGCGTCATGGAAACCGGGTGATGTGCTGCTGCTCAGCGGCAAGATGCTCACCGGCCGCGACGCCGCGCACAAGCGCATCACCGACATGCTCAACAAGGGTGAAAAGCTGCCCGTGGATCTAGCCGGAAAATTCATCTACTACGTGGGTCCGGTCGATCCGGTACGCGACGAAGTCGTCGGGCCGGCCGGCCCCACCACCGCCACGCGCATGGACAAGTTCACCGAACAGGTGCTGGCGCAGACCGGGCTGCTGGGCATGATCGGCAAATCCGAACGCGGCCCCGCAGCCATCGAAGCGATCAGGAAACACCGCTCGGTCTACCTGATGGCCGTAGGTGGCGCAGCCTATCTTGTCTCCAAGGCAATCAAGGCGGCGCGCGTGCTGGCCTTCGAAGATCTGGGCATGGAGGCGATCTACGAATTCACCGTGCAGGACATGCCGGTAACCGTGGCAGTCGATTCCACGGGCATCTCGGTACACGAGACCGGGCCGAAGGAATGGCAGGCGAAGATCGGCAAGATCCCGGTGAAGGTCGTCTGATCCATGGACGCCCGCCGCGACGCGGGCGTTTCTCTTTCAGGCGCCTCCCAGGTGGGCATGGAATTTGGCATCCTCGATGAACAGGTGCTGCACGGTCACTTCATAGACCACGAAATGCAACAGCTCGTCGAAGGTCAGTTGCCCGCGTGCCTGGGCCTCCAGCAAGCGATGCGCGCGTTCAGCCAATTGCCGATGCAGTGCGGTGTGCGCCGCGCATTCCGGGTAGCCCGCATTCGCCAGCACCCGCTCCTCCGTCGCCATGTGCGCCTCCAGTTCGGCGACGAAAACGCGGGCTGCAGCCGTCAGACTGCCCTCTTCTTCCTGCTGCAGATCGAACAGCCGCCTGGCGCTGACAAACAGGGTTCGATGCTCATCGTCGATCTCCGGATTGCCGCTGAGGTATTCATCGCGCCAGACGAGTTCGCCCAGGCTCTCCGCAACAGACAGGCCGGGCCCTGGTCTTGTCAGCGGCATTTCGCATTCAGCCCGGTTGCGCCCCGCCGCCTTGGCGCGGTACAACGCCACGTCCGCACGGCCGAGCCAAGTTTCCCAGCTATCGGTGGACTGGCATGAAGCGCAGCCCAGGCTGACGGTGACACGAACGTCGCCAACCATCGGCAAGGCCTCTACCTGGGCACGGATGCGCTCGGCCATCTGCGTCATCGCAACAAAACCGCTGGATGGCAGCAGCACCACAAATTCCTCGCCGCCCCAACGACCGAGCAGATCCGTCTCGCGGATCACGCCCTGCACCCGCGCAACAAAGGCCTTGAGCACGGAATCGCCAAGCAGGTGACCATGCTGATCATTGATCAGCTTGAAATGGTCCATATCCAGGAGGAGCAGGGAAAGCGGCGTGCCGTAACGCTTGAGGCGTGCCATCTCGTACTTCACCAGTGCCTCGATACGTGCACGGTTCCAGCAACCGGTGAGCGAATCCAGCATGGCCTGATGCCTGGCCTGCGCCTCGGCAGACTCCTTCGCCATGAGCAGAAAACCGGTACCGAGCAGTATCTGGGAGACAAAGGCCGTGACGTAGAGCATGACCTGCGAGGGCGCGTAGTCCAGCACCTGTTCCAGCACGGCGGCACCCGTGGCGAACAAGACCACGCGGGCGATCAACAGGACCAGCGTGATCAACACGCCTGTCAGCAACAGATAGCGCCCCCGGCCGCTGATGCGCCGGTGCGCCCTCGCCAGGCGCCACAACAGGGCTGCGAACACCACGACCAGGACGCTTCCGCCGAGGATGACACGGGTATTGATGTCATCGAGATAGGCAGAGAGCAGCAATACGACGGCCAGCGCCGGCCCCCAGAGCCAGGCAGACGCCAATCGTTCCTGCAGGAACTGCGCCACGGCCAGCAGGAGCAGCGAACAGGCGCCAGTGACCAGCATGTTGGCGAGCAGCACGGAGAACAGATCCGGAATCATGCCGCGCAGCCCGAGCAGCACATACCCGACTGCGTGACATGCAAAGCCAAGGCTCAGAGGAAGCAGGCCGTCCCGGACGCCAGGCCTGGCCACCCAGCCGATGGAGCCCGCAAAGGTCAGGCTCATCACGATGCTCAACACGAGCATGGTCGGAACGTGGACGTGAAATTCCATCACTCAGGCAAAGTCGGGCAACAGCGCACCATGCCGCAGCAGCCAGACATACGCAAGATGATTGTCACCACGGTGCAGGCATGAAATGGCCCCTCGTTTCATCGCGATGCGATAGCCGGTCCCCCAGGGGGACACTTTTTCATCTTGGAGCGGTCCGGCGATGAAAAAGGGGAGCCCGCAGGCTCCCCTTGTGTGCAGACAGCTTGCCGATCAGGCAGCCAGCACGCCCTTGAGGTAGGCGGAGATGGCTTCGTCCTGGCTGTTGGCGAAGAAGTATTCCTGGAACTTCTCACCCGAGATGGCGGCCTTCAGCAGATCCTGGTCGACAGCCTTCAGTGCGCTCAGGAAATCCTTGGTGGCTGCAGCCTTCACATCCTTCAGGATGCCGCGGTTCTTCGCCATGATGGCAGCGCGTTCCTTCGGGTAGCCCAGACCACGCTCCCCTTCGAACAGCTTGCGGTAGCAGTCTTGCAGGTTCAGCTCGGCAGCCCAGCCGAAGCCCTTGGCGTAGGGCATGGAGATGGCGTTGCCGTCGTTGATCTGGCCGAACAGGAAGGCGTCGGTCGGATCGATCACCAGGCCGCAGAACACGCCGGGCATGGAGTTACAGGCCAGCATGGCGCCCATACCGGTGCCGCAGCCAGTCACGACGAAGTCGGCGGCCTTGGAGTTCAGCAGGATGCCAGCCAGCAGGCCGTTCATCACATAGGTGAGCGAAGCCTTGTCTTCCGGGGTGTACATACCGTAGTGATGCACGGTGTGGCCCAGGGGCTCGACGACAGTCTTGAGCGCGTTGTGAACGATCTCGGACTTTGCGGCCTGGCTGTTTTCAATGATGAGGGCAATCTTCATGGGTAATACCTTTCTTTCACAAAGACGACGCAAAACGTCGGTTTCCGAGGGCAGGAAGTGCAGGCGGAATACCTGACCCGCAACGCACCGCTGCTTATCGACGATGCAAGACCAATCAGGGTAAGCCCGTACAAGGCTAATTGCAAATCCGTTGAACTATACACGAGCCATGCAAACGCGGATTTGACGCAACTCGCACACGGACGGCATCCTTCGGCCACCATGCCACACTACGAATTCAGGCTCGCGATATCGCCCGAGCAGTACCTTGCCTACTACAAGGGCACGATCAAACAGGTGATCGTGACGTGCGACAACGGCCAGAGGCTGCAGTTTCCCGCCGCATTGTTGCGCCAGTTCGTCAGCCAGCACGGAATCCAGGGGAATTTCGAGCTTCAGTGTGACGAACAGGGCAGGAACGCGACACTCATCCGCAGACGTTAGAGGCAGTCGACAGCCATCTGCCGGAACCCCGGCGCCGGTTCGAGGTCGTCCCTATCTGCCTACAGGAGGAAAACCATGAAACGTTCGACGATCCTGATCCTGGCCTTGCTGGCCACCCTGCTCGGTGTTGGCCTCGGCTTCTACCTGCTGCGTCCGGCGCAGACACCGCCTCCTGCACCGCTGCCGGAGGCCGCGCCGGCAGTCCCCTTAGGCGAGCCTGCCGAGCCCGTGATCCGTCATCCGCTGCCCGAGCCGGCCACGGAGACCGAAGCCTCCGCACCGAACAGTCCTCCACCCGAACTGGCGGACATCCTCGGCGGGCAATTCGGTATGGAGGTGTTCGCCCGGCTTTTCTTCTCCGACAAACTGATCCTGCGCATCGTCGCCACCGTGGACAACCTGCCACGCCCCGAAGCGCCGGTCAGCATGTTCCCGCTGCGGCCCGTGGCCGGCAGCTTCCGCGTCGCACCGCACGGCGAAGACAAAGTGATCGCGCCCGAGAACGCAGTCCGCTACGCGCAGCACATGGCGTTGCTGCAGGCCTTGCCTCCGGCCACCGCCGCACGGATCTACATCCAGTTCTACCCGCGCTTCCAGCAGGCTTATCGCGAACTGGGCTATCCCAAGGCCTATTTCAACGACCGCCTGGTGGAGACCCTGGACAACCTGCTCGCCACGCCGGAGGCCATGCCACCACTGTCTGTCCAGCAGCCCAAGGTGTTCTACGAATTCACCGATCCCGTACTGCGCGCCACCTCGGCAGGGCAGAAGATCCTGCTGCGCATGGGGCCGGAAAATGCCGCCCAGGCGAAACAATGGCTGCGTGAATTCCGGCAGCACGTTGCTCGAGCGGAAGTACCAGCGGCAGGCGGCAATCCCTGACGATCAGCGCCGCCCGTATTCGCCCATCGCCTCGCCCATGCGCAGCGCAGCGCCCGGCTGCCAGGCCGGGTTGAAGGCCACGCCGGGCGCGGGGAACAGCATCACCACCGTGGAGCCGAGCAGGAAGCGGCCCATCTCTTCGCCCTGTACCAGCGAAACGTGCCGGTCGTCATAACGCCACTCGCGCAACTGACCGGGACGGGGCGGGTTGACCACGCCATGCCATACCGTGGCCATGCTGCCGACGATGGTCGCGCCCACCAGCACCAGCACGAAGGGGCCGGCAGCCGAGTCGAACACGCAGACCACGCGCTCGTTGCGCGCAAAAAGCCCTGGCACGCCGCGCGCGGTGGTCGGATTCACTGAAAACAGCTCGCCCGGCACATGGATCATGCGCCGCAGGCGGCCCCCCACCGGCATGTGGATACGGTGATAGTCGCGCGGCGAGAGATACAAGGTGGCGAAGCTGCCATCCTGGAACTGTGCGGCCAGCGTGGCATCGCCGCCGACCAGCGCGGTGGTGGAATAACGATGGCCCTTGGCCTGGAAGATCTGGTCGCGCTCGATACGGCCAAACTGGCTGATCGCGCCATCCACCGGGCAGAGCAGCCCGGCCTGTGCCAACGGGCGGGCATCGGCGCGTAGTGCACGGGTAAAGAATTCGTTGAACGTGGAATAGGCTTCGATCACCGGTTCGGCCGCCTCGGCCATGTTCACGCCATAGCGGCGCACAAAACCACGTATCACCGCCGTGGTAACACCGCCCAGACGCGCCGAAGCGAAGCGGCCCGCCAGTGCGGTGAGGGCCTGTTTGGGCAAGCAATACTGAGGCAACACCTTTAGGCGATCGGACATGACGGCATCCCGCGACGGAAAAGGCCGCCATTGTAACGACTTGCGATCCCTGTGCCGTTCGCCCGTGAGCGGGCCTAGAATGCCGCTTTCTCCCCAAAAGAACAGCCAGATCATGAATCGCAAAGGCTTCACCACCAGCATCCTGCACAGTGATCGCACCGGTGGCATCGAGCACGGCTCGCTGCACAAGCCGGTCCATAGCTCCATCACTTTCGCCCAGCCCACGGCCGCGGACATCGCCGCAGTCTTCCAGGGGCGCCAGGCCGGGCTCACCTACGGTCGGCAGGTCAACCCGACCACGTCCGCGCTCGAGAAGAAACTCACCCTGATGGAAGAAGGGCTCGCCACCTGCTGCTTCGCTACCGGCATGGCCGCCATCAGCACCACCATGCTGGCGCTGCTACGCAGCGGTGACCACCTGGTTTCCAGCAGTTTCCTGTTCGGCAACACCAACAGCGTGTTCAACACCTTTGCCAACTACGGCATCGACACCAGCTTCGTCGATGCCACGGCCGTGGCGAACGTGGAGGCCGCGCTGCGCCCCAACACCCGCGCGGTGTTCGTCGAGACCATCGCCAACCCCTGCACCCAGATCAGCGATCTGGCCGGGATCGGCAAGCTGTGCGCCGAACGCGGCCTGCTGTTCATCGTCGACAACACCATGACCAGCCCATGGAACTTCCGCCCCAAGAGCGTGGGCGCTGGCCTGGTGATCAACTCGCTGTCGAAATACATCGGCGGGCACGGCAATGCGCTGGGCGGCTCGGTGACCGAGACTGGCGTATTCGACTGGCAGGCCTTCCCGAACATCCTCGATATCTACAAGACCGGCCCGGCGCACAACTGGGGCATGCTGCAGATCCGCAAGAAAGGGCTACGCGACCTGGGCGCCACGCTGTCACCGGATGCCGCCAGCCAGATCGCCTTCGGTGCCGAGACGCTGGCTCTGCGCCAGGAGCGCTCGGCCAGCAACGCGCTGGAACTGGCGCACTGGTTCGAAGCACACCCGGCCGTGGCACAGGTGTTCCATCCGGGGCTGGAAAGCCATCCGCAATATGCGCGTGCGCAACGCTTGTTCCGCCATGCCGGCTCGCTGATGAGCATCGAACTGCGGCCCGAGGTCGACTGCTTCCGCTTCCTCGATGCCCTGGAGCTGGTGGTGATCGCCAGCAACCTGGGCGACAACCGCACGCTGGCGATTCCCGTGGCGCACACCATCTACTACGAGATGGGGCCGGCCCGCCACGCCGAGATGGGTATCACCGACGGCACGGTGCGTTTCTCCATCGGTATCGAGGATATCGACGACCTGCTCGCCGATTTCGGCCAGGCCTTGGCGCAGGCACAGACGCCGAAGGCTCCATAGTGGCTGCTTGCGGGCGGGGTCCAGCCTCGCCCGTGACATTCACGCGGCAGCCGCGTCATCCAGCATGGTCAGCGCCTCGGCCAGACCGCCACGCACGATGCAAGCGGGCACCGCCAGCATCAGATTGACCGGTAAACCGAAGTCTTCCACCTGCTCGCCATTGCAGTCGAACAGGCGTCCGCCCTCACGGCGCAGTGGGCCACCCTGCCAGCGCTCCACACACTCGGGGATTCCCGCATGCGCCAGATAGCCGATCACCGGCTTGCCCAGTGCGCAGGCATAGCCGACCTCGAAACAGGTGCCGGAATCCGGCTCTGCCCCGCGAAAGACGTTGAGATATTGGCCAGCACCACGTCAGCCGCCGCGATCAGTGCCAGATTCTGGGCGTAGATCTCGCTCGCCGTGCTGGCGCCGCCGTCCAGCGGCACCAGCGCCTCGTGGCCATGCGCGCGGCACTTTGCCCGGACCTCGTCGGCCCAGGCGAGCGCATCCGCGCGGAATACATCGGGGCCGGCGAGATACAGCTTCATACGGTGCGCACTTCTCCGCCAAGCGCCAGCATCAGGGCCGGGATCAGGCGGCGCAGTTCGCCGGCCATCAGGGCAAAGTCGGCATCGAACTGCTCCTCGCGCGTCTTCGCGTCGCCCTCTTCCTTGGCGTTGAGCGTTTCCAGCGGTTGCACGCGCTTGAGCTCGAACTTGTCGGTGAGGATGAAGGAGAGCTTGTCGTCGAAGGTCAGCGCCAGCTTGCTGACCTGCTTGCCGGCGGCGATGTGCTCGCGGATCTCGTCCCCCTCCAGACTGTGGCGCACATAACGCACCGCACTGGCTTCATCGGTGACGGCGCGCAATTCGCAATCCTGGTCGATGGTGAAAGCGCCGGGCGCTTGATTGCCGGCCAGCCAGCCCGTCATCGCGGCACCGGGGGAGAGTTCGGTATTCAGCAGCTTCAGCGGCAACTCGTCCATGGCCTTGTGTAGGGCTTCCAGCACCGGCTCGGCGGCCGAGCGGCTGGCGGTGTCGATGGCGAGCCAGCCATCCTTCGGATCAATCCAGGCGAAGACCTTGCGGCGGCGCGTGAAAGCACGCGGCAACAGCTCCATCATCACCGCCTCCTTGACCTCCTTCATCTGCTTGCAGCCGGGTTTGAAACCCTGCTGGGCCTCGATCTCTTCGGCCTTGTCCTCGCATACCTGCTTGACCACGGAAGCCGGCAGCAGGCGTTGTTCGACGCCCAGGGCGATCAACCACTGACCGCCAACGCTGTGCACCAGGCTGTCATGGATCACGGGCGCCCAGCCTTGGCTGGCCATGTCCTGGCTGCCGCAGGGCTGGAAGGCCAAGCGGCCAAGCTGCTCGGAGAGCTGATCGATGGTCATGTCCCAGTTTTCGGGCAGGCGGTAGAGTTGCAGGTTACGGAACCACATTGTTCGTGAGCGGGGAGAGAAAAAGGAAGGCGCGATGATACGTCCTGGCGCCTCCGGATGCAGTCTCCCTGCCGCGCAAATTTGCCCGGGAGAGAACCTCATGTACCGCCACGCCACGACGCTCTGTCTTTGCTGCCTGCTGGCCGGCTGCGGCGCCAGCGAAACCGCCGTCACCGCTGCGGCAGTGGCCAAGGGGCAGGCAGAACAGGCCAAGCAGGCACAGCAACAGATGCAACAGATCCAGCAGCAGCTCGATGCCGCCAATGCCCAGGCCGAAGCCCGGCAGCAGACGCTGGAAGCCGCCGCCAGCCAATGACCACAACCAGGAGTACGCCATGAAACCTCGCAACAAACCCCGCAACCCGATGGTGCCCGCACTGCAGCAGCGCAACGGCGCCGGCCCGCACCAGAAGAGCAACAAGGCACGACGGCTGGCCGCGCGACGCCAGTTGCAACGCAAGCTCGGGGACGAAGGAGGTTTTGCCCAGCATGCCGGACGGGTGTGCTGAGCAAAACCCCCTTCGGTACAATCCGCGCATGCCCTTCCCTTTCCAGCAGGATTTCCCCCTAGCCCCGCTCAACACCTTCGGCTTGCCGGCGCAGGCGCGCCGCTATGCGGAAATCCAGTCGCCCGGCCAACTCGTGCAGCTGGTCCGCAGCGGCGAGCTGGAAGGCGAGCGTGTCATCGTGCTCGGCGGTGGCAGCAACGTGGTGCTCTCGGGCGACCTCGACGCCACCGTGCTTCGCATCTGCATCCGTGGCCGCGAACTGATCGGCAGCGATGACGATCATCACTTCGTGCGTGCCGGCGGCGGCGAAAACTGGCCGGACTTCGTGCGCTGGACGCTGGAGATGGGCTGGCCCGGGCTGGAAAATCTGTCGCTGATCCCCGGCACCGTGGGCGCAGCCCCGGTGCAGAACATCGGCGCCTACGGCATGGAGGTCTATGAGCGTTTCCTTCTGCTGGAAGCCGTCGACCTCAAAAGCGGCGCAATCATCAGCTTCAGCTTCGACGACTGCCACTTCGGCTACCGCGACAGCGTGTTCAAGCAAGAAGCTGCCGGCCGATTCGTGATCACCGCGGTGACCTTCCGCCTGCCCAAGCGCTGGACGCCACTGACGCGCTATCTCGACGTTTCGCGTGAGCTGGCCGCACGCGGCATCATCGATCCCACGCCGCTACAGATCTCGGATGCGATCATCTCCATCCGCCAGCGCAAGCTGCCCGATCAGGCCATTCAGGGTAATGCAGGCAGTTTCTTCAAGAATCCGGTGGTCAGCGCTGAATGCTTCGACAAGCTGCTTGCGCGACATCCCGCCATCCCCAGCTTCCGCCAGCTGGACGGCAGCATCAAGCTGGCTGCGGGCTGGCTGATCGAGGAGGCCGGCTGGAAGGGCCGCGCGCTCGGCACGGTTGGCGTATCAGCGGATCACGCGCTGGTGCTGGTCAATCTGGGAGGCGCCACCGGCGCCGATGTGCTGGCGCTGGCCGACGCCGTAGGCCGTGACGTGGCGGACAGGTTCGGCGTCCATCTGGAGATGGAACCCATCCTGCTCTGAAAAGCTGGCGTGCACGTCAGCGAAAGCGGCGGAAGAAGCGGCTCAGCAAGGAGCCGCTGCTGCGTTTTTGCACATACTCGGCATAAGCGCGGTCAGACCCCTGGATATGGTCGATGAGCCAGTTTTCCAGAAAACGCAGCAAATCCAGTGACAGCTGGCCGGCGGCCTGGGCACCGCGCTTCTCGCGCTCGATGCGCGTCACGAAGGCTTCATGCTCCCGCACGTGGGCTTCCACACCTTTGTAGCCAACCGCACGCATGAAGGCTTCTTCATCCCGGAAATGCTCACGCGTGTAATGCTCGAGCTCCTCGAGCACCTTCATCACCGCCTGCGGATCAGCCTTGGCGATGATCAACCGCCAGACTTCATTGATCAGATCCAGTAAGGTCTGATGCTGCTCATCAATCCCGTCCAGTCCCAGGTTGAACTCCGACTTCCACCGCACCAGCTCCATTGACTTCTCTCCACCTGCTGTCACCGGTCTCATACCGGGCCGGCGAGTATAGAAAGCGGCACAAGATCAGGAATTTGAGCGCCCGCAAAAGCGGGTGGAAGAAAACTGTGTCAGCCTGTATCGCCAGGCGGCATCACAACCATCCAGCCTGCACCAGGCGCTTGCGCAACAGCTCGGCCATGTACTCATAGCCCTCGGCATTGGCGTGTATGCTGTCGGCGCGCAGCTCGGGGCGGGAGAGCGTCTGCGCCACGGCATCCGGCAACAGCAACACCTGCTGCTCGCCTGCCAGCGCCGCATACAGCGGGTGATCAGACAGCACTCCGAACAGCGCGGCGCCCAGCGAAGGCGCGGGAATAGCCACCAGCGCCACATGCGCGCTCACAGCGCGTGCCTCGTCGAGCATGGCGGCAATGTTTTCGCGCGTCTGCGTTTCGGGCACCCGGCGCAGGAAATCGTTGCCGCCGATAGCCACAATCACAGCATCCGGCCTGTACTGCGCCAACAGAGCACCGAGCCGCTCGCGCGCATCCTCACTGCGATGGCCGGGTACGCCGGCATTCACCACCTGCCAGCCGGTTTCGCGTGCCAGCACGGCTGGCCAGGACAGCTCGCGCGTGGCCCCGGTGCCTGCCACCAGGCTGTCACCCACCACCAGCACGGTGGCTCCGGGTGGCAATTCAACCTGTTGCTGCCGCTGACCGCAGGCCGACAGCAGCAGGCAAAGCACGATCAGGAAGCCACGGCGTTTCATTCGTCAGGCGCCGGTGTGGCAGGTGCCGCCCCGGCATCCAGCGTGCCTGCCTCCTCCGCGGACGTTTCTTCCAGCCAGGCTTCCAGCAGCGTGTAGGCCACGGCCAGGATTAGCGGGCCAAGGAATAGCCCGATCAGCCCGAAACTGATGATGCCGCCGATCACGCCGGCGATGATCAGCAGCAGCGGCAGATCTGCACCACGCCTGATCAGCCAGGGGCGCAGGAAATTGTCGAGGTTCACCACCAGCAGCGTCCACACTGTGAGGAAAACGGCCCAGCCGGTGTGGTCGCTCCAGAACAACCAGATCACTGCCGGAACCAGTACCGGCCCGGCACCCAGTTGCGCAATGCAGAGCATGAACATCAGCGCGGTGAGCACGGTGGCGAAGGGAATGCCGGTCAGCACCAGCCCGATCCCTCCCAGCAAGGCCTGTATCAATGCAGTAACGCCGACCCCCAGCGCCACCCCGCGGATGGCCCCCGAGGCAAGTGTTCCCATCGCAACAGCCCTTTCACCCCCCAGGCGATGCAGCACACGCCGGAACAGCAGCGCAGCGTCTTCGCCACGCGCATACAGCACGGCCGACACGGCAATGGTCAGCAGGAACTGCAGCAGCATCATGCCCATGCCGCCAACTCGGGCCGCGAACCAGCGCGTCATGTCGCCCGCATAGGGCGCCACGCGGCTGGCAAGCCCCTGAAGGCCCGAAGCGGCGAACTGTTCCCACAGTGCGGACAACGAGGTGCCGACCAGCGGCAAATCCTTCATCCAGTCCGGTGCGGCAAGCGCCTCCTGTCCCTGCAGCGAAGCCCCCAGCGCAACGATGCGATCCGCGTTCTCCACCAGCGTCACTATGGCGGCGGTCAATGGCAGGAACATCGCCATCAGCAGTCCCAGGGTCATGGCCGTCACCGCCGCCCAACGGCGCCCGCCGAGGTAACGCTCCACACTCAGCATCAGCGGCCAGGAGGCCACAACGACCATGATCGCCCAGGTGATCGCCAGCATGAAGGGCAACAGGATCCACAGACTGGCACCGATCAGCACCGCGCCGAGCAGGATCACCAACAAGGTACGGGCAAGATCGTTGGGCAAGAGATGGCTGTCGTGCGGCTGCATGGCAGGACTCCGACGTGGAAAGCGTCCATCATAAGGGAATCCCTGGAGCGCCAGCCTCGCACTCGGCGGGCTTGCCCGGGCGGGAGACATCCCGCACGATGGGGGCTCCTCCCACATCACCGCCGCCGAGATGATCGACCTTTTCTACGCCCCCACGCCGAACGGCCACAAGATCACCATCCTGCTCGAAGAGCTGGGCCTGCCCTACCGGATCATCCCGATCAACATCCGCAGGAACGACCAGTTCCTGCCCAGTTTTCTTGCCGCGGCACCGAACAATCGCATCCCTGCGATCGTCGATCACGACTTCCCGGGCGGCACGCTGCGCCTGATGGAGTCCGGCGCCATCCTCACCGTGGAAGCCGAACTGCATGGGCGCTTCCTGCCTGCAGCTGGCCATGCCCGCGCACAGGTGCTGCAGTGGTTGAACTGGCAGATGGGCGGGCTGGGTCCGATGGCCGGGCAGAATCATCATTTCGGCCAGTTCGCGGCAGAGAAGATCCCCTACGCCATCAAGCGCTACGTGGACGAAACCGCCCGCCTGTATGGCGTGCTGGAGCGCCAGCTGACAGGCAAGGACTACGTGGCCGGTGAATACTCGATTGCCGATATGGCCATCTATCCCTGGGTACTGCTGCACGAACGCCAGCAGATGAACATGGCGCAGTTCCCCAACATCGTCGCCTACCTCGCGCGCATGGGGGCACGGCCGGCGGTACAACGTGCCTATGCGCACGGCGCGGCCTTCGACTGGGAAGCCAGCCTGGATGAGGCCAGGCTGCAAACCTTGCTGGATGCCTGACGAACGACAAGCCCGGACGGGAAGCAGCGGATCATCCGTCCAGGGACGATCCACCGCGGGTTATGCCAAAAATGAATAACAAAACAAAGACAAGTTCTATTTTGCAATATAACAACAAGGCAGAATGAGCTCGTCTTACCGCTTTGTTCAGATCCCGAGAGAGAGAAATCATGTTCAAGAAACTGCTGCTTGCAACCGCGCTTGGCGCCACCGTGTTCGGTAGCGGCGCTGCCCTGGCCCAGAAGAGCCCTCCGCTGCTCAACGCTTCGTACGATATTGCCCGTGAGCTTTTCGCCGCCATCAATCCGAAGTTTGTCGCCTACTGGAAGCAACAAACCGGCGAAACGCTGGTGATCGATCAATCGTTCGCCGGCTCATCCCGCCAGGCACAGGACATCATCCAGGGCAAGAAGGTCGATACCGTCACCTTCAATCAGGTCTCCGACGTCGACATCCTCACCAAGCACAACCTGGTCGCCAAGGACTGGGCCAGCAAGTTCCCCAACAACGCATCGCCCTACTACAGCACCATCGCCTTCCTGGTGCGCAAGGGCAATCCGAAGAACATCAAGACCTGGGATGACCTCGTCCGTGATGATGTGAAGCTGGTCTTCCCGAATCCCAAGACCTCCGGCAACGCGCGCTACAGCTATCTGGGCGCCTGGCTGTACGCCAACGAGAAGTTCGGCGGAGATGACGCCAAGACCCGCGCCTTCGTCGGCAAGCTGCTGCACAACGTCGAGAACTTCCCCACCGGTGGCCGCGGTGCCACCGTGGCCTTCGCCCAGAACGGTCAGGGCGACGCATTGCTGACCTTCGAATCCGAGGTGGTCAACATCGCCAACAGCGACGAGTTCAAGGCAGGCGGCTACGAAATCGTGGTACCGCCGGTCAGCGTGCTGGCCGAATTCCCGGTTGCAGTAGTCGACAAAGTGGTAGATGCCAAAGGCACCCGCAAACAGGCCAGGGCCTTCCTGCAGTTCCAGTACACCAAGGATATCCAGGAGCTGCTGACGACCTTCAACTACCGCGTGCATCATCCGGACGTGGTGAAGGCAACAGCCAAGCAGTTTCCGGAAGTCCGCCTGATCAACCCGAACAAGGTCCTGGGCTCCTGGGACGACATTACCACCAAGCACTTCGCCGCCAACGGCGTGCTGGATCAGTTGCTGGCAGCCAAGCGCTGATCGTCCTTCCTCGATGAAGCCCGGCTCGGCCGGGCCTCATGCAGCCGGATCGCCGTTCGCCTGTATCATTGGCGGCAGCGTTTCCGGCTTTCTGCTTTCCTGCCCGTCACTCTGGCGGACGGCGCAGCCTGCCGTTCCGCCCGTTTCCCCTCATGAACCGATAGGGTAATTCCCGTGCCGCATTCCGCCGCCGCCCCCTCACCGGTCGCCCGGACGCGCCAGCGCCGCAACTGGTTTTTCCTGCAGACGCCGATCTTGCCCGGTTTCGGCCTGAGCTTCGGCCTCAGCTCACTGTACGTCTCGCTGATCATCCTGTTTCCGATCTCGGCCCTGCTGATGTACGTCAGCGACATGACCTGGGCCCAGTACTGGCAAGCGATCACCGATGTACGCGTGCTGGCCAGCTACCGGGTGACGCTCAGCGGAGCCTTCTACTCGACGATCTCCGCCACGCTGATCGGCCTGCTGCTGGCCTGGATCATCACGCGCTACGACTTTCCGGGCCGACGCATCCTCGATGCACTGATCGACCTGCCCTTCGCCCTGCCGACGGCGGTGGCCGGGCTGACGCTTTCGGTGCTGCTTGTGCCGGGCGGCTGGCTGGGCAAGATCTTCGCCGCCCCTTTTGACATCAAGATCGCCTACGCCTACCCCGGCATCCTGATCGCGATGACCTTCACCAGTCTGCCCTTCGTGGTACGCACGGTGCAGCCGGTACTGGAAGACCTCGGTGACGAGTACGAAGAGGCCGCTGCCACGCTGGGCGCCCGCCCCGGGCAGATCTTCTGGCGCGTGGTGCTGCCGATGCTGGTGCCTGCCCTTGTCACCGGTGCTTCGCAATCCTTCATTCGCAGCCTCGGTGAATTCGGTGCGGTGATCATGATCGCCGGCAACATCCCGTTCAAGACGGAAGTCTCTTCTCTAATGATCTTCGTGCGTCTGCAGGAATTCAATTACCCGGCCGCTGCCGCGATCGCCTCGGTGATCCTGCTGGCCTCGCTGACCCTGCTGTTTACGCTGCAGGTTGTGCAGGAACGCCTGCTGGGATGGGGAAGACGCGGATGAAAATAGCCCCTCAGAGCCATCGCAATGCGATGGCCCGGTCCCCCAGGGGGACGCTTTTTCATCTTGGGACGGCCCGGCGATGAAAAAACCTCGACACTGGCATCAGTGGGCGCTGATCCTGCTCGGCCTGGCATTGGCGACGCTGCTGCTGATCGTGCCACTGGCGCTGATCTTCACCCAGGCGCTGAGTGGCGGCCTGTCGCTGCTGGCTTCCAACCTTGGCGAGCGCTACATGCTCCATGCCATTTGGCTCACCGTACTGGCGGCAGGCCTGACGGTGCCCATCAACCTCAGCTTCGGCATCCTGCTCGCCTGGTGCGTGACGCACTACGATTTCCGGGGCAAGAAACTGCTGACCACGCTGGTCGACATCCCTTACGCCACCTCGCCGGTGGTGGCCGGCCTGTGCTACCTGGTGGTGTATGGTGTGGAAAGCACGGTCGGCGGCTGGCTGTCATCTCATGACGTCCAGATCATCTTCGCCTGGCCGGGGGCATCGTACTAATGACGATCTTCGTGACCGCTCCCTATGTCGCACGCATTCTCATCCCGCTGATGCAGGCGCAGGGCAGCGATGAGGAATATGCCGCGCTGAGCCTGGGGGCCAGCGGCTGGAAGATCTTCACCCGGGTCACGCTGCCCAACATCAAGTGGGCACTGCTGTACGGTGTGGTCGTCACCAATGCACGGGCGGTCGGCGAATTCGGTGCCGTGGCCGTGGTTTCCGGCACCATCATGAACCAGACGCTGACGCTGCCCCTTTTGGTCGAACAGCTCAACAACGACTACAAGACCGCCGCCGCTTTCACTGCGGCTGCATTGCTCGCCTGCATGGCGCTGGTGACACTGCTGCTTAAGACCTGGATGGAATGGCGCCAGCAGGAACGCGAGGCGGAATTGCCCGTCTCCCGCCCGGTCTGATGCAAGGCCACATCAACCGCGACGATTGCTGAGAATCACCCCGGCAATCGTCACCACGCCGCCGACCAGTACGGACAGTCCCAGACGCTCGCCAAGCAGCAATGCGCCGAGCAGCACGCCGGATACCGGCACCAGATTGATGAAGGCGGCAGCACGCGCGGCGCCGATCTTGTGCACGCCCTCGGTGAACCAGGTGTAGCTCAACGCGGTTCCGCAGAAGCCGAGGAAGAAAAGGCTACTCCATGCCTTCGGCGAATAATCCGGCAGATGCGTAAAGAATCCCTCGCTCACCGCTGCCGCGCCCAGCATGGCACAGCCGAACACACAGGAATAGAAATTGGCGATCAGCGCCGAACGGGTCCGGGTGGCACACCGCCCGATGAAAGTGAAAAAGGCCCAGCACACAACACAACCCACGATCAACAACTCACCCACACCCATCTCACCGGCCAGCAAGGCCTGCGGCCGGCCATTCGACACGACCAGCAGACAGCCGCACAACGCCAGCACGATACCGATGGCCTTGAGCCTGTTCATGGCCTCGCCGAAGAAGGCCCAGGCCGCCAGAGCCACGATGGCAGGATTCAGCGCAACCACCAGCGCACCACGGCCAGCCGGGATGTGCTGCAAGCCGTTGAGGAAGAAATAGTTGTACGCAAAGATGCCCGTGAATCCCATGGCTGCGGTGGTCAGCCACTCGTCCCCTCGCAAGCGCGGAATGCCGCCCTCCAGACGCCAGGCAAACCAGCCCAATGCCAGTGTGGCGATCAGAAAGCGGACGAAGGCAGCCGGAAAAGGGTGTGATCTCCTGCACCACCACGCGGGCAGCCACCCAGGTCGCCCCCCAGAAGAATGCGGAGAGGATGAGCTTAAGATAGGTGATCGGATGCGCGGGCTGCATGGCAAAACCGGGATGAGGCCGGAAGCAAAGGACGAAATTCTACGCCGCTGGCACGCTGCGCCGCAGCCGCGCCTAACCGTCGCGCCAGCTGTCGATGCGGCGACGATCGCGTTTGGTCGGCCTGCCGTGAATCTCGGCGGCCGGCTCCACACGCAATTGGCGCAGCTCCAGCGCCTGCACGCGTGCAGCAATGCTGGCCTCGGTTTCGCGATACAGCGTGCGAGCCACCGTGGCGGGTCCGCGTTTTTCGGAAAGATCCTCGACGATCAACTCCCAGTTCAGATCACCGATGCTGAGTGCCACACGGTCACCACGCTTGACCTCCTTGGCCGGCTTCACGCGCACGCCATTGAGCTGTACCCGCCCACCTTCCACTGCATCGGTGGCGAGACTGCGGGTCTTGAAGAAACGCGCGGCCCATAGCCATTTGTCAATGCGCACACCAAGTAGCCCAGGCATCTCACTCGATCCAGAAATGAGGATTCCAGGCGACTTCCCAGAAGAAACCATCGGGATCGCTGAAATACCCGGAATGGCCTCCCCAGAAAACATCCTGCGCGGGCTTCACGACCTTTCCGCCGGCCGCTTCAGCTTCGGCCAGCACCTGCGCCACCTCCTCTCGCGTGCGCACGTTGTGCGCCAGCGTGATGCCGCGAAAACCTCTACCCTCTGCCGGACAACCCACGTCTTCGGCCAACGACTCTCGTCCGTAAAGCGAAAGCCACAGACCATGCAGGGCAAAGAAAGCCACGTTCTCGTTACTCTGCGACTGCAGGGGGAAACCCAAGCGAAGATAGAAATTCCTTGCCCGGGGCAAATCCTCGACCCCGAGCGTGACCAGACTGATTCTGGGCTCCAGACTCATGCTTGCCGCTCCAGTTGCGCAGCCTTCTTCCAAGCCTGCACGTGCGGATGCGCCAACACGCTCTGGCAGTAGGCCTGAGCCAACGGTGTCAGCGCGACGCCATAGGTTTCGAAACGCAGGCAGACCGGGGCGAACATCATGTCCGCGATACTCCAGGCGCCAAAAAGATAAGGGCCGCCGAGCCCCTGATCACGCCGGCAGTCTTCCCAGATCATCTGGATTCGGGCGATATCGGCTGCACAGGCGTCGCTGGGCATGACGCCCGGCAGGCTGGCACCGGCGTCCATGGACATTTCGTTGCGCAACGCGGCGAACCCGCTGTGCATCTCGGCACTGACGGAACGCGCCAACGCACGCGCGGCCGCATCCTGCGGCCACAGCTGGGGAAACTCCTCGGCCAGGTATTCCGCAATGGCCAGCGAATCCCACACGGCAAGTCCGTGCTCCAGCAGACAGGGCAGCTTGCCCGAAGGGCTCCAGCGCAGGATCTGGGTCCGCGTATCCGGCTGCCGCAGGCGCACCGGCACCTCCTCACAGGGCTTGCCGGTCGCCTTGACGGCCAGCCAGGCGCGCATGGACCAGGAAGAAAAACGTTTGTCGCCAATGATCAGTTGCATGGTGCGCAGCAGGAAATGAGGAGCAAAGCCTGCCCTCAAGGGCAGATGACGGAATTATTGCATAGTCCATTCAATGCCGTGTGAATACGCCGGAGCCACCGTCATGGCCCGTCATCCAGGCCTGCCACGGCAGCATTGGCTGCGGGAATCCGCCCCAAGCGCGCCAGCAATGCCACCGGACGTCGCTCGAACAATGTGGCATACAACTCGGCGTTGGCCATCACCTTCTTCACGTAGTCACGGGTCTCGTTGAAGGGGATGGTCTCGATGTAGATGGCGCCTTCGAGCGGACGGCTGTCCCGCCAGCGGCGTGCCCGCGAAGGGCCGGCGTTGTAGGCCGCCGAAGCCAGCACGGGATGATTGTCCAGCTGGTCGAGCACATAGCGCAGGTAGGCAGTGCCCAGTTGCACGTTGGTATCGATGCGAGTCAGCCAGCCGGGCTCGTAATTCGTCCAGCCCTGCTTCTTGGCGATCCATTGCCCGGTTGCCGGCATCACCTGCATCAGCCCTTGCGCGCCGACACCGGAGCGTGCCACGGGCAGGAAGCGGCTCTCCTGGCGCACAAGACCATACACCCAAGCCAGATCCAGATCGCGCGCCCGCGCCTCACGCGCAAAGGCTTCGTAATGAGGCGCCAGATAGCGCAGTGCGTAGTCATGTTCATCGCGCGTACGTTCGGCGGCAGCGATCGCGCGGTCATACAGCCCGGCACGGCGGGCGTATTCCGCCGCAGCCAGCAGGGTACGGTCGTCCACGCCACGCAAGCCCCAGTTCCACTCACGCAGACCTTCGGTGCGCAGCTCCAGCCGGAACAG
Source organism: Candidatus Dactylopiibacterium carminicum (assembly GCF_014736495.1). Lineage (GTDB taxonomy): Bacteria > Pseudomonadota > Gammaproteobacteria > Burkholderiales > Rhodocyclaceae > Uliginosibacterium > Uliginosibacterium carminicum. Next base: position 41,298 of record NZ_MDUX01000014.1, read on the forward strand.
CGCCTCGGCGCGGCGCACCTCCGCCAGCGCCGCCACGCGTGCGACCTCATCAGTCCTGGCGGGCGACGCGGGCGCGGGCCAGCGGTATTCGCGACCCAATGCCTCGGTGGCCAGAATGCCGTAGAAGTCCGGCCGATCCGCAAAACGCTGGAATTGCAGCCCAGCTTGTTGGGTACGCCCCTGCTCCAGCAGGGCACGCCCAAGCCAGTAGGACCAGTCAGGCGTATCCCGCAGATTCGGATTCATGGCTTCAATGGCCTGCTGCAAACCACGCCAATCCTGTACCCGCAGCGAAGCGCGCGCACGCCAGGCCTGCTGCTCTTCACTCATCTCGCCATTGCCACCGGCACGCGCGAACCACTGCCGAGCCTCGGGCTCGCGGGACTGCGCCCCCATCCAGCCAATCTGCCCCCAGAGGTAAGCCTTATCGGCGTCGCTCAGCAGGTTCGAAGACAGGCCTTCGAGACGGGCGGCCGCTGCTTTTGCATCGAAACGCGCCAGACGCGACACGGCAGCGATCAGCAATTCACGATCCATGCGGGTCGATACGCGGCGCGCGGCAGGCGAGGCCAGGTAACGTACAGGCCCGTCGACCAGACGCTGCAGATCACGCATATCGGGCACCGCCTCACCCGGCAACCAGCTCAGCGTCTGACGTGCCGAGGTGTAGCGGCGCATCTCGATCTGGCGCCGGAAGCGCTGCCAGACGTCATCGGCGGTGAAGCGCCCGGCCGCCACGCGTTCACGCAGTACAGATTCGCAGGTATCGGGCAGGTCGAGCAGGGTAAGCCATTGGGCATTCAGCGCCAGCAGCGCCGTCGGCCCTTCGCTGTTGCCGGCCTGGATGGCCAGGCATTGCTGCGCCTGCTCGGGCTGGGTCAGCAGCGCATATTCCGCGTTCAGCTCATCCCAGCGCTTGTCGTGCCCCAGACGCCGCACCCATTCGTTGCGCAGCCGCTCGGCCAGCACGCCCCCCGCATTCTGATAAAGGAAGCCGCGTACCGCATCGGCATCCACAGGCTCGGCCAGACGCGCGATGCGCGCGGAAAGTGCCCAGTACTGGACATAGATTTCGAGCGGATGATTCGAGGTTTGCGCGGCCAACGCCTGCAAACGCGTCAGATCGCCCTTGCCTGCGGCCTCCCTGGCCGCCAGCACGCGATCATCCCCACTCTGCGCCAAGACCGGCGCAACCATCCACCAAAGCGCTGCGCATGCCGCGCCAAGCTGCAACTTCATGACTTAAGATTCCCCAGATTCGACTCGCCCTGGCCAAGCCAGCTTAGCACGTGCAAGCCTCCAGTTCCGACCGCTCCAAGCTGCGCAAGACACTGATCGCACGCCGCGAGGCACTACCCGACGCCTTGCGGATGCAGCATACGGCTGCCATCCACGCCGCCCTGCGCCCACTGCTCGAAGGGCTGGCCGTCTCCCGCGTGGGTTTCTGCTGGCCCTACCGTGGCGAGGTGGACCTGCGCCCCGCACTGCTCGCCTGGCTGGCTGCTGCCCCGCGAAGACTGCTGGCGCTGCCTGTGGTTCCGGACCAGGTGGGTGCGCTGGAGTTCCGCCACTGGTTTTCCGACACCCCTCTGGCCAGCGACCGTTTCGGTATCCCGGCACCAATTGGGACTCCACGCGTGGAGCCCGAACTGTTGCTGGTGCCGGTGAACGGCTTCGATGCCCGTGGATACCGCCTGGGTTACGGCGGCGGGTTCTTCGACCGGACACTGGCGGCATTGCAGCCTGCTCCGATCACGGTCGGCGTGGGGTTCGAACTGTCCCGTCTGACGCAGGTCGACGCCCAAGCACATGATCGTCCGCTGGACTGGATTCTCACCGAAGACGGTTGCCAGCCCTGCCAACGTGAGGATGGAGGAATCGCGCCATGAATCCACACACTTGCGCTGTCCGCGTCTGCATGTTCCTGCTGACGGCCACGCTATCCCTGACCGCGGCAGCCCAGACGCGGCTTGAGATCATCCCCTTGCAGCATCGCCTGCCCGAGCAGGTCCTGCCGGTATTGCAGCCGCTGCTGGAGCCGGGAGAATCGCTTTCAGCCATGAGCGGCAAGCTGATCCTGCGTGCTTCCCCCGCCAGCATCGCGCGCGTGCAGGAAACCCTGGCTGCCATCGACCAGCCAGCCCGGCGCTTGCTGATCACGGTCCGCCAAGGCAGCACACAGGACGAATCCCGCACGCAGGCGGATGTACGGGGTGATCTGCGGATCGACCCGCAAGGCGTGCAACCCCGCATCCGCCTCGATGCCGGCAATCAGCGGACACAAAACCGCAACCAGGGCGAACAGCAGGTACAGACCGTGGAGGATGGCGAAGCGCTGATCACACTGGGCACGTCAGTGCCGACTCCCGTAGAACGCGTGGAGTACGGCCCGGGCGGCGGCACGATAATCCGCGAAACCCGTTACGTGCAGGCCGCCAGCGGCTTCATGGCACGCCCACGCCTGGCGGACGAACGCGTGACGGTCACCATCGCGCCACAACAGGCACGGCTGACGCAGGGCGGACGCATCCAGGGCAGCGGACTTTCCACCACGGTCTCCGGCCGTCTGGGTGAATGGCTTCCGCTTGGCAGCGTATCCGTGCAGGGCTCGCAACATGGCAGCGGCACCGGTGGGTATCAGCGCAGCGAAAGTACCGGCAGTGTCGATTACTGGTTGCGCGTGGATCTTCTGGCGCCCTGATCCGGCCGCGCCAGAAAAAAGGCCTGGGCGTATGCCGCCCAGGCCTGTCTGCCAGCAGTCTCTGGTGAGCTCAGTGCTGCTGTGTCACACCGCCGCCCAACACCTTGTAAAGGGTGACGAAATTGCCCAGTCTGGCCTGACGCGCGCTGAGCAGCCCCTGGCGGGCGGAATACTCGCTGCGCTGCGCATCAAGCACGGTCTGGTAACCATCAACGCCTTTGTCGTAACGCGCTTCAGACAAACGCAGGGCCTCGGCCGAAGCCTTGCTCAATGCCCGCTGGGCGTCCAGTTGCTCGCCCAGGGTCGCGCGTTGCGCCAATGCGTCCGCGACCTCCCGGAAAGCGCTCTGGATAGCCTTTTCGTACTGCGCCACCTGGATGTCGCGACCAGCCTCGGCGGAAGCCAGCGTAGCACGGTTGGAGCCGGCGTTGAAGATCGGCAGTGTGACTTGCGGCACGAAACTCCAGGTACGAGAGCCGGCCTGGAACAAATCCCCCAGCTCGGGACTGGCGTAACCGGCGGAGGCCGTCAGGCTGATGCGCGGGAAGAAAGCTGCACGCGCTGCTCCGATGCTGGCATTGGCTGCAATCAGCTGCTGCTCGGCGGCACGCACGTCAGGCCGCGCCAGCAAGGTATCGGCCGGCAGGCCGGCGGGTAGCTCGGCCAGCGCGGTGATCTGCTCGGGCAACTTTGCCGGCAACAGGTCGGGCGACACGGACTCGCCGACCAGCAGCGTGAGCGCGTTCTCGTCCTGCGCCACGGCGGTGGTGTAGCTCGCCACTTCATAGCGTGCCGATTCGACCGTGGTTCAGGCCTGTGCCAGATCCAGCGCGGAGACAGTACCGGCATTGAAACGGCCCTGCACCAGGGTCAGCGCATCCTGCTGCGCCTTCAGCGTCGCCTTCGCGACCTCCAGGCGTTCGCGATCGGTCGCCAGCGTGAGCCAGGCTCCCGCCACTTCGGCCACCAGGCTCAGCTCCACGCTGCGCTTGGTTTCCTCGGTAGACAGGAACTGCGCCAGCGCCTGATCCCTGAGGCTGCGCACACGGCCGAACACGTCCAGCTCCCAGGCCGAGATGCCGACGCCAGCGCTGTAGGTGTGGCTGACGGTATCGCGCCCGGTCGAGGACATGGCCGCCGGCGTACGCGAGGCAGTTTCGGATGCGGTGGCATTCACGGCCGGGAACAGCGCGGCACGCTGGATGCCGTACTGCGCACGTGCCTGCTCGATGTTCGCGGCCGCCACCCGCAGATCACGGTTGCTGGCCAGCGAGCGCTCGATCACGGCACGCAGGCGCTCATCGCTGAAGAACTCCTGCCAGCCGATGCTGGCCGCCGCACGGTCGCCAGCACCCGGCGCCTGCCAGGCGGCAGGCACGGGAGCAGCCGGGCGTTCATAGGTCGGCGCCAGAGAGCAGCCGGCCAGCCAGAATGCCGCCAGGCAGAGGCCGATTTGCTTGTTGTGCTTCGTCATTGCTGTTCCTCCTCTTGCTTCGCCTGCTGCTTTGCCTGCACGTAGCGCGGCACCTTGCCCTTGAAGAGCTTGCGCACGACGACGAAGAACACCGGCACAAAGAAAATGCCCAGGATGGTGGAGGAAAGCATGCCGCCCAACACACCGGTACCGATGGCGTTCTGACCGCCCGAACCGGCACCGCTGGCGATCACCAGCGAAACCACGCCAAGGCCGAAAGCCAGCGAGGTCATCAGGATCGGACGCAGGCGCTGACGTACAGCCAGCATCGTGGCTTCGATCAGATCCATGCCTTCATCCTGCAGATGGCGAGCAAATTCGACGATCAGGATGGCGTTCTTGGACGCCAGACCGACCGTGGTCAGCAAGCCCACCTGGAAGAACACATCGTTGGACAGGCCGCGCCCGCCGGCAGCCAGCAGCGCGCCGATGACACCCAGCGGCACCACCAGCATCACCGAGAACGGCACGGACCAGCTTTCGTACAGTGCAGCCAGGCAGAGGAACACCACCAGCAGCGAGATCGCATACAGCATGGGCGCCTGCGAGCCGGCCTGTCGCTCTTCGTACGAAATGCCGGTCCATTCGTAGCCGACCCCCGGCGGCAGCTTGGCCGCCATTTCTTCGACCAGGGCCATGGCCTCGCCGGTACTCACGCCCGTAACCGGCTGCCCCACGATATTCATCGAGGAGACACCGTTGTAGCGTTCCAGTCGGGGCGAACCGTAATCCCAGCGGCCCTTGGCAAAGGCGGAGAACGGCACCATCTTGCCGGCGTCGTTACGAACGAACCATTTGTCGAGGTCTTCCGGGCTCATGCGCGCACTGGCCTCGGCCTGGATATACACGCGCTTGATACGCCCCTTGTCCACGAAGTCGTTGATATAGGAGCTACCCCAGGCGGTGGACAACGTGGTGTTGATGTCAGACATCGCCAGCCCCATGGCCATCGCCCGCTCCGAATCCACGTCGATGCGGAACTCGGGCATGTCTTCCATGCCATTGGGACGCACCCCGGTCAGGCGCGGCTCCTGCATCGCCATGCCCAGCAGCTGATTACGCGCGGCCAGCAACGTCTGGTGGCCAACGCCGCCACGATCCTGCAATTGCAGGTCGAAGCCGCTGGCATTACCCAGTTCCATCACGGCAGGCGGCGCGAATGCAAACACGCTGCCATCCCGGATCTGCTGCATGAACGCCATCATGGCGCGTCCGGCCACAGCCTTCACTCGCAGGTCGGCACGATTCCGCTCCTTCCAGTCCTTGAGCATCACGAAGGCCAGGCCGGCGTTCTGGCCTGAACCACCGAAACTGAAGCCCGCCACGGTAAATACCGCCTGCACGGCATCCGCTTCCTTGTCGCGGAAATGCGACTCCATCTGCTTGAGTACTTCGAGCGTTCGCTCCTGGGTGGCACCGGCCGGCAACTGCGCCTGCACGAACAGTACGCCCTGGTCTTCATCCGGCAGGAAGGCGGTAGGCATGCGCACGAACAGCACGCCCATGCCGACCACGATGAGCAGGTAGATCACCATGTAGCGACCGCGCTTGCCCAGCATGCGCTGCACTGCGTTGGCGTATTTGTGCTGACCGGCGTCGAAGAGGCGGTTGAAACCACGGAAGAACCAGCTTTCGGAGAAGTGCGCGCCCTTGTGCACCGGTTTGAGCAGCGTGGAACACAACGCCGGCGTGAGCACCAATGCCACGATCACCGACAAGGCCATGGCCGAAACGATGGTGATCGAGAACTGCCGATAGATCACCCCCGTGGAGCCACCAAAGAATGCCATCGGCACGAACACCGCAGAGAGCACGAGACCGATACCGACCAGTGCGCCGGTGATCTGGTCCATGGACTTCTTGGTCGCCTCATAAGGCGAGAGCCCCTCCTCGCTCATCACCCGCTCGACGTTTTCCACCACCACGATGGCATCGTCCACCAGCAGACCGATCGCCAGCACAAGGCCGAACATGGTCAGCACGTTGATCGAGTAACCGAAGGCGGCAAGTACGCCGAACGTGCCCAGCAGCACCACGGGCACGGCGATGGTCGGAATCAGCGTGGCGCGGATGTTCTGCAGGAACAGCCACATGACGAGGAACACCAGCACCACGGCCTCGACGAGCGTCCACACCACTTCCTCGATGGAGATCTTGACGAAAGGCGTGGTGTCGTAAGGAATCACCGACTTCATGCTCGCCGGGAAGAACGGCTCGAGCTCGGCAATCTTGGCCTTTACCGAATTGGCCGTGCTCAGGGCATTCGAGCCCGCAGCCAGACGCACGGCCATACCGGCGGCCGGCATGCCGTTGTAACGCGAGACGACGCTGTAGTTTTCACTGCCAAGCTCGGCACGAGCCACATCACCCAGACGGACCAGGCGGCCTTCGCTGGTGGTTCGCAGGATGATGTTCTCGAACTGCTCCGGAGTCTGCAGACGGCTGGCAACGTTGATCGTGGCATTCAGTTGCTGCCCCTGGATCGCCGGCGTGCCGCCCAGCTGACCAGCGGAAACCTGCACGTTCTGTGTCTGCAGCGCCGAACTCACATCCCCGGGCGTGAGCTGGAAGGAGGCCAGCTTGGTCGGATCCATCCAGATACGCATTGCATACTGCGAACCGAACATCTGCACTTCGCCCACGCCCTCGACGCGGCTGACCGGATCGATGACGTTGGCGGCGAGATAGTCCGCCAGGTCGATCTGCTTCATGGAGCCGTCTTCGGAAATGAAGCCGACCACCATCAGGAAGTTGCGGGCGCTCTTGGCAACCGTCACGCCCTGTTGCTGCACTGCCTGGGGCAGCTGCGAGAGCGCGCTCTGCAGCTTGTTCTGCACCTGCACCTGGGCAATGTCCGGATCGGTATCGGCGCTGAAAGTCAGGGTGATATTGACGTTCCCCGCCGAATCACTGGTCGACCCCATGTAAAGCAGGCCGTCCAGCCCTTTCATGCGCTGTTCGATGATCTGCGTCACCGAGTCTTCGAGCGTCTTCGCCGAAGCCCCCGGGTAGCTGGTCGTCACCGCGATGGTCGGTGGGGCAATCGTTGGATATTGGGATACCGGCAGCGTCTCGATGGAGAGCAGACCTGCCAGCATGATGACGATGGCGATCACCCACGCAAAGATCGGGCGATCGATGAAAAAACGGGCCATGGTGGACTCCTATCTCAGCGCGCGGCCGGTACGGCCGGCGATGCGGACACCGGGACCGGCTTGATCACGGTGCCCGGGCGCAGCTTTTGCAGCCCTTCGACGATGACCTGATCTCCAGCATCCACGCCTGCATCCATCAACCACCTGGAGCCGATTGCCTGATCGGTACGCACCACGCGCTGTTCGAACTTCCCGTCACTCACGGCCACGTTCAGCACGGCTTCGCCCTTGGTGTTGCGGCTCACGCCCTGTTGCGGCACGAGCAGCGCGTTTTCGCGGATGCCGGTGGTCACACGGGCACGCACGAACATGCCAGGCAGCAGTTCCTGCTTCGGATTCGGGAACACTGCACGCACGGTCACGCTGCCGGTACCGGTATCCACGCTTACGTCGGTAAAGGCGAGCCGACCTTCGATCGGATACTCCACGCCGTCTTCGAGCAGCAGACGCACACGTGCCTCGCCGCCTTTCAGCGCACCACTTTCGATGGCGCGGCGCAAACGGGACAGTTCCGCCACCGATTGCGTCAGGTCCACGTAGATCGGATCCAGACGCTGCACCGTGGTCAGAGCCGTGGCCTGGCTGGCTGTCAGCAATGCCCCCTGGGTCACTTCGGACTTACCGATGCGGCCAGAGATGGGTGAAGTCACACGGGTATAGGCCAGATTGATGCGTGCCTGCTCGAGCGCGGCCTTATCCGCCGCCACCGAAGCCTCTGCCTGTTTGAAGGTCGCCTGGGCATCGTCGAAATCCTGCTGGCTGACCGCCTTGATCTTGACCAGATCGGCATAGCGCTCGGCTTTCAGACGTGCAGTGGTCAGACTCGCCTCGGAACGCGCCAGCGAAGCCTGGGCACTGGCATAGGCCGCTTCGTAGGTAGCCGGCTCGATCTGGTAGAGCAGCTGCCCGGCCTTCACCAGACCGCCTTCGGTGAAGGCGCGATCGCGCAGAATGCCGCCCACCTGAGGACGGATCTCGGCGATCGCGTATGGAGAGGTACGGCCTTGCAACACGGTACTCAGTTCCACGGTTTCAGGCTGCAGCGTAACCACGCCGACCTCTGCGGGCGGCATCTGCGCACCTGCTGCACCGTTCTGCGGGCCCTTGCCGCATGCAGCCAGCGTCAACGCCGCCAGCGTCAGCACCGCAACCGCGGGCCGGGGGAGGGAAATCCGGTTCATATTATTGAATCTCCAGCTTGAAGGACTACACCAAGGGGAAGGGGGACGCGATATGCCACGTCAGCACATCGCATACCATACATACATCCTTGTATGTATGTAAGTCAGCAGGTAAGATGTTTCGCAGAATTTTACTCCCTAGACACCCAGTCACTCATACGCTCCGATGGTCAGGAAAACCAAGGAAGAGGCTGCAGCCACGCGCCTCCAGCTTCTAGATGCCGCAGAACGCTTGTTCAGCGAGAAAGGCGTGAGCCATACATCGCTGCACGAGATCGCGCTGGCCGCCGGACTCACGCGCGGTGCAATCTATTGGCATTTCGAAGACAAGGGTGACCTGCTCAAAGCCATGTGGGAGCGCGTGGCATTGCCGATACATGATGCAATCTGCTCATCCAACACCAACAAGCTAGACCCGCTGACGCTGATCCGCAGCAAAGTCTGCTGGATGGCCGACCACATCGAGGAAGATCCCCGCATCTTTGCCCTGATGAACATCGTCATGCTGCGTTGCGAATTCACCGATGAAACGCGCAGTGCCCGCGATCACTTCCTGCATGAGCGAGAAACCTGCCAGCGCCATCTGCTGGCCGACTTCGATACCGCCATCGCCACGGGAGCCCTGCCCCCTCACACCAACGCCGAACACGCTATGCAAGGCATTTTCGGCCTGGTGGATGGTATTTGCTTCCACTGGCTGATACAGCCACAAGCCTTCTGTATCCGCCAGGTCACGCACAGCAGCGTTGACTGCTTTCTCGCAGGCCTGCAACGCTCGCGCTGACCCTCTTTTTCTGCACAAATTTGGTGCAGGCACAAAAACCACCGCGGCACAGTGGCTGTTGCTGGCTATACTTGGGTGCTGTTTTGCTCCGTATCAGTGGCCGGATGGACATTGGTACGGTTTTCGCATGTAATCTATGCGTGCCCCACTCGGGGTGCATCCTTTCTGGAGGTAACACATGAAAAAACTGCATCTGGCGCTGGCAATGGTCGCCGGTTTCGCGGTACATGCCGCAAATGCCCAGGCCCTCGATGGCACCCTGAAGAAGATCAAGGACAACGGCAGCATCACGCTCGGCATCCGTGAATCCTCCTTCCCGCTGTCCTATCTTGACGCCAGCCAGAAGCCCATCGGCTACCACATCGACATCTGTAATGCCATCGTCGATGCAGTCAAAACCAAGCTTGCACTGCCCAAGCTGGAAGTGAAGACCCAGGCCGTCACCTCTCAGAACCGCATCCCGCTGACCGTCAACGGCACCGTCGATCTGGAATGCGGCTCCACCACCAACGATACCTCCCGCCAACAACAGGTTGCCTTCGCACCGACCACCTACATCACCAACGTGATGATGGCCGTGAAGAAGTCCTCCGGCATCAAGAGCCTGTCCGATCTGAACGGCAAGCCCGTGGCCACCACCACTGGCACCACCAGCGTGCAACTGATCCGCGCCCACAAGGTCGGTCAGGGCGTCAATTTCCGCGAGGTGTATGGCAAGGACCATGCTGACTTCTTCCTGATGCTGGAAACCGACCGCGCCGTGGCCTTCGTCATGGATGACAACCTGCTGATGGGCCTGATCGCCAACTCCAAGGCGCCGCAGGACTACGCCATCGTCGGCGAATCGCTGTCGCTCGAACCGATCGCGATCATGCTGCGCAAGGACGATCCTCAGTTCAAAGGCCTCGTGGCAGCCACCATCGGTAGCCTGGCCAAGAGCGGCCAGCTGGCCAAGCTCTACACCAAGTGGTTCCTGTCGCCGATTCCGCCCAAAGGCGTGAATCTGAATGTGCCGATGAGTGATGCACTCAAGGCGGCCATCGCAGAGCCGAACGACAGGCCGAAGGAAGCCTACGCGGCGAAGTAAGACGGACCTGATGCAACAAACGGCGGCCGCAAGGCCGCCTTCTCTCTTCTGAGTCTGTCGCTGTATCCTGACTCTGTCGCTGGAGACTCGATGTGAATTACAACTGGAACTGGGGCGTTTTCTTCCAGACCATCCCCGCCGGAGACGAGACTTACCTGACCTGGGTCATCCACGGTCTGGGGTGGACGATTGCCATCTCCTTATGTGCCTGGGTCATCGCGCTCGTGCTCGGCAGCATCGCCGGCACCCTGCGCACGGTACCGAACAAGAAACTGGCTTTCATCGGCCACACCTGGGTCGAATTCTTCCGCAACGTGCCGCTGCTGATGCAGCTGTTCCTGTGGTTCTTCGTGGTGCCCGAACTGCTGCCCCGGGATCTCGCCATGTGGGTCAAGCAGGACATGCCGGCCAAGGAATTCCTCACCGCTGTCGTGGCGCTGGGCCTGTTCACCTCCGCACGGGTGGCCGAGCAGGTGCGCGCGGGCATTCAGGCCTTGCCACGTGGCCAGCGCAACGCCGGCCTGGCGCTCGGCCTCACGCAGACGCAAACCTATCGTTTCGTGCTGCTGCCGATGGCCTTCCGCATCATCATCCCGCCACTGACCTCGGAATTCATGAACGCCTTCAAGAACTCCGGCGTCGCCTACGCCGTCGGCGTCTGGGAGCTGGTCTTCGTATCCCGCCAGATGGTGGAGGAAACTGGTGGTCAGGTCATCGAAAGCCTGATCGTGCCTACGGTGCTCTACATCGTCTGTGCCTATGCGGCCAACCGCGTCATGGCTGTCATCGAAAGCCGCGCGCACGTGCCCGGCTTCATCGTGGCGAAATAAGGAGGACACGATGCTCGGCACATTAGATTTTTCCGTCATCCCGCTGGCCATGCCGGCGATCCTGAAGGGTCTGTGGTTCAGCCTTGAGCTGACCGTGATCGCCATGATCGGCGGCGTCATCCTGGGAACCCTGCTTGCGCTCGCGCGCCTCTCCGGTGGCAAGTTTATCGGTGGCGCGGCCAAGGTCTATGTCGACCTGATGCGCTCCATCCCCCTGCTGATGATGATCCTGTGGTTCTTCTTCCTCATTCCGTTCGTGACCGGTCAGCCGATCGGTCAGAACAAGTCAGCCATCATCACCTTCACGCTGTTCCAGGCTGCCTTCTACAGCGAGATCATGCGCGCAGGCATCCAGAGCATTCCGCGTGGACAGGTCAACGCGGCGCTGGCCATCGGCATGACCTACTGGCAGACCATGGGGTACGTGGTCCTGCCGCAGGCCTTCCGCAACATGGTACTGGTACTGCTGACGCAGACCTTCATCCTGTTCCAGGACACCTCGCTGGTCTACGCCATCGGCGCCACGGACCTGCTGAAGGCCGCCGAGAACGCCGGCATGCTGTATGGTCGTACGGTCGAGATGTATCTGTTCGTATCGGTCATCTACTTCGCCATCTGTTTCTCGCTGTCCATGTTCGTCAAATACATGAACAAGCGCATCGCAATCATTCGTTAGGTCACCCCATGATCAAGATCGAAAACGTTTCCAAGTGGTACGGCAATTTCCAGGTACTCACCGATTGCACGACCAACGTCGAGAAGGGCGAAGTTGTCGTCGTCTGCGGTCCGTCCGGCTCGGGTAAATCCACGCTGATCAAGTGCGTCAACGGCCTGGAACCCATCCAGCAAGGCAAGATCGTCGTCAATGGCACACAGGTCAATGACCTGCGCACCGATCTACCCAAGCTGCGCGCTCACGTAGGCATGGTGTTCCAGCACTTCGAACTGTTCCCGCACATGAGCATCACACAGAACCTGGCCATCGGTCAGGTCAAGGTGCTCGGTCGCAGCCAGGACGAAGCCATGGAGCGCGGCCTCAGGCTGCTCGATCGCGTCGGCCTCAAGGCGCACGCCAACAAGTTCCCGGGCGAGCTCTCGGGCGGCCAGCAGCAACGCGTGGCCATTGCCCGCGCGTTGTCGATGGATCCGATTTGCATGCTGTTCGACGAACCGACCTCCGCGCTTGACCCCGAGATGATCAACGAGGTGCTGGACGTCATGGTCGAACTGGCGAAGGAAGGCATGACCATGATGGTGGTGACCCACGAAATGGGCTTCGCCCGCAAGGTGGCGAACCGCGTGGTATTCATGGATCAGGGCCAGATCGTCGAAGATGCGACCAAGGACGACTTCTTCGGCCAGCCGCGCTCCGACCGCGCCCAACAATTCCTCTCCAAGATCCTCAACCACTGAGCGATCACTCAATCCCACACGACGCCGGCACAGCCGGCGTTTTCGTTTCCGCGCAAGGAAAAGCCATGCCTCACCTCGCCCTCGTCGCCACCGGTGGCACCATTGCCGGCCTGGGCAGCGACACCCGCTACACGGCCAGCCAGCTCGGCGCCGATGCCCTGCTCGCCGCTCAGCCTGCCTTGGGGGCACTGGCCACCTGGCAATTGCATCAACCCTATTCCCTCGACTCGCGTGATCTCACGCCGGAACACTGGCTACGCCTAGCCTCCTTGCTGCGCACCTTGCTGGATGACCCGGCCATCGACGGCATCATCGTCACCCATGGCACCGATACGCTCGAGGAAACCGCGTTGGCGCTGGACCTGCTGCTGCCCACCGGCAAACCCGTGGTACTCACTGCGGCCATGCGCCCGGCCAACAGCCCGCAGGCGGATGGCCCCACCAATCTGCTGCAGGCCGCCCAGGTAGCCTGTTCAACGGACACCTGGGGACGCGGCGTACTGGTCGTCGCCCACGGCCGGATCATCGCCGGTCGCCACTGCCGCAAATGCCATACCTCGGCGCTGGATGCCCTGCGTCCAAGCGTCGGCGCTGCGCCGGGGCATGTCGACAACGGCGGGCCACACTTCCTCGAACCAGCCTCTGGCGAATGCCCGGCCCCCATTCCAGCCATTCCGGCCCACCTGCCACGTGTGGATATCCTCTACGGCCAGACTGGCATGCCCGGGGATCTGGTGACCGCCTGTGTCGCCGGTGGCACGCGCGGGCTGGTACTGGCGCTCACCGGCAACGGCAGCGTGCCTCACAGCCTGCGTCCGGCCTTGCGGGAAGCCCAGGCGGCGGGAGTGGTAGTCGTACGTGGCTCGCGAATCCCAAACGGAGGCGTATGGACGGATCACAACGAGGATGATGCGGCCAATGGTTTCATCGCCACCGGCTCCTACACCCCACAACAGGCACGCGTGCTGCTGATGCTCGCATTGGCAGCCGGTATTCCGCCTGCCGGGATGTTCCATGCCTGACCTCCCGCAAGGGCATTCCCTCACTGGCGCTCTGCGGGTTTAAGGCAAAGCGCCATCCCGTCGCTATGCTGGAAATGTGCATCCGGCCTGCGCGAATGACCGCGCCACGTGATGCACCGCAGCAGGAGGCGACCATGAAACCCAAGACCCCCATCCTCCCCGCACACGACCTCGCCCGCTATGACGAGGAGGTGCTGAACGCCAGCTGGTTGCCCTATTTCGTGGATCCGCAAACGCCCCTGCCCGCCGAAGATTCACACACGGCGCCTTCCTCCCAGGATCCGGACGACTTCATTGCCAGGATCTACCTCGCCCAGGAGTGAGTGCGCCCGCCGGGACAGCGCACATCCTCAGCAAGCTGCCGGGCACGCCCTCATACCTCTTTCGGCGTATTTAGCCGCGGGAAGGCAATGACGCATCCGTACAAGTCCGGCAACGGCGCACGACGTATCATCCTGGTTGAAGTTCCGAACCAGACCAAAGGAGACATCGTGCGCTACCCCGTATCCATGGCGATCCTATCCGCCACACTCCTGGCGGCCTGTGCGGCCCAGCCGCCCGCCCCGAAACAATACCAGCCCATCCCTCTGGGCCTGTTTTCGGACGGCATCCATCACTGGCAGAACCTTCACGGCAAGGACTATCCCCGTTACCGGGAAGACCAGATCGTCGAGATCGCCAACAACGTGCTGCTGTACCAGCGTGATAACGGCGGCTGGATCGAGAACCGCGATCCGGCACGCATCCTCGACGACTCGGACATCAAGGCCGCTGAAGCCGAAAAAGCCAATCCGAAGGGCAGTTTCGACAACCGCAACGTCTATTCACAAGTCGAGTACCTGTTCGCGGCCTATGACCAGACCGGCAACAAGACCTATCGCCAAGCCGCGCTGAAGGGCCTGCGCTACACCCTGTCGATGCAACACAAGAAATGCGGTGGCTGGCCGCACACGGTTCCCGGTGCGCAGCCCTACCACCCCTACATCACCATGGCGGACGAAGTGACCTCCGGCGTGTTGCGCATGCTGCGCAAGGTGGAACAGGCCGATCCCCCATTCAAGAGCGTGGACGCGGCAGATCGCACAGCCGCCACCGACGCTCGCAAACGGGGCGACGCCTGCGTGCTGCAACTGCAGGTCCGGCAGAACGATAAGCTTGCCGGCTGGGCTGGACAATACGACCCTGAAACGCTGCAACCCGCACAAGGCCGCAGCTTCGAGCTGCCCTCGATGGTGTCGCAGGAGTCCGTCGAGATGGCGCGCTATCTGATGAGCATTCCGGCCCCCTCGCCCGAAGTCGTCGCAGCCATCGACGGCGTGATGGCCTGGTTCGAGCGTTCCAAGCTCACAGGCTGGAAGATCGAGACGATCAAGCTGGATCAGCCTGTGAAGTACGATTACCACACCGCCACCACCGATCGCCGCCTGGTTCAGGATCCCGACGCTGGCCCACTGTGGGGCCGCTTCTATGACGTCAAGGACAACAGCATCGTGCTGGCCAACCGTGACGGCATTCGCGTCAAGGACTACAGCCAGATCCACCACGAGCGGCGCACCGGTTACGCCTGGTACGGCGTCTGGCCCACCAAAGTGCTGTACGAGGAATACCCCGCCTGGAAAAAACGCATGGGGCGCGGCTGAGCAGCAATCAAAACGGGCAGCCAAGGCTGCCCGTTTTTTTTTTCTCAGATTCTCAAAGCCCCTCTCGCCACGGCGAAGCAGAAGGGGCTGTTACCTGAGATGCCTCAGTGCAGCTTGATGCGCGGATTGCGGATCCGGTCGATGGCCTCCACCCAGGTAGCGAGCCAGGTACGGAAGCCGCCATTGATGGCGACCTGATGCTGCTTGTGCAGCGACCAGTACATGCACTTGGCGAACAGCCCCTCGATGAACACGCTACCGCGGCGGATGCCGCCCATCAGGCTGCCGACAGTGCTGTATTCGCCCAGCGAGACCAGCGAACCATGATCCTTGTAGGAGAAACGCAGAGCGCTCTTGCCCGCGAGGATGCGCGGGATGGAGCTGGCCAACATGCTGGCCTGCTGGTGCGCAGCCTGGGCGCGTGGCGGTACCAAGGCACCACCCTTGTCATCCAGGGGACAGGCCGCGCAGTCGCCAAAGGCGAAGATGTGCTCATCGTCCACACTGCGCAGGCTGCGATCGACGAGGATCTGGTTGATGCGGTTGGTCTGCAGACCGCCGAAGTTCTTCAGGAACTCCGGCGCCTTGATACCGGCGGCCCACACGCGCAACGCACCGGGGATGAACTTGCCGCTGGCCATGCGGATGCCCTGGGCTGTGATCTCCACCACTTTCTCGTTGGTGTGGATATCGATGTCCAGCTTGCGCAGCTCCTGCGCCACGGCGCCGGAAACCCGCTCGGGCAGGAGCGGCAGGATGCGCGGCGCAGCATCGAGGATGGTGATCTTGAGGTCACGCTCGGGGTGCAGGTTCTGCAGGCCGTAGCTGTCCATGATGCGCGCGGTCATGTGCAGCTCTGCCGCCAGCTCGACCCCGGTTGCGCCTCCTCCGATGATGGCCACGGTGAAACGTCCTTCTCCAGGCACCGCCGAGCCCGTCTGCGCACGCATGCTGGCATCCACCAACTTGCGGTGGAAGTACTGCGCGGCCTGCGGGGAATCCAGGAAGATGCAGTTTTCGCGCGCCCCTGGCGTGTTGAAATCATTACTCTGGCTGCCCACCGCAATCACCAGCATGTCGTAGCCCAGCGCGCTTTCCGGGATCAGCTCCTCGCCCTCCAGGCTGAGTACCGGCGCCAGACGGATTTCGCGCCGTTCGCGATCCAGAGAAGTCAGTTCTCCCAGACGGAAACGGAAATGATGACGTCGGGCGAGCGCTAGGTATTCGAGCTCCTCTGCGTGCGAATCCAGGGTGCCGGCGGCCACCTGATGCAGCAGCGGTTTCCAAACGTGCGTGCGGGCCCGGTCGACGAGCGTGATATCAGCCTCGCCACGCTTGCCCAGACGCCGTCCGAGCTTGACGGCAAGTTCCAGGCCGCCGGCGCCTCCGCCGACGATGACGATGTGTTTCTTGAGTTGGGGCATGGTTTGAGAGTCAAGGTTGGCAACTGCCGCCGACTATATCGGCGCCACCTCAAGCAAACAAATACCTTTGCTTATCCATCAATCAGGCTTTTGACTGCTGCGGCGCAGCGTTGGCGTCGGGTCAGTGCATGGAGCACCGCCGGAAACAGGCCTCATACCCGGTTTCTGCGCTTTCCGTCATGGCTGCCATGTCACCGCCACAATCCGTACAACCCTTTAGTTTCAGCCAGATAGGTCGGGCACGCAGCCACTCTTTTGCATAAAACCACCCATCAACGACGCAGCAGGCGCCCACTCTCCGCCAGCCAGCGATTCGCATCTCGCGCCAACCACTCACGGGCCAGATCATCGTCTTGCAGCCATTGGTCGATGAAGGCCAGACTCACGGCCTGCAAGGACTTGGCCTGATCCTCCTGACTATCGACGCCCATTTGCGGCTGCCCCGCGGAATTACTCCCGCCAGGACCAGCGCCCCCCTGTGGGCCACCTCCCGACGCACCGCCACCTGGGCCGCCCATACCGCCGCTACCGCCCATGCCACCACCGGGGCCGCCACGGCCGCCGCCTTCGGCGCCACCCCGCCCACCGCCGCCCCCCGAACGCGAAGGGGCTCCGCCAGAGAATTCGGCGCGCGCCGGGCCGGACTGCGCGCTGCCCCCGCCGATCACCGCATGTGAGGCGTAGGCCAGATTCAGGCTGAGCTTATCCTTGCCGGGCATGTGGCGGAACGGCATCTCGCGCAGCCGGGCATTGAAGGCATAGTCGAAACGATCGACGTCCTCCGCGCTGGTCACCAGCAGCATCGGCCCTTGCATGTCGACATAGCGCTGGTTGAAGCTCTCGCCGCCATAGCCTGCATAGGGGCTGAGAATGATCGCTGCACGCCAGACCAGCGGGAAGGTAGGCAGGGTCACATCCGTGAAATGTTCGCCCAGCGCGGCCTGCACGGTCTGGGCACCGAGATCGAAGCCGACCAGCATGACCTGCTCAAGGTCCAGCCCGGCAAGAGGGTCCTTCTCCCGCTGGCGACTGCGCAACTCGTGCATCACCCAGGCCAGCGTGTCGAGGCGCCATTGCAAACTGGGGTTGGCGTAGGCCTCGATCGCCAGTGGCCGAAAATCCCCCTCGCGGGCACGGCTGCCTGCCAACACTGCCGGACCATGCCGTGCCGCCTGGATGCTGAGCACGGCATGACCGGCTTCCGCCCATTTCTGCAGCAGCGGCAAGGGTGAATCGACTGCGTCGCCCAGCCCGCCCAGAAAGACGATCAGGCCCGCAGGCTGCTCGCTGAGCGGCCGCAACAGCAGGACATCGATGGAATCCTCGCCACGCGACCAACGTTCCCTGACCGGCTGGACCGGATACTGCATGGCCGGCAGGTAACCCGCGCTACGTAACGGCTGCGGCGCAGCATTGCGTGGCGGCTCCCCTTGATGCGCGCAGGCCAACAACAGCCCGCAGGCGAAGAACAGGGCAAGAACACGAAACAGGCGCATGGCGCGGGGCTCCGGCAAAACCCGCATGGTGTCGCCCGGATGCGCGAAATGCGCTCAGGCAGACGCAAAAAACACTCAAGGCCTCAGCACCAAACGCCACAGGATACGAACAGGATTCAGCCCAGCCACACCATCAGCAGGATCAGCAACAAGGCTGCCGCCGCCAGCGTACGACGCGAGATGACTGGTGCACGGAAGCGCTTTTTCGTAGGTGGCGTGGCAGCCGCCAGGCGCCCACGTACCTGGGCAAGGCGGGCGGCCTTGTCAGCATCGTTACGCGCGAAGGGAGACTCCGGCCTGTCCGCCATGCCGAGTCAGCGCTCAAGTGCCAGCAACTCATCCATGGTCTGACGGCGACGGATCAGGCGGGCGTTCTTGCCCTCCTTGCCATCGAGCAACACTTCGGCGATCAGCGGCCGGCTGTTGTAGTTGGAAGACATCGAGGCACCGTAGGCGCCAGCATCATGCAGCACCAGCAGATCGCCCACCTGCGCAGCAGGCAGGCTGCGCGTTTCCACCACCCCACCTTCGCCCTGCGTGAACACATCACCCGATTCGCACAGCGGGCCGGCCACCACGGTCTCGCGCAGTGGCCCTGCCGACTGGCCGGCGCGGGGAATCACGCTGATGGCGTGATAGCTCCCATACATCGAAGGCCGCACCAACTCGGTAAAACCGGCATCGACCAGCACGAAATGGTTGCGGCCTGCATCCTTGGTAGCGCGGACCTCGGTCAGCAGCAGTCCGGATTCGGCCACCAGATAACGGCCGGGCTCGATCTCCAGCGTCACGGCATGCCCCAGCGATGCTTCGATCTCCTTGCGTGCGGCGTCCCACAACCCGAAGTAGTGTGCGGTGTCGATCTGCGCATCGCCTTCACGATACGGAATCGACAAGCCGCCGCCCGCCGAGATGGCTTCGAGGTCCTGCCCGGACGCCTTCACCAGATCGACCATCGCACCGCACACCTGCTGCAGGTGACCGTAGTCGACGCCCGAGCCGATGTGCATGTGCAGGCCGACGAGGCGCAACCCGTACTGCGCGATTACCGCCAGTGCGGCCGGCAGGTCGGTATGCCAGATGCCGTGCTTGCTGTGCTCACCGCCCGTGTTGGTCTTGTTGCTGTGACCATGACCGAAGCCGGGATTGATGCGCAGCCACACGCGATGCCCGGGCGCACGCGCCCCCAACTGCCGAAGCATGTCGATGGAGCCGGCATTCATCGGAATTTCGTGCTCGACGAGCAGCGTCAGCGTCTCTTCCGTGGCCAGATCGGCAGTGAACACGATCTCGCTGCGCCCCGCCTTCGAACTGAAACCGGCCGCCAGCGCGCGCTGGATCTCCCCTGGCGACACCGCATCCACCACCACGCCCTCCTCACGCATCAGGCGCAGTATATGGGTGTTGGAGCACGCCTTCTGTGCAAACCGGATATGGTCGAAGGCTCGCAAGGCAGCAATACGGCTGCGGATCACGGCCGCGTCGTAGAGCCACAGTGGCGTACCGAACTCGGCGGCGAGGGATTGCAGGCGGGCGTGCTCCAGGGGCTTTTGCATGATGGCTGCTTTCAACGGATCAGCCGGCATGATGCCGAGCGAAAATCATTCAGTAAAATGCTTTGATTGCCACATTCAATTCATCTTTGATATGGATATCGACCATCGTCAGATCGAAGTCTTCCGCGCCGTAATGAGTGCCGGCAGTGTCACGGGCGCCGCCGCGCTGCTCCTGACCTCGCAACTCACGGTCAGTCGCGAGCTGGCGCTGCTCGAGCACCGACTGGGCTTCGCGCTGTTCGACCGCATACGCGGCCGGCTGCAGCCGACCACCCAGGCGCTGGCCCTGTTCGAAGAGGTGCAGCGGGCCTACCTCGGTCTGGAACGTGTACGTGCCACCGCCCGGGCTCTGCGCGAAGGGCGTGGCACCCAACTGGCAGTGGTCTGCGTGCCAGCCTTCGCCCAGGCGCTGCTACCTGCCGCCTGCCGACGCCTGCGCGCGCAGCAGGCGGACATCCCGCTGGCCATCACACCGCAGGAGTCACCCCTGCTGGAAGAATGGCTCAGCGCCCAACGCTTCGACCTGGGCCTGACCGAGCACGACACCGCCCCGCCCGGTTGCACGCTGCAAAGCCTGTTCGAAGCCGACGAAGTCTGCGTGCTGCCCGCTGGTCACCCACTGCTGGCACGCACACAGCTCACCCCCGCCGACTTCGCCGACCACCCCTTCGTCAGCTTGGCGCCGCAGGATCCGTATCGCGTGCAACTCGACGAGGTGTTCCGCCGCGAAGGCGTGACACGCCGTCTGCTGCTCGAAACGCAAAGCGCCGCCTCTGTATGCAGCCTGGTACGCGAAGGGCTGGGGCTCGCCATCGTCAACCCGCTCACCGCGCTGGAATTCGCCGATCACGGCTGTACCCTGCGCCGCTTCGCCGTCTCCATCCCTTTCCGCGTCAGCCTCGTCCGCCCGGCTTACCGCAGCAGCAATCCGCACACCGAAACGCTGATCCAGGCGTTGCAGGCCGAATCACTGGCAACGCATGAACGGCTTGAGCACGCGTTGGGGTAGCCAGGATGCGCGGATCGTGGCTACCCAACAAGGCTTCTCGCTATTGACGATCGCCAGATGGCATCACCTCACCGCGCCATCAGGGCAAACACCCCCCAGCCCAGATAGTCACGCGTGTAAGTGGCGTAGCGCTCAGGCTCCGAGGTCAGTTGCGCCCGTACCTCTGTCGCCAACTCATCGTCGGGATTGGCCTCCAGCCATCGGCGCATGGTCAGCCACTTGGCCGCCTCATATCGATCCCAGCCGTCCTGATCTGCCAGCACCATTTCCACGACGTCATAGCCCAGCTGGCGGAGGAATGCGAGAAGCTCTGGCAATGTCAGAAAGTCGGATAGGGTGCGGGCAAGACACCCTCGAGCAACCTCCTCCGTCGGAGGCAACTGGCGCCAGTAAGGCTCGCCAATGAGCATGATCCCTCCGGAGTGCAGGCTTTGCGCCAGCAGGGCGACAGTGCCCGCAACGCCCCCGGCGATCCACGTCGCGCCGACACAGGCTGCCACCCCAACCCTCTCGTCATGGACGTAGCCGGCAGCATCACCATGAATGAAGGTCACCTGGTGGGTGACCCCGAGTTCTTCCGCACGTTGTTTTGCTTGCCTGGCAAACAGTTGGCTCATGTCAATACCAACTCCGACAACTCCGTGATCACGCGCCCAGGTACACAACATTTCACCCGAGCCGCAGGCAAGATCGAGCACCCGGGTGCCCGGCTCCAGGCGCAAGGCAGCCCCCAGGGCAGCCAGTTTTTCGGGAGTGATCGGATTGTGGATGCGGTGAGCGCTTTCGCTAATGTTGAAAATCCGTGGAATGTCCATTGTGGAGGCTCCTTTCAGTTAGTCATGGTTGAAGCGCCGACCACTGCGCTGGCTGCAGGAGCGCAGCCAGCCGAACCGTATTTGTATTGCTTAAGATTCGTCATGTTCATGAGGCCCAAAAGCATTGAGCAGCGATCGCCGGGCGAACGCTGCTCAAGATTCGTTATTGATTGTCGAGTTGCGCTCGGACCGCACGAAGACCGGCTTTGTTTATCTGGTATGGCTGGCCGCTCTTGGAGCAAATGAGACGTTTGCTGCGCAGCTTCTGAAAGACCAGAAGCGAACAATCCGTCAATAGAAAACCATCGCGTGTATAGCAATCGACGGATGAAATATGGCCGGACTCATTGCGGCTATGCACAATGCGGCCACCCTTGGCGAGGACGTGCAACGTCCTCTGCTCAGGCCTTGAAAGGTTCATGCTGGAATCTCTTTAGCAATCAGAATGCACAAAAGGCAACGGACCCGAAGGGGTCGTCACCCTCTCTTTTGCATTGCGATAACTCACTGCCCGGAAATCGGGTGGAGTTATCGGATCGCTACAATCTCCAACATATCCAACAGGCCTTTCGGATGGGAACCGGTGGCATTGCGCCCCGGCAAGTCCGCATTTTACTGCCGACAGCGAACGCTGCCTATCTGCAACCACATCGCACAAGCCGGCTTGTGGTGTGATTTGCAGTGACATAAGACGGCTTGACGCAGAAAAGGTCGGCAGTGTGCCGTCATGCATGGATACACCTTCAGCCAACTCACCCGACTGGCTGACGCGCCTGGATCATGTGATCCGCGATAGCTTTCCCCTCTCGCCACCATGGCTGAATCCTCACCGCGAGCCGCGTAGAGTGGATGACTCTCTGCTTCGAACCTGCCCCATGCCTGCCGCGCGCTCCCCCGAAATTACACTGGACTTCGACCCCGCCTTTCTCGATGCCCTGCCCGCCGACCCACTGACGACGGCACAGCCGCGCCAGGTGGAGGGTGCGACCCACTCCTTCTGCATGCCGACACCGGTAGCCGCCCCCCGGCTGCTTTCTTGGTCGGCCGATTGCGCGGCGCTACTGGGCTTGCCGGCGCAACCGGACACAGCCCGAGCGGCGGCGGCGGTGTTTTCCGGCAATGCGCTGCTGTCGGGCAGCCAGCCGTATGCCACCTGTTATGGCGGACATCAGTTCGGTCAGTGGGCCGGGCAGCTCGGCGATGGCCGGGCACTGATGCTGGGCACGGCCATCGCGCCGGATGGACGACGTTTCGAGGTGCAGCTCAAGGGGGCCGGGCTCACGCCCTACTCGCGCCACGCCGATGGCCGCGCGGTGCTGCGCTCTTCGATCCGCGAATACCTGTGCAGCGAGGCGATGCACCATCTCGGCATCCCCACCACACGTGCCCTGTGCCTGGTGGCGAGCGGAGAAGATGTGGTGCGCGACATGTTCTATGACGGCCGCGCACGTGCCGAGCCGGGTGCCATCGTCACCCGCGTGGCGGAAAGCTTCCTGCGCATCGGTCATCTCGAAATCCTGGCGGCGCGTGGCGATATCACGTTGCTGCAACGCCTGCTCGATCACTGCATCGTGCGGCATTTCCCGCAACTCGGCGCACCTTCGCGTGAGGTCTATCTGGCCTGGTTCGGCGAAGTCTGTCGGCGCACAGCGGAGCTGATAGCGCACTGGCTGCGCGTGGGCTTCGTGCATGGAGTGATGAACACCGACAATCTTTCGCTGCTGGGGCTGACCATCGATTACGGCCCCTATGGCTGGCTGGACAATTTCGACCCGCATTTCACGCCCAACACCACGGATCGCGGCGGGCGATACGCCTATGGTCAGCAGGCTCGCATCGCTGGCTGGAACCTGGCCTGCCTGGCCAACGCGCTGATGCCACTGGTAGACAATCGACAAGCACTGGAAGACGCGCTGGACGGCTACGCCGCGCATTTCGAGACCACCTACCTCGCCATGCTGCGCGACAAGCTCGGACTGCCGCCGACCGGCGATGCCCAGTCCGATTTCGGACTGGTGAGTACGCTGTTCGACTGTTTCGGTAAAGCCGAAACCGACATGACGCTTTTCTACCGGACGCTGGCCAGCATCTCGCCGGAAATGCCGCCGGACCTCGCGCTGGAATCACTCGACGCGACGTTCTACTACCCACCGACCGCCACGGCGCGCGAAGCCTTCGCCCACTGGCTGACGGACTGGCAGGCACGCCTTCGTCTGTCGGCAGAATCACAGGGCGAACGCACCACCCGCATGAACGCCACCAACCCCTGGCTGATCCCACGCAACTGGCTTGCGCAGCAGGCCATCCAGGCTGCAGAGGCCGGCGATCTGGCGCCCCTCGAACACCTGATGAGCGCAATCCGCGATCCCTACACCGAGCAAATCGCCTACAGCGATCTCGCTGGCCGCCGCCCGGACTGGGCCCGCTTCCAACCCGGTTGCGGCTCGCTTTCGTGCAGCTCCTAGGGGCGATGGCCAGTCATCTGCCCAGCAGCGCCAGCACCTCGGCCAACTCGGCATTGCCTTCGCGTGGCACTTCACGGGGCCGTCCGTCCGCACCCACGGCCACATAGGTAAACACGGCCTCGGTCACGCAGTAGCGCTCGCCGATGGGTTCGCTGGTGACCTTCTTGACCCAGACCTCGACCGCGACCTTCATCGAGCTACGGCCCACGTGCACGCATTCGCCGTAGCAGCAGACCACATCGCCGACTATCACTGGCCGGTGGAAACTCATCGCCTCGGCCGCAGCGGTGACCACGCGACCACGGCTCAACTGCTTGGCAAGCACGGCACCGCACAAATCCATCTGCGCCATGATCCAGCCACTGAAGATATCGCCGCTGGGATTGATTACAGGACCAAATAAACCAAAACACAAAGCCAGCCATAACCCATTGTTTTATTTGTTTATTTCAACAGACGCCCTCGGCCACCGTAGAATCTTCGTATGAATCGCCCCGGGTTTCCTAGACAGCCCCGAGCTTCATGAAATACTGTTTTTCA
>NZ_MDUX01000057.1 GCF_014736495.1 Candidatus Dactylopiibacterium carminicum
GCACTCATCGACCAGCCCACGACCTGTCGCGAGAACAGATCCAGGACTGCCGCCAAAAACAGCCAGCCCTCATGCGTGCGGATGTACGTAATGTCAGTCACCCAGACCTTGTTCGGTTCGCTCACGTCGAACTCGCGCTGAAGATGGTTCGGTGACACGTTGGCAGGACAGCCCCCCCGTAGCGGCCCGGCCGACGCCCATAGCCCGTCAGGGACTTGAGGCCGATCTGGCGCATCAGCCGAGCAACACGATGCTTGCCGCAGGATTCGCCCAGATCGCGCAGGTCATGCGTGATCTTACGGTAACCATACACGGCACCACTTTCCAGCCAGCACTGCTTGATCAGGCCTTCAATGCGCTGATCTTCCAGGGCAGGTGCAGACAGCGGCTGGGCTTGTGCCAGGCGTAGTACCCACTCGGATGGACCCGCATGACCTTGCACATGCGTCGGATTGGCCAGACGTTCTGATGCGCTTCGATGAAGGCGTACCTTACCCGGACTGCTTGGCAAAGTACGCTGTGGCCTTTTTTAGGATGTCGCGCTCCTCGGTTACCCGCTTGAGCTCGGCTCGTAGCCGACGTAACTCGTCCTCTTGGCTATCCTGCGTTTGACGCTCCTGCGGCGTCAGGCTGTAGCGCTTGATCCATGCGTACAGACTGTAAATGCTCACATCCAGTCGCCCGGCAACGTCCGCAACGCTATGTCCGCGATCGGTCACTTGCTTGACCGCTTCAATCTTGAACTCTTCCGTGTATCGCTTGCTACTCATAGACACCTCCACTTGGTTGCCAGCTTAAGGCTTCGAAGTGTCTAGTGAACCGGGGGCGATTCACCCCTCCCCATGAGCATTACGCACGGTTCACTTTAGAATTCAATATGAATTTCGCAACGCTCTCTTAAAACAAATCCAGATAGCTCGACAGCCTACTGAGCCACTCCACCCGCTCAGCGTCATAAGCATGCCGGTTGTACGTACCCATCACGCCCGGCAGCATGTGCCCCAGGATCGCCTCCCCTACGGCGTCCGGGCAGCCCAGCAAGGCCAGCAGCGTGCGCGAGGTGCGCCGAAGATCATGCGGCGCCCAATGGGTTACAGGCAGGCGCGGCCGCACCACCTCGGGCCGTGACGTGCAGTAGGGCTGGTGATTCCACACGGCAATGCCGATCACCTTCTGATCCACGGATTTACCCGTTCGCGAGGGGAACAGCAGCCCCTCTCCATACAGCTGCTGCCGGCGCTCCACCACCGCCAGCGCCCGCCCGAAGAGCGGCACGCGCAGATCGGTCGCACTGGCATGGCGCGCGCTCTTCGTGCGCGCCTTGGGCACCGTCCACCAGGTCTGGCCGTTCTCGATAGAAATCTCACTCCCCCGCATGCCCAGGATCTCGGCGCCGCGCGTGGCCGTCCAGAGATAGAGCACCAACGCGTCCTCAACCAGGGCGGTGAAGTTCGGTAGCCAGCGCAGCAAGGTGCCCACTTCTTCGGGCGACAGCACGCGCTTGGCCGTGCCCACTGGTTTGCCGGCCAGGTGCTTGCCTTTGCTGCGGATACGGCCGCGCAGGATCTGGCGCCACCAGTTGGGCGTATCGTCCGGCAGCCGGCCAGCATCGATGGCGTAATCCCATGCCGCGCCCAGCTCTGCCCGCAGCTTGGCGGCCTGCACAGGCGCTGTCTCCGCCACCCCCTTGATCAGATCGAAAGCCTGCGCCCGGGTGAGATCCGCCGCCAGCACGGTGGCCACGTCGCCCAGCATCGTGGTCAGCATCCGCCGCACCTCGGCCGCGCCCTTCGGCGCGCGCACCTTGTCGATGTGACCATCCAGGTAATCCAGCGCCACCTGGCGCACAGTGCCAATGGCGGCCGTGCGCTTCTTCGCCGCAGCTGCCGCGCGCTTTTCCAAACGTTTGGACTTGGCATCCTCCGCCGGATCTTCGCCCGCATCGCGCCGCGCCCGCAGATCCTCCCAAGCGGCAATGGCGGCGTGCATCGAGGTGCCTGGCCAGCTCCCGATCTTGATCTGCCGAAGCCGCCCATCCACCGGGCTGCGATAGCGATACACCCACGTCCGGCGGGTGGCCGTCGCCTCGATCCTGAGGCCGGGATAATCCGGGCTGGTAAGATGCTCTCCCGGCTGCAGCAGCTTGATCTCGCGCGCGTCGAATGTCATGGCGGTGTAGCTTTTCAAACCCGCCAAAATAGGCGGTATAGCTTTTATTTTACCCACCTAAAAAGCTACACCAAAACGACAAGTGCAGGCACTTGCAAACGGGCGCAGACACCAAAACCAGCCAGCCCCAGAACCCGCTAAGACCCTCACTACGCCGATGCAAACCGCTGGAATCGCCCTCATCACCGAAGAAGAACTGAACAAACACACGCCGATGATGCAGCAATACATCCGGCTCAAAATTCAGCACCCGGATACCCTGGTGTTCTACCGAATGGGCGACTTCTATGAGTTGTTCTTCGAAGACGCCGAGTACGCCTCCCGGCTGCTGGACATCACGCTGACCACGCGGGGGGCTTCCGGCGGGCAGCCGATCAAGATGGCGGGTGTGCCGCACCATGCGCTGGAGCCCTATCTTGCCAAGCTGGTGAAGATGGGTAAATCCGCCGTGATCGCCGAGCAGGTAGGTGAGCCGGGGGCCACCAAGGGGCCGATGGAGCGTGCCGTTTCGCGCATCGTCACGCCCGGCACCTTGACTGATGCTGCGCTGCTCGACGAACGTGCCGAAGCGCCACTGCTGGCCGTGCAGCTCAATCGCGGCGTGCTCGGTCTGGTGTGGCTGAACCTCGCCAACGGGGATTTCCGCCTCGTGGAAACCGAGCCCGAGGCGCTGGTGAGCCATCTGGAACGCCTGCGCCCGGCCGAAGCGCTGATTCCGGAATCGCTGAAGCTGCCATTACTGGAAGCGCGTGTGCCCGCAATCCGTCGGCTCGCCGACTGGCAGTTCGATGCCAAGACCGCACAGGAACTGCTGACCACGCATTTCGGCACGCGCGACCTGGCCGGCTTTGGTGCCGAAGGGCTGAATGTGGCACTCTCCGCCGCCGCCGCGCTTTTCGAATATGCACGCAGCACGCAGCGGCAAGCGCTGGCCCACATCACCACCTTGCGCGTGGAGAGCGAAGGCGATTATCTGCGCATGGACGCACAGACGCGCCGTAACCTCGAAATTTCCGAAACCCTGCGTGGTGAATCCTCTCCTACCCTGCTCTCGTTGCTGGATCTGGCCGAGACCAGCATGGGCTCGCGCTGGCTACGCCACTGTCTGCATCACCCGCTGGCCTCGCGCCAGGCCTGCCGCGAGCGCCACGCGGCTGTCGGTGCACTGCTGGGCGATGCCGGCGATGGCCCACTCAGCGCGGTAGCTGCCGCGCTCCGCCCGATTGCGGATATCGAGCGCATCGCCACGCGCATCGCACTGACCAGCGTGCGTCCGCGCGAGCTCTCGGCCTTGCGCGTAAGCCTCGCCGCGCTGGACGAAGTGCGCGCACCGATCATGAGTACCGATGCGGCCCTGCTCGCACAGACGTATTCCGATCTTGCTCCACCGCTGGACGTGCTGCAGTTGCTCACCGCCGCCATCACCGAAGAGCCGGCTGCCATGGTGCGCGACGGTGGCGTGATCGCGCGCGGCTTCGATGCCGAGCTGGACGAGCTGCGCGATATCCAGAACAACTGCGGCGAATTCCTCATCGCCCTGGAAACCCGCGAGCGCGAACGCACCGGCATCGCCAACCTGAAGGTCGAGTTCAACCGGGTGCACGGCTTCTACATCGAAGTCACCCACGCCAACGTCGACAAGGTGCCGGAAGACTATCGCCGCCGCCAGACCATGAAGAACGCGGAGCGCTACATCACCCCCGAGCTCAAGACCTTCGAGGACAAGGCGCTCTCGGCACAGGAGCGCGCGCTTGCCCGCGAAAAGATGCTCTACGAGGATCTGGTCGCCCGGCTTCTGCCCGAAGTGCCACGCCTGCAGCGCATCGCCCATGCCGTGGCCCTGCTCGATGGGCTCAACGCCTTCGCCCAGGCCGCCGCGCGCTACGACTACCGCGCGCCGGAACTCGTCGACGAGCCGATCATCGAGATCACGGGTGGCCGCCATCCTGTAGTCGAACGCCAGGTCGACAATTTCATCAGCAACGATACGCGGCTTGCCCCCACACGCCGCATGCTGCTGGTCACCGGCCCGAACATGGGCGGTAAATCGACCTACATGCGCCAGGTGGCGCTGATCGTGCTGCTGGCGCACTGCGGCGCCTTCGTGCCGGCGGAGTCGGCACGCATCGGCCCGGTGGATGCCATCTTCACACGCATTGGTGCTTCCGACGATCTGGCCTCCGGCCGCTCGACCTTCATGGTCGAGATGACCGAAGCCGCAGCCATCCTCAATGGTGCCTCCGAGCACAGTCTGGTGCTGATGGACGAGATCGGGCGCGGCACCTCCACCTTCGACGGCATGGCACTGGCCTATTCCATCGCCCGGCATCTGCTCGACAAAAACCAGAGCTATGCGCTTTTCTCCACCCACTATTTCGAGCTCACCCGCCTGGGCCACGACTACCCGGAGTGCGCCAACGTACATCTGGGTGCGGTGGAGCATGGCCACAGCATCGTCTTCCTGCATGCCGTACAGGATGGTCCTGCCTCGCAGAGCTACGGGATCGAGGTGGCGGCGCTCGCCGGCATCCCGCCCGCCGTGGTGCGCGACGCCAAGCGACGCCTGCGTGCGCTGGAAAATCGCGAAGTCGCCGGTGGTCCGCAGGAGGATCTGTTCGCCTCGCTACCCGAGCCAGAGCCAGCGCAGGTAAGCCACCCGGCGCTATCGGCACTCACCGATCTGGATCCGGACAGCATGACCCCGCGCGAGGCCATGGAGGCTCTCTACGCGCTGAAGAAGCAGCTCGACAAGCACTGAACGGCAAGCCCGAGGGGGCACTTCAGGAAGCAGGAGCGCTGCCGTAATCCGTCGCCACGACGAGGGCTGCGGTGCGGCTGTGGCTGCGATGCACGCGCGATCTCGGCCTCAACCCCTATTTCCGGGAGGCGCGCCATCATGATCTTCCAGTCGAAGCAAAAACGGCAGGAATGCGAACACCTGCGCACTGAGCTCTCTGGTCTGCGTGACAGGGCCAATGCGCTGGAACGCAGCGTCGCCATTGTCGAATTCGATCGTGAGGGCGCGATTCTCAAGGCAAACGAGCTCTTCTGCCGTTGCATGGGCTATACGACGATGGAAATCGTCAGCCAGTCACACCAGATCTTCTGCAAACCGGATTTTGCCACCAGCCACGAGTATCAGGATTTTTGGCAGCGCCTGCGCCGCGGCGAATCCTTCAGCGGCAAATTCCAGCGCGTACGCAAGGATGGCAGCGCGGTCTGGCTGGAAGCCACCTACATCCCGGTCAGTGATCACACGGGCACGGTCAGCCGGGTGATCAAGATCGCCAATGACATCACGGTACGGATCAAGGATGCCGACCGCACGCGAGGCCTGCTCGAAGCCATCAACCGCACCATGGCCGTGATCGAGTTCGACATGGAAGGACAGGTTCTGCAGGCCAATGACCCTTTCCTCGCGGTGATGGGCTACAGGCAGGAAGAAGTAGTCGGCCGCCATCACCGCATCTTCTGCCCTCAGGCATACGCACGCAGCAACGACTATGCAGAGTTCTGGCGGAAGCTCAATGCCGGAGAGCCCTGCTCCGGCCTGGTCGAACGCATCAACCGTCAGGGAGAAACCGTGTGGCTGGAAGCTTCCTACAATCCTGTGCTGGACGATCAGGGCAGGCCCTATCGCGTCGTCAAGATTGCCAGCGACATCACGCCCCGGATCTTGCGGGTACAACAGGAGCGGCGGAGTGCCGAGACCGCGACGCAGGCATCCTTGCAGGCTGAAGAACTCGCTACGCGCGGCCGGGAAGCCATCGAGCAAACCATCCTCCAGATGAAAGCCCTGGCCGCCCAGATGGGAAGCTCCTCGACGCAGGTATCAGGATTGGGCGAGCAAACCAGCCGTATCACTTCCATCGTGAATACCATCCGCGAAATATCGGACCAGACCAACCTGCTGGCTCTGAATGCCGCCATCGAAGCGGCCCGTGCAGGTGAATCGGGGCGTGGCTTCGCGGTGGTAGCCGACGAGGTGCGCAGACTGGCCGAACGCACGGGACTTGCCACAGGAGATATCGCGCACATGATCGAGAACATCCAGCGCGAAACCCGCAGCGTGATCGAAAGCATGGATACCAGCCTGGAAAGCGTGGACGCCGGCGTTCGCCTGGTGACGGAGGTCGGCAGCACCATCCAGCAGATCCACGAGGGTGCGGGAACCGTGGTCGCAGTGGTGCGCCAGTTACGTGACACTACTGCAGAGTGATCCGTCGGACCCGATCGGTGCGGCAAGACAAGGACGGCAATCAAACCGATGAAGGCGAAAACCCCGCATCAGCACCGCTACAATGCCGACTTCCTACCAGTCGGAGCCCACGCATGTCGCTCATCGCTGACCTTGACCGCATTGCTCTGCAAGAGCAGCGTCTGCAGTTTGACCATTTCGATGCCGACACCGCCTGGACGCTCGGCAACCGGCTGCGCGAAGCGGCGCTGACCGCGGGTCATGCGCTGGCCATCGAAATCCAGTTCCATGGTTTCCCGCTCTTCCATTGCGCCATGCCCGGCACCACCCCGGAAAATGCCGACTGGCTGCGCCGCAAGCGCAATATGGTGCAGCGCTTCCATAAAAGCTCCTACGCCATGGCATTGTTCCTGCTGCAGCGGGGTAGCACGCTCGCCGAGCGCTACAGTTTGCCGGGAGTCGATTACGTAGCCGCCGGGGGTGGTTTTCCGCTGCGGCTACGCGGCGTCGGCGTGATCGGTTCGGTCTGCGTCTCCGGCCTGATGCAGCGCGACGATCATGAGTTCATCGTCAGCGTGCTGGCGCAGATGCTGGCAGTCCCCCAGGCGGAGGTTGCGCTGGCAGACCAGGAACACCCTGGCTGATCGCCACGTTCTTGCGCCAGGATGCGTGCCGGGCTGCCCAGCCCCGGTATCATCCCGCCTTCGTTTTAGGCTTGGCCGGCTGTTCGCGGGCGAGGAACTTCCCTCACTGCGCTACAGCCTGGCCTTGCACACCGGGGCCGCCCGGCTCCGGTATCCAGACGCTGCCCGTACATGAATATAGAGATCGTTCCCCGCCACGCCCGCTGGTTGCTGTTCCTGTTTCCCGCCGTCCTGTTCCTCATGAACCTGGGCGGAGCGCCCTTGTTCGACGTGGATGAAGGCGCGTTCTCGGAAGCCACACGCGAAATGTTCGTGCGTGGCGATTTCCTTTCCACCTGGCTCAACGGCGCGCCACGCTTTGACAAGCCGATCCTGATTTACTGGTGTCAGGCTCTCTTTGTCTGGCTGTTCGGGCCAAACGAATGGAGCTTCCGCCTGCCCTCGGCACTTGCAGCCTCGGCCTGGTGCTATGCCGTGGGTCTGTTTGCCTGGCAGCGTTTTGGCCGCACCGCCGGCTGGCTCGCCTGCGGTATCGCAGCCACCAGCCTGGGCGTGCATGTGATCGGCCGTGCAGCCACCGCCGATGCACTGCTCAACATGCTGCTGACACTCGCCCTGCTGGACGGCTGGCGACATCTGGAATCCGGCGCCCGCGCGCCGCTCCTGCGCAGCTTCGCGTGGATCGGGCTGGGCGTGCTCACCAAGGGCCCCATCGCGCTGCTGGTGCCGGGGGCGACCACTTTTCTCTTCTGCCTCTCCAGCGCTCGCCTGCGTGACTGGATGCGCAGCGTGTTCAATCCTGCCGGCTGGGCGATCCTGCTCGCCATCACTGTGCCCTGGTACGCCACGATTCTCGCTATCCATGGGCAGGATTTCATCGACGGTTTCATCCTCAAGCACAACGTGGAGCGCTTCTCTTCCTCGCTGGAAGGGCACTCTGGCAGCCTCTTCTATTACGTGCTGATGGTCCCGGTGCTGGTGCTGCCCTGGCTGGTCTGGCTGATCGCCGCACTACGCCGCCTGCCAGCGGACTGGCGCGAGCCGCTGCCGCGCTTCCTGTGGATCTGGTTCGGATTCGTCACGATCTTTTTTTCGCTCTCGGGCACCAAGCTGCCGCATTACGCGCTGTATGGCTGCACACCGCTGTTCGTACTGCTGGCGATGCATCGAGAACGCGTCCGGAACGCCTGGGCAGGCTCGCTACCTTTGATCGGCCTGATGCTGCTTTTCCTCGCGTTGCCCTGGTTGATGGCCCATGCTGCCACGGCAGGCTGGGTCAAGGATGCCTATTACCAGCTCCAGGTCAGCCGTGTCGCCGAAGCCATTCCATCTGCCTATCCCTGGCTTGCCGGTCTGGCCCTGCTGGGTGGCGTCGCCAGTCTGCACCTGCTGCGCTACAGGATGGATGCCTCCGGCCGAGTCCTGGTACTGGCCTGCCTGCACACACTGCTACTCGCCCTGGCGGTTGCTCCTTTCGTGGGAGATCTGCTGCAGGGGCCCGTGAAGCGTGCCGGCCTGGCGGCTCGCCAGCATGAAGGCCAGACAGTGCTATGGAATTTCCATGCCCCCAGCTTCTCGGTCTACAGCCAGCGGGTGACGCCCACCGTGCAGGCCCAACCCGGGCAGATCGCCCTGACCCGCCGTGATCGCCTGCCTGCCGGTCTGGATGCCGATGTGTTGTTCCAGGAAGGCGGCGTCGTGCTGCTGCATCTGAAGTAAAGGCTGACCGGACATGCAAGACTGGAACCGCTCCGCTTCCCGCTCGACCCAGGCCTGGCTGCTGCTCCTGCTGCTGCTCCTGCTCACGGCCTACCGGCTGTGGATCATCCCGCGCCTGGGCGTGACGCTCTATATCGATGAAGCCCAGTACTGGACCTGGGCCAAGGATCTGGATTGGGGCTACTACTCCAAACCACCTGTGATCGCCTGGCTGATCGCCGCCACCACCGCCGTATTCGGCGATGGCCTGCTGGCGGTGAAACTGTCTGCGCTGCTGCTCTATCCCGCCACGGCCTGGTTGCTCTACCTGCTCGGCCGCCGCCTCTACGACGGACAGACCGGTTTCCGTGCCGGCCTCTCGTTCGCGCTGATCCCGCTGGTCTCGGCACTCGGTCTGGCCGTGTCCACCGATGCGCCTCTGCTGTTCTGCTGGGCGCTGGCCATGCTGGCACTGCTGCGCGCACTCGAATACGACCGCTGGCGCGACTGGCTGCTGCTGGGCGTGGCCGTGGGCCTGGGCATCATGGCGAAATACACCATGGGTGCATTCGCCGCTTCAGCTGGACTGTATCTGCTGACAGACAGACAGCGCCGGCGTGCCTTTCTGCATCCCGGCCTGTGGATCGCAGTGGCACTGGCAACCCTGATCGTGCTGCCCAACATCCTGTGGAACTGGCAACATGATTTCCCCACGCTGCGCCACACGGCAGAGATCACCCATGTGAGTGAAAACGCCAAGACCGGCAACGCAGGCGAATTCCTGCTCGCGCAGGCCGGTTCGCTGGGGCCGGGGTTCGCTCTGGCCTATCTGGTCGGCATCGGTTTCGCACTGCGCCGCTGGCACGATCCACGCAGCCAGTTCCTGCTCTCCTTCAGTCTGCCACTGTTCGGTCTGGTCTTCTTCCAGGCCATGCGTTCCGAGGCCAATGGCAACTGGGCGGCGCCGGCCCTGATCGCCGCGCTGCTGCTGAGTGTGGTCTGGCTTACCCGGCTACGGACACGCTGGTGGCTGGGTGCTTTGGCGATCAACATCGCCGTGATGCTCGCGGCCTATCATCTGGGCGATTACTTCCAGCTCACCGGCAAGCCGCAACCCGCGCGCCTGGATCCGCTCAAGCGCGCCAAGGGCTGGGATGCGCTAGCCGATGGCGTCCGGCCCTATTTCGCTGCGCACCCGGGGGCCATGCTGCTGACCAAGGACCGTACCCTGATGGCGCACCTGAGCTATGAGCTGCGCGATCTGGATCTCGATGCGGTCGCCTGGGCACCGAATCCGCATCCCGCCGATCACTACCAGCTCACGGTACCTTTGCAGGCAGCCAATGGCATCCGGCCGCTGATTCTGGTGACGCAATCCGGCGATGACGATGTGGCGCCGCGTTTTGCACGTCGCGAAAAACTGGGCGACGTGATTGTTGACGTGATGCCGGGTCTGCAACGCCACGTGGAAATAATATTGCTCGAAGGTTTTCGTGGTTACTGAGAGGAGAGAAAGACATGCCTGATCCTTTACGCATCCCGTATCCCGTCCTGTGCGAGCAGGTTGCCGCCGCACTCATTGCGGCTGGCGTGCCGGATGAATTCGCCCGCGAAGAAGCCTCGATCATGGCTGAGGCCGATCTGCTGGAAGTGCCTTCCCACGGTGTCCGCATGCTGCCGGGGCTGCTCGCTGCGTTGCGCGATGGCCGCGCCAGGGCGCAGCCGGAAATAGCATTGAAGAAGACCTTCGCGGCCGTCAGCCTGCTCGATGGCGGCAACGGCCCAGGCCGCAGCCTCTCCGCACGCGCCATGCGCGAAGCCATCGGCAATGCGCGCGTGGCAGGCATCGGCGCCTGCATGGCGACCCGCACCACGCACTGGGGCCGTGCCCACGCCTACGCAGCACGTGCAGCCCAGGCCGGGCTGATCGGTATCTGTACCACCAATGCCATGCCTTCGATGGCCGCCTGGGGCGCCACTGACCGGGTGATCGGCAACAATCCGCTAGCCATCGCCATCCCACGCCGCGATACCGCTGCGCCGCTGGTACTGGATATCGCCATGAGCCAGGCCGCCGTGGGCAAGGTTGGCACCTGGCTGCGCGAAGGACACTCCGTTCCCGAGGGTTGGGGTCTAGACAAGGATGGCAATCCCAGCCGCGACGCTGCAGCCATCCTCGCCGGTGCCGTGCTGCCTTTCGGCGGGCACAAGGGTGCGGGTCTGGCGCTGATGATGGAGCTGATGACCGCAGCACTGGCCAACACGCCTTTCGGTAACGAGATCCATTCCGGCGACCGCAGCGGTCTGGACCCGGAATCGGCCAAGCTCTTCATCGCACTGGAGCCTGCCGCCTTCGGCGGGCTGGATGCCCTGCACGCGCGTGTGGAGGATTACCTGACCTACCTCCAACGCGAGGCAAGCACGCGCGAGCCTTTCCTTTGGCCGGGCGAACGCGGCTGGCAGGCGCGCGACACCAATCTCGCCAAAGGCGTGCCGCTGCACGCCGAGATCGTCACGCAACTGGCAGGCGTGGGCGTCAAGCTCGACGTCTGAGCCAGGCGGGGAGGCGATTTGCCCGCCTCCCCTCTTCTGCGTTAGCCTTGGGCGCTTGACCGAGAACCCCCGACAGCATGTCCATCATCATCAAGACCCAGGAAGAAATCGAAAAAATGCGCGTCGCCTGCCGCCTGGCAGCCGAAGTGCTCGACTACATCACACCGTTCGTGCAACCCGGGGTGACCACCGAACGGCTTGACCAGCTCTGCCATGACTACATGGTCGACGTGCAAGGCTGCGTGCCGGCTCCGCTGAACTATGCGCCCCCCGGCTATTCGCCCTATCCGAAATCGATCTGCACCTCGATCAACCATCAGGTCTGCCACGGCATTCCGGCGCCCAAGCCGCTGAAGAAGGGCGACATCGTCAATCTGGACATCACCGTCATCAAGGATGGATTCCATGGTGACACCAGTCGCATGTTCATCGTCGGCGAGGCCAGCATCCAGGCCAGACGACTCTGCCAGATCACGCTCGAATGCCTGTGGCTGGGCATTGCCCAGGTCCGCCCCGGTGCGCGGCTGGGCGATATCGGTCACGTCATCCAGCGGCATGCCGAAAGCGCGGGCTTTTCGGTGGTCCGCGAATTCTGTGGCCATGGCATCGGCCGCAACTTCCACGAAGAGCCACAGGTGGTGCACTACGGCAAACCGGGCACCGGTGTGGAACTGCGCGAAGGCATGATCTTCACCATCGAACCGATGATCAACGCCGGCAAGGCGGCGATCTCCGAACTCAGCGATGGCTGGACCATCGTCACCAAGGATCGCTCGCTTTCCGCGCAGTGGGAGCACACCTTGCTGGTCACCGCCGAGGGAGTCGAAGTGCTGACCTACTCCGCGCTGGCACCACGCCCGCCCGAATGGATGGCAGACAAGCCTGTCCGCTTCCCGGACCATCCGCCGATCACCGCCACCGCTGCCTGAGGATCCCCCATGGATGCCCGGATTGCCGCCCTGCGTCAGCAACTCGTCGACGGCCAGCAGGCGCTGCGCGCCGCTTTCGAACACGATGGCAATCCGCAGCGGCTGTTGCGCGGCCGCTGCCGGTTGGTGGACAAGACCCTGCAAACGCTCTGGCAGGAGTCCGCCCTGCCAGGCAGCTATGCATTGTTGGCCGTCGGCGGTTACGGGCGCGGCGAGCTGTATCCCTATTCGGACGTCGACATCCTGCTACTGATGGATGCCGAGCCCGATGGCCCGACCTGTGGCCTGATCGAACGCTTCATCAGCCGGATGTGGGATCTGGGGTTGAACGTTGGTCACAGCGTGCGCACGCTGGAAGTCTGTCTGGACGAAGCTTCACAGGATGTCACCATCCAGACCAACCTGCTCGAGGCCCGTCTGCTCGCAGGCAGCCGGCGCCTGCATCGCGAATTCATCGCGCATCGCGCCGATCACCTGGATATCGAGACGTTCTACAGCGCAAAACTGGCCGAGCAGGCACAGCGCTACAACCGTTTCAACCATACGCCGTTCTCGCTGGAGCCAAACTGCAAGGAAAGCCCCGGCGGCCTGCGTGATCTGCAGACCATCATCTGGATCGCGCTGGGGGCGGGGCTTGGCGCACGCTGGCAGGATCTTGCCACCCACGGCCTGATCACGCCCGAGGAATTGCGTGCGCTACGCAGCAATGAACGACTGCTGCAACAGGTGCGCATCCGCCTGCATCACATCGCCGGCCGCCACGAGGATCGCCTGGTCTTCGATCATCAAGAGAGCCTTGCTGCCAGTTTCGGTATCACCGCCAGCAGTGGCAAACGCGCATCCGAAGTCGTGATGCAGCGCTACTACCTGGCGGCCAAACGCATCACGCAGCTCAACTCCATCATCCTGCAGAGTCTGGGAGAACGCTTCACCCCCCTGGCAACCTGGGAGACCTTCGCCATCAACGAGCGCTTCCAGGCCCGTGGCGACCAGCTCGACATCGTCGCTGACGATGTCTTCCAGCACGCGCCTTCAGCCATTCTCGAGAGTTTCCTGTTGATG
The DNA here is from genome assembly GCF_014736495.1 of Candidatus Dactylopiibacterium carminicum. GTDB lineage: Bacteria > Pseudomonadota > Gammaproteobacteria > Burkholderiales > Rhodocyclaceae > Uliginosibacterium > Uliginosibacterium carminicum. The sequence continues at coordinate 13,254 of NZ_MDUX01000057.1, forward strand.
CAGCAGCATCCGGAGCTCAAGGGCATGACGGTACGCACGCTACGCGCGCTGTGGCACGCGCGCCGCCTGATCACCCCGGCATTCCGTCGCGACCCACGCAATCGCGAGCTGTTCCTGCGCATGCTGCAGGAGCCGCGAGGTCAGACCCACGAATTCCGGCGGCTGAACCAGTACAGCATTCTTGGCGCCTATCTGCCGAACTTCGCCCGCATCGTCGGGCAGATGCAGCACGACCTGTTCCATGTCTACACGGTCGATCAGCACATCCTGCAGGTACTGCGCAACGTGCGCCGTTTCGTCGTCGAGGAACACGCCCACGAGTATCCGCTGCTCACGCGTCTGATCAACGATTTCGACCGCTACTGGCTGATCTTCATCGCCGCGCTGTTCCACGACATCGCCAAGGGCCGCGGCGGCGACCACTCGAAACTGGGCATGGCCGACGCGCGCCGCTTCTGTCGCGCGCATGGTCTGGCTCGTGAAGACACGGCACTCGTGGTCTGGCTCGTCGAGCATCACCTGACGATGTCCCAGATCGCCCAGAAGCAGGATCTCTCCGATCCCGAAGTGATCCGCCGCTTCGGCGCACTGGTGAAGACCGAGCGCCGCCTGACCGCGCTCTACATCCTCACCCACGCCGACATCCGCGGCACCAGCCCCAAGGTGTGGAACAACTGGAAGGCGAGCCTGCTCGAGGAACTCTTCCTGGCCACACGTCAGTTGCTGCAAGGGAAACGCCCTCAACAACTGCTGGGCATCAGCGAGCGCCAGGAAGCCGCTCGCGAGCGGCTGCGCTTCTTTGGCCTGCGCCCCGGCACAGAGGACGCCTTCTGGCGCAAGCTCGATACGCTCTATTTCATGCGTCACGACCCCGAGGAAGTGGCCTGGCACACCCGCACGCTGTATTACCGACCAGACAGCCCCGAGCCAGTGGTCAAGGCTCGCATGAGTCCGATCGGGCGCGGCTTGCAGGTGATGGTCTATACGCGTGACCAGCGTGATCTCTTCACCAGCCAGTGCGGTTTCTTCGCGCGCATGGGCTATACCATCCTGGACGCCAAGATCCATACCACTGGCGACGGCTACGCGCTCGACAGCTTCGTCATCATGGATCCGAACGAAAGCGAAGTAGCTGCGCACTACCGCGATGTCGTCACACTGATCGAGCATGAGCTTGCCGCACGACTGGCTTGCGGCGATTGCATCGACCCGCCTCCCCCAGGGCGTTTGTCACGCCAGCTCAAGCATTTCCCGATCGCACCATCCGTGATCCTGCAACCCGACGAGCGCAGCCAGCACTTCATCCTTTCCATCGCAGCCGCCGATCGACCCGGTCTGCTCTACAACGTGGCGCGGACCCTGGCCGCGCACGAAATCAATCTGCACACGGCCAAGATCGCCACGCTGGGCGAACGGGCCGAGGACACCTTCCTGGTTTCCGGTGCGGCACTGGACAACAGTGCCAAAACCGTTCAACTGCAAGCAGAGCTGCTGGAGAAGCTGCGACTGTAGCGCCCCTCGGCATTCCTACCTTGCCGGCAGGAATATGCGCTCGATATCCACGCTGGCACGATGCCCCACGGCCTCTCCGTGGGCCGCCAGCCACTGTTGCGCGGCACTGCGCCCGGCATCGCGCAATCGATGAAGAAATGCCTGGTTGGCTACTACCTTGCTGGAAAAAGCGAGTTTCCCGAGGGCCGCTTCACCATCGATAAGATGAAAACGCAGACTCAGCAGACGCTGCTCCAGTGTGCCGGACAGCCAGCCACTCTCTATTGCCATCTCGCGCATCGCAGCAAGCAGCCTCATCTCGCGCCGGAAGGCATTGGAAAAGGCCAAGTCCAGCGTGCGCTGCTGGATTTCATCCGCACCACGCGGTGTGCGCTCGTAGCGCAATGGTGAGAGCAGTACCAGCAGGACATCGCGCGCATCGCAAAAACGCAGCAACGGAAATACCGCCGGATTGGCCGCATAGGCACCATCCCAATAGGGTTCACCGTCAATGATCACCGTCTGATGCATGCTGGGCAGACAGGCTGAAGCCAGCAGAGCATCGGCAATCAACTCGTTATTGCGGAACAGGCGCAGCTCACCGGTATTGGCGTGTGTGGCTGCCACGAAGAGTTCGAATGGGCATTCTTCCTGCAGACGCTCGAAGTCGAACTGGCTTTCCACTAGATCGCGCAACGGGTTGATCGCCAACGGATTGAGCTGATAGGGCGACAACCAGCGCGAGAGCTGCATCATCCAGCTCGCCCCCGGCGGTGGCAAAGAGGCATCGAAGACCGGTGGCACCAGTTCAGGGCTGCCGAGCATTGCCACGCCATCCCAGAATCCGGCCAGGGCCTCACGCGCCCCTTCATGGCCGCCGAGCAGGAAGCCGTGCGCCAGCGCTACCGCATTCATCGCGCCTGCGCTGCTGCCACTGATACCTTCAAAGGAAAAACGCCCGTCCTCGAGCAAGGCGTCGAGCACGCCCCAAGTGTAGGCACCATGCGCGCCACCACCTTGCAGCGCCAGACTCATTACCCGGTGGGAACCCCGATCATGGCCGAACATTCTGGCCTCCCGCCGCTACCTGGAATCAACCCGCGGCTTCTACCCGCACCACGTTGCCCTCCACCGCCACCACGCGCACACGGGCATTGGGCGGCAAGGCAACATCCGCATTGCAGAGCCAGCGATCCGAGCCGAGCAATGGACGCTGGAACAACACTTCGCCAGGAGGGCCGAAAGGCTGGACACCCCGAACCAGCAGACCGATCTCGCCAATGGCGGCATCCGAGGCTCCGGCACGAGTGGTCTGGCGACGATCACGAAAATAACGCAACCAGACAGCCAACATCGCAGCCGAGAACACAGTCCAGGCCACGACCTGCGCCACGAGCCCGAAAGGCAGCAGCCAGGTAAGCACGCCGACCAGCAAGGCGCCCAGGCCAAACCAGATCAGCACGAAAGCCGGCATCGCCAACTCTGCGACGCACAGCGCAAACCCCAGAACCAGCCAGTGCCACCACGCCATGATTATTGCTCGCTCCGGGAAAACGATGAAAACCGGGAAAGGGTTACTGCACCGCGCTGGAAAGCTCGACCACGTTACCGCTGTCCTCGAACTCGCCGCGCCGCGTGAGTTTGCCTTCCACGGTGGCGCCACAATCCATGCGCAGTTGATGGTAGACGATATTACCCGTCACGCGCGCGCTGGCCTGAAGTTCAAGAAAGTGCTCCACTTCCAGATCACCAACGATGGTGCCATTGACCACAGCATCGTAGGCACTGACATTGCCCGTGATGCTGCCCTGATCGCTCAGCACCAGGAGACTCTTGGTGCCGGCCTTGGTCAGCACGTTGCCCTTGATGTGGCCATCGACACGCAGGCCATCCAGGAACTGCACATCGCCGCTCACCTCCATGTTTTCCGCGATCAGGCTGGAAAGCTTGGTCAACTCGATCCGTGATTCCTTCTTCTTGCCAAACATCGACATCTCCCTGAAAAGATCAGCGCCCAGCCGCCGCCGCGGGTGGAGCACTCGAATTACTGCGATAGAAGGCCAGATCGCGCCGTACGCGTTTGAGCTCTTCCGCCTGTTCCGCGAATTCCTTCTCCAGGGTTTCGCGCGTCACCTTCTCGTGTTTGAGCGCCAGTGCCAGCGCTTGCTGCTCCTGCTGCAGGCTCTGCAGCCGGGCCTGGGCCTCCTGCAACCGATCGCCCATCTGTCTCTGCACGCTTGCGCTGGAAGGCGGCTGCAAGGCATAGACGCCGCCAGCCACCAGCCCCAGCGACAACAACCACCACCAGACACGACGCGGCTGTTCCGCCTGCAGGGCATAACGTCGCTCGGTCAACTCGCGTGTAACCCCATCGGAGCTCTTGTGCTTAAACATGCGGAACCCTGGCCCCGATGGAAAGATAGAAGGCAGGATCCACAAAACGTCCCTGGTGAAGAACCTCGAAATGCAGATGGGGCCCGGTTGAGCGCCCTGTCGACCCCACCTCGGCGATCAGCTGACCCGGCGTCACAAGATCGCCGACCTTGGCATGCAATCGCAGAGCATGCCCATAACGCGTGATCAGATCGTTACCGTGGTCGATCTCGATGGTGTAGCCATAATCGGACATCCAGCCGGCAGTCCGCACGCGGCCAGCGCCAGCGGCACGGATCGGCGTGCCGGGGGTGGCCGGAAAATCCACACCGGAATGGAAAGCCAGGCTGCCCGTGAAAGGATCCAGGCGATTGCCAAAGCGCGAACTCATCTGACCATTCACGGGTGCGAACGTGGGCATGCTCATCAGCACCAGGCTGCGCTGTGCCGCCACGGCATCGATGTCACGGATCAGGCCCTGCACGCAATCCAAGCCGCGTTCGGTCTGTTGCAAGCGTTCGGCACCGCTCATGTCGTCACTCACGGGCTCGCCACAGCGAGCCGGCGCCAGCGCACGGCCACCCGAGGCCCCACGTACCGGTGTACGAGGCGTAACGGCAGTACGGCCACGCCGCACATCCCCCAGCGCACCTTCCACGGTTTCCAGCGCGGAGATCTTCTTCACCAGGGCACGGGCTTCGGACTCCAGCCGCACCAGTCGACCGGACACTTCACCCAGCCGATCCACGGAGAACTGTTCAGTCACCGGGTCCAGCTCGGCGCCTACCAGAGTCGTCATTTCCTGACGCCCCAGACGCTGACCGAACTGCATACCGGCCCAGAAGCTGGTTGCGCAGACCAGTGCCGCGCAGACCGCACCACCAAGCAATACAGCACGCAGCGACAGGGTCCGTATGCCGGAACGCGCAAACGACCCTGATGTATGAACCACAAAAGACACGATCGATCCCCCATGTTTTACCAGCAACTGCGACAAGCGACAGGCCGGCGGGCGCCGAACAACCGGTTAGGGACACACCGGCACCCTTGCAGAACCACGGGAAAACCCGCGCTCCGACAAGGGTTTCGGCAAAACGCCGCAAATATTAACACTTCGCGTGACTTATTCCGCGGATCGACCACCTCGCTCGGCGCCGATAGCGGCACGCCGGTAAGCTGGCCCGATCACCGGCTCACAGTGAATAGATGCGTATGGATGTTGCTTGTATTTGCCACGCAATGCCTCCCTGCCAGTCCGGAATCCGCCATGAATGCAAAGCTCCCCCTACTGCTGTCTGTCACGCTGCTGAGCGTACTTCCCTGCGCAGCACGGGCAGAATCGCCCCTCACCCATCGCGCCTACAGCACTGAATCCGGCATGACCGGTATATCACGTCGCAATTACGACGCGCAGACTTCTCTTCCCCTCGTCGGGCCCGCACCGGCCACCACCGCTCGCATCACCACGGTTGCCTACCGCTGGGCTTACGACCGCAAACCCGCCGAACTTCGCATACAACTCTGCCAGCACGGAGGTCGCTGCGCGGATGTGAGCGACAGCAACGAAGGCATCAGCCATGTCTTCACAGGTAGCAATCCTTCCCGTACCTTTTATTTCCGCGCCCGTGTCGGTGGCCAAGGGGGCATGCTCCCACTATTTGGCCAGCATGCCAGCGTGGTGGTGAACTGGTACGAGTGACCGCGCATTGGCGCCATGCTTGCCTCAAGCCGCGGCAGTCATACGGCAAATACTGCCGTCCAGGCTTGCCAAACCTCGTCGTGACAGGACCGGCGGTGTTCCGCACTGGCGGCAGTCTTTGCCTGTCCCGGGGAAAAAGGCTCCCACCCCCTCGAATTCAGGCCAAAAAAGCCCGAAACACCTTGTTTTCTTGAGGGTTTTTTAATCCGTTTGACGCCGATCGCCTGCGTTTTGAGGCGCCTCCGGCCGACATCTTGCAGAGAAGATCACCAGCTCGCAGCGGATATTCGCGCGGGCGGGATGACCACCAGTCACAAGCGGTGGTCACGTCCTTCTTTCCTGCGAGGAGCACGATCATGATCAGCAGCATCAGTAACAATTTCAGCTCGCTGGCCAGCAGCCTGGTAAGCCGGCTGGACAGCCAGAATAAGGGCTATCTCGAACAGGCCGACCTGCAGAGCGCACTCACCGGCCTATCCAGCGATGCCGAAGACGAAGCCGCCAGTCTGTTCTCGGCACTGGACAGCGACTCCGACGGCAAATTGACCGAAAGCGAGCTCACGGCCAGCCTCAACCGTCTGGCCGAGCAGCTGGAAAGCCAGCTCAGTTCCGGCCGTATGCAGCAGGCGCTGGGCAACATGCCACCACCACCTCCACCCCCTGAAGACGATGAAGGTTTCACGCTGGACGAACTCAAGGCTCAGTTGAATGAAATCGGCAACAGCGATAGCGAGCAAGCCAGCCTGATCAGCAACATCGTTGCCAACTTCGAAGCTGCCGATACGAACGGAGATGGCAAGGTAAGCTTTACCGAAGCACAGGCCTACGACCAATCCTTGTCCTCCACGACCACCACGGCCAGCGCCGGCAGCGCAGCCACCGATGAGGCCGAACTGGCCGCGATGCTGCGCGTCATGCAACTGGCACGCAGCTATGGCAGCGACACCATCACTGTGCAGCAAACATCCGTGCTCTACACCACTGCCTGATCCGGGCTACGGCGGGCAACTCCCGCCGCCCGGAGCAGATAGCGCAGTCTTCAGCCAAGTCAGCCGCGGAAAGCTACGCGCTACCCTATACGTCGTTCGGCGTCGGTCGCATGCGCGCGGATCGGGGTCAGTGCCGGCAGAAGGAAACACGAAAGTGGCAGCAGTACGCGCCACAAGCCACGCACGGATTGTTCGCTTCGGTATCACTCATCACAGGGGCGCCAGGTTGCTAGTCAACAACCCGCCGCCTACACCACACAGGTGCGGACTTTAGGCCTGCATGGTCGCATGCTCGAACGGAAAGCCTCCCGGCTGACCACAGCCTAAAACGCGCCATACGGTGGATCGAGGTGCAGCGACCGCCCAACCTGCCCGCTAGTCAGCCATGCAAACGCTGCGGTATGGCACGCCGCCCATGAAGAACTGGCGGAAACGGCCCCCTGCAATCAAACTGACACAATTGGCCTGATCGTGCGGAATCCACGCTTGGGTGCCGCGCCCCCTTGCCCTTGCAATCCCTCTTTCGTGAATGCCGGAGGTTTCCATGAGCATCGGTCGTCGTGAATTCCTGCAGCGAACCCCAGCGCTGCTTGCATTACTGGCAATACCTCCGGGCCACAGTCTGGCGGCAGCCCCTGGCGGCCTGATCCGGAAACCGATCCCCTCGTCGGGCGAACAGATCACTGCAGTCGGTCTTGGCACGGCCAGACGCTACGAGAGCGCAGCCGACGAGTCCGCCCTGGCTCCTTTGCGTGCCACCCTTCAGAAATTCGGAGAACTGGGGGGCGTGCTGATCGACACAGCCCCGTCCTATGGTCAGGCAGAGTCGGTGGTCGGCGGCCTGCTCGAAAGCCTGGGAACACGCGGCAATCTGTTCCTTTCCACCAAGATAGGCGCCAACGGTCGGGAGGCCGGACAAGCGCAGCTCGAAAACTCCTTCCGTGCCCTGCGCACCAAGATCATCGATGTGGTGTCCTTGCATAACCTGCGCGATACCGACACACAACTGGCGCTCTTGCGCGACTACAAACAGCAGGGGCGCATCCGATACCTGGGCATCACCACGTCGTTCGACCGCCAGTACACCGACTTCGAAGCCGTGATCAAGCGCGAAACGCTGGATTTCATCCAGGTCGATTACGCGCTGGATAACCGAGAAGCCGCCCGGCGCATCATTCCGGCCGCGCATGATCTTGGCATGGGCGTGATGGTGAATCTGCCCTTCGGCCGCGGGCGCCTGTTCAGTGCCGTGCAAGGCAAACCCCTGCCGGAGTGGGCAACGGAATTCGATTGCCGAAGCTGGGCCCAGTTCTTCCTCAAATACCTGATCTCGCATGAAGCCGTAACCTGCGCAGCCCCTGGGATGGCCAAAGCGGAATACGTGCTGGACAACCTGGCCGCCGCCACCGGCCGTCTGCCCGATGCCTCACTGCGCCGGCGCATGGAGACATTCATCGATGCCCTTTGAAGCGCCTGCGGCGCGCGTACGCGAACGGCTGGCGCGCCTGGTCGAACTGCGGCCGCAGGAGTTCATCGTGCTCGCCTGGGCGTGGCTGTATGTGCTGGCCCTGATGGCGGCCTATTACGTGATCCGCCCGATCCGCGACACCATGGGCGTCGAAGGCGGCGTGGAAAACCTGCAATGGCTGTTCACCGGCACCCTGCTTGCCATGCTGGCGATCAATCCGCCCTATGCCGCACTGGTGCGCCGCCTGCCGCGTGTGCGCTTCATCACCTGGACCTATCTTTTCTTCGCCACCAATCTCATCGGTTTCATCTTCCTGCTGCAGGCGGCGGATGAAATGCAACGTATCTGGATCGGGCGCGGCTTCTTCATCTGGGTATCGGTGTTCAACCTGTTCGTGGTTTCCGTGTTCTGGGCACTGATGGTGGATGTCTTCCGCGCCGAGCAGGCCCGCAGGCTTTTCGGGCTGATCTCGGCGGGAGCCACGGTGGGTGCCATTTGCGGATCAGCACGGGCCTCCGGACTCGCCAGCCGGCTGGAAGCACACTGGCTGCTTTCCGCCTCCGCCCTCTTGCTGCTGCTGGCCGTGCTCGCAGTACGCCGACTATCCCAGTTGGCCCCGCATCTGCGCGAGCCCGGCAGCGACGCTGCTGCTGCAGCCGAACGGGAAGCCGAAGCCCCCGTGGGCGGCAGCATCCTCTCCGGCCTCACACACATGCTTCGCTCGCCCTATCTTCTGGGCATCGGTGCCTACATCCTGTTGTTCACCGTCACCTCGACCTTCCTGTACTTCCAGCAGGCCAGCATCGTGCGCGACCATTTCCCGGATCGCGCCTCCCGCACAGCCTTCTTCGCCAACGTCGATCTGGTGGTAAACATACTCACCCTGCTGCTCCAGGTCTTTCTCACCAGCCGCTTCATCAAGTGTTTCGGGGTCGCCATCGCGGCGGCAGTCCTTCCGGCGTTGAGCCTTGCCGGCTTCGGCCTGCTGGCTCTGGCACCCACGGTTGCGGCAATCGTGGCCGTCCAGGTGCTGCGCCGCGTTGCCAACTTCGGGCTCGCCAAACCCACACGTGAAATGCTGTTCACCGTGTTGCCACGCGAAGACAAGTACAAGGCCAAGAGCGTGCTGGACACTGTGGTCTATCGCAGCGGAGATCAGCTCGGCAGTTGGTCCTACGCGCTGCTTGGCAGCCTCGGGGCCGGAGTCGCCGGCGTCGCACTCACTGCCGTGCCGCTGGCGGCTCTCTGGGTGGGCAATGCACTGTGGCTGGGAAGGCGGCAGAAACAGCTGGCCGCAGAGGCCGCGCAACGCTGAGCAGCCAGACGCGGACGCAGGCGACGCGCTACAATGCGCGCTTCACTTGATTTTCTGCACGAGACGTCTTCCGTGACCGCAACCATCCTGCAAAAGATTCCCGCCGGCGAGCGCGTCGGTATCGCCTTCTCCGGTGGCCTGGACACTTCCGCCGCCGTCCACTGGATGCGCGGCAAGGGTGCCGTGCCCTGTGCCTACACCGCCAACCTCGGCCAGCCGGATGAGTCCGACTACGAAGAGATCCCGCGCAAGGCCAAGGCCTACGGCGCAGAGATCGCCCGCCTGATCGACTGCCGCCCGCAGCTCGTCGCCGAAGGCATCGCCGCCATCCAGTGCGGTGCCTTCCACATCAAGAGCGGCGGCAACACCTATTTCAATACCACGCCGCTGGGCCGTGCCGTGACCGGCACCGCGCTGGTCGTGGCGATGAAGGAAGACGGCGTCAACATCTGGGGCGACGGCTCCACCTACAAGGGCAATGACATCGAGCGCTTCTACCGCTACGGTCTGCTCGCAAACCCGGCACTGAAGATCTACAAGCCCTGGCTGGACCAGCAGTTCATCGACAAACTGGGTGGCCGCAAGGAGATGAGCGAATACCTGATCGCCAACGGTTTCGACTACAAGATGAGCGTGGAGAAGGCCTACTCCACCGACTCCAACATGCTCGGCGCCACGCATGAAGCCAAGGATCTCGAATTCCTCAACAACGGCATCAACATCGTCAACCCGATCATGGGGGTCGCCTTCTGGCGTGAAGACGTAGTCGTCAAACCCGAAACCGTCACCGTGCGTTTCGAGGAAGGCGTGCCCGTCGCCATCAACGGTCAGACCTTCGCCAGCGCCGTCGATCTCTTCGCAGAAGCTAATACCATCGGTGGTCGCCACGGTCTGGGCATGAGCGATCAGATCGAAAACCGCATCATCGAAGCCAAGAGCCGCGGCATCTACGAAGCCCCGGGCATGGCGCTGCTGCACCTCGTCTACGAGCGCCTGCTCACCGGCATCCACAACGAAGACACCATTGAGCAATATCGCATCAACGGCCTGCGCCTGGGTCGCCTGCTGTATCAGGGCCGCTGGTTCGACCCGCAGACCCTGATGCTGCGCGAAACTGCCCAGCGTTGGGTGGCCCGTGCAATCACCGGCGAGGTCACGCTGGAATTGCGCCGTGGCAACGACTATTCGCTGCTCGATACCGTGAGCCCGAATCTCACTTACGCGCCGGAGCGCCTGTCGATGGAAAAGGTGGAAGACGCCGCCTTCACGCCCGCCGATCGCATCGGCCAGCTCACCATGCGCAATCTCGACATCTCCGATACCCGCCACAAGCTGGGCATCTATACCGGCACCGGCTTGCTCGGCAAGCAGTCGGATGGCAGCATCCCACTGCTCACCGGCGACGGCAAGTAAGCAGCCACAGGCATCTCAAGCCCGCCCGCAAGGCGGGCTTTTTCATATCTGCACACATCACGTTGGGGAGGATGCATGAACCGCATGCTGTCCGCACTCTTGCTGGCTATCACCATCCTGCCCGGCATCTCGAGCGCCAAGGATGCCAGGGCCAAGGGTTATCTGAAGAAATCCGAATTACCCAGCAGCCTTGCCCAGCTACCGCCACCGCCCGCCCCCGGGTCAGCTGCCGAGGCACTGGACCTGGACATCGCCCGCCGCAGCTTCACACTACGCGACACACCGCGTTGGGCGCAGGCGATTTCGGACGCAGACCTCTCCTTCCCGCGTGCGGCACAGACCTATGCCTGCGCGCTGGGCACACGCATCCCCCAGGCGGACGTACCACATCTCCACGAACTGCTGCAACGCAGCCGGCGCGATCTATCAGGCGCTACGAAGCGCGCCAAGGAACATTACCAGCGCAAGCGCCCTTTGAATCGCCCCCGGTTCACTAGACACTTCGAAGCCTTAAGCTGGCAACCAAGTGGAGGTGTCTATGAGTAGCAAGCGATACACGGAAGAGTTCAAGATTGAAGCGGTCAAGCAAGTGACCGATCGCGGACATAGCGTTGCGGACGTTGCCGGGCGACTGGATGTGAGCATCCACAGTCTGTACGCATGGATCAAGCGCTACAGCCTGACGCCGCAGGAGCGTCAAACGCAGGATAGCCAAGAGGACGAGTTACGTCGGCTACGAGCCGAGCTCAAGCGGGTAACCGAGGAGCGCGACATCCTAAAAAAGGCCACAGCGTACTTTGCCAAGCAGTCCGGGTAAGGTACGCCTTCATCGAAGCGCATCAGAACGTCTGGCCAATCCGACGCATGTGCAAGGTCATGCGGGTCCATCCGAGTGGGTACTACGCCTGGCA
>NZ_MDUX01000058.1 GCF_014736495.1 Candidatus Dactylopiibacterium carminicum
ATGCTCACATCCAGTCGCCCGGCAACGTCCGCAACGCTATGTCCGCGATCGGTCACTTGCTTGACCGCTTCAATCTTGAACTCTTCCGTGTATCGCTTGCTACTCATAGACACCTCCACTTGGTTGCCAGCTTAAGGCTTCGAAGTGTCTAGTGAACCGGGGGCGATTCACCTCTCCCAATCGATTAATCGAGGGGTGTTTACGTAGGCGTGAGCTTGTATCTACCGGCGGTCATGCTATTCAGGCATGCCGCTGCATTCCTCATCGACGCTGACGTAAACGAAATGGGGACATTTCTAGAATCGTCTGTCCGCTAAAACGGCAGATAGCCGGAGTCGTCCCTCCACCTCGACGTCCTGTCTGATGAAGCCACAGGACGCGTCGAGAACATACAAGCCGGGATAGCTTGCCTGCATCCGGATGTGGCGTCTATGAATGCCATAGACACACTCGCCTGCCGGACCGGCATTGGCGAGTAAGCCAATCCGGGCTGTCCGGCGTTATACCGGCACACGCCCAAGCGGGTCGGGAAAACAACCCGGTCGTCCAATACAGTGAAGTCAGCCCGATGCCGTCATTCCGAAGGAAACCGGAATCCAGTGTTTTCAGGCACTTCAATATCCCGGCTTACACCAGGATGACGCCAACCAGAAGGCACCCAGCCTGAATTGCGCAGCACTGCCCCGACAACCCGATTCGACAAAAACAACTCTTTCCCCTGGATAGCCGCATGCCTTCTCCCGAAGAACACACCGCTTCTTCCGGTACCCTGCCCGGCCTGATCTACCGGCTGCTGAGCCTTTTCGAACGCAGACGCGCGTTGTTGATGGTGGTGGTAGTCGCCGCGCTCGCGGCCTTCCTGCTGACACAGCTCCGTCATCTCACCGGTGATCTGCGTTACGCGGATCTGGTCACCGCCCTCACGGCAACGCCCGTTTCCAGCCTGGTGGCCGCGTTCGCCGCCACCGTGGTGAGCTATGTCGCGCTGACCGGTTATGACGTTTCCGCACTGCGCTACGCCGGTGCCAAGCTGCCTTATCGCGTCGTGGGGCCGACAGCTTTCGTCGCCTACGCGCTGGGCAACAACATCGGCCTGGGCATGCTCACCGGCGGCGCCGTGCGCATGCGGGTCTATACGGCGGCAGGGATCGAAGCCGGCCGCGTGATGCGTGCCTCGCCTTCAATGGCGTGGCTTTCGGCTTCGGCATCCACTGCGTGGGCGCGCTGGCCCTGCTCTGGGGCGCACCGGCCATCGCCGATCATTTCCAGTGGCCAGTCTGGCTGCTGCAGGGGCTGGCCTGCGTGATCCTGCTGGCCCACGCAGTTTTCTGGCTGCTCTGCCGCACGCGCGACAGGCTCACGCTGGCTGGCCGATACACACTGCAGTTGCCGCAGGCCAACCTGGTTCTGCAGCAATTGCTGATCTCTGCGCTCGACATCCTGGCCTCCGCCGCCGTGTTGTGGCTGCTGCTACCCTCAGGCAGCGTGGATTTCGCGGTGCTCGCCACCTGGTATGCGATTGCGATCATGCTGGGCATCCTCAGTCACCTGCCGGGCGGACTGGGTGTTTTCGAGGCCGTGATGCTGTTCGCACTGGGAGACCATGTGCCCACCGGCACGCTGGCCGCAGCCCTGCTGCTGTATCGCGCGATCTACTACTTTCTGCCACTCGCCCTCGCGCTGGTGGCGCTCGCCGGCTATGAACTGCGTAGCGGCGTGGCCGCGCCCCTGGCCCGCGCCGCAGCCAATCTTTCGCCGCTGCTGCTGGCCGGTTTCACGCTGGTGATGGGCGTCGTGTTGCTGCTCTCGGGGGTGACACCGAACGCTGACGAGGCTTCACGCCTGCTGGCCCGCCATGTGCCGCTGCCCCTGGTGGAGGCCTCGCACTTCCTCGGCAGCCTTTCCGGCCTGGCGCTGCTGGTAGTGGCCCGTGGCATGCTGCGCCGCCTGGACGCCGCCTGGTGGGCCGGCCTGTGCATTGCGCTGTTGGGTGCAGTGCTGGTGATCATCAAGGGGCTGGCGCTCATCGAGGCCGCCGCGCTGGTATTGCTCGCACTGGCGCTGTTGGCGTCGCGCCGTCAGTTCCACCGCAAGGCCTCGCTGTTCGCACATCCGCTGTCTCCCGGCTGGCTGGTTGCCATGGGGGCCATCGTGGCCTTCATGATCGGCGTCCTGTTCTTCGTGTATCGCGATGTGGATTACGCCCACGAGCTGTGGTGGCGACTCGAATTCGACAGCGATGCGCCACGATCGCTGCGCGCCAGCCTGGCCGTGGCCATATGCACCCTGGTGCTCGCGTTGCGGCATCTTTTCAAGCCGGCACGCCAGCCGCTGGCATTGCCGGACGACGACACGCTGGATCGGGTCGCCGGCATCGTTGCCACACAGCCGGCGGCATCGGCCTGCCTCGCCCTGATGGGTGACAAGAAGCTGTTGTTCAGCCGCTCGGGCAGCTCTTTCCTGATGTTCGGCCAGCACGGCCGCTCCTGGATCGCGCTGACCGATCCCATCGGTCTGCCCGCCGAGCAGCCCGAGCTGATCTGGCGCTTCCTCGAACTGGCGCGCGAACAGGGAGGCCGCCCGGCCTTCTACCAGATCCGGCCCCAGGCGCTGACGCACTATCTGGACGCAGGCCTGCGCGCCTACAAACTCGGCGAGGAAGCCCACGTGCCGCTGGCGGATTTCTCGCTCAAGGGCAGCGCACGCGCGAATCTGCGCCACGGCATGAACCGCGCCGAGCGCGACGGACTGAGCTTCGAGCTGGTCCGCGCCGAACACTTGCCTGCTCTGCTGCCGGAGCTGCGCCGGATATCGGATGCCTGGCTGGCTGCGCACAACACCGCGGAGAAACGCTTTTCGCTCGGCGCCTTCGTCGACGATTACGTGCTGCGCCAATCCGTGGCCGTGGTGCGCCATGGAGAACACCTCGTGGCCTTCGCCTCGCTGATGTGTACGGCGCAGAAAACGGAGGCCAGTATCGACCTCATGCGCCATCTGCCCACCGCGCCGGGCAGCACCATGGATTTCCTTTTCGTGCGCCTGATTCAGCACTTCCAGGCCGAAGGGTTCGCGCGCTTCAATCTTGGCATGGCGCCGCTCTCCGGCATGGCTGCGCATCCGCTGGCGCCAGCCTGGCACCGTGTCGGCCGTCTGCTGTTCACCAATGGCGAGCAGTTCTACAACTTTCAGGGTCTTCGTGCGTTCAAGGAAAAGTTCGACCCGGTCTGGGAGGCCCGTTACCTCGCCGTTGCCGGTGGCGGCCTGGCGCCCTTGATGGTGCTGGCCGACACGGCCGTGCTGATCAGTGGTGGCCTGAAAGGAGTATTCGCAAAATGAGATTGCACGGAATAGCCGCCGGGCTGCTGCTCGGCATCGCCGCCCTGTTCGCGACCTTGCCCACGCAAGCGCAGGAAGTGCTTTCGCATGGGCGCTTCCGCAACGTCACGGTCTATACCCCAAAGACGGAAGTCCGCCAGGTCGTGCTCTTCCTCTCCGGCAGGGATGGCTGGGATGAAGACATGGCCGACATGGCGCGAACACTGATGACACAAGGCACACTCGTGGCGGGCATCAACACGCCGCAGCTTTTCTCCGCTTTCGAGGCGGACGATGGCGACTGTGCGACACCCAGCGGCGATCTGGACAACCTCTCGCGCTTCATCCAGGCCTATTACAAACTGCCCACCTACCGCCCTCCCGTGCTGGCGGGCCATGCCGCCGCTGCCGGTTTCGCCTATGCCATGCTGGCGCAGGCCCCAGCCGGTACCTTCGCGGGCGCCCTGAGCCTGAACTTCAATCCGGCGCTGGCGCTGAACAAGCCCTTGTGCAAGGGCGCAGGTCTGCTGAGTACCCCCGCAGACATCACGGTGGCGCAACACTTCAACCCACCCAACACCTGCCCGCGCCCTGGGTCGTGCTGCAACCGGCGCAAATCAGGGGCGACGCCCCGGCGCAGGCTCGGACTTTCATCAGTCAGGTGGAGGGCGCCGAGTTGATCGAACTGCCCGAAGGCGGCCCCCGCGACTGGCGATTGCAGCTGATCACGGCATTCGGCAAGCTCGCCGCGCAAGAGAAGACTCAGGCTCTGCCACAGCCAAGTCTGCCGGATCTGCCCATCGTCGAAGTGCAGGCGCATGGCAACACGAGCAAGCTGTTCGCCGTGATGCTTTCGGGCGACGGTGGCTGGGCCGGGCTGGATCGCGAAGTAGCTGCCGCGCTGACGGCACGGGGCGTATCGGTAGTCGGTATCGATTCGTTGCGCTACTTCTGGCAGGCACGCACCCCGCAAGGGTTGGCGGACGATCTGGACCGCGTGCTGCGTTACTACGCCGGGCGCTGGCAGAAGTCGCGCGCCCTGCTCATCGGTTACTTGCAGGGCGCGGACGTGCTGCCCTTCGCGCTCAACAGGCTACCCGCGGCCTCGCGTGCGCTGGTGGCGCAAACGGCGCTGCTGGGCATCGGCAACCAGGCGGCCTTCGAATTCCACCTGAGCAACTGGGTCGGCAAGAGCGGAGACCATCCCATCCTGCCGGAAGTCCGCCGCTGGCCGGCGAACACGGCGCTCTGCATCTACGGCGCAGAAGAGAAGGACTCCCCTTGCCCGGTGGCCTTTGCCTCGCATACCCTGCCGATCAGACTCACCGGTGGCCATCATTTCAACGGGGATTACGACGTCCTGGCCAGAACCATCCTGGAGCACGTGCCGGAATGAATGCTGAAAAGGCATGGTGCCGAGAGGCTGTTCACGATCTCGGCAAGCGTAGGGTGCGCCACGCGCACCGTTCAGGTTGTGAGGCAGACTTGAGCCCAACTTCCGGCGCCATCAAGGCCGGTTCGATCCCGCAACGACCTTGAACTCGAACACGCGGCAGTCCAGATCCCCGTTCATCAACGGCGTACGCTTGCTCGCTTTCAAGCCCAGACGCTTGGCCATCTCCAGGTCAGCGGTGAGGAAGTAGCTATTCCAGCCGGCAAAGCCGCGCTTGAGTGCATCGCCCAGCTTCGGATACCACTCGTACAACTCGTCGCCGCTGGAAAGGCGTACCCCATAAGGCGGGTTGCTCACCAGCACGCCATGATCGTCCGGCGCATCGAGATCCAGCACGTCGCACACCAGCAGTTCGACCTTGCCGGTGAGCCCGGCGGCTTCGAGATTGGCCTCGGCATTGCTGATCTGGCGTGGATCGATGTCCGCACCGAAGATGGGCAGCATTTCGTCGTCACGCCGCCGCGCCAGCGCGGCCTTGCGGATGGATTGCCAGAGCTCGGCATCGAAATGGCGGAATTTCTCGAAGGCGAAGCTGCGCCCCAGGCCAGGCGCCACATCCAGCGCGATCTGCGCGGCCTCGATGAGGAAGGTTCCACTACCGCACATCGGGTCCAGCAGCGTCTGGCCGGGTTGCCAGCCAGAGAGCTTGAGAATGCCGGCGGCAAGGTTCTCCTTCAGCGGCGCCTCGACCTTGGCACGCTTGAAGCCGCGCTTGTAGAGCGGCTCGCCGGAGGTATCGAGGTAGAGCGTGCAGGTATCCTCGGTGAGGAAGGCATGGATGCGCATGTCCGGATTGTGGGTATCCACGTCCGGCCGGCCGCCCTTGATGGCACGGAAGTGGTCGCAGATACCGTCCTTGATGCGCAGCGTGACGAAATTCAGGCTCTTCAGCGGCGACTTGATCGCCGTGACATTGATGCGGATCGAATTGATGGTGTCGAAATGCCGCGCCCAGGTCACCGCGCTGGCAAGGCGATGGATTTCGTCCTCGGAGCGATAGCGCGTGAAACCCACCTTCCACAGCAGGCGGGTGGCGATTCGGCTCTCCAGGTTGGCACGGTAGGCGTAGGCCCAGTCGCCCTCGCTGGCCACGCCCCCGTGGGATATTTCCACGTGGCTGGCGCCGCAGGCGCGCAGCTCTTCGGCAAGCAAGGGTTCGAGGCCACGCGGGCAAGGGGCAAAGAAGGTTTCGCTCATAGGATCAGAAAGGTTTAATGATCACCAGGATCACGACGCCCAGCAGCAGCAGCGTGGGCAGCTCGTTGAACACGCGATACCAGACGTGGCTGCGGGTGTTGGTTCCATTGCGAAAACCGCGCAGCAGCACGCTGCAATATCCGTCATAGGCGGTGAGGAAGAGCACCAGCAACAGTTTGGCGTGCAGCCAGCCCTGCACCCACCAGGTGCCAGGGCCGCCCAACGTGAGGGTGATCGCCAGCCCGGTGGCCCAGGAGCCGACCATCAGCACGATCATGAAACGCTTGAGGCGTTTCGCCATGCCCAGCAAACGCTCGCGCTCAACTTCGCTCTGCGCCGGCACCATGGCCAGGTTTACAAAGATGCGCGGCAGGTAGAACAGGCCCGCGAACCATGAAATGACGAAAAACACGTGAGCCACCTTCAGCCACAGGTAAAGCATCGGTCTTACTCCTTGTCTGGATGTGCATCACGCGCGGCACGCAGGCCGGCGAGCACCTCTGGATATGACAAACGCAGGCGCAGTTCGCGCTTGGCACGAGTATTGTCGAGCCGGCGCGACTCGCCCATAAAACTCGCCATCGCAGGGCTCAGACGTTTCAGGCATTCGGCACGACTCATGCGCGGCGGACGCGGCAAGCCGAAGATGTCAGCCATGGCCTCGAAATAATCCCCCATCGCGAGGCACGAATCGTCGCACAGATTGAAGCTGCGCAGGCGTGGGCCGCGAAACAGTGCCAGGGCTGCCGCACGCGCCAGATCTTCGGCATGGACGTGATTCGTGAAGACATCCTCCTCGCGACGCAGCACCGGATCGCCACGCTGCAACCGCGCCAGGGACAGCCGGTCTGCCGCATAGATGCCCGGCACGCGCAGTACGCGCAACGCACAACCCGAAGACAGCGCAAAGGCACGCAGGCGCAATTCTGCTGCGACACGACGCTTTGCACGCGCCGTGCTGGCACGCAACGGGCGCGTTTCGGTCACGACGGCTCCACCGCAGTCACCATACACGCCGCTGGTGCCGACATAGACGATCCGGCGCGGCGCACGGCGCACCAGCACAGCGAGCAACGCACGCATGCGGGGATCATCCTCGCCCTGACCCGGAGGCGGCGCGGCATGCAACACCCATTCAGCCAGACCGGCCAGACGCGCAAGGCTCGCCGGATCATCCAGATCCCCCGCCACGGGACGCACGCCCAGCACGCGCAGGCGCGCGGCGGCCTCGGCACCACGCGCCAGGGCATACACCTGGAAACGCTGGCACAGCCAGGGCAAGGCACGCGTCAAGACATCACCGCAGCCCACAATCAGAAGTCTGTTCATGCGTGGGATTATCCCATTGAGTGCTGAGTGCTGAGTGCTGAGTGCTGAGTGCTGAGTGCTGAGTGCTGAGTGCGCAGCAGTGTAAGCTCGCTTTTCGCTCCGTCAAACTCTCGTTGCCGCGATGTTCGCAGGCCAAGGCTTGCGATCCCTCGTACATCCACGCCGGCAAGGCCGGCGCTGACTTCCCACTCAGCACTCAGTCCTCGTTACTCAGCACTTGCTCAGCCCCGCCTTCACGATCAGCCGGAAGGCTGGCCCACCCGGCATAACCTGGTGCATCATGCACGCGGGCATGACAGATGCAGCCCTGCGCAGCAGACTGCCGTCGTATGCACCGTCACATTCAAGTATCACCAGGCCAAAGGCCCAATGGAGATTCCCACCATGACTACCGGAGCGCTGATCACCCGCGAACCCGTCGTTAACCAGCAACGCGCCATCACCGCCAACCGCCTGATCGTCCACGCCCCGAATTTCGCCACCGCACTGCAGACGCTTGAGATGCACCGCCAGTACTGGCCGACGATTCATCCCGTCTTCATCAGCTTCGGCCGCCTGGTGCCCACTCCTGAACTACTCGACTGGCAGCCGCCGGAAAACGCACTGATCGAGATCCCGGCGCCTGCGATGCAGTATCCGCAGATACAGGAACTGGTCCTCAAGCTGCAGGCAGCCGGCGTGCCCCTGGCTCTCTCCTGGTATCAGCCGGGTACGCCATGGCCCGAGCAAGCGGACTGCCGCTTCGTGCTTGCCGACCAGGCCAAGGTCACCTCCCCCGCCGGCGCGCCGGGCATCTCGCTCGCCTGGGGGCTGGCCGACGTGCAGGCTTTCGCCGATGCAGTGGAGCGCGGCTATGCGGGGGCTGCGGGCTGGTTCTTCCTCAAAGGAGTGACGCCAGCGAAGGAACTCGCGCCTTCGCACGCACAGATCGTGCGCCTGCTCAATCTGGTGCGCAACGATGCAGACATCACCGAGATCGAAGCTGCGCTCAAGCAGGACGTTTCCCTGCCCTACAAGCTGCTGCGCTACATCAACTCCGTCGGCTTCGGGCTGATGGTGGAGGTGCAATCCTTCCGCCATGCCGTCACCATCCTCGGGCGCGACAAACTGAACAAGTGGCTGTCGCTGCTGCTGGTCTCCGCCAGCCGCGATCCTGCTGCCCCGGCCGTGATGCAGGCAGCCATCGCACGCGGACGCATGATGGAACTGCTCGGGGCCCATCTTTTCGACAAGGCCCAGCACGACAATCTCTTCATCACCGGCGCATTCTCGCTGCTGGACGTACTGCTTGGCACCAGCCTGGACGTGGTACTCGATCAGATGACACTGCCCGGCTCCATCCGCGACGCGCTGCTGCATGACGATGGTGCCTACGCCCCCTTCCTGCGGCTGGCCGTGGCCTCGGAATCTTTCCTGCCCGATCAGTTGCGGGCCCAGAGCGAAGCGCTGGGGCTTACCGTGCAACAGGTATCGGCAGCGCTGCTGCAGGCCGTGGCCTTCGCGGACACGCTCAGCTTCGGCTGAGCCTCCGGAGCAACCGAAGAGCCGGCCTCCCGGACTCAAGCCGGACGTGGCGCGAACATGATGATCGCCATGCCGCCCAGTGCCACCAGCACGCCGAGTACGTCCCAGCCGGTGGGCCGTATGCCATCCACCAGCCACAACCACAGAATGGCCACACCGACATAGACACCGCCATACGCTGCATAGACGCGGCCGGCGGCAGTTGGATGCAATGTCAGCAGCCAGGCGAACAAGGCCAGGCTCAGCGCCGCCGGCAACAGCAGCCAGACGCTCTTGCCCTCCTTGAGCCACAACCACGGCAGATAGCACCCCACGATCTCCGCCAAGGCGGTAATTCCGAACAAAGCCACGGTTTTAATTGCCAGCACGCGGAACTCTCCCCAAAAATTCATTCAAGACAAAACACCCTGAAAACCGTATCAGCCACGATTCTGGTTTCGTAATCGGAATCAATTCCCGAAATACATTCTCCCTTCCAGAAAGCGCTGCAGGCCCACGCCGGGCCCCATCCAGGGGAAAAAACGCCAATCAAAAACGGAAACAAGAAACATTCTTGATTATCAAGATACTGCACGCCCGGAAAATAATGGAAGGGCATGCAAAAAACTTTTCCGAGTGCCACAATTCGATGGCAATCGTATTAAGCTGCGAATCAGTTCCCGCGTTTACTTCCGAATTTCGGTCATGAACAATCTTATTGCCTCCTCGGTGCCCGGGCGCCTGCGCCTGCGGGTTCCGGCCTTCGATGCAGACGGACGCGACGCGCTGGCCGGCAGCTTCGAAGCGCTGCCCGGCGTACTCGAAGTCAGCCAGAATCCGCGCGTGGCATCGGTACTGGTCCGTTATGACCCGGCCACGCTGCCCAGGAAGACCATCGAGCTCAAGGCCCGCAAGCTCCTTGCTGCGAATGACACCCCGCCAGCCGACGGCGATGAAGGCCCGGACCCCGACGATACCGTGCTCGGCCCGGCTCCGGTGGCCATTCCTCGCCGCAAGTGGCGTCTGGTAGTGAACCGCTACGCGAAATACGGTGCCGTGGCCGCCATGGGAATTTCGCTGCTGGCCATCGCCGCGCGCCGCAAGGGGCTGCATACCCAGGCCGGCATCCTCGCCCTGGTCTTCACTGGCATTCATATGTATGTCCATCGCCGCAATCTGCTGCGCTGACGAAAACCAGAAACCGGAAACGCATCGCCCCCATGAAAGAACTCGAGACCTTCCGCCGGTTTGCTGGCAGCGTGCAGATCGCCCACCACATCCCGGGCCGCATCCGTTTCAAGCTCGGTGCCATCGAGCTGGATGCCGAGGGCAAGGCGATGCTGGCCGATGCGCGCCGTTTCCAGGGAGCGCTCGACACCCTGCCCGGCGTGAAGGCAATCCGACTCAACCTGTTGGCCCGCTCCTGCACCGTCGAGTACGACCCTGCCGTGATTCCGCAGAAAGCCTGGCCAGATCTGCTGGCGGGCGTGGATAGCCCGGAAGCCGGCGCCCTCATCCGCATCGTCGCGGAGAAATACGCGGAGATCGCCAATGCGTGATCGTGACCAGGCACTGCTGCGCAGTGGCCGGCTGGATCCGGCCAGCCCGTATTCAGGTCCGCACCAGGCGTTGCGCATCGCCCTGTTTGGCGAATACGCCGCACTGGCCTTTCACCAGGCCATGAATGAGGCCTACCAGGCGCGCGCGCCTTCCTTTTCCGGCGCTGCAACGGCGCGTGGAAAACCGCATCGCGAGTCTGGATCGCCTCTGCGCACGCCATGGCGTACCTCGCCCGCTACCGCCCCTGCCGCAGGAAACCGTGCTGGAATCCGGCTGGCGCGCCAACCTGATACGGGCGATCCGTGGCGAGCAGGCCTCGGCGGCCCGCTATCAACGTCTCTGGCAAGCCGTTCCGGATGCCGGATTGCGCGATGCCTTTGCCGGTCTGCAGCGGGAAACGCTGCAACGCCAGTTGCCGCCGCTGCAACAGGCCCTGCAGGACGCACTCGCGCTCGAACAGATGCATGCCCGCGCCGGTGTGCCCCCCGAAGAGGCCTATACCAAGCACGGCCTGATCGGGGATTTCATGGAAAAGACCTTTTCCGTGCTCGCCGGACAGCATCACGCCCTTGGCGTGGTGGCTCCCTTGTTCAAGGCCAACCCCGCACTGCTGGCCGGACTCGCTGCCGGCAGCCTTGGTCTGCACTTTGCCCGTCAACGCCTCCGCAAGGACAGAAAGGAAAGCTGAGATGATCCCTTTGATCCCGTTCGCCCTGGGCATCGTGAGTGGCGCCATCGCCGTTCGCCTGGCCCGCACCGTCAAGGCCAAGGAAAGTCTGGTCGTCGCCCGCGAAGGGCTGCAGAAAACACGCAGCTCGCTACGCGATGCCACGGTCAGCAGCCTTGCCGCCATCGAGCACACCTCTGCCCGTGTCCGCGAAAAGCTGGTCGAGCCTGCCGCTGAATCCACGCCTGCGCCCAAGGCTACGCTGGCCACTGCCGCCAGCAAGCCACGCAACCGCAAACCCGCCGCCGTTGCCGCCAGCGCAGCGCCCGCCAAACCCAAACGCGCACCGCGCAGCCGCAAGCCTGCCGTGGCAAGCCCGACCAAGGAAGAAGCATGAAGAACCGCCGCGCCCTCGTTCCCGCACGGGATGATCTTGCCAACCAGTTCCTGCGGGGGATGGTCAGCGCGGGCCTGCTGGCCGCTGCGCAGCAACAGTGCCTGACGGCGCCTGAAGCCCGCAAGCAGGTACTGGCCCGCGCCCTGCAAGGTGGCACGGCGCTCGCCAGCGGCGTGGCCGCGGCTAACGCGCTGCAACGCGGCCGTGCAGGCCAGGCCGTGGTGGCTGTGGCCCTGGGCGCCGCCGGCCTTGCCGGCATCGAATACCTCTTGAAGAAAACACGAACCGGAAAAGGAGCCGAATGATGGCCAAGAAGAAACTGAAAAAGGCACTGCGCAAGCTGCTCAAGGAAGAAGCCGCCAGAAACGCGGCCACGGCCGGCTCCACGGCTCAGGGCTATGGATACGGTCAGGAAGCGGACGACAATGCCACACTTGCACCACTGAATGCAGGCTTCCTCTCCGGTCTGGGGCTGCCGGCCGGTTTCGGCTCGCGACGCACGGAGCAATTCCTGCTTGGTGCATTGCTGGGGGCGGCCGCAACCTACGTGCTGAGCAATGAAGAAGTCCGTTCCAAGCTCGTCAAGGGCGCCATGAAACTGTACGGCAGCGTGGCTGGCGGTATCGAGGAGCTGAAGGAACATATGGCCGATCTCAAGGCCGAGGTGGAAGCGGAACGCACGGGCGAGTGATGCCGGAAACCTGGTTCAGTACGCTGGAGTCCGTCCACCAAGTCCGTGGCCGTGGGCGCTGGCGCTATCGGTGCGCCAAAGGGGTCAGTACCGAAGCTGGCAATATCGCTCAGGCGGTGGAAAACCTTGCCGGGGTGATGCAGGTACGCGTCAACGCCAAGGCATCCTCCCTGATCGTGAGCTACGATCCGGCGCAGATCGATGCCTTTCAACTCGAAGAGGCCCTGGGCCGGATGCCTGCACCTGCCCGCACACCGCGCGCGGGCCGCGACACCCTGCCCCAGGCGCCCACTGCAGTGGTGGGGGCACTGGCCACCCTGATCGGCACGCAATATCTGCCGCAACAGCTCAAGCTGCCGGCCACGCTGGCCGCCTCCCTGCCGCTGATGCAGCACGCCACCAAGGACGCACTGGCCAATGGCTTGTCCTCGCACGTGCTGGAAGCCGCGGCCGTCGCCATCTCCATGGCACGCAAAGACTATCTCGCGGCCAACACCACGACTTTCATGCTGGCCCTGGGCGAGTATCTGGAAGACTCCATCGCACGTCGCTCCGACGAGATGCTCAAGCACCTGCTGCTGCCGGTCGGGCCTGAAGTATGGGTGGAGCGCGAAGGCGGCGAGCAACTGGTCGCGGTCAGCGAAGTCAGTGTCGGCGACACGGTGATCGTGGCCACGGGCAGCATCGTGCCGGTGGATGGCACCGTGCTGTCGGGTGAAGGCAGCGTGAACGAAGCTGCCATGACCGGCGAGAGCGCGCCGGTAACCAAACAGCGCGGCGATTCTGTGCTTTCCGGTACCCTGATGGAAGAAGGCCGGTTGCGCATCTACGCAGAGCAGGTTGGCCGCAAGACGGCAGCAGCCCGCATCGCGGATTACGTCGAGCAATCGCTGAACGTCAAGAGCACGGCGCAGCTGGAAGCCGCCAAGCTCGCGGACAGGCTGGTGCCCATCGTGCTGAGCCTCGCCGGCACGGCCTGGCTCGTCAGCGGCGACTGGCAACGTGCCGCTGCCGTGCTGCAGGCGGACTATTCCTGTGCGCTCAAGCTCGCCACGCCGGTGGCCTTCAAGTCGGCCATGTATGGTGCCGGCCAGCAAGGCATCCTCGTCAAGGGCGCGACCGCACTGGAGCGCCTGGCCGAGGCGGACACCTTCGTCTTCGACAAGACCGGCACGCTGACCACGGGCAGCCTGGCCGTCACCGACTCCATCGCCTTCGACGAAGCCTTTTCCTCCGAAGAGCTGATCTGGCTGGCGGCTTCCGTCGAGGAGCACTATTTCCATCCCCTCGCACAAGCCGTGGTAGCCGCTGCGCGCAGCAGCCAGGGCCGGCATTTCGATCACACCGAAGTGGAGTTCGTCGTCGCCCACGGCGTTGCCAGCGAGATCGAAGGCAAGCGCATCGTGGTGGGGTCCCGCCATTTCATAGAGGACGACGAAGGCATTTCGGTTTCACAGCATGAGGCAGTGCTGGCCGGGCTCTACCGTGAAGGCAAGACCCTGCTCTACATCGGTTTCGGCGGCCGTCTCATCGGCGTGCTCGCACTCAAAGATTCTCTGCGCGCAAACAGCCGAGCCACCGTGGAGCGCCTGCGTGCCCTGGGCGCGCGTCGCGTGCTGATGCTCACCGGCGATCATCACGACCGCGCGGCGGAACTGGCTACTGAACTGGGGCTGGAGGGCTTCCATGCCGAACTGCTGCCGGATGACAAGGCCAGCCTGATCGCAGCGCTGGCTGCCGATGGCGCACGCATCGCCTTCATCGGCGACGGCATCAACGACGCTCCCGCGCTGGCCGGCGCACACGTCGGCATCGCGATGCAGCGTGGCGCCGACATCGCCCGCGTGGCCGACGCCAAGGCACTCGCCCTGGCCACCATGGGTCGCATCGACACCAACTATCGTCTTGCCGTCGGACTCAACACGGCGATCCTTGGCGCTGCCTCCTTTGGCCTGCTCAGCCCGATCATGACCTCGGCATTGCACAACGGCAGCACCATCGCAATCCTGCTCAACGCATTGCGCCGCAGCCCCCCCAGCACTTGATCCGTCGGATCGCATTGCCTCACGCAATGCGCGATCCAGTCAGAAACAAAATCCATTCAATAATTACAAGAACATCTCTAACCCCAACGCAATCCATATTCCTACATTCACATCTCACGCAGAAGAGATGGGCGAAGATGCATCGAAGCACTGCCTTCGGCATCGGACAAGATAAAAAACCTTGCCCGGCAGGCTTCTTGACGGCAGGATGGCTGCTCGTCGCAATGCGGCGCCGTAGTCATATTTTCTATCGTGGTCGTTGCCGACAATGCATCCCACCGCAGGCCCCGGGGCCAATACCCGGACCTGCTCAGAGAAGAATCCTGCGTCGCCCTCCGGGACGGAAACCAGGCAAAGCCTGCCGGACTTGCTCCGATACGATCGGTGCAAGCACAAAAAACAAGGGTGGAGACGACATGGACGGAGCACAACTCAGCATGCCGGTTGCGGCTGCACCGGGGCGATTGG
Organism: Candidatus Dactylopiibacterium carminicum; assembly: GCF_014736495.1. Lineage (GTDB taxonomy): Bacteria > Pseudomonadota > Gammaproteobacteria > Burkholderiales > Rhodocyclaceae > Uliginosibacterium > Uliginosibacterium carminicum. Next base: position 14,626 of record NZ_MDUX01000058.1, read on the forward strand.
CCCTGGAATTTCTCAGATATCTCATGGTGGGTGGGCTTGCCTTCCTCGTCGACTACGGCGTGTTGTGGCTAGTCCATAGCGCGCTGGGTTGGCACTACCAGCTCGCAACGCTGCTCGGCTTCTGCGCCGGACTATTCACCAACTACCTGCTCTGCGTGGCCTGGGTCTGGCGGGGCACGAAAGCCACCACCCTGCGGGATTTCGCCATCTTCACGACGATCGGCATCGGTGGCCTGCTGCTCACGGTACTGTTGATGTGGCTCTCGGTCAGCGTGGCAAAACTTGCCCCTGAACTAGCCAAGCCCTTCATCGCGGGCATCGTGCTGCTCTGGAACTTCGGCTTGCGCCGCCTCTTCGTCTTCTTCCGCTGATCCCGCCATGCAGAAAACCGCACTCATCATCGGCGCCGGCCCGGCCGGTCTCACCGCCGCTTTCGAACTCCTCGCACAGAACGCCGGCTACAAACCCGTAATCCTGGAAACCACCGACCGTATCGGCGGCATCTCGTGCACCATCAATTTCAAAGGCAACCGTATCGACATCGGTGGCCACCGTTTCTTCTCGAAGAGCGACACCGTGATGGACTGGTGGGCCGCGCGCATGCCGCTGCAAGGCGCGCCCTCGCGTGACGACCGCCTGCTCGGAAAGGACAAGCCCTGGGCCGCGAACGGCCCGGACCCCGAGCAGGTCGACCGCGTGATGCTGATCCGCGAACGCATCTCGCGCATCTTCTATCTGCGCAAGTTCTTCGACTATCCGATCTCGCTCAAGGCCCAGACGGTGCTGAATCTCGGCATTTTCCGCACGCTCGGCGCCGGCCTTGGCTACGTGCGGGCACAGATGATCAAGCGCCCCGAGGAGAAGAACCTCGAGGACTTCATGATCAACCGCTTCGGCGTGCCGCTGTACCGCATGTTCTTCGAGGATTACACCGAGAAGGTGTGGGGCGCACATCCTCGCGAAATCTCGGCCGAATGGGGCGCGCAGCGCATCAAGGGGCTTTCCCTGTCCAAGGCCGTGCTGGCAGCATTGAAGAAACTGCTGCCCGGCAGCAAGGATCAGGATCTGCGCCAGAAGAAGACCGAGACATCGCTCATCGAACAGTTCTTCTACCCCAAGCTCGGCCCGGGCCAGCTCTGGGAATGCGTGGCGGATGATGTGCGGAAGATGGGTGGTGAGATCCTGATGCGTCACAAGGTCACCCACATCGAAGTCCAGGAAGGTCGGATCGTGGCGGTGAGTGCCGAGTGTGAAGGTCAGACGAAGCGCTTCGAATGCGATCTGTGCCTTTCCACCATGCCGATCAAGGATCTGGTCGCCAGCCTTCAGGGAGATGCTGTCGGTGCCAATGTGCTGCGCGTTGCCCGCGAGCTGCCCTATCGCGATTTCATGACGGTCGGCGTGCTGGCGAAGAAACTCCGCATCCACAATGAAACCGACATCCGGACCGTCGGCGACATCGTGCCCGACACCTGGATCTACGTGCAGGAACGCGATGTGAAGCTGTGCCGGCTGCAGGTCTTCAACAACTGGTCACCCTACATGGTGGCCGACCCCGACAAGGTCTGGATCGGTCTGGAATACATGTGTTCGGACCAGGACGAAATCTGGAAGATGAGCGACGAGGACTTCATCCGCTTCGCCGTCGATGAACTGGTGAAGATCGACGTGGTCGCCCGCGAAGACATCGTCGACACCTGCCGCATCCACATCGAGAAGGCCTACCCGGCCTACTTCGGCAGCTACGCCGAATTCGATACCGTGCGCGCCCACCTCGACGGTATTGCCAACCTCTACTGCCTCGGCCGCAACGGTCAGCACCGCTACAACAACCAGGACCATTCGATGCTCACCGCCATCGAAGCCGTGCGCAGCATCCGCGCGGGCCAGGCAGGACGTGACGCGCTCTGGAATGTGAATACCGAGCAGGAATATCACGAGACCCGGAAAGGCTGAGCCTCATGAAGACCGTCTGCCCGCGCTGGCGCGCATTGCTGCTGGGCGGTTTGCTCAGTTTTCTGGCCGTCAGCGCATTGCTCGCCTGCCTGCAGCCGCAGCGCCAGGTCAGCATGCAGCGGCTGGACCAGACCTGGGAAGCGCAGCAGCACCCCTGGGAGTTCCAGACCCAGCACGTGGAGCGTACCGGCCGCATGGTGGTGCGCAAGGGATTCGGCACGCCCGTGCGCTGGCGCATCATCCCGGACGACCATCTGCTCGCGTTCTCCATCAATGGCCAGGCCGTGCCGCTTGATTCGGTGCCCGAAGAAAAACTGCGTGACTATCGCAGCGGCTTCGTGCTCGATCTCTCACCCTGGCTGCAGCCAGACGACAACGTGCTGGAGTTCCGTGTCCGCAATGGCATCGGCCCCGGTGGCATTACCATGCTGCCCGTGCTGGGCCCTAGCGCGGTCACCCTGCTATGGCTTGGTTTTCTCCCCCTGCTGTGGGGATTGGCACGCCATTTCCGGCTTACCCGCCGGCAACTGCTGGTGCTCGGACTGGCACTGATCCCGCTGGTAGCCTACTGGGTGCTCACACCCTGGACAGTCCGCAGCCACGATGTCGCTGGCGCGGGCGGCCACCTCGACTACATCCGCTGGGTGGCCGAACGCCTGAGTATCCCTGACGCCAAGGATGGCTGGACCTTCTACCACCCGCCGCTGTACTACCTGCTCGGCGCCCCGTTGTGGAAATGGGCGCATTGGCTGGGCGTCGATGCTGGCGCCGCCATGCAGGCCTATTCGCTCACCCTGTGGCTGGTCTTCCTCGCTGCCGCTGCCGGCACGCTACGCCTGGCACTACGCTCATCCCCCTGGCTGGCCATGCTCGCCACACTTGGGCTGGCGCTGTGGCCCTCGGGCATCATCCACAGCATCCGCATCGGCAACGATCTGGGCTTCTACGCCCTGGCCGGCATGGCTTTCTATCATGGCCTGCGATGGTGGCAGGGGCATCGGCGCCCGGCCTTGCTGGCTACGGCCCTTTGCTGCGCACTGCTCATCCTGACCAAGAGCAACGGCCTTGTGGTAATCGCCACGATGGGCCTGCTGCTGCTCTGGCGCATGCTGCGCCCCCACCGCACGCGCAAGGCAGCACTGATCGATCTGACCCTTTTCTGCACGATCGCCGGCGCAGCCATGCTGCTGAATCTGAGCGACAACATCTACAACTATCTACAGGGCAACAGCCGTAGCTGGCTGGTCAGCAATGTGGTCAGTCTGAACGGTGCGCTCGGCGTGCCCGTGGCATTGAAATATTTCATCCCGCTGGATCTGCCGACTTCCCTTACCACGGCCTGGATGGACCCCTGGAACGATGTCAGCGGGCGCCAGAATTTCTGGAATTACCTGCTGCGTTCGGCCTTGAGCGGTGAATTCTCGTTCCAGGGTACGCTGCAGCGCGGGCTGGCCTATGGCTGGGGGGTGTTACTGATCCTGCTGCTAGGCTGCCTGTTGCTGCGTGCACGCTGGCGGGCACTGCTCGATACGGGCTGGCTGCAACGCAATGCGCTTTGGGTACTGAGCATGCCGCTGTGGCTTGCAGGTCTGCTCACACTGCGCATACAGACCCCGTTCGCCTGCAGCAACGATTTCCGTTACATCCTGCCGATCCTGCTGCCACTGCTGATCCTTACCGTGCGTAGCGGCACGCTGGCGCGCTGGCTGCTCGGCGGCATCGCAGGCTGCTCCTGGGTGTTCTTCCTGTGGTTGTAGGCGTGGGGGGCGTCACGGCCACTCAAAGCGATAGCCCACGCCATACACCGACTGGATCGGGTCGCCCAGGGCGGCAAGTTTGCGGCGCAGGTTCTTGATGTGGGTATCCACCGCGCGGTCGGTGACCGCGCGCCGGATCGGCAAACACCTTCAGCGGGCCGGTCGGCAACTCGCAGGCGAGTGTCAGCGAGTGTTGCGCCAGACGTGGCGCGAAGCGCTCGGCCACTTCCCCGAGACAGATCGCGAGATCGACGCTTTCCTTGCGGTAGGCCAGTGCGGCCATGTCGGTCAGCGCCAGCTCGTACACATCGTTGACCAGCTTGCTGAGCAGTCCGACCTCGGCCTGCAGCGATTTCAGCGCGTTCCGGTCAAGAGGGCGGACCCCGTCCTCGATAGCCTCCAGCTCACCGTTGAGCACGCCCAGCGGGGTCCGCAGTTCGTGTGCGATGTCAGCCATGAACTCGCGCCGCATGGTCTCGTTACGCTCCAGCGTGGCGGCAAGGTAATTGAAATCGCGCGAGAGTTGCCCGACCTCGTCCTCGCCGATCTGTGGCACACGCCGGGCGTAATCGCCGCCGGCCAGCTCGTGCGTGGCTCGCGCCACCCGGCGGATGGGTCGCAATACTGCACGGGATACCCACCAGGCGATCGCCGCGGCCAGCACGATGACGATGGAGAAAATGAGCCAACGTGCACGCAGCTGCGTCCGCTCGAAACGCTGCGCCCCCACTTCGGTGACGCTCTGGAAAGGCGCCAGGGCCAGCCAGCCGACAGGCTTTCCAGCGACCAGGATCGGTCGCTCGATCCTGTCACCATCCAGTGCGCCGGGAAAGCCGATCACGAAGAGATGATCGGCATCCAGCAAGGAGACGCGCAGGAAGGCCCCGGTGAGATCGGAGATCGGCGGCGGCCGGTCTTCCATGTGCTCGTTCTCACTGTCGCGCACCATCAGGCGGATCCAGTTACCGGGCCGCTCACGAATGAAATCCCAGTTGCCATGCTCCGCATAGGCGGCCTGCAAGCGTGGCAATGCGGCATCCATGCGATCGACCGCCAGCTTGTTCAGGTAGCCCAGAAAACCATGCGTGAAGCTGTGATGCGAGGCGATTCCCGTTGCGATCACCGCGGCAGACGCCACAGCGAGCACTGCGACGAAGAGCCGGGTCGAGATGGAGATGCGGGCGAATCTGTTCATGGCGTGCATTTGAGCCCCAGCGGGAATCCATGGCAAGAGGCAGGCTACAAACCTCACGAAGCTTGCGAAGCTCAAATTCTCTCCACAATCGGCGCGCAAATTGGCTGCCATCCCTGAAGACCAGGTCGAATGAAAGCCACTTCATGCATACCCCCATTTCCCACCCGCGTATCCGCATCACGCTCGCAACCCTTGCCTGCGTTGCGCTTGCCGCCTGCGGCGACAAGCAGGACACAACAGTCACCGCAACCGAAACGCCGCAGGTCGGTGTATTCATCGTCACCGCCAGCGAAACCCCGATCACCACGGAGCTGGCCGGCCGGGCCTCGGCTCGGGCCATCGCCGAGATCCGGCCGCAAGTCGGCGGCATCCTGGAAAAACGCCTGTTTACCGAAGGTGCGCTGGTCAAGGCCGGTCAGGTGCTGTACCAGATCGACGCCTCCAGCTATGAAGCCGCCTATGCCAGTGCCAAGGCCGCAGTCACCAAGGCGGAGGCCACGCTGAAATCCTCCGAGGTAACGGCCCGGCGCAACGAGGGTCTGGCGCGCATCGATGCGATCAGCCAGCAGACGGCGGAAGACAGCCAGGCCGCCGTCGAAGAAAACCGCGCCGCGCTCGACGTGGCGAAGGCGGCGCTGGAAACCGCGCGCATCGATCTCGAACACACCCGCATCACCTCGCCGATCAATGGCCGCGTGGATATTTCCGTGGCGATCCCCGGCGCCTTGCTGACGGCGAATCAGAGCACCGCGCTGACCACGGTGCGCCAGCTCGACCCGCTGGTGGTGGACGTCAAGCAATCCAGCGTCGAGCTGCTGCGCCTGCGCCAGGAGCTCAAGGCCGGCAAGCTGCGCGCCCGCGGCCAGGAGGTCCCGGTAAAGCTGATCCTGGAGGATGGCAGCGAGTACGCGCATGAAGGGCGTCTGCAGTTCGATGGCGTGAGTGTCGACGAGAGCACCGGCATGGTCACGCTGCGCGCGCTGGTCCCGAATCCGGAGGGCGTGCTGCTGCCAGGCATGTACGTGCGTGCGCAGGTGTGGGAAGGCAGCATCCAAGACGCGTTACTGGTGCCCCAGGAGGGCATCACCCGCCGCCCCTCCGGCGATGCCATCGCGATGGTGGTGGGCGATGACGGCCGCATTGCGGAACGCAGGCTCTCGCTGGGCCGCACGGTGGGCAACCAATGGCTGGTGAACGCTGGTCTCAAGCCCGGTGACAAGGTCGTCGTGGAAGGGCTGAAGAAGGTTGCGCTGGGCGACCTGGCGACAGCGGTACCGGTGTCGTCCGACGCGGCCGCGTCCAGCGCCGCTGCGCACTGAGGAGAGCACCGCTATGGCACGTTTCTTCATAGACCGGCCCATCTTCGCCTGGGTCATCGCCATCGTCATCATGCTCGCCGGCGCAGCCGCGATCCAGAGCCTGTCGCTCGAACAATATCCTGACATCGCGCCGACCAAGGTCACGATCCGGGCTACCTACAACGGCGCCTCGGCCGAGACCATCGAGAACTCGGTGACCCAGGTCATCGAGCAGCAGCTCACCGGCCTCGATCATCTGACCTACATGAACTCGCGCAGCCAGTCCGATGGCTCCGCCCGAGTCGAGCTCACCTTCGATTCCGGAACCAACCCAGACGTGGCGCAGATGCAGGTGCAGAACAAGCTCGAACAGGTGCTCTCGCAATTGCCAGAGGCGGTGCAGGATCAAGGCGTCACGGTCGCCAAGGCCAGCACCGACACGATGATGGTGATCAACCTGATCTCCGATGATGAATCGGTCACCGCCACCGACATCGCCAACTACATCGCCAACAGCCTCAAGGACACCATCAGCCGCCTCGATGGTGTGGGCGACACGCAGGCCTTCGGCTCGGGTTACGCCATGCGCATCTGGATGGACCCGGCGAAGATGCAGAAATATGCGCTGATGCCTTCCGACATCGCCAGTGCGCTGAGCGCGCAGAACACCGAAGTTTCCGCTGGCCAGGTCGGCGCGCGCAGCAAGCTCAAGTCGGTCGACGAGTTCGCCCAGGTGATCGTGAAATCCGCCGCCGATGGCGCGGTAGTGCGCCTCTCCGAAGTGGCACGCCTTGAGCTGGGCCGCGAGAGTTACACCATCAGCACGCGCTACAACGGCCACGCTTCGGCGGGCCTGGGCATCTCGCTCGCCTCCGGCGCCAACGCACTGAAGGTCGCGGAAGCCGTCAAGTCCAAGCTCAACGAACTCGAGCCCTTCTTCCCGGCACACATGAAGGCCGTGGTGGCCTATGACACGACGCCCTTCGTGAAGATCTCCATCGAGGAAGTGGTCAAGACCCTGATCGAGGCACTCGCGCTAGTGGTACTGGTGATGTACATCTTCATGCAGAACCTGCGCGCCACGCTGATCCCCGCCGTGGCTGTGCCGGTCGTACTGCTGGGCACTTTCGGCATCCTCTCGGTGTTCGGTTACTCCATCAACACCCTGACCATGTTCGGGCTGGTGCTGGCCATCGGTCTGCTCGTCGATGACGCCATCGTCGTGGTCGAGAACGTCGAGCGGATCATGAGCGAGGAAGGTCTTTCGCCGAAGGAGGCCACGCGCAAGTCGATGGATCAGATCACCGGAGCGCTGATCGGCATCGCCCTGGTGCTCTCCGCGGTCTTCATCCCGATGGCCTTCTTCGGTGGCGCCACCGGCATCATCTACCGCCAGTTCACGATCACCATCGTCTCGGCCATGGCGCTGTCGGTCGTCGTCGCACTGACGCTGACCCCCGCACTCTGCGCCACCCTGCTCAAGCCCATCCCGCAGGGGGGCCACGCCAATGGCAATGGCCCGCTGGGACGGCTCTTCGGCCGCTTCAATCGGGGATTCAGCACCGGCACAGAACGTTACCGACTGGGAGTGGGCAGCCTGCTCAAGCGCCGTCTGCTCGGCATGGCGGTGTATGCGCTGCTGTTTGCCGCCACGGCGGGGATCTTCAAGGCGCTGCCGACCTCCTTCTTGCCGACCGAAGACCAGGGCACGCTGATGGCGCAGGTCAAGCTACCGGCGGGCTCGACCAACGAACGCCTGATGAAGTCGCTACAGACCTTCGAGGCATACCTCGCCAGACAGCCCGAAGTGAACAGCTACATGACGGTGACGGGCACCGAGGGCGACCAGGCTTCGACACGCGCTTTCATCACTTTGAAGTGAATCGCCCCCGGTTCACTAGACACTTCGAAGCCTTAAGCTGGCAACCAAGTGGAGGTGTCTATGAGTAGCAAGCGATACACGGAAGAGTTCAAGATTGAAGCGGTCAGGTCAAGCAAGTGACCGATCGCGGACATAGCGTTGCGGACGTTGCCGGGCGACTGGATGTGAGCAT
>NZ_MDUX01000059.1 GCF_014736495.1 Candidatus Dactylopiibacterium carminicum
ATGCTCACATCCAGTCGCCCGGCAACGTCCGCAACGCTATGTCCGCGATCGGTCACTTGCTTGACCGCTTCAATCTTGAACTCTTCCGTGTATCGCTTGCTACTCATAGACACCTCCACTTGGTTGCCAGCTTAAGGCTTCGAAGTGTCTAGTGAACCGGGGGCGATTCACTCCACGTTCCCGGCAGACGGTACGAATTGAACAGGTGCCATTGATTGTCCGAACGCCTGGGGTAAAGACGTTCCCCTGCGGCATCCGAGGCAATGGTGCGCGAGAAGCCGCTTGCTACTTGCCATCCTTTGGTCAGCGCTCCCGTGACTTCCACCTCGAAGCCTTTACTGGTCGCACCCTTGGTCGCGCGATAAGCATTGGTCGTGGTGCCGGCCACGAGGTTGTCACCGTCAAGCACCGCCACGTTGTCCTGTTCGACCCGGAACACGGCCAGCGAGGTATTGAGCTGCCCGCCGAGGTATGCGGCCTTGACGCCGGCTTCGTAGTTCTTGCCGATCACCGGGGCCAGGTAGGCACCACTTGTGTCGCGGTAGTCCTGTGGCTGAAAGATATCGGTGTAGCTTGCATAAGCCGTGTAGACGGGGTCGAGGTCATAGATCAGGCCTGCATAAGGCGTGAACTGCTTGTGTTCGCGTACGGTCGTGAGGCCCGTCATCTTCCAACGACTCTGGCGGCCTCCCGCGATGAGTTTCAGAGAGTCGGCCAAGGATAGGCGCAATGCGCCGTAGAGCGCACTTTGCCGGGTACGGTCGTCACCCAGAGGCCTAAAGTCTCCCCAGACAGGCTCTGGATAGGAGCCGTCCCACTGGAAGATGTCGCCGATGGCACTCGCCGTGTAAGCGTAGTTGCCGTAGATGTAGCGCGACTCACTGTTCGTCAGGCCGACCACGGCCTCGTGTTGTTGGCCAAGCAACTCGAATGGTCCCGTGGCCTGCACATTGGCACTGTCCTGCGTGATCGATTGGCGAGAGAAGTTGGGATAGGCACCCAATCCTTCACCGTTGCTATCCGGCTGGCGCAGCAAGTAAAGCAACTTGGATTCGTAATCGCTTTCGAGGCGGCTGACGTGGGCCCTGAGCGACCAGTCATTGTCGAACTGATGTTCGAGTCCTGCATACACTGTGTCGTTGGTGGTATCCCAATAGGTCCAATCGGTGCCGATGCTGAACGAGCGGCGCCATTGGGTTGCCGTGCCATCCGTATAGACCATCGGCAGCCCGCCCCAGGTTACGCCATCGGGGCGCTTGGACTGATGCTCCCAACCGATCCGGAGCGTGGTGGAGGGGGCAAGATCGGCCTCGACCGTGGCCAGCAAGGCACGGTTGTTTGCGTGATAGCGGTCCAGGTGCGAATCGCGCTCTTCCGCCATGGCAGCCACTCGGGCACGGATGCGGCCGCCCTCTGTCAGTGGCGTGGAAATATCGACCGTGGCCCGTCGGTCATTCCACGAACCCAAGCCCAAGGACGCGGAACCGGTGAACTTTTTGCTGCTTGCGCGCTTTCGTATGAGGTTGACCGATGCGCCCGGATTGCCAGCCCCTGTCAGTAGCCCAGTGGCTCCACGTACGACTTCGATGCGGTCATAGAGAATCGGATCGATCGTGGAGGTGCCGAAGAAGTCGTTGAGGGCAGCAGCAGGTACGCCGTCGTACTGATAGCTGTCGATATAGAAACCGCGAGAGTAGAGATCGGTGCGATCACTGTCGGAACTGCTTGCAGAGATGCCCGTGACGTATTTGGCGGCTTCACCCAGCGTGGTCAGGTTCTGGTCTTCAATCTGCTGGCGTGTGAGGACGCTGATGGATTGCGGTGTTTCGCGGAGCGTCAGGGCAAGCCCTGTGGCTGTGGTGCTCGGGCCGGTGGCAGTGTAGCTGCCACTGCCTTCCGTGACTCCGTTGCGCTCGACCTGTGCGGAAACGGTCACTGGCGCCAGCGTGGTCTCGCCGGACACTGGCACTGGTGCACGGCGCAGCTGCCAGCCGTTGTTCCCCGGGACAGCCTCCAGCCCGGTACCTTGAAGGAGTTTCTGCAAGCCGGCAGCGGGGCTGGTATCACCTTTCAGGCCCGTGCTCTGTTTGCCGGCAGTGAGGCTGGCATCGATGGTGAGCAGGATGCCGGCTTCGGCGGCAAAGCGATTGAGGGCTTGATCCAGCGGGCCGGCTGGAATCTCGTAGTGGCGGGCACTTTGAATGGTCTGTGCCTGGGCGTTTCCGGGTGTGGGGCCAAGGAGCGATCCGGCTGCGAGAATGGCCAGCGCGACGGGCGTATGCCGGAAGAGCGGGGGAGTGGAACAGGTCATGGTTTTCCTTTTCATCAGGTTGTCGTGCCCGGTAAAACAGGGCTTCATTGACCTTCCCGAGCGAAAAGAAAAAAGTGCTATGGCTGATTGCCGTTTTATGGGAGTGGGGCGATCGTGACCCAATAGGGCGTGATCCTGTTGACCTGCACCGGCAGGGCTTCGCTCAACGCGGCAAGTACGCGATCAGTATCGTCGAGCGGGAAGACGCCGGAGATCGGCAGATCGGCCACCGCCGGGTCGCAACGCAGCAGGCCAGAGCGATAGCGGGCGAGCTGGGTGAGAAAGTCGGCCAAACGCTGGTGTTCTGCGATCAGCTGACCTCGGATCCAGGCGGTGGCGTCGGTGTCAGCCAAGCCTTCGGCGATTATCTGACGACGATCGAAGCGCGCCTGTTCGCCAGCCTCGAGTCGGACTTCTTTGCCTTCTGCCGGACGCAGGGCAACAGCACCTTCGAAGACGGCCACGCGAATCTGCGAGCCATCTTCCTGGACACGAAAGCGGGTGCCCAGGGCCTGGATCTCGCCCCGGGCCGTGGCGACCAGGAAAGGGCGTTTGACGGTGGTGTTGTCTGGTGCCGTACTGATCAGGATTTCGCCCTTGCGCAAGGTGACGTGGCGGGTTTCTTCGTCATAACGAACATCGACCGCACTGGCACTGTTGAGGTCGATACGGGTGCCGTCACTGAGCAGGATCTGCCGACGTTCGCCGATGCGAGTGGCATGGTCTGCCAGAGCCAGATGCCATTGCGGTGTTTGGCGTGCGGTGCCGATGGCAAGGCTGCCGCCGGCCAGCCAGAGCAGGGCTCCGAGCACGCGTCGGCGCCCTTGCCGGATGGGCGCGTTGCGTAATACCTGAGCACCGAGTTTGTCGGGTAGATCTGCCATGCGACCATGCAGGGCCTGAACTTTATGCCAGGCATCGCGGTGCGTCGGGGCACTGGCCAGCCAGGCCTGGAAAGCGGCCTTCTCGTCGGCACTGGCTTTCCCGGACCAGAAAGTAACTTGCCATTCCAGCGCCTGGTACAGGATGGGGTCGATGCTGCCGGCTTTCTGTGGCATGGGCTTACAGGTGCTTGGGTTTTTGGGAAGTTTCTTCGAGTGCTGCGTAACAGGCCAACGTGGCTCTGAGCATGTATTTGCGCACGGTGGCCGGAGCTATGCCCAGGCGTTCGGCAATGGTGCGGTAGGTCAGGCCGTCGAACTGGGAGAGGAGGAAGGTTTCGCGCACCGGCACCGGCAGGCGATTGAGGGCCGTGTCGAGGAAACTCAGGGTTTCGATGACCAATGCCTGGGTTTCCGGCGATGGAGCCTGTACTTCGGGCAATTGTGCCAGCGCATCCAGATAGGCCAGTTCGATCTGTCGGCGGCGGAACTGGTCCACCATCAGCCCTTTGGCGATCTGGGTCAGATAAGCACGCGAGAATTCCGGTTCCGGCAGCCGCCCGGACACGAGCAGGCGCAGAAAGGTGTCCTGAGTCAGGTCGGCGGCCCGGTGCGAGCAGTTGAGTTTCTTGCGTAGCCAGGCTTGCAGCCAGCTATGGTTGTCGGCGTAGAGCGCGGCGAGGGAGTCCGTGGGTGCTGTCGTGCTCAAGGGAGTCTCCGGGTGGGCAGGCTGGCCGGCCCCAAGGGGAAACCGCAGCACGGCTCGTGTCAGTTGTTGAGAATGGTTCGCATTATTCTAAGTTTGATGGTTGACGTCAATTTTTCCAGGAATGCGAGTCTTGACTCGTCCTGACCTGCGTTTTTGTTTTTCGACCGGTAAAGGCTGTATTTGTCGCTGAACATGAAAACGCCCGATGAGGTTCATCGGGCGTCTGCTTTGCTGCGATCAAACGGAGCAACAATTGCGATCGCAGGTGCCGGCCTGATTCAGGCAGGTCAGCACGCGGTGACCAGGTCAGGCGAAGTTGGCTTCCGCGAAAGACCAGTTCACGAGGTGAGTGAGGAAAGTCTCGACGAATTTCGGGCGGGCATTGCGATAATCGATGTAGTAGGCATGTTCCCACACGTCGATCGTCAGCAGCGGCTTGTCGCCAGTGGTCAGCGGAGTGCCGGCCGGCCCCATGTTCACGATGTCCACCGAACCGTCAGCTTTTTTCACCAGCCAGGTCCAGCCTGAACCGAAATTGCCCACGGCACTCTTGGTGAAGGCTTCCTTGAAGGCATCGAAGCTGCCCCACTTGGCATTAATGGCGGCCGCCAGCGCACCGGAGGGAGCGCCGCCGCCGCTGGGCTTCAGGCAGCTCCAGAAGAAAGTGTGGTTCCAGATCTGTGCGGCATTGTTGTAAATGCCACCGGTGCTCTTCTTGACGATGTCTTCCAGGCCGGCGTTTTCGAACTCGGTGCCCGGGATCAGGTTGTTCAGGTTGGTCACGTAAGCCTGATGGTGCTTGCCGTAGTGGTACTCGAAGGTTTCCTCCGAAAGATGCGGTACCAGAGCGTTCTTGGCATACGGCAGGGGGGGCAGGGTGTGAGCCATGTTGTTCTCCTTTGTGGTTGGGTTTATCGGGTGGGGCAGGGCGCAAGGCTACCCGGATTTCGTAAGCATAGACCAATAGGTGGAATCAATTGAGTCTATAGGCGAGGGTTTCATGCTTTCGTCACGATCACTCGCAATTCACCCTCCGCGAGCCGGATATCCAGTGCTTCGCCTTCGGCCTGTGTCGTGGCCTGCCGCACGATACGACCTTGCGCATCGCGGACGACCGCATAGCCCCGGCGCAGGACTGCATCCGGGTTGAGGTGTTCCAGATGACTGCCCAGTTCGTCCAGACGCTCTTGCCAGCGCTGTAGTTTCTGCTGTTGTCGCAATTGCAGCCTTGCCTGGATCTGTTCGAGTCTTTGCGCCAGTGATCCGGTATCCGGGCGTGCGTTATGCAGGCGTGGTGCCAGCCCCTGCAGATGCAGGTGGCGTGTCTGCAATTGCTGCATGCCGGCTCGGCGCAGGCGATGCGCCAGGTTTTCCCAGCGCTCCTGGCTGCGGGCAAGGCGGGTTCGTGGATGGAGCAGGCGACGCTGCAACTCGTCACAACGCTGCCAGGCTGTCTGCAGGCGACGATCCAGTCCAAGGTTCAGCGCGCGTGCAAGGTGGGGGAGTTGCTGCCCGGCCGCCAGCCAGCCCGCCGAAACCATTTCTGCGGCAGCCGTGGGGGTGGCAGCACGCAGATCGGCGGCGAAATCGGCCAGCGTGACATCGGTCTCGTGGCCGACGCCGGAGACCACAGGGACAGCACAACCGACTCCAGGATCGTCTGTGCGATCCGCGGTCCTGCCTCCTCCCCCTGCACGGGACAGGGATAGAGCACCACTGGCAGCGCCGGAGCCCTGCGGCGCAGGCTGGCCAGCACATCCCGCAACGCGGCGGCTGCAGGAGAGGTGATGATGCCGACGCCCCGGGGCAGAGCGGGAAGCGAGTGTTTGCGATCCGCATCGAATAATCCCTCTGTCTCGAGGCGTGCCTTCAGACGCAGGAAGGCTTCGTAGAGATTGCCCGGTCCGGCCGGCCGTATCTGCTCCACGGAAAGCTGCAGATCGCCGCGCGCTTCATAGACCGTGGCCTGGGCTCTTATCTCGACACGCTGCCCTTCCTGCGGGCGGAAGGCGAGCAGTTGAGCGCGGGTGCGCCACATCGCACAGCGGATCTGGGCACGCTCATCCTTGAGGGTGAAATACAGGTGGCCGGAAGCTGCCCGGGTCAGGTTGGATATCTCGCCGCCGATCCAGCCAAGCGGGATGTTTCCTTCAACCAGGCGACGGATCTGTAGGACGAACTCGGACACGCTGGAGACCCGTGCTGAGAGCGGATCTACGGATCGGGGCAGGCTGGACATGGCTTGAATTCTAGCTCAATCCACACGGCTGCCCCGGCAGCCCCACCACGACTGGGTTTGCCGCAAGCAGACAGGGCTTGACAACTAATTTCTTTTTCAAGTCTTTGATTTTTAATGAATATGAAACTCTAGCTTAATTTTTGCCCGAATTGAAAAAAACCTTTACTGGCGGCCCACTTAGCGGCTTCGTCCCTGGGCTGCCCACAAAGTTATCCACAGTTTTTGTGGATTTCGGCTCAAGGCACGCGTAGACAGGGTTTCCGCTGGAAGGTCGGTGGGGGAGGGGGCTGCGTGCTTGCCCTGTATCCGGCCAAGGCGATAAAGTCTTGGGCTTGTCGAGGAACTCAGGAGACGCTCCCGTGCTGGAGATCATTCGTGGTGCCGGTTGGCCGATCTATCCCTTGCTGCTGGCTTCCGTGGTGGCGCTCGCGCTGATCATCGAGCGCGGCATTTCGCTGCGGCGCAATGCCATCGTACCTCCAGGCCTGCTAGACAAATTGCTTGTCGATCTGCGCAAGGGTGGTGCCAGCGAGGAACTGGTTGCCCGCTTGCAGGCGCATTCTCCTTTGGGGCGGGTGCTGGCGGCCGGTCTGCGCAATATGCGGGCCACCCGGGAGGTCATGAAGGAGTCCATCGAAGAGGCGGGGCGTGCAGTGGCCCACGAACTCGAGCGCTACCTCACCACCTTGGGCACCATCGCCACGGTGGCGCCATTGATGGGGCTGTTCGGTACCGTCGTCGGCATGATCGAGATCTTTGCGGCAGCCGACCCCGGTGGTGGTGGCGGTACCGATCCGCAGCAACTGGCGCACGGCATTTCCATCGCGCTTTACAACACGGGCTTTGGTCTGCTGATCGCAATCCCTGCGTTGATCGCCTATCGTCATTTTCGTGCGCTGGTTGACAGCATCGTGGTCGACATGGAGCAGCAGGCCGTGCGTATGGTGGAGGTTCTGCACAGCGAACGGCGCGGCGCATCCAGTTCGTCTGGCGCCGGTAAGTAAGGAATCCGCGATGAATTTCCGCCGCGGCCAGAGCAAGGAGACGCTGGAGATCAATCTGATCCCGCTGATCGACGTGCTGCTGGTGATCATCATCTTCCTGATGCTGACCACCACCTATTCGCGATTTTCCGGGCTGGAGATCAACCTGCCGACCAGCGACGGAACACCGTCGGAAACGCAGAACAACGAGATCAACGTCACCGTGACCGCGTCCGGCGACATCCTGGTGAATCGCAATGCACTCGCTTCACGCGAGCCCGGTGCGCTGGTGGAAGCCTTGCGCCGTGCTGCGCCGGAAGGTGGTGCTGTGCCGCTGGTGGTCATCAACGGAGACGCCAAGGCCAATTTTCAGAGCGTTTTCGATGTGATGCAGGCCGCGCAGAAGGCGGGGCTGCCGAATGTCTCCTTCGCCTCCCAGTCGAAGAACTGAGCGTAGCGAGGTCATCCCGTGCGGCTTGAACGTCCCCGTTGGTGGAGCAGTCGTGGCTGCCGGGCCTGGCTGCTGCTGCCACTTGCTGCGCTGTTCCTGTTCCTGAGCTTCCTGCGCCGTCGCTTCATCAAGCCGAAGGCGCTGGATGTCCCCGTGATCGTGGTGGGTAACATCGCCGTGGGCGGCAGTGGCAAGACGCCTGTGGTTATCTGGCTGGTCGAGGCCTTGCGCTCCCGGGGCCTGCGTCCGGCAGTGATCTCGCGTGGATACGGTGGCGATGCGGCAGTTCCGCGCATGGTGACGCCGCGGAGTTCGGCGGCGGAGGTCGGCGACGAAGCCGTGCTGATCGCGCGCCGTTGCGGTTGCCCGATGTGGGTAGGGCACGATCGGGTGGAAACGGGCAGAGCCTTGCTGGCCGCACACCCGGGCGTCGACATCCTGGTGACTGACGATGGATTGCAGCATTACCGGCTGGCCCGCGATATCGAGATCGTGGTGGTCGACGAGGCCATGCTCGGAAATTGTTGGCCATTGCCGGCAGGGCCGTTGCGCGAGCCTCTATCGCGTCTGCGCGATGCGCATCTGCTGATCTGCAATGGCGTGGTCAGCGCGACGCTGGAGCGCCGTCTGCCGATGGTGCCGCATGCGCAGATGCTGCTGGAAGCGCGCGAGTTCTACCGTCTGCATGATCCAGCACAGCGCTGTGACAGCATCGATCTGGGTGGTAAACGCTTGCGCGCACTGGCGGGGATCGGGCATCCGCAGCGTTTCTTCGAAACCCTGCACACATTGGGACTGCAGCCGGAGCGATGCGATGCCTATCCCGATCATCATGTCTTCACTGCCGGTGATCTTGCTGTGGAAGTCGGGCAGGCTTTGTTGTTGACCGAGAAGGATGCAGTAAAATGCGCCGCTTTCGCGCCGGCGGACACTTGGGTCCTGCCAGTGCGGGCGCGCATCGATGACGGTGCGCTCGATTGTCTGCTGGAGCGTCTGCATGGATCCGAAACTACTTGAAATCCTGGTGTGCCCTGTCTGCAAAGGGCCACTGGTGTATCACCGTGCGGCGCTGGAACTGGTCTGCAAGCCCTGCCGCCTCGCCTATCCGGTCAAGGATGGCATTCCCGTGATGCTGGCCGATGAGGCACGCGAGCTCACGGACGGTGCCGCATGAGCACTCCCCGTTTCAAGGTAGTGGTGCCGGCACGCTATGCGTCAACACGTCTGCCCGGCAAACCGTTGGCGGACATTGCGGGCAAACCCATGGTGGTCCGGGTAATGGAGCGGGCACTGGCCTCTGGCGCCGAAGAGGTCTGGGTGGCCACGGATCACGATGCGGTGCGCGATGCCGTGGAGGCGGCCGGGGGCAAGGTGCTGATGACGCGCCCGGATCATCCTACCGGAACGGACCGACTGGCCGAAGTCGTGAAAGTTCTTGGCTGGCAACCGGGTGACATCGTGGTCAACGTGCAGGGGGATGAACCCCTTATCGATCCGTTGCTGGTGGCTCGTGTGGCAGGTGCGCTGGCTGCCGATGTGAATGCCGAGATCGCCACGGCCGCCCATCCGCTCTCCAGTGTCGATGAATTCCTCAATCCCGCTGCCGTGAAAGTAGTCTGCCAGGCCAATGGCCATGCGCACTACTTTTCCCGTGCCCCCATTCCATTCCCACGTGAGCTGGCGCAGAAGGGCTTCTTGCAGGCTGGCACAGATCTGCCGGCGGATTTTCGTCCGCTGCGCCATGTGGGCCTGTATGCCTATCGTGCAGGTTTCCTGACGGCATTCGCGTCACTTTCTCCAGCACCGACCGAGCAGGTCGAGCTGCTGGAGCAGTTGCGTGCCTTGTGGCACGGCTACCAGATTCGCGTCGAAGTTCTGGATGAGGCGCCGCCCGCTGGAATCGATACCCCCGAGGATCTCGCACGTGTGCGAGCCTTGTTCGCCGCAGACCATCAATAAAGGAGAGCACATGCGTCTGATTCTGTTGGGGCCGCCGGGAGCCGGCAAAGGCACCCAGGCCAAGTTCATCGCCGAGCAGTTCGGCATTCCGCAGATTTCCACTGGTGACATGCTGCGCGCGGCGGTCAAGGCCGGCACCCCGCTGGGGCTGGCTGCCAAGGCCGTGATGGATGCCGGACAACTGGTTTCCGACGACATCATCATCGGTCTGGTGAAAGAGCGTTTGGCGCAGCCGGACTGCGCCAATGGCTACATGTTCGACGGCTTTCCGCGCACTATTCCGCAAGCTGATGCGCTCAAGGATTCCGGCGTGGCGTTGGATGTGGTGCTGGAGATCGATGTGCCGGATGCCGAGATCATCGAACGCATGAGTGGCCGCCGCGTGCATGCCGCTTCGGGGCGTACCTATCACGTGAAATTCAATCCCCCCAAGGCTGCGGGCAAGGATGACGAGACGGGTGAAGACCTCATCCAGCGTGATGACGACAAGGAAGAGGTGGTGAAGAAGCGTCTGGATGTGTATCACGCGCAGACCAAGCCACTGGTCAGCTATTACAGCGGCTGGGCTGAAACCGGCGCGACAGGTGCTCCTCGTTACGCCCGAATCAGCGGGCTGGGGAGCGTGGAAGAGATCACAGCACGGGTGATGGCTGCACTCAAACCCTGAGCGCCGCACCATGCCGGTGCGTTGCCCGGCAAGGGGCTTTCGGCTACAATGCCGGTAATTCAAGCGGGACTCGTCTCCAATCGGGCGAGTCCCGTTTTTCACGTCGTTTTCACGTCAGGCTTCCCTTAATAGAAGCCATACACAGAATTCAGGAGCGATCGATCGTGACGGAGTCCCCCCTTTACGCCATTTTGGCCCTGGCAGACGGAACAGTTTTCCAGGGGCAGGGCATCGGTGCCGTGGGCAAGAGTGTCGGTGAGGTGGTGTTCAATACCGCGATCACCGGCTATCAGGAAATCCTCACGGATCCGTCCTACACCCGTCAGATCGTCACGCTGACGCATCCGCACATCGGCAACGTTGGCGCCAACCGCGAAGACTGCGAAGCCGATCGCATCTATGCCGCCGGTCTGGTCATCCGCGACCTGCCGTTACTGGTCTCCAACTTCCGCTCCGAGCAGACTCTAGATGCCTACATGAAGGCCGAGAATGTGGTCGGTATCGCGGGCATCGATACCCGCAAGCTCACTCGCATCCTGCGCGAAAAGGGCGCTCAGGCCGGTTGTCTGGTGACCGCTGCCAGCGTCAAGGAACTGGATGCCGAAGCGGCGATTGCCGAAGCGCGGGCTTTCCCCGGGCTGGCGGGCATGGATTTGGCGAAGGTGGTGAGCACCCGTGAAGCTTATTCCTGGACCTCGGGCGAATGGCAATTGGGCAAGGGTTATGTCGAGCAGCCAGCTGCCCGCTATCACGTCGTGGCCTACGATTTCGGCGTCAAGCGCAACATCCTGCACATGCTGGCCGAGCGTGGCTGCAAGCTCACCGTGGTGCCGGCACAGACTTCCGCCGAGGAAGTGCTCAAGCTCAATCCGGATGGCGTTTTCCTCTCCAACGGTCCCGGCGATCCGGAGCCCTGTGATTACGCCATCGCTGCTGTGCGCGAATTTCTCGAGCGCAAGTTGCCGGTATTCGGCATCTGTCTGGGCCACCAGATCATGGGGCTGGCCGCGGGTGCCAAGACGCTCAAGATGAAGTTCGGCCACCACGGTGCCAATCATCCGGTCAAGGATCTGGACACAGGCCGCGTACTGATCACCAGTCAGAACCACGGTTTTGCCGTAGATGAAAAGACGCTGCCGGCCAATGTGCGTCCCTCGCACGTGTCGTTGTTCGATGGCAGTCTGCAGGGGCTTGTATGGGCCGACCGCCCGGCACTGTGTTTCCAGGGGCACCCCGAAGCCAGCCCTGGCCCGCATGACGTGGCCTACCTGTTCGACCGGTTCATCGGTCTGATGGCCGGAAAGCAGCAGTGAAGAGATAAAGGGTGAAGGGGGAAGGGTTCCCCCTTCATCGCGCTGTCCAGATAGAAGAATTCAGTTTCATGGAGAAGTGAAGAGGTTGATGGTCCGGCTGGCGGGCAGGTTTTCCTCTCCCCCTTCCGCCTTCCCCCTTCCCGGTTAAAAATGCCCAAACGCACAGACATCCAGTCCATCCTCATCATCGGTGCCGGCCCGATCATCATCGGCCAGGCCTGCGAGTTCGACTATTCCGGCGCCCAGGCCTGCAAGGCCCTGCGCGACGAGGGTTACAAGGTCATCCTGGTCAACAGCAATCCGGCCACGATCATGACCGACCCGAACATGGCGGACGTGACTTACATCGAGCCGATCACCTGGCAGGTGCTCGAGCGCATCATCGAGAAGGAGCGGCCGGATGCCGTACTGCCTACCATGGGCGGCCAGACTGCGCTGAATGCCGCGCTGGACCTGTGGCGCAACGGCGTGCTCGACAAATACAAGGTCGAGCTGATCGGTGCCACGCCCGAGGCCATCGACAAGGCCGAGGATCGTCTCAAGTTCAAGGATGCGATGACCAAGATCGGTCTCGAATCCGCGCGCTCCGGCATTGCGCACTCCATGGAAGAAGCCATGGCAGTTCAGGCCAAGCTGGGTTTTCCGGCGATCATCCGGCCGAGCTTCACGATGGGCGGCACTGGCGGTGGCATCGCCTACAACATCGAGGAGTTCGTCGAGATCTGCACGCGCGGGCTGGATCTTTCTCCCACCAATGAGCTGCTGATCGAAGAGTCGCTGCTGGGCTGGAAGGAGTTCGAGATGGAGGTCGTGCGCGATCGCGCCGACAACTGCATCATCGTCTGCTCCATCGAGAACTTGGACCCGATGGGCGTGCACACCGGTGACTCGATCACCATCGCGCCGGCTCAGACGCTGACCGACAAGGAATACCAGATCATGCGTAATGCCGCCGTGGCGGTACTGCGCGAGATCGGCGTGGACACCGGCGGCTCCAACGTGCAGTTCGCCGTGAATCCGAAGGATGGCCGCCTGATTGTCATCGAGATGAACCCGCGCGTGTCGCGCTCCTCGGCACTGGCTTCCAAGGCCACCGGTTTCCCGATCGCCAAGGTCGCGGCCAAGCTGGCCGTGGGCTTCACGCTGGACGAACTGAAAAACGACATCACCGGTGGCGCCACGCCAGCCTCCTTCGAGCCTTCGATCGATTACATCGTGACCAAGGTGCCGCGTTTTGCCTTTGAGAAGTTCCCGCAGGCGCCGGATCGCCTGACCACGCAGATGAAGTCCGTAGGTGAGGTGATGGCCATGGGCCGTACCTTCCAGGAATCCTTCCAGAAAGCATTGCGTGGCCTGGAAGTCAGCGTGTACGGTCTCGACGAGGTCGAGTGCGATCGCGAGGAACTGGAGCGCGAGCTTGCCAATCCGGGTGCGGAGCGCATCTGGTATGTGGGGCAGGGCTTCCGCGAAGGCATGAGCCGCGACGAGGTGCATGCGCTGACCAAGATCGACCCGTGGTTCCTGGCGCAGATCGAAGACCTCGTGCTGACCGAGAAGAACCTCGCCGGCCGTTCGCTGAAGAGCTTCGATGCCGCTGCATTACGTGTGCTCAAGCGCAAGGGGTTTTCCGATCGTCGCCTGGCCAAGCTGCTGGGAACGGATGAGACTTCCGTGCGGCTGTACCGCCATGCGCAGGGCGTGCGCCCGGTCTACAAGCGCGTAGATACCTGTGCTGCCGAGTTCGCCTCCAGCACGGCCTACATGTATTCCTCGTATGACGAGGAGTGCGAGGCGCTGCCGTCCGACAAGAAGAAGATCATGGTGCTCGGCGGTGGCCCGAACCGTATCGGTCAGGGCATCGAGTTCGACTATTGCTGTGTGCACGCAGCACTTGCCATGCGCGAGGATGGTTACGAGACCATCATGGTCAACTGCAATCCGGAAACCGTGTCGACCGACTACGACACCTCGGATCGCCTGTATTTCGAGCCGCTGACGCTGGAAGACATCCTGGAGATCGTCGCCGTCGAGAAGCCGGTCGGCGTGATCGTGCAATTCGGCGGTCAGACCCCGCTCAAGCGTGCCCGCGAGCTGGAAGCCAATGGCGTGCCCATCATTGGTACCAGTCCGGACATGATCGACGCGGCCGAAGACCGCGAGCGCTTCCAGAAGCTGTTGCAGGATCTGGGCCTGCAACAGCCGCCCAACCGCACCGCACGCAATGAGGCCGATGCAATCCGGCTGGCCGCAGAGATCGGCTATCCGCTGGTGGTGCGCCCGAGCTATGTGCTGGGCGGTCGCGCGATGGAAATCGTGCACGAGCAGAAGGATCTGGAGCGCTACATGCGCGAGGCGATCAAGGTTTCCAACGATTCGCCGGTGCTGCTCGACCGTTTCCTGAACGACGCCACGGAAATCGACGTGGATGCGCTCTCCGACGGCAAGCAGGTGATCATCGGCGGCATCATGCAGCACATCGAGCAGGCAGGCGTGCACTCCGGTGACTCGGCCTGCTCGCTGCCGCCCTACACCCTGTCGAAGGCGCTGCAGGACGAGCTGCGCCGCCAGACCGAAGCCATGGCGCGTGCGTTGAACGTTGTCGGTCTGATGAACGTGCAGTTCGCCATCCAGGGTGAAACTGTGTATGTGCTGGAAGTGAATCCACGTGCCTCGCGTACCGTGCCCTTCGTCTCCAAGGCCTGCTCGCTGCCGCTGGCGAAGATCGCCGCGCGCTGCATGGCGGGGCAGAGCCTCGCCGAGCAAGGGGTCACGGGTGAAGTGGTACCACCGTATTACTCCGTCAAGGAAGCCGTTTTCCCGTTCAACAAGTTCCCGGGTGTGGACACCATTCTCGGACCGGAGATGAAATCCACCGGCGAGGTCATGGGCGTGGGCAAGACCTTCGCCGAAGCCTTCGTGAAGAGCCAGCTGGCGGCCGGTACACGCCTGCCGTCCTCGGGCACGGTGTTCATCAGCGTCAAGCAGACTGACCGCGTCAAGGCTGTGGATGTCGCCCGTGAGCTGCAGGATCTGGGTTTTCGCGTCGTGGCCACCAAGGGAACCGCCACGGCGCTGGAAGAGGCCGGGTTGAGCGGCATCAACGCGGTGAACAAGGTCATGGAAGGTCGCCCGCACATCGTCGACATGATCAAGAACAACGAGATTTCCCTGATCATCAACACGGTGGAAGAGAAACGTCAGGCTATCGCCGATTCACGCTCCATCCGTACTTCCGCGCTGGCCGCCAAGGTCACGCTGTTCACCACCATCGAGGGTGCGCGCGCTGCCTGCATGGGTATCCGCCACCTCAATGATCTTGAACCTTACGCGTTGCAGGAATTGCACGCCCAACTGAGCTGATTGCCATGATCAAGACACCCCTGACCGTGCGCGGCGCGGAACTGTTGCGCGAAGAACTCCAGCGGCTCAAGAGCGTGGATCGCCCCAGCGTGATCGCAGCCATTGCCGAAGCACGTTCACACGGCGATCTCTCGGAAAACGCCGAGTACGACGCTGCCAAGGAACGCCAGGGCTTCATTGAAGGCCGTATCGCAGAGGTCGAGGCAAAGCTGTCGACCGCTCAGATCATCGATCCGACGCTGCTGGATGCCGATAGGCGCTGTGTTTTTGGCGCCACGGTGGATCTGGAGGATCTGGATGCCGGTTCGCGCGTGGTCTACCAGATCGTCGGCGAGGACGAGGCTGACATCAAGCAGGGCAAGATTTCGGTCAGTTCGCCGATTGCCCGCGCCTTGATCGGCAAAGTCGCCGGTGACGTGGTGGAAGTACAGGCGCCGGGTGGCGTGCGCGAATACGAGATCATCGACGTCCGCTACATCTGATCATGTCCCGGTTTGCCGATACCCTCTACGCCGTCGCCATCACACTGTGGGTCGGGGCATTGTGGGCCATCGGCTACATCTCCGCGCCTACGTTGTTCGAGTACGTGGTGGATCGCAGCTTCGCCGGTGTTCTGGCGGGGCGGCAGTTCGCCATCGTGGCCTGGGTGGGAATCATCTGTGCTGTCTATGCCCTGATCTACCAGTTCTTCCGCGAAGGGCTGGGTGCCTTTCGTCTGTTGGCGTTCTGGCTCATCGTGCTGATGCTTGTGCTGACCTTGATCGGCCACTTCGGCGTCACGCCAGTGATCGAGCGTCTTCGCCCTGAGCTGGCGCGGGATGTCATGGCCAGTGTGGTGCGTAGCCGTTTTGCGACCTGGCACGGCATTGCCAGTGTGCTGTGGCTGATCCAGAGCGTGCTGGGGGTCGGTCTGGTGAGTCTGCTGATCAGACGTTGATTGGGAGCGGATTCCCCCAAAAGAAAAGCCGGCCTTTTGCTTTTGTGCGACCGCTGATTCAGCGGGCACTCTTGCGAGCACGGCCACTGCCAGCAGCAGGTTTGCGGTAGCGTGGTGCCGGCGCGCCAGTGAGTGCCTTGCGCGGTGCGTTGGTTGTCGTCGGGCGACCAGGACGCAGGTTGAAACCGGCTTTCGCTTCACCAGCCTTTTTCTTGTTGGTACGCGCGGGTTGGGTACGAGGCAGGGGCTGGAGGTGCAGCTCGGGGTTGATGCGGAAGACCACCAGCAATTTGCCAATGCTCTGTACGCTGGCACAATCGAGTTGCTTGCAGATCTCGGCCAGGTAAGTTGCACGAATCTCGCGATCATCGCCATAGACGCGGATCTTGATCAGTTCGTGCGCCTTCAGTGCCTGGTCGATTTCTTTCAGTACATTGGCCGAGAGGCCGTTGCCCGAGATGCTCACGACCGGATCCAGATGGTGGGCGCGGGCGCGCAGTTCGCGGCGCTGCGCAGGGCTGAGTTCTTGCATATGTTTTTGAAACCTTTGTACAAACCCGGATTGTAGTGCCATGAAGCCCAGCAAGACCAGCAAGACCTGGATGCACGAACATATCAACGACCCTTGGGTGAAGAAAGCCAAGGCTGCGGGCTACCGCGCACGCGCGGCTTTCAAGCTGCTGGAGATCGATCAGAAGGACAAACTGCTCAAACCCGGCATGGTGGTGGTCGACCTGGGATCAGCGCCGGGCTCCTGGTCGCAGGTGGCCGCACCGAAGCTAAAGCCCGACGGGGAACTGTTCGCACTGGACATCCTGCCGATGGATGAGTTGCCCGATGTCACCTTCCTGCAAGGAGACTTTCGCGAAGAGAGCGTGCTTGCCGAATTCGAGCATCTGCTCGCTGGTCGCGCGGTGGACCTTGTACTTTCCGATATGGCCCCCAATATGTCCGGGAACGCAGTCGTAGACGATGGCCGGATGATGGGCCTGGCGGAGCTGGCGCTGGAGTTTTCGCGCGATCATCTGCGTGAGGGTGGCAACATGCTGATCAAGGTTTTTCAGGGCGCGGGTTTCATGGAGTACCGGGCTCAGATGCAGCAGCTCTTCCGCACCGTGCATTCGCGCAAACCCGAGGCGTCCAGGGACCGCAGTGCCGAAGTCTATCTGCTAGGTATCAACCGCAAGTCCTGAACGGCGGGCGGGCTGCTATCGTGGCAATTGTTTGCGGGTGGGAACATTCATCCCTAGAATCGGTCCAGTATCACGTTTTGCCTTCTTTGCCCTTCCCCCGGGCACATCAGGAGTCGCCTTGAACAACAACCTTCTCAGAAATCTCGCCATCTGGCTCGTGATCGGTGTGGTCATGTACTCGATCATGGGGCATTTCACTGCCCGCCAGGAGCGACAGAACACCCTGGAATACTCTCGCTTCCTCGATGAGGCCCGTGCCGGGCGCATCGTGCGTGCCGAGATCGATGGTTCCACGGTCAAGGCCTATACCCAGGAAGGACGCGAACTGGTGGTATCTACACCGGGTTTCCAGGATCCCTTCATGGTTTCCGATCTGCTGAAGTACGGCGTGCAGGTCTCGGCGGCGAAGAAGGAGGAAACCTCCTGGCTGCTCAGCGCTTTCCTGAATCTATTGCCGGTGCTGATAATCGTCGGTGTCTGGGTTTTCTTCATGCGCCAGATGCAGGGCGGTGGCAAGGGCGGTGCCTTTTCCTTCGGCAAGAGTAAGGCGCGCATGCTGGATGAGTCCGCCAATTCGCTCACCTTTGCGGATGTCGCCGGCTGCGACGAAGCCAAGGAAGAAGTCAGCGAGCTGGTGGAGTTCCTGCGTGACCTTTCCAAGTTCCAGAAGCTGGGCGGGCGTATTCCCAAGGGTGTGCTGATGGTCGGCTCGCCCGGGACCGGCAAGACCTTGCTGGCCAAGGCCATTGCAGGTGAGGCCAAGGTTCCGTTCTTCAGCATCTCGGGCTCGGATTTCGTCGAGATGTTCGTCGGTGTGGGCGCGGCGCGGGTGCGTGACATGTTCGAGAACGCCAAGAAGCATGCGCCCTGCATCATCTTCATCGACGAAATCGATGCCGTGGGCCGCCAGCGTGGCGCTGGCCTGGGCGGTGGCAACGACGAGCGCGAGCAGACGCTGAACCAGATGCTGGTGGAGATGGATGGCTTTGAAGGCAGCTCTGGTGTGATCGTGATCGCGGCTACCAACCGGCCGGATGTGCTGGACCCCGCGTTGCTGCGTCCGGGGCGTTTTGACCGCCAGGTTACCGTGCCCTTGCCCGATATCCGTGGTCGTGAGCAGATTCTCAAGGTGCACATGCGCAAGGTGCCAGTGGCGCCGGACGTCGATCCCGCCATCCTGGCGCGGGGCACGCCCGGCATGGCTGGTGCCGATCTTGCCAACCTGGTCAACGAAGCTGCGCTGTTTGCTGCGCGTGGCAACAAGCGCCTGGTCGATATGGACGACTTCGAGCGTGCCAAGGACAAGATCTTCATGGGGGCCGAGCGCAAATCCATAGTGATCTCGCCTGATGAGAAGAAGGCCACGGCCTATCACGAATCCGGTCACGCCATCATCGGTTCGCTGTTGCCGGGGTGCGATCCGGTGCACAAGGTGACCGTGATTCCGCGTGGCCGTGCCTTGGGCGTGACCTGGTCGCTGCCCGAGCGCGACCGTACCAGCCTGTATCAGGACCAGATGCTGGCGCAGATCAGCATGCTCTTTGGCGGTCGTGTGGCTGAAGAAATCTTCGTGGGCAAGGTTTCCACCGGAGCCTCGAATGACTTCGAACGGGCTACCTCGATTGCACGTGACATGGTGACGCGCTACGGCATGTCCGAGGAACTGGGGCCGATGGTGTATGCCGAGAACGAAGGCGAGGTTTTTCTCGGCCGCTCGGTGACCACGCACAAGAACGTCTCGGAAGCCACGATGCAGAAGGTGGATAAGGAAATCCGCCGCATCATCGACGAGCAGTACGCACTGGCCAGGAATCTGCTGGAAGAGCATCGCGACAAGGTCGAAACCATGACTAGCGCCTTGCTTGAATGGGAAACCATCGATGCCGATCAGATCCGCGACATCATGGAGGGCAAGCAGCCACGTCCGCCCAAGGTGCCCGCTGGCGCGATGCCAAGCGCTGGTGGCGGTGACGATGGTGCAGACCCTGCACCCAATGCTCCGGCACCTGTGGCTTGAGCAGGCCAGAGCCAATAAAAAAGCCCCGAAAGGGGCTTTTTTATTGGATTTACATACCTGACTTGCAAGAAAAGCGGAAAGTGTCGGACGCCCCCGTCCGGGGCCTCTCAGATGATGGATGCGTCTAGTCGCTTGGCTGGAATGACATTCAACAGAGAGGCATAACATGCTCAACGAACATGAAAGACAGGCCAAGGAAGCGGCGGAAGCGACCCTAGATGAACTAGCCTTTGTCCGATCTGAGTTCCCGAAAACGTTTCGCTGTTTCTTCAAGGTCCATGACCCTCGATCGTTCCCGCTCCGCATCAACAAAACTTCCGCAGGCGCAGATGAAGAATCCTTCCTGCTTGAGTTGCCGGAAGCTACGGTTCGTCTTGCTGCCGCATTCAGAGCACGCAACAGCGATCTCAGTTTCATCAAAGACGCGGCCATTATTTGCTTGCGTGGCTGCTTGATCAGATTCTGTGGGGTTGTTCGGCTTCATCGTTTCGGCGGCTACTTTTTCTGGGCCGGCGCTGCGGAAAGCGCCGATTGAGAAAGGGATATCGAATGACTTTCGTCTTTGGCCCTTGGGGGCTCTTTTGGATTCTGTTGAGCGCCTGGGTGTGTGGCGTAGCTTGCGGGCGCGGCGGGCTGTCCGGCCCCAGTCTGCCGTGGGAAGGCGGCGAAATATCCTTGGACAATGGTGGAAAGCGCAGCAAGAAGGGCAATGAACTTCCACGCTAATAGTGGCAACCCATCTACAGCCTGCACGACTCTTCGCGCGGCTCGCGCTATCCAGTTGTACTCCTTGTGCGTATCCCGCAGGTTGCCCATCCCGCCAATGGTCGGTGGGTCTTCTGGATTCGTTAAGACATCCTTACCGTCATAGCCAATCAATCTTTTCAAAAGGTTGATCATCTTCGTTTGGTAGCGATTGACGACTCAATCCGGGAAGAGGTCGCGGACTTCCACTTTCAGCGCTACCGCCAATACCTCTATGGCGTCCAGTGACGGGTTTGCCCCGCCTGTCTCTATGCGCGACATATACGACCGCGCGAAACCACAAATGTCAGCGAACTCGTCCTGCTTATAGCCGGCCGCTCGCCTGAGATCGCGAATGCGGTGACCGAAGAGGATGCGGAGCGGCTTCATAGGCCGCAAAGCCTGTGCTAATGTCCACTATTCGAGAACCTACTAATCGTGACATTGAGGGAGAATAGGGATGGCAACGCGAATTGTGCTGCAGCACAAGGAGACTGGATTTATCAAGAACGGGTACTACGGCTTCTCGTGGACCACGCTGTTCTTTGGCTTTATGCCCGCGCTGTTCAGGGGAGACTTCATCACGTTCTTCGGAGCATTTGCCGTCATGCTCATCATTGGACTGGTGACCGTTGGGTTTGGAACGTTCTTTGTCAGCTTGGCTTAGGCATTCATGTATAACAAGTACTACACCCGTAAGTTGCTTGAGCGTGGCTATGTGCTCGCTGGGAGCCAGGGCGAAAATTCTCTCGCGGCGTCCGCTCTGGGCATCCCACTTCCTACCCCCCAAACCATGTCGCTTGATCGGTCCAGGTAACAGTATCCGGAAACCGGGCATGATCTAGCCGGGCGGATAAACATAGCCTGTCCTCTCTTTCTGAAAGGACAGGCTATGTTCAACAAACTGCTCGATGCTATTGGCGGGTTGCTGGTTTGGGCGGGATACGTCCTGCTGCTTCGTCAACAGCAATTGAATCTTGAAAGATCGCAAGTAGGTCTCGTTGTGCAGCCGGTGTTACTTGCGTCTCACGCCAATGGAGATGTGCCGGCAAAGACGGTCGTGCTCCAATCGAATAGGCGTGACGTATCAGTAACTCGCCCGTTCTATCGTCCTTCGCGTATTCAATCGGCACATCTATGGGGTGCAGATCGCGGACTGGAATGGAAGCGTCTTCCACAGTAGGCGGTGGAAGCGAATTTGTTATTGCCCAAAGCAGGCGGTGCCGAATATCTGGGGCAATCGTTTGCAGCGTTGTCGGATCACACAGGTCATTGATGATGCTTGTGAAGTCCATTTCGTCCTCTTTTGTTGATCAAGCCGTCAATGCGGAATAGGTCAGTCGCACGCCCACAGCCTTCCCGAGCGCCGCATTGATGCGCTCCATGGTGTGCGTACGCACATTGCCTTCGTTGAGGCGGAAGGCGAATTCGTTGATATAGCGCTGCAGGTGCTTGACGCTGAACCAGTGATGGGTGCCGTAGTACCCGCGCTTGAGAACCGCCCAGACGCTCTCAATGCCGTTGGTGTGAGCCATGCCATCGACGAATTGCTTGGCGCTGTGATTGACCGCGAAGTGGGCGAACTCGGCCATGCCTTTGTACGATGAATGCTCGTCAGTGCAGAGCGTTGATCCTGGCACGAGGAGGGTGCGCAACTTCTCTTGGATCGTCTTCAGGGCAGTGTTTGGAATCACGCAGGCAACGACCTTCCCGCCGCGCTCGCGCACGCCGAACACAATCGTCTTGCCCACCGTGCCGCGCCCGGCATTGAGCTTCTTGTGCTCGTGCTTATTCATCTCTTTGCCGCCGATGTAGGTCTCGTCGGCCTCGATGATCCCGCGCAGGAAGCCCCCGCCAGTTGAGTCGTCGTCATCGTCATTGCCGCAGGCCTCGCGGATGCGCTGGAGCATGAACCACGCCGTCTTCTGCGTGACGCCCAACTCCTTCGATAGCTGCATAGACGAGATCCCCTTGCGGGATGTGACGACCAGATAGATCGCGTACAGCCACTTATCGAGCGGCACATGCGAGCGCTCGAAGATCGTGCCGGTGCGAAGAGTGAAGGTCTTGGAACACTCGGCACAGCGGTAGTAGCCCCCTATGCCGTTCCGTGTCTGCGAATACATCTTCCCGGAAGACCCGCAGAAAAGGCATGCAACACCGCCAGGCCAGCGCTGCGCCTCTAGGTGCGCGCGTGCGCTCTCTTCATCCGGAAACTTCTTGATGAGTTGGTAGGCGCTAATTGAATCGCCCCCGGTTCACTAGACACTTCGAAGCCTTAAGCTGGCAACCAAGTGGAGGTGTCTATGAGTAGCAAGCGATACACGGAAGAGTTCAAGATTGAAGCGGTCAAGCAAGTGACCGATCGCGGACATAGCGTTGCGGACGTTGCCGGGCGACTGGATGTAAACCT
>NZ_MDUX01000060.1 GCF_014736495.1 Candidatus Dactylopiibacterium carminicum
TGAAAAACAGTATTTCATGAAGCTCGGGGCTGTCTAGGAAACCCGGGGCGATTCATAACGAGCTTACGCGCAGGGATCAGATGATCAAGAAGTTGACGACAGAGCTCGCAAAAAAAGCGGGACGCCGCTAAAAGAAAGCCGCCTGCAGCAACTGCAGGCGGCCTTGGCGTTTCCCACTTCTCTGATAGGCAAGTGAGCCGGATCAGCCCTGCAGCAGTTGCAGCATCTGCTGCGGCAGAGCATTGGCCTGGGCCAACATTGCCGTACCCGCTTGTTGCAGGATCTGGGTACGGCTGAGGTTGGCGGTTTCTGCAGCAAAATCGGCATCAAGGATGCGACCTCGTGACGCAGAGAGGTTTTCATTGGTGGTCTGCAGGTTCGTGATCGTGGATGCGAACCGGTTCTGAATGGCACCCATGTCCGCCCGGGCCGAATTCACGGCGGTCAGGCCCTTATCCACGATCTCGAGTGCCTTCTGGGCACCGACGAATGTGGTGATGTCCAGATCCTTGGCATATACAGGGTCGGTTTCCAGGGCCCCGCCTCCAGTACCTCCTCCCAAGCCATATTCCGCCAAAGTGTTGGTGGTTCCGGTGGAGACTCCGATCGAGAAGGTTTGCCCAGCCTTGACTGAATGCAGGGTAAGCGCCCCGGTGCCCTTGTCCACTTCCGCATACACCCCGGTGACGTCCATCTTGGAGTTGATGGCATTACCCACCGAGACGCCGATATCGACAGCAGTAGCCCCGTTCTCGTACGTAACTGCAGGAATGCTGAAGATCGTCACATCTCCGGTAGTTGTCGCATCGCCGTCTGCATCAACACTGATCTGCAACCCAGACAGAGTTCCGGCCCCGGTTGTCGGGGCAAGGGTCGACACCGCAGCGCCGGTCAAGGGCGTGGCGAAGAACGAACGCCCCAGTACGTCGACATTGGCGTCAACCACGGAGTCAATGCTGATGGTCTGGCCCGCGTCAGCCCCTACCTGGAACAGTGCGCCCTTGAACGAACCATCCAGCAATTTTGTTCCGTTGAAGGTCGTCTGGTTGGCCACACGATCAATTTCAGAAATCAGCTGCTGCACTTCAGCATTGAGCGCGGCACGGTCCGACTCCGAATTGGTGGCATTGGCTGATTGCACCGCCAGTTCGCGGATGCGCTGCAGGTTATTGCCGATTTCAACCAGTGCGCCTTCTGCTGTCTGCGCCAGCGAAATGCCGTCATTGGCATTGCGCGCCGCCTGCGTCAGGCCACGAATCTGGGTAGTCATGCGCTCGGAGATTGCCAGACCGGCAGCATCATCCTTGGCACTGTTGATGCGCAGGCCGGAAGACAGGCGCTGCAGGGAGGTGGCGAGCGACCCTTGCGAGGTCGCCAGATTACGCTGGGCGTTCAGCGACGCAATGTTGGTGTTGATGGTCAAGGCCATGATCGTCTCTCCAAAGGTTGTTTGCTGGATATGCGCCGAATCATCTGTCGCCCGACTCCGGGCCTTGCCGGCCATCTCCCGCCAATCCGCGCTGGCGGATCGACTTGCCCCGTTCGTGCACAGGGTGTGCCAGTTTTCTGAAATGCCCTGTTCAAGAGGTTTTCAGCCGATTCATATGCTCATGGAGATGGTGCAGACCGAGGAAACTCTTGCCGCAATCCTGCCGGCAAACTCCGCTCATGACGGCAAACCCTGCCGCTCGGCTGCCGCCTGGCCGCCACACAGACCTTGCAGCTCAGCTAACCCTGTTGAAGCTTTGTGACACGCCGTAAACCCCGATACACAAGACCGGAACGTTCTTGAACCCCAACATTCAACGACAGACCGGCATGGAGAAACGCTTGGTTGACAAGGATTCCGGCAGGAATCCAGGTGTGGCACACGATTCGTCGTGGGCATACACCTTCATGCTTCGTGCCCCCGGATACGGAGGCGCAGCGGGCAGCCGTGCCATAGAAGGAGGCTGAAATCATGGCCATGCAACCCATTCCTACAGTGCCAAACGTGGCAACAGGCAGCCGTGGCGTCGATACCCAACAGACACGCGCGTCCGATACCACAGCCAGAGGCGTCGTATCGCCTGAGCTGGAAACGCTCAATGTGGTCCGTCAGGAACAGACCGCAGAGAATGCAGTAACGCCACAGCCCAGCCGCGCAGAAGTGGAGCGGGCCATGCAGGAAGTTCAGAACTCCCTGCCGCCGGTGGCACGAAATCTGCAGTTCTCTGTCGACGAAGAAACCGGCCGCAGCACGGCCGCAGCATCGTCAAGGTGATTGACCCCAGCACCAAGAAGGTCATCCGTCAGATGCCCAGCGAAGAGTTGCTGGCAATCACCAAGACGATCAGTGACATGCGCGGGCTCCTGCTCAAGCAGGAAGTCTGAACGCGGCCCCTGGCACAAGAGGACTCAGTCATGGCAGGCATTACATCATCGGTAGGTTTGGCCTCAGGTATTGATATTGAGGACACCATCACAAAGCTGATGGCAATCGAGAAGCGGCCGGTCACTCTGCTTGAATCCAAGAAAGAGGTGATCACGACCAAGCTGTCTTCCATGGGCTTGATCAAGAGCGCGCTGTCCGAGTTTCAGGCGGCAGCTGCTGCCATCGACTCCCGTACAGAATTTGCCGCCTATTCGGCAAGCCTTGCCGACAGCAGCATCGCGTCCGCCTCCGCGTCTTCGGCAGCCAAGGCCGGCAGCTATTCGCTCGAAGTGCAGCAACTGGCCAGCCAGCAGAAACTGGTCAGCCAATCCCAGAGCAGCAGCTTCAAGTTTGCGGACGGTACCCTCAAGCTATACGGTACTGACGGCAAGGCAATATCCATCGAGGTCAGTGCCGCCAAGGGCAATAACACCCTGGCCGGCGTCCGCGACGCCATCAACGCTTCCGGTGCCAGCGTCAACGCCAGCCTGCTCAATGACGGTACGGGCACCCGCCTAGTCATCACATCCAAGGAAACCGGCACGGCCAATGCGGTTGCCGTCCGTGGCCTGGGGCTGGACTACGGTACGGTCAATGGCGAGGCTGCGTCCACCACCGATTCCATCATTGACAGCAGCGCGACATCCGCAGCCAAGGACGCTCTCTTCAAGCTCGACGGTGTCAGCATCACACGCAGCACCAACACGGTGGCCGACTTGCTCAGTGGCGTCACGCTCAACCTGACCAAAACAAATACCGACAGTCCGACGACCCTCACGATCAAAACGGACACGGACTCGATCACCACCAAGGTGAAAGCGTTCGTCGATGCCTACAACAATCTGCAATCCGTCATCGGTACGGAAACTGCATACGATCCGACGACCAAGGCGGCAGGGGCATTGAATGGCGATGCCACCGTCCGCACGATCCAGAGCCTGCGCAGCATCGTCACCGGCATGGTTTCCGGAGATGGGGCACAGTTCCTGTCGCAGGCCGGTATCACCATGCAGAAAGATGGCACCCTGAGCATGGATACCTCCAAGTTCCAGGAAGCCCTGAAAGATCCGGATATCGATGTTGCACGACTGTTCGTGAAGGACTCCAATGCGACTGGCATAGCCAGCGCAATCAATACGCGCGTCACGGGAATGCTGAGCACGACTGGCATGTTCACCTCGCGCACAACCGGCCTGACCGACTCCAGCAATGACATCGACGACCGCATTGATGCGCTCAATACACGCATGGATGCCGTGGAAGCGCGTTATCGCGCGCAATTCACCACACTCGAGTCGACGCTTGCGAGCCTGAATACCACCAGTACTTACCTGACACAGCAGATAGAAGCGCTCTCGAGCTTCTACAAGTCCAAGTAATCATCCGGACGGGAAGAACACATGTTTGCAAGACAATCCGCTGCAGCCTACGCCCGTATCGGGGTTCAGACCAACGTTGCCACTGCCGATCCGCATCGCCTGATCCTGATGCTTTTCGATGGCGCCCTGATGGCCATCAACTCTGGAGCCGTCGCGCTGGAGAGCAAAGATGTCCAGGCCAAGATCAAACATATCGGCAAGGCCATCGAAATCATTTCCATGGGCCTCAAGGCAAGCCTGGACACCAACGCCGGTGGCGAACTGGCCCAGCGGCTCGACGCGTTGTACGACTACATGATCAACCGCCTGATCTATGCCAATGCCTTCAATACCGACGTCCCCCTGACGGAGGTAGCAGGCCTGCTACGCGATCTGCGTGACGCCTGGAGCCAGATTGGTGATGCGGTACAAACACAGGAGCAGGAAGCATGAGCACATTGGCACTGTATGAAACGATGAGCGATCTCTCGGGTCAGATGCTGGAAGCGGCCCGTGCCAATGACTGGGACGGACTGTGCGCCCTGGAGCATGAAGTGGCTTCACTACGCGATCATCTTGTACACGAGGATCCTCCCGCGCTCGCCGTGGCACTGGACGAATCCACGCGTCAGCGCAAGCTCGCACTGATCCGCAAGATCCTTGCCGATGATCGCGAGATCAGGGCTTATGCAATGCCGTGGATGGAAGATGTGAAGCACCTGCTCTCCGGCGGCGCACGGAAAAGGGCCATCAACCAGGCGTACGGGATGGGGCCTCGTTAACTATCGACTCTCCGGCGGAACGACATCACGAAAGGAGAGCGCACGGGTACAGGCATGTTTCTCTGCTGACACATGCCTGTGCATGACTTGATCGGGCAACCCGGGCTGCCTGGGAAGACCACGATGCCGGCAGGTTCCGGCTCAACGCGAGAGCGGCCATGATTCCTTTCGACCTTGCGAGCCGCGTCCGTCTCTTGCTGGACAACACCAATGTCCAGCAACTGCTGCCCAGCAATCCGCTTCCAGAGGATCTGCCGCGCTTCGAGGCCGGCCAGCGCATCATCGCTCAGATCCAGAACCCACTGCCCAACGGTACGTTCCAGGCGCTCGTGGCGGGCCGACTTCTGACCTTGGCCTTGCCCGAATCCGCCAAGAGCGGTGACACCCTTGAACTGGTGGTCACAGGGCAACGCGGTGACACCGTATTTGCCCGCCAGCAATCCGGCACGGCCAACCCGGCACAGCCGGCCGATACCAGCGGTGCGCGTCCTGCGCTGAGCCAGACCGGGCAGATCATCAGTCAATTGCTCACCGGCCGTTTTGGTGAGCCTCAGCCATTGCCACTGGCGCGTACGCCCAGCCTGCTGCCAGCCGGCGGTACCGTACCCGCCGGCGAAATTGCCCAAGTCCTGCGACAGGTCGTCAACCAGAGCGGGTTGTTCTACGAATCGCATCTGCGTCAATGGACCGACGGCAAACTACCGTTGGGCAGCCTGATGCAGGAACCTCAGGCGCAGCTCTCGCCCCAAGCGGCCAATCGCTCAACCACGCCTCAGGCTCAGACTCCCGCACAGTCCAACCCCCAGGCCACACCCGAAAGCGCTGCCAGCAGCACCAATACAACCGCTTCGCGCCTCAACAATCAGACAAACCTGCCTCCCGTTCCCGCACTGGGTGAAAACGCCGAAGCGGAATCGGCAGAAATGGCCACTGCACGCACCGCTTCGACCGAAGCGGCACGGGCTCCCGGTGGTGCGCGTATCGCCGATACCCTGATGCCACTGGTGCATCAGCAGCTGGAAGTGCTTTCCTCGCACCAGATGAGCTGGATGGGGCAAGTCTGGCCAGGCGCTTCGATGCAATGGGAGATCAACCATCCCGATCGCGATGGCCACGGAGCCCAAGAAGAAGAGGTCGAAGCCAGCCACGCGTGGCGCAGCACCGTCCGCCTGCAACTGCCGCACCTCGGCGACGTGAATGCGGATCTTGTCCTGAGCGCCCAGGGCCTGAGCCTGGAAATCACGGGTACCGAAGACGCTTCCGTTACCAGCATGCGCACTGCGGCCACAGCCCTGAAGGATGCACTTGAAGCCGCAGGCATCACCGTATTGAAGCTGCAGGTCGGTAACGATGCACGAGCCTGACCCGAATCCGCGCGCCAGTGCCGTCGCTCTGGCCTACCAGGAGGGCGACACTTCTCCCCGCGTCGTCGCCAAGGGTAATGGTCTGATCGCAGCCCAGATCATCGAGCGTGCACGAGATGCCGGAGTCTACGTACACGAGTCGAAGGAACTCGTCGCCCTGCTGATGGAAGTAGACTTGGACGAATCCATCCCGCCCAAACTGTTCATCGCCGTCGCCGAATTGCTGGCCTGGGTCTATCAGCTTGAACAAGGGTCTGAAGCACCGATCCCAAGGCCCGATGCTATAGTTCGCCCCACGCCGACGGACGCTTGATTCCCGGTCTCCAGCATCCGGCATGCCGCCGACAAGAACGATGCGCGATCAGGGATTCCGCCCCTCTGCCACCCGCAGTAAGATCCTGAAAAGGCTTCGATCCCGACCCTTCCGACCCCACCATGTCTCCATCAGCGCCTGCTGCCAACCGCATCGAGCTCCTGCACCCTGGCGAGCTTTCACGATATGCACTCAACGATGTGCGCGAAATCCGCTTTGTGCTCAAGCAGCTTGCCGCGCGGCGTGCCATGCTCACGGCCTATTACGGCGACGGGAATGATTTCATCGCGACCTGCGTGGTGGAACTGAGTACGGAAAACGACACCCTCTATATCGACGTCAGCCCGGATCAGGCACTGAACGATCGGATCCTGCGACTGGGCGCCCTGCACTGCGCAACACAGCTCGACAAGGTCAGGATCCAGTTCGAGGTGGAAGACCTGCAGATGAGCAGCTTCGAAGGTTTGCCAGCCTTCCGCGCACCTCTGCCGCAAAGCCTGCTGCGCCTGCAGCGGCGCGAATACTATCGCCTGACGGCCCCGGCCTACGACAAGCTTGAGTGCACCATTCCGCTGCCTGACGGACGCCAGACGACGTTGCGCGTCACAGATATCTCCGGTGGCGGTATCGGCATACTGGGGCCGGCCAACAGCGATTTCCTCCAGCCGGAAGCCGTCCTCGCCGACTGCCGGCTCACCTTGCCCGGCATCCCCACGACCACCGTGACCATCCGCGTATGCAACGTCTTCCGGCTCACCAACGCAGATGGCTCGCAGGGCGTCCGGGTAGGTTGCCAGTTCGTCGATCTCCCGCCCTCGGCCGCCAACGCCATCCAGCGCTACATCCTGCAGTCCGAACGCGACCGCAAGCTGCGCGAAGACTGACCCGGCGCAACCCCGGACCATCGGCTGGCTTTTTGCCGCACATCGCAGGACAATCCGGTTCCCCTCCGGCCATGCCTCCGCTTCGCCATGCCCAGCAGCCGCGCCGAAATTCCGTCTCCAGCACAGGCCCTGCCCTACATCCGCCTGTCGGTGGTCGCGGCAATCGCAACGATTACGCTGAAGTTCCTGGCCTGGTGGTTTTCTGGCTCTGTCGGCCTGCTCTCCGATGCGCTGGAATCCTTCGTCAACCTCGTCGGCGCGCTCTTCGCGCTGAGCATGCTGAGCCTCGCGGCCACGCCGCCTGACGAAGAGCACCCCTGGGGCCACAACAAGGCGGAATATTTCTCCAGCGGCTTTGAAGGCACGTTGATCTTCATGGCAGCAGGCGCCATCCTGTGGGCAGCGGTACCCCGGCTGTTCTCACCCGAACCGCTGGAAAGCCTGGGCATCGGTCTGTGGTTCTCGGTGGCCAGTACGCTGCTGAATTTCATCGTCTCCCGCATCCTCGCCAAAGCGGCCCAGCGCCTGCACTCCGTGGTGCTGGAGGCCGATGCGGCCCATCTGATGACCGATGTGTGGACTTCCATCGGAGTGCTTGCCGGCCTGCTGGCATACATGCTCACCGGCTGGCTATGGCTGGACGCCTTGCTCGCCATCCTGGTTGCACTGCACATCCTCACCGAGGGCTGGCGCCTCATGTACGGAGCCTTCAACGGGCTGATGGATCAAGCACTGGCGGATGAAGACATCGCCCTCATCGAACAGATCCTTGGTAGCTACGCGCCCGGGGGCGTGAGCTGGACCCAGCTGCGCACACGCCGTGCTGGCACCCGTCGTTTCGCCCACGTCAATATCCTGGTGCCTGGCGACTGGAGCGTGGCCAACGCGCATGACCTGCTCGACGAGATCGAATCGCGCATTGCCGGTGAAGTACACGGCACACAGGCCACCACCCATCTTGAGCCGCGCACCACCGCGGCCCGACACCTTGCAGAGGATTGAACATGCTCTACGCCCTGGCCCGCCCCCTGCTGTTTTCGCTGGACCCGGAAAAAGCCCACGATCTGGCGATCTGGGGCATGCGCAACCTTGCAGGCTGGATTCCCTGCCCCGGTTGCCGGCTGGATGATCCCGCGGAGATCATGGGGCTGCGCTTTCCGAACCGCATCGGTCTGGCTGCCGGGCTGGACAAGAACGGCGAAATCATCGAGGCGCTGGATTCCTTCGGCTTCGGCCACATCGAGATCGGCACCGTCACCCCCCGGCCGCAACCGGGCAACCCCAGACCGCGCATGTTCCGGCTCAAGGAAAGCGAAGCCATCATCAACCGCATGGGCTTCAACAATCTTGGCGTGGACAATCTCGTCGCACTGGCCAAGAAAGCCCGCCACAAGGCCGTGCTGGGCGTTTCCATCGGCAAGAATGCCGACACGCCGCTGGAACGCGCCGTCGACGATTACCTCGCCTGCCTGGAGAAGGTCTATCCCTTCGCCAGCTATATCGCGGCCAACATCTCCTCGCCCAACACCAGGAATCTGCGCCAATTGCAGGGGGAATCGGAACTCGACGGGCTGCTTGCCGCGCTAAAACGCCGCCAGACCGAACTGGCCGACCAGCATGGCCACTATGTGCCGCTCGCACTGAAGATTGCGCCAGACGTGGATGACGCCCAGCTCACCAACATTGCCGATGCCTTGCGTCGCCACCGCATCGACGGCGTGATCGCCACCAACACCACACTCGCGCGTGAAGCGGTGGCCGGCGAACGCCACGCCACGGAAACCGGTGGCCTGTCCGGCGCGC
This sequence comes from Candidatus Dactylopiibacterium carminicum, assembly GCF_014736495.1. Classification (GTDB taxonomy): domain Bacteria; phylum Pseudomonadota; class Gammaproteobacteria; order Burkholderiales; family Rhodocyclaceae; genus Uliginosibacterium; species Uliginosibacterium carminicum. The sequence continues at coordinate 8,918 of NZ_MDUX01000060.1, forward strand.
CGCTACGCCAGCGCTCCACCGCCATCGTACGCATGCTGGCGGAAAAACTCGGTGGCGAGCTGCCCGTCATCGGCGCGGGTGGCGTAATGAGCGGAGAGGACGCACGCGAAAAGATCGAGGCCGGCGCGAGCCTGGTCCAGCTCTATACCGGCTTCATCTATCGCGGCCCGGGCCTGGTGGCCGAATGCGTACGGGCTACCCGCCTCCCTCACTGAACAGCTGCCGCGGCAAAAGCGGCCAACCCCGCATACCAGCCCCAGAAACCCGACAGTGAACATGGCCTTATGCCACCTTCGCATACCCGTATAACGGTCCTATGCTTGGGAATCGAAGCCGCGCAAAGGATAATCCGCGCCAGCCACCGCCAAAGCCGTCATGACTCACTACATCTTCCTGATCATCGGCGCCGTTCTCGTCAATAACGTCGTTTTCGTGCGCATCCTGGGCCTGTGCCCCTTCCTTGGCGTTTCCAAGAAGCTGGAAACCGCCATAGGCATGGGAGCAGCCACCACCTTCGTCTTCACGCTGGCCTGTGGCTCCAGCTACCTGATCGAGCATTACCTGCTCGTGCCCTGGGATTTGGGCTATCTGCGCATCCTCGCTTTCATCGTGGTGATCGCGGCCATCGTGCAATTCACCGAACTGGTGATCCAGAAGACGAGCCCCGAACTGCAACAGGTGCTGGGCATCTACCTACCGCTGATCACCACCAATTGCGCTGTGCTCGGCATTCCACTGCTCTCCGTGGCCTATCAGCACAATTTCATGGAGGCCCTGCTCTTCGGCTTCGGCGGCGCTGCCGGTTTCAGTCTCGCACTGGTGCTCTTCGCCGGCGTGCGCGAACGCCTGGAAGGCGCAGACGTCCCCACACCCTTCAAGGGGACCCCGATCGCCCTGGTCACCGCCGGACTCATGAGCCTCGCCTTCATGGGCTTCGCCGGATTGGACAAGTACTGACATGCTGTCTGCTCTCATCGTGATGGCGGGGCTCGCCATCCTCATCGGTGCGGTGCTGGGTTTTGCCGCCCTCAAATTCAAGGTCGAGGGCGACCCACTGGTCGAAAAGATCGACGCCATCCTGCCGCAGACCCAATGCGGCCAATGCGGTTTCCCCGGCTGCAAGCCCTATGCCACGGCCATCGCCAATGGCGAGGCGGACATCAACCAGTGCCCGCCGGGAGGCGACGACGGCATCCGCAAACTGGCCGACCTGCTCGGGCGTGAATACAAACCGCTGAATGCCGAGAACGGCACCGAAAAGCCCAAGGCCGTCGCCTTCATCCACGAGGAATCTTGCATCGGCTGCACGCTATGCCTGCAGGCCTGCCCGGTGGATGCCATCGCGGGCGCGGCAAAACAGATGCATACCATCATCAGCGGCCTGTGTACCGGTTGCGAACTGTGCGTGGCACCCTGCCCCGTCGACTGCATCAGCATGGAACCCGTGACCGAGACCGTAGACACCTGGAAATGGCGCTATCCCGTCTTCCAGCTCCAGCCGCAGGGGGGACGCGCCGCATGAATGCCCTGCGCAAACTCTTCTCTTTCAATGGCGGCGTGAAGCCTGCCACGCACAAGGCCGAATCCACCCGCTCGCCCATCGTGCCGGTCAAGGACATTCCGCTGCCTCCCGCCCTCGTGCTGCCACTGCATCAAAGCGTGGGCGGCACGCCGCGCCCCACGGTAAAAATCGGCCAGCACGTCCGGCGCGGGGAGCGCATCGGCGCGGCGGACGGCTATTTCTCCTCCGCCGTGCATGCCTCCACCTCGGGCACCGTCGTTGCCATCGAACCACGCACCATGGCCCATACCTCCGGCCTGGCCATGCTCAGCGTGGTCATTGCGCCGGATGGCCGCGATGAATGGGCGGACCTCACACCACCAGACTGGCGCAACATGCCCGGCGAAGCCGTACGCGAATACCTGCGCGATGCGGGCATCGTCGGCATGGGCGGCGCGGTATTCCCCAGCCACATGAAGCTCGTCGCCGGCAGGCAGACGGCGATGAAGACCCTCGTCATCAACGGTGCGGAATGCGAGCCCTTCATCACCTGTGACGACATGCTGATGCGCGGATACGCCAGCGAGATCCTCGCTGGCGTGCTGATCATGCGCCAGTTGCTGGGTGCCGCCGAGGCCCTGGTTGGTATCGAGGACAACAAACCAGAAGCCATCGCCGCCATGCAGACCGCATGCGCGGCACTGAATGACGATGCCATCCAGATCGTGCCCGTACCCACGCGTTATCCCGCGGGTGGTGCCAAGCAGCTGATCCGCGTGCTCACCGGCATCGAAGTACCGCACGGCCAGCGCTCCACAGACTTCGGCGTGCAATGCTTCAACGTCGCCACCGCGCGCGCCATCCATGAAGCGTTGGACTACGGCCGGCCGCTCACCACGCGCGTGCTGACCGTGGCGGGCAACGTCGCCAACCCGCGCAACTACGAAATCCGCCTGGGCACGCCGATGGATTTCGTGACACGCCAGGCAGGCCTCGGCCCCGATACCGACAGCCTGATCATGGGGGGCCCGATGATGGGGCTGCGCATGCCTGCGCTGGACGTCCCCGTGGTGAAAGCCACCAACTGCATCATCGCCGGCAGCCCCGCGCTATTCCCGCCGCCGCCACCCGAAATGCCCTGCATCCGCTGCGGCGAATGCGCGCGAGCCTGCCCCACCGATCTGCAACCCTTCGAGATGTACTGGCACTCGCGCGCCAAGAACTTCGGCAAGGTGCAGGAGTACCACCTCTTCGACTGCATCGAATGCGGCTGCTGTGCCTACGTCTGCCCTTCGCACATCCCGCTCGTCGATTACTACCGTTTCTCCAAGACAGAGATCTGGGATCGCGAACGGCAAAAGGAATCTGCCGACCAGGCACGCGAGCGCTTCGAAGCGCGTAATGAACGCATCGAACGCGAAAAGCGGGAGAAGGCAGAAAAACTCGCAGCCCGCACTGCCGCCGGCCGCACCGCAGCAGCAGCCGGCAATACCGCACCGCCTGCCACCGGCAATGACGACGCAGCCAAGAAAGCGCTGATCGAAGCTGCCATGGCCCGCGCCAAGGCAAAGAAGGAAGCAGCGGCCGAAGGCAATATAGATGCCGTACCGGCCGAAAAAACCACCCAGGCGGGAATGAGCGCGGAAGACAAGCAAGCGCTGATCGATGCCGCGCTCGCCAAGGCGAAGGCCCGCCGCGAAGTTGCGGATACAGGTTCTCCCTCGCCGGAGTCAGCCCCGGAAACCAAGCCCGCGAAGAAAGAACTCTCCTCCGAGGAAAAGCAGGCGCTGGTAGACGCAGCGCTCGCCAAAGCCAAGGCACGCCGCGAAGCCGCAGGTAGCGTCACCGCCGCACCCGCAACTACGGATACGCCAGCAGCCCCGGCTGAGGACAACACGCGCTCTCCAGCAGAGGCCGCCATCGCCAAGGCAAAAGCTGCCAGGGCTGCCGGCCAGACAGCCACTGAGAAGCCTGCGAAAAAGGAACTCTCGCCCGAAGAGAAACAGGCATCTGATCGATGCGGCCCTGGCCCGTGCTCAGGCCCGGAAAGCGGCGAATGACGCAGACAAGGAGACCCAATGAGCCAAGTGGAAAACCAGATGATCCGCTGGGGCATTCTCGGCTATGCCCGTATCGCGCGCCTGCAGGTAATCCCTGCCATCCTCGCCTCCGGCAATGGTCGCGTGCATGCGCTGGCCTCGCGGGATCCGGCCAAGCTCGCCGAAGCCCAGGCCCAAGTGCCGGAGCTGACCGCCCGTGCGAGTTATGAAGAAGTGCTGCGCGACCCCGCCGTGGACGCCATTTACATCCCGCTGCCCAATTCTCTGCACAAGCATTGGGCGATTGCCGCGCTGGATGCGGGCAAACATGTGCTGTGCGAAAAGCCGCTGGCGCTGGATGCCCAGGAAGCACGCGAGATGTTCGCCGCAGCACAGCGCAATCGTCGTGTGCTGATGGAAGCCTTCATGTACCGCTATTCCGACCGCAGTCGCCAGTTGCGCGGCGTGATCGAATCCGGTGTGCTGGGCGAGGTCCGCCACGTGAACGCCAGCTTCCGCTTCTTCCTGGATCGCCCCGGCACGATCAAGATGCAGCCCGGCCTGGGCGGCGGCGCGCTCTATGACGTGGGCGTCTACCCGATCAACCTGCTGGGCCTGATCACCGGCGGAGCACTGCCGGTATCGGTCCATGCCGAGGCCGAATTCATCGATGGCGTGGACGTGAATGCGTCCGTGCTGCTGCGCTACCCTGATGGCCTGCTCGCCACGCTGCATTGCGGTTTCAACGCCTTCGGCCAGATGGGCGCCGAAATCGTCGGCACCAAGGGGCGCCTGCTGGTGCCCGATCCCTTCCTCGGGGAAGCCGGCGAATTGACACTCACCACGGCGGAAGGCACACGCGCCATCCCGGTCGCCGCCACCGAACGCTACACGGAACAGGTCCGCGAGTTCGCCGCCGCCCTGCTCGAAGGCCGTTCGCCGCAACTCACGCCGGCCGAATCGATCCGCAATCTGGAGGTGCTGGACATGATCCGCGCCAGACTGCAACGCACATGACAAAGCCAGCGTCCACCCTCAGAGGCAATGGTGCGCATGGCGCACAACGACGCACCCGCCCACCTCGTAGGGTGCGCTGTGCGCACCATTCCTCCTTCCCGATGGGCGTCATCCCGGCGCACGCCGGGATCCAGGCGGCGAAACAAAAGCCCTGGATTCCGGCATTCGCCGGAATGACGGCATTACCTCTGCATCCGCGCTGACACCATGCTCAACAACTCTCCCTACGTCCGCAGACCCGCCAGCGTCACCCGCGTGATGGGCACGGTGCTGGCTGCGCTGGTTCCGGCCATCGGCGCCTATGTCTGGCAATTCGGCCCCGCCATCCTGGGGCAGCTGCTGCTCGCCACGCTCACCGCGCTGGCCTGTGAAGCAGCCATGCTGGCGGCACGCGGCAAGCCGCTGCGCCTGTTTCTCACCGACCTGTCGGTGGTGGTCACTGCCTGGCTGATCGCCTTGGCCTTTCCCGCCACAGCCCCCTGGTGGCTGGTGGTGAGCGGCACGGCCATCGCCGTCGTGGTGGCCAAGCATCTGTATGGCGGACTGGGACAGAACACCTTCAACCCCGCCATGGTGGCCTATGCCGTGATGCTGGTCGCCTTTCCGGCGCTGATGAGCCAATGGCCCTCGGCGCTGCCGGACGCGATCACCTCCGCCACGCCGCTGGATGCCCTGCGCACCGGACTGCGTGAGGCCGGCGCCAGTGTCGCCAGCGTACGCGCCGATGGCAGCGTCTTCGGCAGCCTGGCCGGGCGCGGCTGGGAATGGCTCGCGCTGGCCTACCTGATCGGTGGTCTGCTGCTGATCCAGCAACGCATCATCACCTGGCACATCCCGGTGGGCTTCATCCTTGCCCTGGCGGCAATCTCGGGGGCGTTCTGGCTGGCCGACAGCGCCCGTTACGCCTCACCGGTATTCCATCTGGCTGCGGGCGGCAGCATGCTCGGTGCCTTCTTCATCTTCACCGACCCGGTCTCTGCCAGCACAACACCACGCGGCAAGCTCATCTACGCCGCCGCGGCCGCGCTGCTGGTCTATCTGATCCGGGTCTTCGGCGCCTATCCTGACGGCGTGGCTTTCGCCACGCTGCTGATGAACATTCTCGTTCCCCTGATCGACATGAAGACCCAGCCTCCCGTCTTCGGTCACAAGGGTGACAACAAGGTCTGAGAAGGAAAGTCATGTTTACAGGCATCGTCAAAGGGGTGGCCGAGGTCATCGCCATCGATCGCAAGCAAGGGCTGCTCATGCTGGAGCTGGCCTTTCCCGAAGGATTCGACACCGGCATCGAGATCGGCGCCAGCGTGGCCGTGGATGGTTGTTGTCTCACCGTCACCTCGCACCGCCCGGGCCGGGCCGTGTTCGACGTGATGCAGGAAAGCCTCGCCCGCACCACCTTGCTGACGCTGGACGCAGGCAGCCGGATCAATGTCGAACGCGCAGCCCGCGACGGTGCCGAGATCGGTGGTCACCCGCTCTCCGGCCACATCGATTGCACAGCACGCATCGCTGCCATCGACAGCCCGGAGAACAACAAGGTGATGCGTTTCCAGCTCGACCCGGAATGGTCGCGCTACGTCTTCGCCAAGGGCTACATCGCCGTCAATGGCTGCAGCCTCACCGTGTCGGACATGGACCGTGCCAGCCACAGCTTCTCGGTATGGTTCATCCCCGAAACCCTGCGTGCCACCACCTTCGATGAAAAGCAGGTAGGCCAGCACGTGAATCTGGAGATCGACCGCGCCACCCAGGTCACCGTCGACAGCATCCGGGGCTACCTCGAAGAACGCCTCGGCCCGCTGCTGCCCCGCCTCGAGGCCTTGCTGGGTGCCGAAGGCCTGGATCAGCTGACCGCTTTGCCCCAACCCGGCAAATCCATCACGCAAGACAAGCCATGAGCGAACCCACGCTACCCCCGCTGGCACCCCCTACAGCCTTCGGCCTGTCGGTACGCACCGCGCTGACCATGCTCGCCTTCACGATGGCGTTCACCGCGCTGATGGCCGGCACCTATCTCGCTACGCGCGACACCATCGATGCCAGCGCCGAGCAGGAAAAGCTTCGCCTGATCAACGACATCCTGCCGCCCGTGAGCTACGACAACGCGCTGCTGCGCGATGCCGTGACGCTGGACACCGCGCCCGAACTCGGTCTTCCCAAGGGCGCCACGATCTGGCGCGCACGCAAGGGCGATGCACCGGTGGCACTGGTGATGGAAGCCGTCGCCCCGGATGGCTACTCCGGCAAGATCCGCCTGGTGCTGGCTGTGATGCACGATGGCAGCCTTGGTGGCGTACGTGTCGTGGAGCATCGTGAAACACCGGGTCTTGGCGATTACATCGATCCGAAGAAGGACAAGAACAAGACCGCGCCCTGGATCGGCCAGTTCGCCGCGCTGGCCGGCAGCGACTGGAAAGTCCGCAAGGATGGCGGTGCGATCGAATACCGCGCCGGTGCCACCATCTCGGCACGCGCCGTCACCAACGCAGTAGCCCGCGCCGCAGCCTTCGCGCGGGCCGATCAGGATCGGCTCTTCAGGCAGGGAGTGCAGCCATGAGCAGCTACAACTATCGCGACATCTTCTGGAATGGTTTCTGGCGGCAGAACACCGGGCTGGCCCAATTGCTCGGCCTGTGCCCGATCCTGGCGGTATCCACCAGCTTCATCAACGGCGTCAGTCTCGCCATCGCCACCATCCTGGTGATGGCGATGTCCAACGCCACCGTTTCGCTGCTGCGCAACCTCATCCCCTACGAAATCCGCATCCCGGTGTTCATCCTCATCATCGCCGCACTGGTCACCGTGCTGGATCTGACAATGAACGCCTGGCTGCATGAACTCTATCTGGTGCTGGGCATCTTCGTGCCACTGATCACCACCAACTGCATCGTGCTCGCCCGTGTGGAAGCCTATGCCGCCAAGAACCCCGCCCTGCCCTCGGCAGTGGACGGCGCAGCCATGGGCGTGGGGCTGATGCTGGTGCTCGCCATCCTCGGCGGCACGCGCGAAGTGCTCGGCACAGGCCATCTTTTTGCCGGTATCGAAATGATCATCCCCGGAGCCCAGGCCATCCAGGTGCTGCCGGCCGACTATCCCGGTTTCCTCTTCGCCATCCTGCCCCCCGGCGCCTTCATCGCGCTGGCATGCCTGATCGCTGCCAAGAACTGGTACGAAGCCCGCCAAAAACACGCACAGCTGCAAGAAAAGATTGGCGGCGTGCCGGCCCACCACCATTCCTGAGGTCCCTGTACAGGATCTTCGGGATAACGGCGTACAGCGCCTGCGGACGCGCCCGATCAACGCGTCCGCAGTACCTGCTGGCCGGCATCTCGCGGCAACCGCGCACAATCCACCAGGGCCAGCAAGGCCAGCCCTGCCACCAGCCAAAAGGCCAGGCGGAAATCTCCTGCCGCCACCAAGCCAGTCCCGGTGCCACGAGCCTGCCCGGCAATCGCCAGCGCCAACGCGCCAAAGGCGATCCCCATGCCAGCATTCATCTGCTGCAACACGGAAAACAAGGTCGTGGCGTCACGCATCTGGGGAGATGGCACATCGGCAAAACCGATGGTATTGAGCGCGGTGAACTGCATCGAGCGCGTCAGGCCCGTCAGGAACAGCAGCACGGCCAACCAGGTGTAAGGGGTTTCTGCCGTCAGCAGACCGCAGGCGGCAAAGCCCGCGACGACCAACAGACCATTGCCCAGCAGGACACGCCGGAAGCCGAAGCGATTCATGATCCAGGTAGTGGCCGGTTTCATGCACAGATTGCCGGCGAACAGCCACAACAGCAGCGAACCGGCCTGCACCGCACTTCAGCCGAATCCCAACTGGAACATCAGTGGCAACAAAAAAGGCGCGGTGCCGATCGCCGTACGGAACATCGACCCGCCCACCGCAGTGACGCGGAAGGTCGCGATCCTCAAGGGCGACAGGGCAAACAAGGGCCGTTCGCTGCGGCGCAGATGGATCGAGGAGAGTCCCAACAGAAGCACGCCGGCCATCAGTGACAGGCTCCACGCCCATGCGGAAAGATCGGTACGGCTTGCCAGCTCGATTCCGACCATGAAAAGCGTAAAGCCCAGGCCGGTGAGCAAGAAACCGGTAGCGTCGAAACGCCCTACCGGGCTGCCCTCATTGCGTACCAACACGAAGGTGCCCATCAGCGCGACGATCCCCAGGGGCAGATTCAGCAGGAATATCCAGTGCCAGCTCCAGTACGTGCTGATCCATCCACCAAGCGGCGGGCCGAGAATCGGGGCCACCAGCGCGGGCCAGGTCAGGATCGCTATGGCGCGCACGATGCCCTCCTTCGGCGTATCGCGCAGCACCACCAGCCGCCCGACCGGCACCATCATCGCGCCACCGATGCCCTGCAGCGTACGCGCCAGGGTGAAGCCGGACACGCTCTCGCTGAGGGCACAAAGCAGGGATGCCAACGTGAACAGCACGATTGCCGTGGCGAACACACGCCGTGCGCCGAAGCGGTCCGCAGCCCAACCGCTGACCGGGATGAACACCGTCAACGCGACCAGATACGCGGATACACCGACCGACAAGTGTGCGGGCAAGGCGCCAAAATCCCGCGCCATCGTGGGCAACGAGGTGGCGATGACGGTGGCGCCCAGGTTCTCCATGAAGAAAGTGGCCGCCACCAGCAAGGCCGTGGCACTTCGGCGATCAACGCTCATCGGGAAAAATCAGATCGGTACGCATGACGGCATACCCTGCACCGAAGAAAAGACCAGCCTTGAGCGCAGGGAGCGCCGTGCGCACCATCACGCTGCGCTGGCCTGTTCCAGACCGGCAAGATCCTCCGCATCCAGCCGCAACGCGGCAGCCCGGGCGAAGCTTTCCACATGTGCGCGTCGGGTGGCGCTGGCAATCGGTGCGCTCACACCACTGCGGGCGATCAGCCAGGCGAGCGCCACTTCGGCCGGTGCGGCCTCATGTCTGGCAGCCACAAGATCGAGCGCCGCGAGTATCTTCAGGCCGCGCGCATCCAGATACTTGCCGATGCCCGCGCCACGCGCGCTCTGCCCCAGATCTTCAGTGGAGCGGTACTTGCCGGAGAGAAAACCGGAGGCAAGGCTGTAATAGGTGACCACGCCGACTCCCTGCGCGATGCACAGATCGCGCAATGCGCCATCGAAACGGCTGCGGTCATACAGGTTGTATTCCGGCTGCAGCACCTGATAAGCCGGCAGACCATGCAGCTTCGAAACATCCAGCGCCTTGCCCAGTTGCGTGGCGTCGAGATTGGACGCTCCGATGCTGCGGATCTTCCCCGTCTTCAACAGCTTGTCGTAGGCCCCCAGTGTTTCCTCGTAGGGCGTGGCATCGGGCCAGTGGGAGAAGTACAGATCGATACAATCGATCCCCAGGCGCGTGAGCGAATCCTCCACGGCCTGCAGGATCCATTTTTCCGACAGCCCTTTGTGGCCGGGCACACCCATGTCCGAACCGACCTTGGTAAAGATCTTCACCTTGTCGCGCATGCCCGGCCTGGCCTTCAGCCAGCGCCCGATAATGGTTTCCGACTCGCCGCCACGATTGCCAGGCGCCCAGGCTGAATAGACATCGGCGGTATCGATGGCGTCGAAGCCCAGATCCACGAAGACATCCAGCACATCGAAGCTGGACTTCTCGTCGATGGTCCAGCCGAACACGTTGCCACCGAAGACGATGGGAGAGATGGCCAGGCCGGTACGGCCCAGAAGACGTTTTTCCATGAGTTTGTCCTTTACAAGAAACGGATGCGGGAGCCCCGCCATCGGCGCTGCGCGCTTCAGAACCTGAACAGGTTCTCAGACGATGTCGTCAACCACGCCACCATCCACACGCAGGGCAGCACCCGAAGTCGCCGACGCCTGTGTGGAGCAGACATAAACCACCATATTGGCCACCTCTTCCACGCTGGCCGCACGCTGGATTACCGAACTGGGCCGATGGGTCATCACGAATTCGCGTGCCAGCGCTTCGAGCGGTTTGGCGGTACGCGCGACTTCATCCTTCATCATCTCGGCAAAACCATCCGAGATCGTCGGGCCGGGCAGCACAGCATTCACCGTCACGCCGCTGCCGGCCACCCGCTTGGCAAGGCCGCGCGAAAGCGCCAGTTGCGCGGTCTTGGAAACACCGTAGTGCACCATATCCGCCGGAATGTTGCGCGCGGACTCCGAGGAGATGAACACCACGCGCCCCCAGCGCCGCGACACCATGCCTGGCAGCAGCGCGCGCGAAAGACGCACGCCGCTCATCACATTGGTCTGCCAGTACTGTTCCCAGGTGGCGTCATCGGTCTCGAAGAAATCCAGCGGCCCGAAGATGCCCGCGTTATTAACCAGAATGTCCACCTCGGGCAAGGCATCGAGCAGGTGCTGCACGCCTGCATCACTGCCCAGATCCGCAGCGACGCCCCGCAGTTGCACCCCCGGTACCGCCGCCAGCAGTTTCGCGGACGCACGCGCAAGGCTGTCTTCACTGCGCCCGTTGAGGATCACGCGGGCGCCGCTGGCGGCAAGCCCCTGGGCGATGGCGAAACCGATACCGCCTGTAGAGGCGGTCACCAGGGCAGACTTGCCGGAAAGATCGATCTTCATGGGGTTGGCTCCTTCATATCGGGGGAATTCAGCGCGGCGCGGGACGAAACATCGCCGGCCACCAGGCAGACACAACAGGTCTTGAGCTTATGATTGTCTTGCGGTGAAATAAATGGCCACCACAGGAATGAACTGTTTTCGGATTGGACAACAAAACACTCATCACCGACCTCGGTCTGCTGCACCTGTTCGTCAAGGTTGTCGCCCATGGCAGCCTTTCAGGCGCCGCGCGCGAACTGAACATCAGCCTGCCACTGGCCATTCGGCGCCTGCGCCAGCTGGAAACGCTGCTGGGCGTACGTCTGCTGCAACGGACCACGCGACGCCAATCGCTGACCGAAGAAGGTCAGCTCCTCTATCAGCATGCACTGCAGATCCTCGACGAGCTGGCCAGCGTCGAACAGCGCCTCTCCCAGAGCCGGGAAGCGATTGTGGGGCCCCTGCGCATCACAGCGCCTGTCGAACTGGGGAGACGCTACATCGCTCCACTGCTGGCGGATTTCTGCACCGCTCACCCGGGCCTGAACATCCAGTTGCAACTGACCGACACGGTGCTCGACCTGATCGAATCCGGCATGGACGTCGCCATCCGCTACGGCGCTCTGCAGGACTCCTCATTCATTTCGCGCCCGCTGGCGCCCAACCATCGCATTCTGTGTGCCGCGCCGGACTATCTGCGCCGCCGTGGCACGCCCACGCACCCCGGCGAACTGTCCCGCCACGATTGCCTGCTGATCGGGCAGCAATTCCAGGCGGACTGGCGCTTCGAAGGCGATGCGCCGGTCACCGTGCGCATCACCGCCACGCTGGCCGCCAACGACGGCGAGGTGGTACATGGCTGGGCCCTGGCGGGTTACGGCATCGCACGCAAATCGATCTGGGATGTCTTCGAGGATCTGGCCAGCGGCCGTCTGGTACAGATACTGCCGCGATATCCGATCCCTGCCACACCGCTGCATGCCGTCTATCCTCACAGCCGTCATCTCGCCCCACGCATCCGGGCGCTTCTCGACTACCTCGGCCCGCATCTGTCGAACCTGTACAAGGCACGCCGCGACAGCGCCCGCACACCACGCCCATGAAACGACGCAGAGCCCTGCCAGACCTCAGCTGCTCCTGCTCCCTTGAGGGGAAGAAGGTAGCCGCCGGGTGACGTGCAGGCACGATCAACGAGGAAGCCCACGGATTGCACCGCGCGCCCTCTCCCGGCCCTGCGGGCCACCCCCTCTCCCCCGGCAGGGGGAGGGTAAAGGCAGGTGTCGCGTCAGAACTGAGGCTCAAAATTATCCAAGTGAACAGTATTGCCGCCGACCGGCAATAATGAGCCCTCAAAACAAGCCACGAATCACGGAGCCCGATCTTGCCCCGCCTGATGACCAAAACCCAGATCGGTGAAGCCTTCGCCCGCTGGCAAGCCGCCAATCTGCATCCGGTCACCGAACTGGAATACGAAACCCCATTCCAGTTGCTGGTGGCCGTCGTGCTCTCGGCGCAGGCCACCGACAAGGGCGTGAATCTCGCCACGCGCAAGCTGTTTCCCGCGGCGCCCACGCCGGAAGCCATGGTCACGCTGGGGGAGGCCGGCATCGCCGGATACATCAAGACCATCGGCCTGTATCGCAACAAGGCCAAGAACGTCGCCCAGCTCTCCTGGCAATTGCTGGAACGCCACGCCGGCGAGGTTCCACGCTCGCGCGAAGCGCTCGAAGCCCTGCCCGGCGTGGGCCGCAAGACCGCCAACGTAGTACTCAACGCACTCTGGCGCGAACCTGTGATGGCCGTCGACACACACATATTCCGCGTATCCAACCGCATGGGGCTAGCCCCGGGCAAAGACGTACGCGCCGTGGAAGACGCACTGATACGCCGCGTGCCGAGCGAATACCTGGTCGACGCCCACCATTGGCTGATCCTGCACGGCCGCTATACCTGCATCGCACGCAAACCGAAATGCAGTGAATGTCTCGTACGCGATCTCTGTCAAAGCCTGGAAAAGACCGACATCCCCTTGCCGTAGGGTGCGCCATGCGCACCAAGCTCCGACACCCGACACCCGACACCCGACACCCGACACCCGACACCCGACACCAAATG